>JAZQQO010000054.1:0-164605 GCA_045629085.1 Bacteroidaceae bacterium
GGGACGGAGTGCGGTATTCTCGTTCTTGATACCAGACTTCAAGGTGTACTTGCCGTCCTCGCCAAGCTCTACGTTGTAACAGATACCGTTGCCGAAGAGTACTGAACGAGTACCCCAGTTAGCACCGTTTGAAAGGAACAAACCAGACTCGTTCTCCATGATGTAGTACTGGCCAGCCTCCAAAGTAGCATAAGCACCGTTGATCAGGCAAGAGAAGGTAGCGATGGGAGTGGGAACACTGAAGTTGTCGTCACCCTCAGCTGACTCAGTTGCACCATATACATTAATATCCAACTGGTACTGCTTGCCCTGCTCGAACTTGACTACTTCCTCGAA
The DNA here is from genome assembly GCA_045629085.1 of Bacteroidaceae bacterium. Taxonomy (GTDB): domain Bacteria; phylum Bacteroidota; class Bacteroidia; order Bacteroidales; family Bacteroidaceae; genus Physcousia. Next base: position 337 of record JAZQQO010000054.1, read on the forward strand.
CTCAGCATAGCCGTTACCGTTAATGCTCAGCTCGCCGCCAGTAATCACATCGGCGTAACGCTCACCCTCTTCATCATAACCTACCTCACTAATATAGTAGGCACCAGAACGAACAGCAGCGCCATTCACGAAGTCAACCTTGATAGCCTCAGCCATCACAACAGATGCATCACGGCCGTTGAACAGAGCAATCTCCTCCTCACCGTTGATCAGTGCGGGAGTGATTTCGATAGGAGCCACATAAGCACCATTTATCATGCAAGAGAAGGTTGCGATGGGAGTGGGAACACTGAAGTTGTCGTCACCCTCAGCTGACTCAGTTACACCATATACATTAATATTCAACTGGTACTGCTTGCCCTGCTCGAACTTAACTAATTCCTCGAACTCAGCATAGCCGTTACCGTTAATGCTCAGCTCGCCACCAGTAATCACATCGGCGTAAGGCTCACCCTCTTCATCATAACCTACCTCACTAATATAGTAGGCACCTGAACGAACAGCAGCGCCATTCACGAAGTCAACCTTGATAGCCTCGGCCATCTCAACAGAAGCATCACGGCCGTTGAACAGAGCGATCTCCTCCTCACCCAAGATGAGAGCAGGAGTGATCTCGATAGGAGCAACAGCCTCCTCGATGATCCAAAGACCGTTGTTGCCAGCAGCCTTGTTACCGTAGGTGGCAGCGCCATCCTCCAGTGCATCGGTACCAATCATACCCTTGGGACCCTGGATGGTGTACTTGCCGTCAGCCAGGTTGAAGTTCCAAGCGGTGGTAGCGGTCTCGGTAGCGTTCATTGACCAGTTGTTGTTACCAGCCATGTTAACGTATACCTCGCCAACCTTGATGTTGAAGCCACCCTCAGCAGCCTCGAAGGTTCCGTTGACGGGAGCAGCGGAAAGCTTAGCCTCGCCAAGGTAGAAGTCACCGTTAGCGTTCTTGATGGTGTACTCGCCATTGAGAGCGGGGATAGCCAGATCGATAGAAGCAACGACAGCCTCCAGATCCTCAACGCTGGCAGCAGCCTCGATGGCAGCCTTAGCATCCTCTACGTCCTCAACATTGGGAGTAAAGATAGACTCGTCAGCAACGGGCAGAGCAGCGATAGCGTTGGTCTTAGCCACAGCGAGCTCATCGTAGGGCTCGATCTTCACGCAGTCAACGAAGAGGTGCTGAGCGCCACCAGAACCAACGTTTGCACCCACGTAACCGAGTGATACGGTTACCTCGGTCTCCTCAGCGAGCTCGAAGACAACAGTCTCGTCAATCCACTTGCCAACAGTATAGTTGGTAGTGGTAGCGAAGTTCTCAGTCTCACCGTATGTTACACCGATGAGGTTCTTAACGAATGCAGTAGTACCTGCAGTGTTGTATACGGGAACAGTCATAGTGTACTTGCCAGCGGGCAAGGTAACGTTCTGAACATACTGTACAGTACCCGTCCATACACCTACCATAGCGAGTGCGTTACCGTTAGTACCCTCGGGACCAGCAGCGGGAACCTTGTAGTCAGCACCACCCAAAGTGGTAGCAGAACCGTAAGCTACGACACCGGCAGCACGAGCGTCATCATTCTCAACGCCGAAGCTCCAACCGGGAACTTCCTGCATCTGGTTAACCTCACCGTCCTTAGCATAGGTAGCGATGTTTACGTCACCAACAGCGCCCTCAGCAAAGTCAGCGTTAGCGAGCTCGGGAGCAGCAGCACCAGCAACGGTAACCTTTACGCTACCCTCCATAGCACCTTCCCAAGTGGTATCATAACCACCAGCGGTGAAGTTCTCATAGAGTGAAAGCTCGGGGAAAGTAACCTCGATCTCATCACCAGCCTCAAGTGTCAGTGAGCTGAAGATTGCATAGCAGAAGATGTTATTAGCAGGGATAGTTACAGTAACCTTGCCGTCAACGACATCGGTCTCACTGAAACCACCTCTGTACTCAACACCATCCTTGGTTACAGCAACCTGACCCTCGAGAGTGGGATTCTCCTTACCCTCGGTAGCAGCAGCCACGTCGAACGTGAGAGTGATACCCTCAGTAGTAGCAGCAACCTCAGGCAACTCGAAGGGAGCAGCTGCAGGAGCCTCGATAGTAGCAGTAATGTGATAGGTCTTATCGTTGCTCAGGGTAGCGGTGACATCAATCGTCTTGCTACCATCCTCGTTGGTCTTGATAGAACCAGTACCGCTCTTTACAGTATAGCTGTGAGAGTAGTCAGCAGCATCCATACCAGAATAGTCAGCGAGGAAGTTACCCTCAGCATCGAATCCTAAAGTAACGTTGTCACCCTCAGCAGTGCGACCCATTACCATCAGAGGACCACCCATAGAGATGTAGTCCTGCACATCCAGATTAGAAAGAACTACCTCAGTAGCACCGGGCTCCTCAACATTCAGGTAGAGGTCAATCTCAGGAATGTTCTCGGTATCACCATCGATGATGAAACCACCACCGTAAAGGTTCAGCTGGAACTCAGTGTCACCTTCCTGAACAGGAGCCTTGCGAGCAGCCTTCTTGGCAGCCATAAGCTTCTCAGCATAGGGCTCAATGCCGCCGCCCGACATAAACTTCATTACGTCAAAGATGCCAGTCAAGGTAATCTTGTCGCCGTCGATGGTGTAACCGCAGTTTGTACCAAAGATATCATTGTAGGCAGGAGCCCACATGTAGTATACCTCATTACCCCAAGCCCAAGTATCGGCAACGGTAAGGTTTGCCTCTTCCGACAGCTCGATGCTCTTAGCACCGTTGAAGGTAAGGGTAATGCCATCAACATCATCAGCAGACTTCAGCACTACGTCGTCGAGAGAGGTAGTAATAGTACCATCCCAACCGCCAACAGCGGGTTCGGGAAGGTAGAGCTGCCAAACAACGGGCTCAGCAGCAGTGTTCACTGCAGTAGTTGCGTAACCCTTGTTAGCAACGCACTGGAGGGTATAGCCACCCTCAACCTCAGCAAGAATCCATGAAGAACCATTCTTGATGTCCTGATTCTTGTTCATCTTGAACAGCACACCACCCACAGCGGGCTGGGCGTTCAGGTAGCAGGGATTAGCACCCCAAGCGGAAACATTAGAACCATCAGCGGTAACGGCACGGAACATACCAGAGCCGTCCTCGTTCTCGGTGAGAACCCACATGGTAGAGTTGGTGCATGCCTCAACGTCAGCCCAACTGCCCATTGCTACTGCCTGCTGTTCGCCACCAATAAGATACTGGTCGCCACTCTTCAGGTAGAACTGAGTACCATTCTCGATGAAAGGCTTCAGAGATGCAGGCATCTCGAAGGTCTCGGGCTCGGGCTCGGGATCACCTTCAATGGTCACAAAAGTAACCTCGACAGGATCGGCAGACGTTGTGGTGCCAGCGAAATATCCGCCATTACCAACGTTCTTAAGATACTTACCTTCCTCCAGGCTCCATACGGCACCGTTTGCCATGTCGGTACCCTTCTTGTCGCCATTGTTAAGGTTAAAGGTAACACCACCTACAGAGGGCTGGGCATTCAGATAATTGGGTTCTGTACGACCCCAAATCATGTAGTCACCACCAGCAGGTGTAACACAACGGAACATGTAATTGTCGCCGTCTTTTTCAACCTTGTAACCAACACATCCGTTGCTTGAGCTTACTGCAGCATTAGCGTCGCCCATAGCACAATTTTGTGCATTTGAGCCGTAGAGATACTTATCTCCTACGCCAATTGTTAACACAGTACCATCAGCAGCAGCCTGATCGAGATCGGTCACAGGTGTTACTACGGCAGCCATCGCGCTGATAACGCTCAAGCATACCATGGTAATGAGTGATAAAAATTTCTTCATAAAGACTGAAATTTTTGGTTAATAAAAAAAGTTAATTAATAATATAAATATGTATGATTATCATCAAGTATCAGGCACCCATGGATTACGGTGGTCAGATCTATCGAAGTGACGTGTTCCCCAAGGTTTGCAACGCTGTTGTAGTCATATTTGGTGGTGTATTCACACTTTCAAGCCGCAAAATTACTACTTTTCTGCGAATTGAATGCAAAAAAATGTAAAAAAAATACACGCAAAGATTACAAAACAGCAGAAAATGGGCACAAAACAGCAAAAATGCTACCTTACAACTACCTTACGACCATTGATGACATAGATGCCGGGAAGCAGACGGGTGGTGTGCTGCACACGACGACCACTGAGGTCGAAGATGATGGGAATGCCTATGGTTTCCTCGGCCATGACGGGATCGATGGCATCGGCTGGGTCTGTGCCACCATTGATGGTGATGCTGTAAATGTAAATGGAATTGGTGGTGCAAGTAACGGTGATGGCTACAGCGCCAGTAAGCGGACCATCGGCAGCGGTGAACAGCATCTCACGAGGCGTTGTACCGCCCTCGATCGTGACACTGGCATTGGCACAATGCAGACTCTCGCCACCTACGCTGATGGCGATGGAGCCAGCACCACGGCTGGCGTTTGTGGTGTACATCACCTTGACGCTCTTGACATCGCTGTATCTAATGGGCGAGGTGGCACCGGCACCCGAAGTACCACTGGTGACCTGCACGCCCTGCATCGAGGTGAAGCCATTGGGGGCCTTGCCATTGCTCTTCCAACTCGTCTCTTCACCATCGGAGGTGTAGGCACCCCAAGTCTTGTTCTGGAAAGTGTAGGTGGCAGAGTAGGTGGTGGCCATGTCGCCGCCGTCATCGTCGCCGTCTTCACCCTTGTCATCATCGTCGCCAGTGTCATCATCATCATCGCCATCGTCGCCACCATCGTCGTCGCCTGGTTGACTGCCAGACTCGTAGGGGTTTACGTAGTCGGTGGGCGAGAAGGCCATCTCCTGATAGTCACCCCAGATGTATTGCTCAAGACCGGGATAGTCGATGAAGGGGTTGCGGTTGTGCTGCAGCGAATAGACAGCCTCGATGCGCGTAGTCTCCTTGTCGGACACGACGTCCTGCTCGGACCAACGCAGCAGCATGTCCTTGGCCCAATTGGTGAGGGAGGGATAAACATTTTTCGAAAACATGCCATAGGGGTCGAAACTCCTGAGGTTGTCCTCGTAGCAAGTTATAAAATAAAAATAGGTTCGCGCGAAGTCGCCCTTGTAGAGGTCGTTGGGCTCGAAGACGTAGCCCTCACTGCAGCCTGCACTCTTGAGCGAGGCGGTGGGTGCGCCAAGCAGTGAGAAGTTGCCCTTCGATGCAGTCTTCACGGCACCGACCTCGCCATGGCAGTAGTTGCTGCGCACGCCGTTTATCTTGGAATCAGTGGGATAGACGTGGTAGAGGTCGCTCTTCATACCCCCACTGCCAAAGACGCTCTGCGGGATGGTGTGCTCGCGGTTATAACCATCGCCCTCCACCTTGTAGGAGGCTGCATATCCAGCACCGGGGGTGTAGTTGGTGGCATTGCTGTACATATCCCATATCTTTCCATCGGGACGGACATCGGTCTTCTTGTATGCCTCGAGAAGGCCGTCGTAGCCCACAGTCGAGAGTCCGCGCTTGATGATGTCGGAGAGGGCGGCCTTGAGGGCTTGCCCCTTCTTGCCTTCGGCAGCGGCATAGTAGGATGCTTTGTCAAAATTTTGTGCCACTGCATGAAAACAGAGGACAAAACTGACGAGGAAGAATGATAATCTTAACTTATTGTTCATGGCAGTTTGCTGTATTTGAGCGACAAAATTACATTTTTTATGCGAGAACGCAAAGCAAAGGACTAAAATTTTGAAGAATCGGGGAAAAATACATATCTTTGCGTAGGAAACAACAGAATCAGCATTTACTAACAATCAAAAATACATACATCGACATGCAAGACTTTGATTTTGACAAGGTGATCGAGCGACGCGGCACGCATTCCTATAAATGGGACGCACTACAGAGAGTGTACGGACGCACCGACCTGCTGCCCATGTGGGTGGCCGACATGGACTGGCCTACCCCACCCTTCATCACGGATGCCATCCGAGAGAAGCTGGCAGGGGAACCGGTACTGGGCTATACACTCGACCCCGAGGAGTACTGGCCCACGGTGATGGAGTGGATCAAGGACCACCATCAGTGGGAGGTGAAGCGTGAGTGGATAAGCTACATACCGGGCATCGTGAAGGGTATCGGCCTCGTGGTGGACCATCTGCTGAAGGAGGATGAGAAGGTGATCGTTCAGCCGCCCGTGTACCATCCTTTCTTCCTGACATCGAGAGGCGTGGGACGTGAGGTGGTGTGGAACCCGCTGACACGCCATGAGGAGGAAGGACACTCGTACTACGAGATGGACTTTGAGAACCTGGAGAAGGTGTGCGACGAGAAGTGCCGCCTGCTCATTCTGGCTAACCCCCACAACCCTGCCGGCATCTGCTGGACACGCGAGACGCAGCTACGCCTGGCACGCTTTGCCAAGGAGCATAACCTCATCATTATCAGCGACGAGATACACTGCGACTTAGCACTCTACGGACATAAACACATACCTTTCGCCACAGTGAGCGAGGAGGCTGCCGAGGTGAGCATCACCTTCTCGGCGCCGACGAAAACTTTCAACATGGCTGGCGTGGTGAGCAGCTGGTGCATCATCCCGAACGACGAGTTGCGCAGCCGCTTCTTCCCCTGGCTGGAAGCCACCGAGATGTGCGAGGCGAACATGTTCGCGCCCATCTCCACGGTAGCAGCATTGAAGCAGGGCGAGCCCTGGCGCCAGTCGTTGCTCAAGTATCTGGAAGGCAACATCGACTTCGTCATCAACTATTGCAAGGAGCACATCCCTGCCATTCGTCCTGTACGTCCCGAGGCCAGCTACCTCGTATGGCTGGACTGCCGCGCACTGGGACTAACACACGAACAGTTGGTTGAGCTGTTCGAGGACAAGGCAAAGCTGGCTCTCAACTCCGGCACGATGTTCGGTCCCGGCGGCGAGGGGTACATGCGTCTCAACGTGGGGTGTCCACGCTCGACAATACAGCAGGCGTTGGAGCAATTAAAAGCCCCTCTAACCCCCGGCTTTTGACTTCGGTCGCGGATTTTTTTGACGCGGATTAACGCGAATTAACACGGATTTTACTTTGACGCAGATTTCGCAGATTTCGCAGATCTCTCCTTCGAAAATTTGTGTTAATTCGCGTTAATCCGCGTCAAAAAATCATAGGGAGAAAATCTGTGAAATCTGCGTAATCTGCGTCAAAAAATCATAGCGAGATACTCTGCTGCGAAATCCGCGTCTAAGACTTACCAAATATCCTCTGGCTCAACGGGGTTGTCGTAAACCTCCTTAGCACAGTATTCGATATAGTCCATGTAGAACTCTTTCTGCATGCTCTCGATACATGACTTGAAACGAAGGTAGTACTGCTTGTCGGGGTCGAGCGTCTGGCGAACTACGATACGACGAACGTTCCAGTCCTGCTGACGGCTGGTGATGCTACCGTCCCAATAGTACTCAGGACCCTTCATGAAGCCGTTGATGCGCATATTCTTATCTATCTCAGCATTGCCATCGGGATCATCAGAATCCGAAACCCAACCCGCGATACTGGGACGATTACCTGCTGTAGAATAATGTGTCACACCACCGATAGTGAGATCCATAGGAATGCCGGCAATGGGCAGGTTGTTGGGATCGCTACCAAAATATACCTGGCAGACACCACGGTCGATATTGGCCAATACCTTGTAGCGAACCTCGTAGGTTCCACGCTTTGGAACAGGAGGAAGCTTGAAAGTATAGTCGTACTGACCGACACCCTTTATCTCATCGCCCTGGTAGTTGTTCCAGTTCCAGTTCCATGCACAGAAATAGGCAAAGGTCTTGGTGTTGTCGTTGATGGAGAGATTCTCAAGATAACGATACTTGCTGTCCTGAGGGAAGGCCACGCACTGCGTACGGGCAGATCCCACGGAATTCTGACGGATGTCGTTGGTCATAGCCTCGGGGAAGAGACTCATACCCTCAAAGCGGATGCGCGTCTTCATAAGATTGGTCTGCACATCATCTGTGTAGGCTAACACCTTATCGATGGGGTACACCATACCGTTAATGGTGTTATACTCGTTGAGGTTGGGCGCATTGTCGAAGACATAGACACCTTCCTTATCGGGGTCGCATCCGATTTCGTGATAGGTGCCAGTGCGGCCATTATCAAGAATGGGGAAGCGGTTGAGGAAGATGCCCGAACCCGAACTGCCGACGGGCTGAGCGCGGTTGGTCTCGTAACTCTGATAGATCTTGAGCAGACGAGGCTTACCCATCGTGGTGTAGTGCTCCATCACAGGGATTGTATAGGCCTGACCCATCGTTACCTTGAAGCCCTTCTCGTTGTTGTGCAAAACAAGCTTATTATTAGGAATACGCATGGGAAGGAGATGGTAGGTGACGAACTGGTTGAGCACGTTGTCGGGGTCTGTGTAGTTATTATCGTTCTTGGCATCAGGATAATAGCCTTTATCCACAACCCAATTCTTGAACTCATCAACGGAGATGGCATCGATGTCCTTGCCAAAGATCTCGCGCCACAGGTCATCATGCTCGGCAAAGAGCGTGAAACCGTATTTGCGATGCTGGGGCACATAGCACTTACCGTCAGCCGTGCTCTGCAATCCATTGGCTTCGTAGTCGGTGATGGCACCAGTGAGATACAAGCGCTCATACTCCTCGTCGCGCTTCTTGCTGAGAGTGTCCTGCAAGCCACAAGCAAAAAGGAGCTTAGCCATCATCTTGAAGTCGTCGTGCTTGCCGTCAAGACAGTCACGCAACAACTCGGCTATACTATTGTCGCTGGGAGCTATGACAGCCTCCATCTGATGGATGACACCATTGATACAGGGGATGTCACGGTTCTTGCGCGAGATGGGCAGATCGCCATTGATATAGATGTCGAACGCATCCTCGCCATAGTGAACACTGATCTTGCGGTCGTTCATGTTGGACAACTCGAACTCGCCGCTCTCAAGGGGGAAAGAACCGGTCTCATACTCCACACCGTCCTCGCCATCGATGATACTATTCTTGACAACGACGTTGCAGATGGAGTCGAGCTTGTGAGCATCGGTGAAAGCGTCCCACGAGGGTTCGGTAATCAGTCCCTCCTCGACGAGGGTACCCAGATAATTATGGATGGCCTCGTTGGTGGGAGCAAAACAGGTGAAATGACCACGAGCAGCCATCAACTGACCCACGGTACTCTTACTGTAAGCACTGATGGGCACCTTATTGAGCAGAGCGACGTACTCGCTGTAGTCCTCATGCTTCTCCAGGTAGCTCATCACCGTCTCATCCTTGAACGTGTAGCGGTTACTCATATCGATATTCTCCGTACAGGATGCCAGTCCCAGTACAGCAAGCACACCGAAAAATAGATTTTTTCTATGCATTGTAGCGGTTAGTTTGTTTCAATAACACAATTTATTTTCCGACCGCAAAGTTACAAAAAAGAGTATCTGTCGCAAAATTTTTTCATTTAATATTATTAACACATCCTTAAATTTGGCACAAACGTTGTATTTTTGACGTAAAATTTTGGTTGTTTTGACAAAAAAACGTGAGATTTGTTGCAAAGTTGAGCCGAAAACTATACCTTTGCACAGATATTTTTAAACCAAATTGTAAAAAAAATCTAATTGTAAAAACTGTATGATGAAACGATTTCTAATCATTGCGCTTGCCTTCGCCTCCATGAATGCCTGGGGACAGAAGAGCGAAGCGTACCGCAGCGACAAGGTGCGATTCACCGTCATCGACGAGGGAACCGTGCGTCTGGAGTATGCTCCGGATGGCAAGTTTGTAGACAACAAGAGCTTCGTGGCCGTGAACCGCGAATACGCCGAAACACCTTATACAATTAAGGAAACGGGTAAGCAAGTGACCATCACCACCAGCAAGATGAAGCTGGTCTATACGAAGGGCGACGCTCCCCTCTCGGCAAGCAACCTGAGCATCACAAGCGACAAGAAGCTCAGTACAAAGTTCGTATGGACTCCCGGCACTGAGCAGAAGGGTAACCTCAAGGGTACCTACCGCACATTGGACGGATACAACGGCGACCACTACGTTTACGACCAGAACAAGAAAATGCCCATCGAGGATGGTGTCATTGCCACCGATGGATGGACGCTGATTGACGACTCAGAAGGCCTACTCTTCGACGGAGCCAAGGACTGGGAATGGGTGCAGGAGCGCAAGAGTGCCAAGGGCGCACAGGACTGGTACTTCATGGCTTACGGCCACGACTACAAGTCGGCCCTGATGAGCTACACCAAGTTTGCCGGCAAGGTGCCCATGCCTCCCCGCTACGCTTTCGGTTACTGGTGGAGCCGCTACTGGAGTTATAGCGACCAGGACTTCCGTGACCTCGTTACCAACTTCCAGAAGTACGACATCCCACTCGACGTAGTCGTTATCGACATGGACTGGCACCCCATCAGCGAAGCTGCCGGAGGTGGCTGGACGGGTTGGGACTGGAATGAGCGCCTCTTCCCCGACTACAAGAAGTTCCTGAGCTACCTCGACGAGCAGGGCATCAAGGCTACGATGAACCTTCATCCCGCCGACGGTGTACGCCCCTTCGAGCAGAAGTATCAGGATTTCAGAAAGAAAATCAACATGAAGGACGGTGACGTACGCGAGTGGCTGGGTAGCGATAAGCAGTACGTCAAGGCACTCTTCGACACCTATCTGCACCCCTACATGGAGGAGGGCGTTGACTTCTGGTGGCTAGACTGGCAGCAGTGGCTCAACGACAAGAAAATCCCCGCGCTGAGCAACACCTGGTGGTGTAACTATATATGGTTCACCGACATGGAACGGCACGGCAACAAGCGCCCCATGCTCTACCACCGCTGGGGTGGACTGGGTAACCATCGTTATCAGGTAGGTTTCTCGGGCGACTCATACATCACCTGGGAGAGCCTCCGCTTCCTGCCCTACTTCAACAGCACAGCATCTAACGTGCTCTACGGCTACTGGAGCCATGACATCGGCGGCCACCAGAGCACCAAGTTCGGCACTCCCGTTCCCGAGGAGCTTTATCTGCGCGCCATGCAGATGGGTGCATACCTACCCATCATCCGTACACACAGTACGAAGGACGCTGCACTGAACAAGGAGCCTTGGGCATTCGGTCAGAAGATGATGGACCGCCTGAGCACGGTGGTTAATACACGCTACGCACTCGTACCTTATATATATACTATGGCACGCGAGAACTACGAGACGGGTATCTCACTCTGCCGCCCCATGTACTACGACTATCCTGAGGCTAAGGAGGCTTACGACTTCCAAAACGAATATATGTTCGGTGACAAGATGATGATTGCTCCCGTGACCGACGCAGTAAGCAAGGAGGATGGTTTCGCTCGCGTAAATGTTTGGTTGCCCGAGGGCGAATGGTTTGAGTATGAAACGGGTACAATGCTGAAGGGCGGTCAGACCATAGAGCGCGCATTCAGTCTCGACGAATATCCCGTATACGTAAAGGCTGGTAGCATCCTGCCCTACTCTGGCAAGGTGAAGAACCTGAGCGGCAACGATGCTCCCTACATCGTTCGCGTATTCCCCGGCGGCGACAAGGGCGAATTCACTATCTATGAGGATAATGGCGAGGACAAGGACTACGTAAAAAGCTACGCCACCACTCCCATCTCCTACACTCGCAACGGCAACAACCTGACCGTCACCATTGGTGCTCGCAAGGGTCAGTATAAGGATATGCCCGCTAAGCGTCAGTACAGCGTGGCTCTGCCCTGTCAGGCAGCTCCCAATAGCGTGAAGATCAATGGAAAAGCAGTAGACTACAGCTACGACGGTTTCAACCTCGAGGCTACCATCGACCTCGGTCAGATCAACTGTGCTGCTGGCGCTACCGTAGAGGTGGAGATGCCCACCGACATGCCTTCGCTGACCGATGGTGCCAAGGCTAAGCTGCACCGCATCCGTACCGCCGTGGCTGACTACAAGCAGAAGGAGGCTGGCATGGTCTATACAGAGAACTTCGGTTACCTGGAGGCTGCCCCCCTGCGCATGACCTATCATCCTGAGAATCAGAAGGAGACTATGGAGCGATTCAACTCACTTTACAACAACCTGCCCCTCGTACTCCTGCAGCAGATGAACAACGACAAGCATTGCGCTGAGTTCCTGAAGAGCCTGAACGAGCCCGTGAAGGACGCCATCCACGTATTGCCCGCAAGCATCTTCCAGACAAAGGATGGCAAGCAGGGCTTCGACGTGAAGTTCTACAACAACGAGAAGTTGCAGGGCAACGTAGTGGCTACCGCACAATGGGAGGCCCTGAACATGGACACGAATGACGCTCCTGCCGCTGGCGTAAAGAAGGATGAATTCTCACTTATTGCTGAGAGTCAGCTCGTTCCCACAGAATCGGCAGAGATATTCTTCCTCCTGAGCGGTGATGACGGTTATCGTATGTACATCGACGACAAGTTGGTCATCAGCGACTGGGCAGACCACTCTACAACTCACAACTCTTGCATGTTCAGCGTAGAGGCTGGTAAGAAGTACAATGTTCGCGTTGAGTTTTACGACCACGTCAACGGCGCCGTTCTGCAACTCTCGGCCCGCACACTGAAGAAGTAAATATGACAATAGGAGACGCTGCGTGTTTTTTGGAGAGACGCAGCTTCTTTTTTAAAAACACGCTGCGTCTTTTTTTGAGAGACGCAGCGTCTCTCCAAAAAACACGTAGCATCTCTCCAAAAACATGCGTAACCTTCTACTCTACCTATGTCTGACACTCTCGGTCGTGCTTCACGCACAATCGATGTCAACTCCCTATTATTTCCGTAATTTCGATAAGGACAAAGGCCTGTCCGACAACTCCGTAAACACCATTCTGCAGGATCACTACGGCATGATGTGGTTTGGCACCAAGGATGGTCTGAACCTCTACAATGGCATCTCCTGCCGAACGTTCCGAAAGGAGAATTCGGCACTGGGCAACAACTTCATCACGTCGCTCTACGAGGATGCAGACGGTTTCATCTGGATCGGAACGGATGGTGGCGTATACATCTACTCGCCGGAACTGGAGCAGTTCACTTTCCTCGACGACAAGGTTGTGGAGACGGGGGAAACCATCGTCCACAACATACCCGTCATCACTGACGATGAAAACGGAAACATCTGGATTTCAAGTCACGAGCAGGGTGTATTTCGTTACAACAAGAAAAACAAGGAGTTACACAAGCAGAACATTCAGTGTGAAGGACGAACGCTAACGGCTAATGTGTCGCAATTATGGTTTGAGACGCATAGTGCAGGAACGCGCATGTGGGTGGCACTCTATGAGGATGATCTCTACTATACCGACAACACCGAGAAGGGGGAATTTAAGCCGTATCACACAAAAGATGGACAGCATCCTTTTGAAGGAAAAGAGATTAACTGCCGACTTGAGGGAACGCACAACCGCTGTTTAATAGGTACAAATCACGGGCTTATTGAAATCAACCACACCTCGGAAACGAGCACCCAGTTGCTTAATGAATACGTACGCGCATGCTGCATCGGTGAGGACGGACAGCTGTGGGTTGGAACGGAAAAGGGTATCTTCATCATCAACACTACAACCCACGCCATTCAGCACATCTCGGCCACACATTTCGAGGACCGTTTCTCGCTGTCAGATAATGCAGTATACGCCATTTACCGCGACCGTGAAAACGGCATGTGGTTGGGCTCATATTTCGGTGGCATCAACTACTATAGCAACCAAAACTCCGTTTTCCGCAAGATCTACCCCAACGAATCCACTCCTGCGTTTGGAAAGCGCATACGCGAACTACACACGACGCCCGATGGCATGCTCTGGATTGGAACGGAGGACCGAGGCCTCTTCGAATATAACCCTAACACCCACACACTACAGCCCATAGCCCACCCCGACCTCTACCACAACATACATGGTCTCTGCCTGATAGACAACGAAATGTGGGTGGGATCATTCTCTGGAGGACTCTCACGTATCAACATCCATACCAAGCAATTACGACATTACCTACAAGGCAATGGTCCCGGCCATCTGCCTACCCGACACGTCTTCACTATTTGCCACACAATGGCTGGGGACACCTTCCTCGGTACCATCGGAGGCGTTTACCAATACAATCCTGCAAACGACAGTTTCGAACTGTTGGAGGACATGCGAGGCGAGTTCGTATATTATCTTATGGAGGACCACAATGCCAACCTATGGATAGCCACCTACTCTAACGGTGTGTACTTCTACGACATACAAGCACATAAGCTACAACACATTGTAAACGAAGAAGGCAACACGAACTCCCTACCCTACGACAAGGTGGTCAGCATCATGGAGGATAGTCATAACCGGATATGGATAGCCACGCAGGGCGGTGGATGCTGTTGCTATGATCCACATTCTAAGCAATTTAAGCGCTACGGCACAAGCGAAGGTTTCCCAAGCAACGTAGTACTGCGCGTGGTGGAAGACAAACAGGGACTTTTGTGGTTTACGACAAACAACGGACTCGTCAGCCTCAATACGGATAACAACGAGATGCATATCTACAGTACGGCTAACGGATTGCTTTCTAATCAGTTCAACTACCAATCCGGTACGGTTGGAGCGGATGGCGAAATCTATCTCGGAACGATAGAAGGTCTCGTAAGTTTCAATCCCCGTAACTTCAAGAAGGGTAATCTCGTCCCTCAACTCGTAGTTAGCGACCTGTACATCTTCAATGATCGTGCTGCCATCGGAGATAACGGAGCACCCTTGGAGCGTAGTATCCTCTACAGCAATGACGTAGATCTGAATGTAAATCAGAACAATATCTCGCTGCGTGCCGCCGTGCTGAGTTTCCAATCTCCAGAGATGAACGAGATACAGTACCGACTGGATGACTACGACCGCGACTGGCAAACACTGTCGGGCACAGACCTCATACGTTATGCAAACCTGCCATACGGCACTTACCACCTGCACATCAAGGGTAAGAGTCACAACGGAATGGAGACGGAGGAACGCATAATAAATCTATACATTCACCCACCCTTCTACCTTACAATCTGGGCCTACATCATCTACGCCCTTCTCATCATTGCCATCGTATACATTATATATAAGAACATGCACAGCAGAACCTTGCGTAAGCATGAACATGCGATGGAAAAACTGCGTCAGGAGAAGGAGCATGAGTTGTATGATGCTAAAATTGAATTCTTTACCAACGTAGCGCATGAGATACGTACACCTCTGACACTCATCAAGAGTCCGCTTGAGAATGTGCTCGCCTCACCCGATGTGACGCCTGGAATGCGAGATGACCTGGAGGTGATGACGCTCAATACGGACCGTCTGCTGGGGCTTGTTAATCAACTTCTTGACTTCCGCAAGACGGAGTCAAAGGGATTCCAAATGCACTTCCATAAATGTGACTTGGCAGACTTGTTGCGACGCACACACACACGCTTCTTGCCTTTTGCTCGACAGCGTAAACTCAGCTTTACGCTCGATTGCCCGGAATCTCTCATCGCATCTATTGATAATGAAGGATTTACAAAGATTGTGAGCAATCTATTTACAAATGCCATCAAGTATTCCAGCACATTTGTACGCGTAGAATTGAGTGCAACGGAATCTAACGTAACACTCAAGGTTTGGAACGATGGAAACGTCGTGCCTCAGGATCAGCGTGAAGCAATCTTTAAATCTTTCTCAAGATACAACGACAATGGCGCGCAAACGGCAATTGGTAGTGGCATAGGACTTACCTTGGCACGTTCGCTTGCCGAACTGCATGAAGGCTCGCTTGTCATGGATGATGATCCAACATGTAACCGCTTCATTCTCAACCTTCCAACAGAACATGAGGAGACTGAAAGCCAGGCTCCCATAACAGAACAGGAGGTTACTACTACACACGATGAACTTCAGAAACCTGGAGAGCAGTCACCCTACACACTTCTCGTCGTAGAGGATAACCAGGAGATGCAAGAATTTATACGCAGGCAGCTCATTAGCCGCTATCGCGTGCTGACTGCCAACGACGGAGCACAAGCGCTTGAGGTATTAAATAAGGAGGTAATACATCTTATTGTATCTGACGTCATGATGCCCGTCATGGATGGTATGGAACTTTGTAATCATGTAAAGAATGACTTGAATTACAGTCATATACCCATCATTCTCCTTACAGCAAAGGTCGGAGTTCAATCCACGATAGAAGCCTTGCAACAGGGCGCTGATGCCTATATAGAGAAACCATTCTCTACCGAACATCTGAAGGCTAGTATAGACAATTTGCTACATAGCCGAGAAAAACTAAAGGCAACCTACCGCAACTCACCCATTGCACAGACAAATATCGTAGCCATCTCAAAGGCTGACGAG
The DNA here is from genome assembly GCA_045629085.1 of Bacteroidaceae bacterium. Lineage (GTDB taxonomy): Bacteria > Bacteroidota > Bacteroidia > Bacteroidales > Bacteroidaceae > Physcousia. Next base: position 16,699 of record JAZQQO010000054.1, read on the forward strand.
GAGTTTTTGCGCCATCTGCATCAAGTTATCCTCGACAACATGAAGGATTCTGACTTCTCTATCGATCAGTTAGCAAGTGAGTTAGCCATGAGCCGTTCTTCTCTTAACAGAAAGATAAAGGCTCTACTCGACGTATCTCCAAATGATTACGTACGCTTAGAGCGTCTGAAATATGCTGCAGAATTACTGCAATCTGGTGAATATAAGATCAATGAAGTATGTTATATGGCAGGATTTAACACGCCATCATACTTTGCAAAGTGTTTCCAAAAGCAGTTCGGAGTACTTCCCAACGAATTTGTGAAATAAGAAGAAATAGTACATGAAAATCAGTACGAAAGCGAAAATACGAAATATGTATGTTAGAATGACTGACATACTACATTGTACGCGCTTTGCAAGACGTGGTTGTTTATCACAAGAAAATTCAAAAAACGGTTTGGAGCATGTAGAAGGATGCCCTGAATACAAAATAGAACTCTGTCAACCTTTCAAACCAAGTCCAACCTTAGAAAGTAAAAAACATAATCTAACTGAAGCTGCTCAACGCATAAACGGCATTTTAGTACGTCCTGGGGAGATATTTTCCTTCTGGCATATAGTCGGTAACCCAAACAACAGAAAACGATTTCAAGAAGGACGAAGCATCCACAATGGTGTACTCAGCATTGACGTAGGTGGTGGGCTTTGTCAAGCATCTGGCATCATTCACCATCTGGCGTTACTTGCAGGTTTAGAGATTCTGGAACGCTATAACCATTCGGTTGATCTGTATACTGACGAAACACGTTTTGCACCTCTTGGCACAGATGCAACGGTCTTCTACGGGTTCAAGGACTTGCGACTGAAAAACACACTCCCCTACCCTATCGCTTTCGAACTAATCGTAGAAGAAAATCAGTTACGTGCCATCCTGAAAAGTTCATCACCCATTACATCATGCAATCTCATCTTTGACATCAAGACGGACGACAAAGGAAAAAAACACGTTACCATCACCACAAACGATGGTAAAATAATCTCAAAATCAACATACAATCCAATACAATAACCAATACCCAAATATTTCGCAATTTAGAAATATCTTAAAATACCGATATACCTTCATACCTTCATATCTGAATATAACAATATTAAGATACAAAAAATAAAGAAATACACAAGTACGCAAATAACAACAAATACATGAATATTTATAGATATTTATAATTACGAACATAATTAATATTATTTGTATATTTTGATATAAAAAAGTATTTGATTTTATGAAATTATTTCAAAATAGAAGATTATTTCAAAACGATTTGCAAATAAGAAAATATTTGAGTACATTTGCAAAGAATTAGAAATATCCAAATATACAAATAATTTAAAATGGCTAAGATTATCGCAATTATGAACGACAAAGGAGGTGTTGCCAAAACAACTACAACAGCAAATCTGGCAACAGCACTTTGGCTACTGGGTAAGAAAGTTCTGGTGGTCGATACAGACCAACAATGTAACCTTACACAAATGATGGATAAAACATCTACCCTACCCGCAGAAGACGGTAAACCAATGACAATGTGGGAATGGTTACACGACATTCAGAGAATACCAGTATACGAAAGATATGACGGTCTGGACTATATTCCCTCGTCAAGAGAAATGGCAAACGCTAGTGAATACTTGTTTCAGCAAAATAGAAGAGAATACTTTTTAAGTAAACGTCTGTCGCTTATCCAAAATGAATATGACTATATTCTTATTGACTGTATACCTGGAGGTAAAAATCTAATGAATACCAATGTATTAACAGCCAGCGACTGTGTTATTATCCCAACAGAAGCAAGTTTTTTCAGTGTACAAGGAACACCTAATCTTATGAATTTCATAAATGAAATTAGAAATGACTTTGAAAAAGAACTTCCTGTGTTAGGATACCTATTAATAAAATACGATCGTAACACAATACTCGGAAAACAAATAAAAGAATTCTATCAAACACCTTCAGATACACTTGGAGGTCCATTGTTCCCCGTGCAAATACGACGTTGTCAAAGATGTAATGAAAGTCCAGGAAGCGAACAAACGCTCTTCGAATACGCTCCAGACTCGACTGCTGCAGATGACTACATGATGCTTGCTGAATTCATGACGGGAAAACATCCAAGACCAAAGAAATGGACACCACAAGCGTGGGGAAAGAAAGCACAGGAAGCATTTAAAAAATTCCAAACTATTAGGGATGCACAATTATAAATATAGAAATATTTAAATATTGTAATAGGAGAATATCTAAGTATATCAATACGGAAATAAGGAAATATAAAAATACAACAATATATAAATAGGTAAATATTAAAAGATTTTCAAATATCTTAATATCTAATAAAATGGCAACAGCAAAGAAATTCAATATTACAACATTCGTTGAAGATTCAGCAGCAAATGTTGTACCACAGAAAAATTATAATACTCAAAGTGAAACATCTCCTTCAAGTATAAATAGCGAGCAACAAAAAAATACACAAGAAGAACAAACGAAAGGACAAAGAGGAAGAAAAAAATCACTAAGAACAATACCAAGACAAAACGGAAAGGTTGTATTCCTCGAAGTCGAAGCAGATGCAGCTATAGCAAGAATCTCTGTTCTACAAAGAGTAGACAAACAGGACATCATTCGTACAGCACTGGATGAGTTTCTCAAAAAGCACTATGACGGATCAGATCTGGATACAGAAGGCAGTCAGCTACTCACACAGTACATTCAGAAAACAACCCAAATGGAATAAAATTTAAAATAAAAAAAGATAAGAATAAAGAAGGACATATTTTAAACACCAACAATTTATGTCCTTCTTTAATATAAATAAATGAAAAGGTAACGAAAAACACACTTAAAAGACATTAGTAACACACAAATAAAAACCAAAAAACACACCAAAAGGTAACGAAAAACACATCAATACGTAACCAGCTTCACACAAATATAATTCTAACTAATTGAATATAAATAAAATGGCAAATGCTATATTTATATATACTTTATACTCAAAAATAAGGATAAGATTCTTTTAAAACTATATTAATATAAAAGAATAAATCCAAAAGTGTGTAAATAGTGACATGTCGGTGTGAAATTAGTGACCAAATAAATTGTTTTTGGTTACATAAAGTGTGCAAATCGTGACGTATTTATGATTTTTATCTGGTTTTTATCGTAAATCTGGGTTTTGAGAGATAAATATCATATATATACGTCACGATTTGCATACTTTAGGTGAATATTTAAAAATAAAGGTCACGATTTACACACTTATTTCGTTTTATCTTAAATAAGATTATGTGCAGGAGTCTAATTTTTGATAACGAATTAAGCAAATCGATTTGTTTGTGTGCAAATCGTGACGTTTTGCCATGATAATTCTACGTGTGCTAATTATTACATAAAGGTATTATTTTATATACTTCTATGTGTGCAAATCGTGACGTTTAAGGCATTATTTCTTTAATATTTATATATTTTTTCGTAGTTTGTGTGTTTTTTATTACCTTTTTCTTGCACCGTCGTAGGATTTTTGTTACCTTTGCGCAGTAATAAATTCAAGTACTATATATATAGGTGTGGTTTTAGTGACGTTTTTTGTTGACTTTTTCAGACCATACGTTATAATAGTATGATGTAAAATATAGATAATATGAAAGACCTCAGTTTACCCTCAAATGCAGTCAATACGGATAATGAATTGATGCAAGATCTAAATGAGTATGTTAAGAATCCTATTCTTTTTACTCAGGTTAGTGGTAATTTCAGCTTGATGCAGTTGAAAATTATGGAGTCTATCATTTATCAATTACAAGATCATATTAATTATAGACTTTCTAAACGCAGTTTTGGTCCTTTGTTTGCAAATTTAATGGACGAAGACCTTCCTGCTGTTCAAAATGGGGATTTGTTGACGTTTCAAATTCCTCTACACGATTTAGGTGTGCCTCGTCAGAAGTATGCAGAACTTGATACTGCCTGTGAGGCTTTGATGACGATGAAGAATACTTTCTATGAATATGATCCTGTTCAAAAGCAAGAGATGAAGGTCATCAAAAACATCTTTCATGAGGTTCGTGTACCGACGACCACTGTCACTGCAGACGGAACGCCACAGAATTTTTCAAGTGGAAAGCGTCGAAAGGGATATATTGAAATTAAGATGGTAACAGAGTGTGCCAGTGAAATCCTTAGTTTGAGAAAGGGATATACGGAACATCTTTTTGGTGTACCTCGTATTTGTCATTCAGCGCGTACACCCAGATTATACAATTTTCTCAGTGCCTGGCGTGAAAAAGGAGAGCGTCCATTTCCTTATAATGATTTAAAGGAATGGTTTGGAGTACTTCGTTATAATGCTAGTCGTACGAAAATAGAGAAAGACCAGTTTGTGAAGTTTGCTGAATTCAAAAGGTATTGTCTTGAACCTGCTCAAAAGGAGATGAAAAAATTGGCAGAAGAGGGTAGGGTAGACTTCTTTTTTGAGTATGAACCTGTATACAAACATGGTAAGACTCGCGGTAATCCAACTGCTATTTTGTTTAAGATTTTTGATGGTCCACGCGGAAAAGTATACACTTTGAAAAAGCGTAAAGATCAGTTATATTCTTGGCTTATCAGTAATTGGGGAATTACTGCTGAAGATTGGAATACGATTAGTCAATATGTTGAGTTATTTCCCTTAACAGAAGTTGAGTCCAGAATTGAAGAGATTGAAAATCAGATACGTATTAACAAGCCTGATAATGTACGTGCATACGGAATGAAGATTTTAACAAAATGGGGTTCGCAGCGTATGAAGGATTACGAAGCGTTTCAGGCACGTGAACGTGAACGTGAAGACCAGGAACAGTTCTATGCAAATACGACCTCAGGTAAGGATAGTTTGTCACAATATATGCAGGAACTTAAGGCTGCTCATGATGGTGATGAAAACATGCGCTTGAAATATCCTAATTGGGAGTTCCTTTGCGATATGAGAGGAATTAAATAAATTGAAATATCTGTAAATAATTCCAAATAATATAATATATAGGTAATGTGATATTAGAAAAGCCGTCGAAATATCGACGGCTTTAATTGTTACTATTCTGCAGTGTTTCTAATACTGCGTCTGTGTCTTTATCCAGCAGATACTACTTGTTGTATTCTTGCTGCACATTCTGTTTTCTTCGTTTTTATGACTTATTTATTAGACTTACCAATGGGGAAATTGATACCCATAGCAATGTTGGATTTGCTTTTGAGAGGAATTCCTTGCTTAGATAATTTGCCCATGACATTGTCGCCGCCAATAAAGAAGTTGAAGCCGCGAGGATGAATGTTAACGATCCAACCGAAGCTTGCGCCAAGTGTACCTACGCCAAGGTTGATACCGCCTTCCAACCACTTGAGGGGAGATACATTTGCAGAAATACGCTCTTCGTTCCAAGTGTATTTACCATGTATGCGAGTCGTAGAGAGAAGGCCAAACTTCAGTTTATTGTAAGAGGGTAGTGCATATTCGCAGCCAATGTTCAGTGTTGCACCAATTCCTTTCGTTTTGCTTGTTGTGCCACCGTCTTTAAGGCTGTAGAGGTTAGAGAAGCGATCACCGAGATCATCTGCCTGCTCGTCGAAGGGAACGCCAGGTCCATTCTCTACCTTGATGTGATGGAAGCCATCGAAGACAAAGTCCTCACCGTTGTTGTGAGCGAGTGCGACCTTGTTCCACTTGATGAAGCCAAGATCAAGCAATGATGCTGACAGTTTCATGCCCTCGAGGATACCTTGCTTTCCCATGTCCCATTCTGCACCAAGATCAAAGGCTATACCACCTCCGTTCAGACCAGAGTTCTTCACATCGATGTTGTCAAAGTTAATCTGCTCGTATGTGGCAGGTGTGCCAGGATGTTTTTTTCTGTATGCTTCTGTGTACTCCTTTATTTCCTTCTCACCCCATGTAAGGCCTTTCACGCCAGCCTCTACGTTTGCATGTGCTGTGACAGTCCATTTATCTACACCGGTAAGGTCGAGATTGAGTTGATCCATCTTCATAGATGCATACGCACCTCCAAGCAGGATTTTTGCCTTACCACCGATGCGCCATGCTTCGTTGATGTTACGGCTATATCCGTATGACAACTCAGCCCATGCCATCATTTGTACGTTGAGATCGCTTATAGAATAGTTCTTGTTTTCTAACTGCTTCGTGACATCAAAGAAAGTGTAGGGTATGTCTGCTCCTTCTGTCGAGCGTATGCCTATACCAATGGTGTGGAAAGCATTTTTTGTGTGAAAACCTACAGAAACAAGATCGAATCGCAAGTCACTCATTAATGTGTTGCGTGTGCTGAATCCCTTCATGGCATCAGCATAACTGATGTTGGGGTTCAAGTATGTTGTGAGTCCATTTCCATTGGGATTCTTATGCAGAATGTCCGTTAGATGGAGGTTGCCACGAAGGCCAAAATTTATATTACCTGGCAGTACGGGTACCGAGAAATATACTTTACGGTCATAATCCTTTGCGGGGTTTATCTCATGGCTGTAGGCAAATCCATCAAGGAAATATCCACTGTTAAGATTCTGTGCGTTAGCGTTGTTGGCAGCAGCAAATGCTAAGGTAGCCAACGTATATTTGATGATCTTTTTCATATTGTTTGTCTATGTCGTGAAAAGGATGATTACTTAGATAAATTAGTTGGCATCGTATGTGATAGGACCCTCAATGGTCAGCTGTATGTCGGTGAGAATGATGTTGGTGTTGCCTTGCCATACCTGACCAGCATTGCCTTTCTTGTCATCCTCTGCTCGTTTGATGACAGCTCGGTATTGTATGCCATCGAGTTTTTTTACTCCATTCTTTCCTGCAAGTACATCGTTGATTGTGTGGCCCTTAGCAGGTTTGAGCGTAATAGTGATAGGTTGTTTTTCTGCATTTGCTTTTACGACAGCCGAACTAACCTCAAGTGCCTTTATTTCCTCATTATTTGCATCTACAGGAATGAGCGTGAAGTCGAGTTCTTCCGGCAGGTTACTTGATATAAGTGCCTTAGCAGTAATTCCCTTTGCATTAATCTTGGCAATGTCATCGTCAAGGTTCCATCCCAAATCCTTACCTTTATAAATAAGGTAGAAATCATCATTGAATGACAGGGGAGCATAAACGTCGTAATCCACCTGCACCGTGTACTCGTGTTCGTTGCCAATTTCCAGGTCTTCGAACTTAACTCTAACGGGTGCCACTTCGATATTTACCTCTTTGGGAACCTTTATAATGAGGTTGCCGATGTTCTCTACTTGACGGAACTCAGCGTCAGCATCCTCTGTAGGTAGATACTTTGTCTCTTTATTGTTAGCCAGATAATACTTCGTCTCCTTGTTATATCCGTTAACGATGAGATCGTTGGCTGCATATTTTTTCTCGGGATTAAGGTCGTTGTACAAGGTAATGCTTGTTGTAGCCGTAGCAGGCAGATTACTCTTGGCACGAATGAATATCATGGGGTTAGCCAAGTCAAGTTTCACTTCGTCCTCCTGCAGGAAGTCAGGCAGGTTGTCAAGTTTGATAGGCTTGATTTCATCTACATTGTGCAAGATCTCACCAGAGATGTATTTTACAACAATATCTTTGTTAAATGCTGCCTCGCCTTTGAAATGGATGGCAGAGGGTATTACCGCATCACCAAAGATTCTGAGGTCATGAGTCTCATTGAACTTTATAATGTTCTCGATTTTTTGTTTATCGTTCCATCTTGCAATCTCGTTGTCAATAGCTTTCTGCATCAATGCCTGATCCATCTCTTCGGTCATGAGTCGGAATTCACCAACTACCTCAAACATACCACCAAGACTGGCTGTATGCTTCTCGGGATCGAAGTTGAAGTTCTTTCCGTTGTGTGCACTCTGGAAGGTGATTGTTAACTGTATGTTGTCAGGTGTACGTGCCTTGTCCTTGCCCTCAATGAGTTTGATGTGTCCGGGGTCGATGCTGACAGCGTTTGTCTTTTCCCCATCGCTCACGAAATAGCATGATGTCACCTCGATTTCCTCTGGTAATATAATGGACAGGTTATCGAGATGTATCTTATTGATGTGTGTCGGGAATCCATCTGTTGAGAGGTGCAGTGTCACGGTAATTTCCTCTTTGCACTTGATGTGATCGATGCTGATAATGTCTTTAGAGATATTATTAGCTTTGGCTTCGTCAATTTTCATGTTTGCCTTAGCGGGATCAATCTCGTAGATGTATGTCTCGTCGGGAATCGTGATGGGAGCCATTCCTGGAATTTCGGGATCGATAGTGATTACCTTGCGCTTGGCCGGCTTCTGTGAATTTGTGTAGAACTCAGACACGTCGGTTTTTGTGTCAAATGTACTCTTTTGAGGCTTGCTGACACTAATCTCATCTATCTTGAAAGGCTTGATGTCTGCTTCACCATCCTGTTTGACAACGTATATTTCACCATCACCGAAAGGCACAATCTTTATTACGTCGTCCTGCTTTAGGTGCATGATGTTCTTTAGCAAGATACTGTCTGTGCTACATTTTGGCAATGTCAGATTGGTGTTGTTGCCAATCGTCATGTCGATGTCGTTCAAGTCATAGCTGTTGTCGATACAGCTCATGCAAAGCGTTGCCGTCAGTACGCCTGCCATTAGAATTTTCGTTCTTTTCATAAAAAACAGCTCGGAATTTATTGTTTATACATTAGTTTTTGGCAAAATTATACTTATTTAATAATACTTGCAACTTTTTCATGGAAAATAAATGCTTTCTTGGGCAAATTACGATGCGTGTTGCAATATTTGCGTCAAACCATGCAACTTTTCGTTCAGGAGCGGGGAAATGCACCTTACTGAGCATTTTGTTGTTGTAAATGGGCGGAATGTATCACCTTATATTATCATAAAATTCTACTTTTGCGCCATCGAAACAATGACAGGGCGTCAGCCCCTCAACAATTACGGCCAAGGGATGGAGTTCCGAAAGGCGTTGGCCAAACAGCATTTTACTAAACTAACTTAACTTCCAGTCAGGGGAGGACGGTAAGCCATCCCAACCTTCCTCCCCCTATATATTTCGTTTGAAAGTCGATAGGTAAATTCATAAATTAGTATATTATTTAAAGTTTTGTTTGCAAGTTGCTGTAAAAATAACTAACTTTGCAGCCGAAACCTTTTGAAAACATCTAGAATATCCCAAAATGATAAGTATGAAAAAATTCAGTTTTCTTGCTCTTCTGCTTTTGTTTTGCTGCAGCACGTTTGTTCTGGCACTCCCAAGAGCAGAGTATCCTCGTCCTCAGTTCCAACGTACGGACTGGAGTAATCTGAACGGTGACTGGACTTACCAGTTCGACTTTGTTGGCAGTGGCCTGGAGAAAGGTTATCCTGAAAGCAAGGGTTTCAATGGTCACATCACTGTGCCATTCTGTCCCGAGAGTAAGCTGAGTGGGGTGGAGTACAAGGACTTCATCAACAACATTTGGTATCAGCGTGACATCAAAATGCCCGAATTGTGGAAGGGTCGCAATGTACGTCTGAACTTCGGTGCCGTGTACTACAATTCTGAGGTCTACATCGATGGTCACCTCGTTGGTCGTCACTTCGGTGGCAGCACCTCGTTCGGCTTCGACATCACCAAGTTCATCGCCGATGGCCAGAATCACTCGCTCGTAGTGCATGCCTACAGCGATACCCGCACGGGCAAGCAGCCTGCCGGCAAGCAGAACATGCGTCTGAACAATTTTGAGTGCATGTACACCCGTTGTACTGGTATCTGGCAGACTGTGTGGATGGAGCCCGTATGTGAGAGTGCCTTGCAGCAGGCTCAGGTCATCACCGACATCGACCAGCACCAGGTTGTCATTCATCCTCAGTTCTATCAGGGTACCAAGGGCAACTTCACCGTCACCCTCTTGGATGGCAAGAAGGTGGTGGCCAAACAGACCGTACCTGCTACCAACAGCAGCGTGGTGGTGCTGCCCGTCAAGAACCAGAAACTGTGGAGCCCCGAGAATCCTTTCCTCTACGACCTTGTCTACGAGATATTCGATGCACGGGGCAACCGTCTCGACCGTGTCGACAGTTACGTAGGTATGCGTAAAATCAGCATCGAGGGCAACAAGGTATATCTCAACAACGAACCTTTGTATCAGCGTCTTGTGCTCGACCAGGGTTTCTATCCCGACGGCATTTGGACGGCTCCCTCTGACGAGGCTCTGAAGCATGACATCGAGCTCTCCATGCAAGCAGGTTTCAACGGTGCTCGCCTTCATCAGAAGGTATTCGAGGAGCGTTTTCACTACTGGGCTGACAAACTTGGCTACCTGACCTGGGGTGAGGCTGCCAGCTGGGGTATGGATGCCAACGATCCCGAGGTGGCTCGTAACTTCCTGAACGAGTGGAGCGAGGAGGTGCAGCGTGACCGCAACCATCCCAGCATCGTCACTTGGACACCCATGAACGAGGAGTTCTGGCCCGACCGCGTACAGTTCCCCCGCTTCGTGTGCGACGTCTACGATCTGACCAAGGCACTCGACCCCACACGTCCTGTTCACGACGTGAGTGGTGGTGTGCACATCAAGACCGACATCTGGAGCACGCATGACTATGAGCAGGATCCTCAGCGCCTCAAGGCACATGTTTATAATGGTAAGGAGTGGTTCCAGGGCCCCAATGAGACACTGGGTATCCCCCGCGCCAACACTGGTTACAACCGTTTGGAGGACAACAACCGCTTCGACTTCCCCCGTTACGACGCTCCCACTATGCCCTACATCCTCGATGAGTTCGGTGGCATCAAGTGGGTGAAGGGTCAGGACAAGGAGACTGGCAACAACAATGCCTCTTGGGGCTATGGCGAACCCCCTCACTCACTCGAGGAGTTCTATGCTCGTCTCGAGGGTCAGGTCGATGCTTTGATGGAGATTTCCGATGCAGTATGGGGTTACTGCTACACCCAGCTCACCGACGTGGAGCAGGAGCAGAACGGTATCTACTTCTACGACCGCTCCAGCAAGTTCGACATGAAGCGCATCAAGGCCATCTTCAGTAAGTCACCGGTCTCGCTTCGCTCGAAGTGAAACGTGAAGAGTGAAAAGTGAAAAAATACAACTGACATGAAAAAGATATTAAGCATTGCAATGCTCTCCATGGCAGGTCTCTCTGCTTTTGCACAGGGTACGTATAAGAATCCCGTCTACGATCATGACTTTCCCGATCCCAGCATTCAGCGAGGCACCGATGGCACCTTCTATGCCTATGCCACCAACTGCCAGGTGGTCAAGTCGACCGATCTTGTTAACTGGACTTACGTCAAGGACGTCTTCGGTCGTCCCACTTGGAATGACTCTACTTACATCAAGAATGGTGAGCAGAAGACCGACTACTACAGCCTTTGGGCAAGCGACGTGAACTACGTCGATGGTAAATATATAATGTATTATGCTTCGGCACTCTGGGGCAATGGCAGTCGCACCGGTATTGGCGTGGCTACCGGTACCGTTCCCACCAAGTTCAAGGATGTGGGTCGTCTCTTCCGAAGCACCGAAATCAAGGTAGAGAACAGTATCGACCCTTGTTACATCGAGGAGTGGGACAAGAAGTACTTGGCTTGGGGTTCGTTCAACGGCATCTATATTGCCGAGCTCACTGCTGACGGTCTGGCCATCAAGGATATGTACAAGAAGTCGCCCACGAAGATTGCCGGTACGGCATTCGAGGGTGCCATGATTCACAAGCGTGGACAGTATTACTATCTCTTTGCTAGCACCGGAGCGTGTTGCGAGGGTCTGAACAGTACCTACGAAACCGTGGTTGGCCGTAGTACCAGCCTATTAGGCCCCTACAAGAGCAAGGCCTCGATAAACAGCTACATGCTCAGCAACAATCGCAATATTATCATCAAGAAGAATGCCAACTGGGTTGGTCCCGGTCATAACAGCGAGATCATTACCGATGACGAGGGTCAGGACTGGATTCTCTACCATGCCTATGATGCCAAGGATGCCTCGAAGGGTCGTGTCATGGTGATGGACCGCTTGCTTTGGGATGAGGACGGTTGGCCATACGTGGAGGGTAATGCTCCCAGTTCGGGTGAGAAGCCTGCCCCCATATTCTACAAGGGCGCTGGTCAGAACCTCTACTTCAAGCTCAAGAATGCTGACTTTATGAAGAGTGCTTTCAAGGATTGGAAGGTAACAAACGAGGGTACCACTGTCATGGAGTCAGGTCAAGGTAGTATCTTCAATCCCGTCATGCACGTCAAGGACGGCAGCTTCAGCATCGATCAGACAGTACTGGGTCTGACTGAAGGCCTCTACGAGTTGCGCTTGCGCAATGTCAGCACGCAGGGTGGGGTAGACCTCTTGGTGGGTAGCGTGCCAACACCTGCCAATGTGGCTGGTGCCGATGGTGCCGCTATCAAGGATGCTGCCAGTGCCAGCGATGCCTTCATCAAGGGCGAGTGCAAGCAGAGTGCATACGGACTTTGTGTGGGCACTTCGATGAAGATAGGAATGATGAGTAAGGGCATGCCCGAGGGTGCAGAATACTGGGCAGGCAATGTCGAGGTTATTCGTCGCGGCACCGACGATGCCGCAGCCTTGGCCGCCATTACGCCTTGGTACATCGAGCGTGGCAAGCTTGTCATGAACGATGAGGGCGTCAACTCTTACTACCGCAGTCAGATTGAGAGCTGCATCACAACACTCGAAAAGCCTGGTATTACCACCGCCGATCAGTACAAGGCTCTTGTCAATATTCATAAGAACCTGAATATGGCCAAGGCGCTTGATCCTGAGTACGTTCCCACCAGCATTACCGGCATTAACGAGAATGCACTTCAGGAGGCTCAGGCGTATGACCTTAACGGTCGTCGCATCCAGAAGACTGCCGCCCATCGTGGCATAGCAGTCAGCAAGGGTCGTAAGAGAATGATTTAACGCCAGTTCTTCTGGCGTCCGATTGAGGATGGCTACCTTTTCATTTCATTTGTTTTGGTAATTTGGTTAGTAGTAAAAGAAAATAGTTACCTCCTCAATCATAAAAAAGACCATCTGGGATTCCCCTTGATGGTCTTTTTTTCTCGTTATCCTGAAAAATAGTTTTGAAAAAGTGGTTTCAGCCTTCAGCCCATCTATTACATTTCAAGCATCATCGTGCAATTTTTTGCCCAGTGATGCTTGTCGTTTCATTTCTTTTTCATAAATTTGCATCAAGAAAGTAATTCACGCATAAACCTACGGATATGGAATCGCTTACTCCTCATGAGAGATATGCAAACTTCTACACGGATTTCGCTTTCAAGAAGTTGTTTGGCACCGAGGCCAATAAGGAGTGTCTTATTGGTTTTCTTAACTCGCTGTTTGATGGTGAGGAGGTAGTGCGTGATGTCACTTACCTCAACACTGAGCACATAGGTCACCTTGCTATCGATCGAAAGGCTGTCTTTGACGTGTATTGTGAGAACGACAAGGGTGAGCGCATCCTTATCGAGATGCAGAAGGCCGAGCAGCGCTATTTCAAGGATAGGAGCATCTACTACTCCACGTTCCCCATCCAGGAACAAGCGCCCAAGGGTGCTTGGGATTTTCAGTTGAAGAAAGTCTACACGATTGGCATTCTCAACTTCACTTTCGACAATACCGATGAGGACTATATGCACCACGAAGTCAAGCTCTTTGACACGAAGACGCATCAGTTGTTCTACGACAAGCTGACCTACGTCTATCTGGAGATGCCCAAGTTCCGCAAAACAGAGTCGGAGCTTGTCACGCTGATGGACAAGTGGCTGTATGCAATGAAGAACCTTAATTCGCTGATGGAGCGCCCCACAGCCCTTCAGGAAGCCGTCTTCAAACGATTCTTTGAAGCTGCCGAGATAGCCAACTTCACTCCTAACGAGATGCGTGACTATCGTGAGAGCCAGAAGGAAATGTGGGATATGTATGCCATTACCACCACAGCAGAGGCAAAGGGAGAGCGCAGGGGCTTGGAGAAAGGTCTCGCTCAGGGTCGTGCCGAGGGTGAAAGGTCAAAGGCCTTTGCCATTGCTAAGAGTCTTCTTGAGTTGGGACTCCCCATCGAGCAAATAAAACTTGCTACTGGACTTGAAGACGAAGAATTAATGAGTTTGAAATAGCAAATTTCAAGTTTCGCTCGCTCGGCTTGCCACTTCGCGACAAATCACTTTTGAGTGTCATTTGTACAGCTCGAACTTTTTTTGCACAAGCTGTTTCTTTGGTATAAATGTTACTTGGGCACGGTTGCTTTAGTCTTGCTAGGGGTCGTTTGCATTCCCTGGCGGTGTGTGGCACAATTGCCGCAAGGCGTTTCTTTTTTCCGTCATCGGCGGAAAATAATTTGTCGCTGCAACATTTCGTTTTCCGCTATCGGCGGAATAATTGTACTCCTGCATGTTTCTTGTTTGCTCGCTGCATAAAAAAACCGTCCAACCTAGGCTGGACGGTGAGGGGATGCTAAGAACTTTATTTTTCAATTTACTTCACCTTGAGCATGCGCACACCGTGGGTGGCGATGTTGAAGGTGAGCTGGTTGACGTTGAGGTCCTTCTGGCGCCAGAGGTCGCGGGCACTCTGCAGACGGGTCTTGCCTATCTGTGAGAGATACTTGGCGAGATTGACCTTCATGTCGTCGGTACCCACGTTGAAGATGCCGACGCAGAGAGAGCCGTCACTCAGTTCGCGTACCCAGATTTGAAGATCGTTCTCCTCAACGACGCGGTGGCCCTGCTTACCGAGGATGTCCTGGTTAACGGCATTCACCTCGTTGTTGCAAAGCAAGCCGACGGTGAACTCGTCCATCTGAGCTATGTCACAGCCAATGAGCATGTTGCTGGCCATGATACTCCACAGTGAGATGTGGGTATACTGCTCGTCGGGAGTCAGACGGCTGTCACGAAGATTGTCGCTCCATCCCACCTTGCCGACGATGAGCATGTCGGGGTCGTTCCAGTGGCCAGGCTTTGCGTAGGGGTGAGTTGACTCGTTGCGGGTGAAACCGATGTCAAACATTGACTGCCAGGTGTCGGTGATGTCGCCAGTCGTACGCCAGCTGTTAGCATCAACGGCGTAGCCCCACTTCCATACGTCAGCCATACCGTACTGGCAGAGGCTGTAGAAGATGTCGCGAGGCTGGTTGCGCAGATACTCCTCCATCAAGAGGTAGGGACGAACGAAGCTGGCCACAGTGCGGTTGTCGCGCTCTTTGTCATGCTTGCGGCCATAGCCACACCAGTCGTACTTCAGGTAGTCGATGCCCCATGAGTTGTAGGACTCAGCATCCTGCTTCTCGTGGTCGATACTGCCGAGGTAGCCACCGCAGGTGTAGTCGCCGGGAGATGAGTAGATACCGAACTTCAAGCCCTCGCCGTGCAGCCAGTCACCGAGGTCCTTCATGCTGGGGAACTTCTCGTTGACGGCAATGGTTCCGTCAGCATTACGCTGGGGAGCTTCCCATCCGTCATCGATGTTGATGTAGCTGTATCCATAGTCAGCCAATCCCTTGTCGATGAGTGCCTTGGCGCTGCTGATGACGCGATCCTGCGTTACGCTCAGACCCCAGCAGTTCCATGAGTTCCAACCCATGGGAGGAGTAAGCGCCATCTTGTTGTCGCCTACGCTCAGCACGAAGTCCATCTCGGCTTTTCCCTTGGCATTCTCAGCCACCACCTGCAGATGGTAGTCGCCCTGACGGCGCAGCGTGCCGGTGAGTACGCCCTTCTCTGCATCGAGCTGCAGGCCATTAGGCAAGTTCTTGATAGAGAACTTCATAGGACGCTCGCCCGATACGGGGAAACGATAGATGACAGGACTGCCGGGACGTACACCGAATACGCCCGTCGTGTTGAAGCGAGGTGCTGCGGGAGCTGCGGGAGTAAGGATGTACTTGGGCATATAGTTCTGGCTGATGCTCTTGCCACTCTTGCTGTCAGTGAAGGTGGTCTTGATGCGTACGCAACGTGACACCTCGTAGGGCACGTTCACCACGGCAGGTTTGGCCTTCTTGGTGCTGACCTTCTTGGTGGTGGTGCTCAGAATCTCACCCGTCTCGAAGTCAGTGGTTTCCACCTTCAGCGTGCCGCTCATGGCCATGTCAAACTGACTGCCCAACTGCACGGCGCACTCGCCCGACTTGGGTTCGCTCATTCGCAATGAGAGGCCATCCACACGGCTGGGAACATAGATCTTCACCTTGTCCTCGAACATGCCGCCAGGCTCGCCACCATTGTAGACGCGGATGCTCAGGACATTCTCCTCGTCCCACTTCACGGCACTGTCGTTCACCTTCACCTGATAGCGGCGAGGAGTGCTCCAACGTGATTCCACGCTGCCGTCGCTTGGCATCTTGCCGGTCTTGCCGATCAGCTTTCCGTTGAGGTAAGCCTCGTCGGCATCATCGATCTTCGAGAGGTCGAACACGATGGATTCCTTGATGTCGCTGCTCTCGAGCATGGACTTAGGCAGGCGAACGTGGATGCGGTACCACGCATAGTTGTTGTTGTTGACAATGCCCTGAGTGTCCCAGGTTCGGGTCACGCTGATCGTGCGCCACTGACTATCGTCAGTAGATGGGGCGGCCCAAGCCTTGTCGTCGCCCACCATGAACTTGGCCTCGCTGAACTCCAGTACCTGTGCCTGCATGGAGGCGGTGCTGGCCATCATAAGTGCAAAAAGTGTTCTTTTCATAGTAAACATGTATTTTTACGGTTTGCTTTCCAAAAGGATAAGTGATTACAAAGTTAGTAAAAATAATTATTGCTTGTCAAATAGTACATCAAAATATTCTTTTTCTTTCCTTTATTTTATAATAATGTGAGAAAATTGAGAAAAACACATGTTTTTTTGAAAAAAAATATTAATTTTGCGCGTTAAGTGTATAATACCGAAAAACTAATAAATCAAAGTATGGTTATGTTTTTGAAAAGTAAAATGAACAG
Source organism: Bacteroidaceae bacterium (assembly GCA_045629085.1). Classification (GTDB taxonomy): domain Bacteria; phylum Bacteroidota; class Bacteroidia; order Bacteroidales; family Bacteroidaceae; genus Physcousia. The sequence continues at coordinate 33,675 of JAZQQO010000054.1, forward strand.
TGTGCTGGCCATCGCAATGGGATGTGTCATGACTTGCGGCTTATGGTCGTGTGGTGAGAGTGCCAAGGAGCGTGAGCAGAGAGAGAAGATTGACTCGCTGCAGAACGAGAATGTGGTAGGCCAGATGAGATACGAGGATTTGGAGGAATATCTGACCATCATTGCCGAAGGCCTTGACAGCATAGAGCTGGGTGAGGATGATATGCGCCTCTCGATGGCTCCCGGAGAAAACTCCACGCCCAACAAGCGTCTTATGAAGGAGAAGCTGGAGCGCGTGCAGAACATCGTGGACCGCCATCGTACCCGCATCGCCGAGTTGGAGCAGAAACTGGCTAACCAGGAGGGCGACGCCAAGAAGTTGCACACCATCGTGTCAAGCCTGCAGAAGCAGCTGGCACAGAAGGACCGCGAGCTGGCAGACCTGAGAGCAGAGCTTGACGACAGCCGTCGCGACGTGGCCAACCTGCGTTCCACCATCACTGAGATGGAGGTAGTGCAGAATGCACAGGAGCAGACCATCGAGGATCAGAAGAACACCATACAGCAGCAAGCTGACAAGATGAACACCGGCTACATCAAGATGGCCACCAAGAAGGAGCTCAAGGCAGAGGGCTTGCTGACCGGCGGATTCCTGAAGAAGAAGAAGGTGGACTACTCGCAGATCGACCTGAGTAAGTTCAAGAGTGTGGACATTCGTTCAACGCAGACAATCAGTTTGCCCAAGAAGTTCAAACTGCTGACTCCCGTGCCTGAGGCCAGCTATGTGGTGGAATCTAACGGTTCGGGCAACACGTTGCAGGTCACGGATCCCGCGCTGTTCTGGAGCGTCTCGAACTTCCTTATCATCCAAATTGACTAATCACGAAACATAAAAACATACTATTTACGATATGGATAAACACACAGCAAACAGCCTTGTTGCCAATACCGGTATTCATTTCAAGACGACTACGCTTGAGATGAACCCAGAGGAACCGCTCATCCTGGAGGGTGGAAAGACACTCAAGTACACTTTTGTTGAGTCGATAGATTTCTTTAATGAATGTCGTGTTCGCGTTGACATTTGCTGCGGCTACGAAGGAAACTACATTCCTTCGGCTCATGCCAAGGCCAGTGATTTGCACGAAATCAATCCTAATGGTGTCACGGCACTCGATGATTTCGGTGTGCCCCGCATCAAGAAGGGTACTGCGTTGGGCGTTACGGAGAATTATCCTGCCGGTGCTGACGAACTGATGAGCATCAACTCACTGAGCTCCTATCGCGTGAAGAACGGACATGAGATTTGTCCTGCTTTCCAGTTCCTGATTGATAAGTGGTTGCCCATGCCTATGTTTGAGGAGGAGATCAGTGGCCAGAGCACAGGCTATCCCAATGGCTGGTGCCGTGTGCGCATCGTTCCTGTTGGCGAGCGTCAGAAGAACGGTATGCAGCAGTTCCGTCTGGTTTGGGCCTTCGATACACGATTGGCAACAGACGTCGGTGACGCCATGCTTCGTCCTGCCTTCCTGGGTGGAAGCGGTGAGAAGAAGACCTACAGCTTGTGTAACCGTGCTGATCAGCTCTTGGGCACTTTCCTCAATATCCCCGATGGACAGAACGATGCCCCCGTGGGCGACTACCTGGTTTCGCTCTTCGGTCTTGACTTGCGTGAAGAGGTCAAGCATAAGTATAAGTTTATCGCCTACTACGTATACCTGATTAACTACCTGCGCCTGTCGGGTGCCGCTCCTCAGGTGACGCTCTATAACAAGGAAGATATGCGTATCCCTGTCGACATGTCTGTCGACATCGGTAACAGCCGTACCTGTGCCGTCCTCTTCGAGAAGGGTGATTTCACCAAGGCGCGTATGCTGAGACTTCGCGACCTGACAGAACCCTGGAGAACGTACGAGAATGCTTTCGACATGCGTGTCGTATTCCGTCGTGCCGACTTTGGTGGTGACCTGACCCAGGGTAAGGAGCTCTTCCAGTGGCCTTCACTGGTACGTGTCGGCGAGGAGGCCAAGCACCTGATCTACCGTTCGCAGGAATCGAACGGCGAGAGCGAGCGCACGACCAACTACTCTTCGCCCAAGCGTTATCTGTGGGATGACCGCAAGTACGACAAGCGCTGGGAACTGATGGTGGTCAACGACGACCCCACCAACCTGAAGGTAAATCCGCAAATCTATATCGAAGGCTTCACCGATCACTTTGAGGACGACGGTACCTACACCGAGGAGCCTAAGGAGATTGACCTCTTCAATCTGGGACAGGAAGAGCAATGCCACTACAGTCGCCGCTCGCTCATGACGTTTGTGATGATTGAGATGATGCAGCAGGCTTTCTGCTACATCAACTCATGCGCGTTCCGTTACATGCACGGACAAATTGATTGTCAGCGTTATCTGCGTAACATCATCATCACCTGTCCTACCGCCATGCCTCTTGAGGAGCAGTTGGCTCTGCGTCGTGCAGCACAGTATGCCACCCAGCTCATGCGCAAGCTCAACCCTGAGCTGCCCGAAATGAAGATTATCCCCGATCCCGCAAAGCTGGTTCCCACCGACGACATCGAGGCACAGCAAAGTCGCGGATGGCTCTATGACGAAGCGTTTGCCAGTCAGCTTGTCTACCTCTATGCTGAGTTAGCACACCGTTATAGTGGTAAGATCGAACATTTCCTGCAGCTCAAGGGCCACAAGCGTAAGGAGATTGAGGATATGGGATTTGAGGGCAACTCGCTGACCATCGGTACGATAGATATTGGTGCCGGTACGACCGACATCATGATTACGGCCTACGCCCAGCGTGGACAGGGCCGTCTCACACCCGTACCTCTTTATTATGACAGTTTCTATACTGCTGGTGATGACATCCTGCACAACGTCATTCGCGACGTCATTCTCGAAGGTCAGGACAAGGAACTTCCCAATGTCGGAAGCATTGGCAGTGCCCTCTCTGCCCGCATTCAGGCCATGACGCCCGATGAACTACTGCAGATTCCCCGCGTGGCAGAGACCAAGATATACCAGGAACTTGTTGACGACATCCGCAGCGCTATAAGCGAGGAGGAGGCTCACCACATGAAGCACCACCTCACGCAAGAGCTGATGCATCACTTCTTTGCAGATAACTCAGCCAACCAGAGTGAGAAGGATCGACAGAATCGTCTTGACTTCTGTACGCAGGTCAGCATTCCTATCTCACAGTTCATGCTCGAACTACTTAAGCAGGGACGCCCCAGCCGCTTCTATACCTATGACGAACTCTTCCCCAAGGAGAAGCCTGCTCAGCACTTGCTTGACCATTTCGCCTACCACTTCGGATTCCGTTTCGAGGAGTTAAGCTGGCGCTTTGAGCCCGAGGTCGTAGCCAAGATTGTGCGTGACTCGATGGAACCGCTCATCAAGGCACTCTCTGTGGTAATGTACGCTCATCATTGCGACATCCTCGTTCTGTCTGGTCGTCCCACCAATCTGGAGCCCATTACCGAGTTGTTCCTCAAGTACATACCCATTGCTCCCAACCGTCTGGTTCAGCTTAATCAGTATCGCGTGGGACGTTGGTTCCCCTTGGCTACCGAGGAGGGTTACTTCCAGGAGAGCCAAAAGGCTGTCGTAGCCGTAGGTGCTGAGGTTGGCTATCTGGCCAGCACGATTGGTTTCAACGGATTGGTGCTCGACTTCTCAACGCTTGCCAAGAACATGAAGTCCACGGCTTGCTACATGGGCTACTTCGACGACGATCTGCTGGAGGTACGTACCCCGTTCCTTACTCCCGAGAATGGCACCGCCACGCTCAAAGGCGTGTCTGTGTTCCCCTGCTACATCGGTTGCAAGCAGTTTGATTCTCCCAAGTATCAGGCTCGTCCGCTCTACGCCATCTACAACAACAGTAGCAGTGCGCAGCTCAACATCTTGCTGCAGCGCAACTACTATCAGGATCGCGAGACCATCACCATTGAGGACGTGACCGACATGGAGGGCGAAACCGTTCCCACATGGCTCGTCGACCTGCGCATCCAGACGCTTGCCCACGATGGAAGTTTCTGGATGGACAAGGGAGCCTTCATACTGAAGATACAGGAGAATGTTTAATATAAATATGTACGCGTACATAATTATAATATAATAAAGCAAGAATCATGGCATCAGATACACTCAAACAAATAGAGAATATTAATAAGAGCCTGCGATGGATTAAGAACCATCGTCCGGAGCATTACGAACAGCGCTTCCTACAGTTGGTGGAGGAGCGCCGCAAGCTGCGCAAGATAGCTGAGGCAGAGCGTGAGAAACCTGCCATTGCTGCATACGGTGAGAGCCAGAAGGGTAAGTCTTACCTCATCGGTAACTTGCTGCAGAAGCAGAAATCACCCTTTATGGTTAAGGACGAGAAGGGCAGTTTCGTCAATTTTGTGGACCGTGTCAATCCCATCGGTGACCGCAAGGAGGCCACGGGTGTGGTAACACGCTTCACTCCATTTAACGTGGAAAGCAGTGTTGAGCGTTACAGCGCCCAGCATCCCGTCATCGTGAAATTGTTCAGCCCTGCCAGTGTGGCAACCATTCTCTGCGACAGTTATTACAACGACCTGCTCGACAAGCAGTTTTACGCCGATGAAGAGATTAAGTCGGTGGCAGAGCGCATCTACACACAGTACAAGGACATGCCTGAGTCGTCGCAGAGCGTGCTGACGGAGGATGACATACTCGACATCAAGGCATACCTGCAGAAGTATGTGAAGGACGCACAAGGCATTCTGCGTTCAGGTTTCTTCGAGAATCTGGCACTCGTCATTCGTCGTGTTCCCCAGAGCGACTGGGCTGACGTGCTGAAATATCTCTGGCATGAGAACAGCACCATCACCCAACTCTTTGCCCGTCTGCTCGATGCCTCACGTAAGTTGGGCTTCGCTCATGAGGTATACGTGGACTTTGCTGCCGTGATGCACCTTGGTGACAACAAGAACACCATTATGAGTGTGGACTGTCTGAATGGTCTGGATGACACTTCGTGGTCGCTGACGACCGATGTGTATCTGCGTCAGGCAGAAGGTTTTACGCTTGTCTCTAACTTCCCCAAGTGCGAGCTTTGTGCACTATGTGCCGAGACAATCTTCAAGATTGAACCTGAGTACATGAATGATGAGGACAAGTATTACTACGATGCTGCCCGATGCGATGAGCCGGGCTATCTGCCTGCAACGACCAATGGTAAGTTGCCCGGCAGTGTGAAGAAGGACTTGCTGGGTGATACCGACTTGCTCGACTTCCCCGGTGCGCGTAACCGTCTGAAGGTTATGGAGAATTTCCTTACGAAGGTTGACTCTGAGGCTGGTGCCTCTAACCTCGTGCAGATGTTGCTTCGTGGTAAGGTGGCTTATCTCTTTAATAACTACAGCGAGAGCCGTATCATCAACATCCTACTCTTCTGCCATGACAGCGACCAGCCCAATGTGAACGACATGTATCGCATGATCAACGACTGGGTTGAGAAGTACGTGGGTGCAAACTCCGACGCTCGTCGACAGACCATCAACAGCTGCGGTGGCGTTTCTCCTCTCTTCGTCGTAGGTACGAAGTTCAACATGGATATGATTGAGAAGCACAAGGAGGATGGCGACTCAGAGGCTGCGCTCAACGGTCGCTGGTATGGCCGCTTCATGAAGGTGCTCTACACGCAGAGCTTCAAGGCCGAGAGCATGGACTGGTTCAACAACTGGGATGCTCAGGGCTGCACCTTCAAGAATACCTTCCTGCTGCGTGACTACAAATATTCCGGTTGCGATGGTTCGGGCAACAACCTCTATGAGGGTTATAATGAGAACGATGAAAATCCTCGTGAGACGGCACTGCATCTCTCGCCTGAGTTCTATGCCCGTCTGCGCGACACCTTTGTCAGCAATCCTGACGTGAAGAAGTTCTTTGCCGATCCCGCCAAGTCATGGGACGTTGCCGCTACGCTCAACAACGACGGTGCGCTCTACATCATTGAGCGTCTGGCTGTTGTGGCTCGCAAGATGGGTGTGACCCGCAACGAGCAGTTCATTATGGAGGAAGAGGACATTCGTCGCCGTATCGTCAGCATCATGAAGGAGTACTACGTGTCGGACGACACGGCAGAACTTCTGGACGAGAACGTGCGCAAGGCTAACGAGATATTCCGCGAGTTGGAGTTCACCTGTCAGGCTAAGCCCGAATACTTTGGCCACATGATCAAGGCCCTGCAGCTTACTGAAGCAGAGAGTTTTAAGCGCCTGCACCAGCTTATTCCTACGCTGACGGGCATGATTACTGGTACAGACAAGATCAAGGACTACGAACTTATCCGCAAGCGTTGTGGCGACTTCGAAGAGTGCAAGAACGAAGCAGAGAAGTGGGCCAAGCTGATTGCCTGCTACCGTTTCACCAATCAGGAGGAAGCTACCCGATATCTTAGTATGAAGGGAATCGAGCCGTCGAAGCTCTTTGCCGGCGAGACCTTGAAGCGCAAGAACTCGGCAGTCATTGCTGACGACCTGATGGAATTGTGGGAGAACAACATCCAGAGCGTTCGCTTTATGAACGCGTATGCTGGTCAGGATCTCGTGGATGAGATTTCTATGAACAATCTGGTTGACTGTCTGATCAATGCTGCAAATTGTGTCAACTTGCGTGGTCTTATTGAAGCCCAAATTGCGGATTATGCCGATGTGCTTAATGCTGCGACCATCAATGAGGCATTGGTGTCCGACTTGATTGCCATGACCATCAGCGATTTCATCATGAACTTCGGTTACAATTACTTGACTGACGAGCAGAAGGACATGACGAAGCGGGTCAGCAACGAGCAGCATCTGCCTTGCTACGATTGGATTTCTCGCGAGAGAAAGGAACACTATTCGACGGATGAGATGACAGAGCTCTTCAACGACATCCTCTCTTCGACCGACCACTTCACGCCTTCTTACGACGCCAACTACAACAACTGGTTGGAGTACATGTACATAGCCTTCATCGCTCACATCAATGTGCCTGATTATGACAGGGATGCAAACGAGGAACTGAAGGTAATCATTGATGACATGAAAAAATAACATCCTAATCAATAGATATAATTATGGCTGACAATAATGTAAACAACAATACGGGCAAGCCCTCTGCTCCTATATGGAAGCCCTGGGGAGCAGGCGGCTACTTGTGGAGAAATGTAGTTTTCCTGTTGGGCATGTTGCTCATCATTCTGCTCTTAGCGCTCCTGCTCAAGAAGTGTAACCATGAGCCCGAGGTTCCCAACCCTGAATTTGAGAATGTTGATCCTAACGAGTTGGATGACGATCCGTACCGCAATCTGCCACCCGAGCTGCTTGATTCTACAACCATCGTGGATGACTGGAACGACAGTATCGTCGGTGTGCCCGAGTTGCCCGATCCATACGAGAACCTGATTCCTCCCGTTGACTCGACAAGTTTTGTGCCCGATCCCGATGATTCTTTGTCAATAATCGTGGGTGATCAGTTGATCGTGTTGTTTAACTCACAGGATCTCAAGGCAGATATGGCAAGTTTTGCCAAGCAGTTCAAACAGCTCTATCCAGGCAATCAGTACCAGATTCTCTATTACAATCCTCAGGCCGGTACCATGTTGTTAGGTGTTCCTGCAGATGAATTGAAGGCGGTAGGGCAGAATGTCTCGGATAAGATTACGAACATCGACTATGTTATCACGACTAACCAGGTGATGAACGAGTTGTATGGTCCAAAGGATCCTGGCTTTGGCATCCCCAAGTACAGTGATAACTATTCGCTGATACAGGCATACGATGCATGGGACATTACGCGTGGTTCGGCTGACGTGAAGGTTGCCATCGTGGACAGTTACTTCGACCTGTCAAATCCCGAGATTGGTGAGCGCTACGTCGATCCCATCAGCATTGCTACCAAGACAAGACGTGTCCTGCCTCCCACTCGTGCTCCTCGCGATGTCGATGAGTTGGGCCTCTTCTGTCACGGAACTCATGTGGCAGGTTTGGCTATTGGTGGTCAGAATAACAAGGGTGGATGCTCGGGTATTGCTCCCAATTGTACCTGGATTCCTATCGCATTGGAGAATCAGTCGACTTCATTCAATATTTTAGAGGGTATCATGTATGCCATCTATCACGGTGCCGACGTAGTTAACCTTTCGTACGGTGCACAGTTCCCTGAAGGTGCAAAGAACATTCCTTTGGCTGATCAGGTGGCTGTAGTCCAGCAGACCAACTTGAGTGGTGCACTGCTTTGGGAGTATGTGGCAAAAATCTCGGATTCACATAATTGTGTAATCTGTACTTCTGCGGGTAATGAGACGATTCTGATGGGTCTTGACTCTAAGAACCGCAGTAATAACATCATCAAGGTAGAAAATGTGGACAGTAAGGGTATTGCTGCAGCTTCAAGCAACTTCGGCCGTGTTCCTGAGGCAGATATGGACTTCAGTACGGTGGCTGCTCCTGGCGAGAACATGTGGAGTGCTGCTGTAGGTAATAGTATACCTTACTGGGAGGCTCTTAACCAGGAACTGAAAAAGCGTCAATTAGCCCCCATCAACGTTTCTAAGGCAGAACAAATGGTGGAGATGTCCGGAACTTCAATGGCTTCGCCCGTCGTGACTGGTGCCGTGGCTCTGCTCAAGAGCAAGAATAAGAATCTTACCAACTCGCAGGTTATCAACATCCTGAAGATGACGGCCAAGCAGACCGACACACAGAATCGCATTGGTCCCACCATCCAGATTAAGGATGCACTTGACAGAGTGGGTGATGGTGAGCTGCTCAACTTCGACGACCTGATGAAGAACCACGACCTGTTGCTTGGTGTATGGAAGAGCACGCATGAAATCAATCTGGTTAATAGTAATACCAATGAGGTGTTGGACGAGATGTGGACTTACTTCATTTTCGAGGATACGAACAGTGGCGTGATAGAGATGCATACCATCAACACCAAGAAGATTTACAGAGCTAACCTGAGTGTGTCATGGGGCAAAAATTCCATCAACATCGTTCAACTGTCGGATGCTGTAAGTGCCGATGGAGATAAGGTTAACAAGGATGACTTTGTCTGCCGTCCTAATGCACAGCGATTGCTCGAGGCTTCTTGCCAGCGTAATGGCAAGGAGAGGTACAATTTCATGTTGGAAAAGGTTAAATAATGAAAACAATCAAAGAAATACAATAATGGGAAATAATAGTAACAGTAGAATTTCAATTGCCAACGTCTTGGCCATGCTGGGATTGGCAGCTATTGGTGTAATAACCTTTTTTGGCGCACAGTTGCACTCTACCGATGGTACACCCACAAAAGCCATCATCTGGGCGATAGTTACGGTAGCCGTTCTGGGCTTCCTGCTTTTCATGAGCATCAAGGCCAAGGGTGCAGAGGACAATGTGGACAAGTGGAAATACGTGGAGTGGACAAGCTTGGTGCTTTATGTCGTGGCTGCAGGCCTGCTTTGCTTGCCCTTCCAGCGCATGGCTTACGTCATGTTGGAAAAGAGCGAACTGCAAGCCCAGGCCAATAAAGAGCTCAAGGCTATTGACGACATGTACAACAATTACAAGGCACAGTGGAATAAGGCTTTGGATTCTGCTTGCGAAGACTTTACGACCTACTCGAAATCGGGTCAATACCAGGAGGATTATGCCAAAGCCAACGCTGGCGGAGTGGCTTCAGAGATATATTCCTTCTATAAGAATGTTGCCTATCCTCTTGATGGTTTTAGGGGAAAGGTGACGAAGGTTGTGGAGGTGAGTAGTAGTGATCCTTGTTTCATGAAATTGAAAGAACTGAAGGGACAGGTTGCTAACTGGAATCTCATGACGCTCTCTTCTTTGGCTATCGAATTGAAGAAATTGGAAGTAGACTCAAGAGCCAGTCTTGACAGAAAGATAGCCAAATTCACTGCGGATAATGATTTTATCCCTGTAATTGCTGGTTCTGGTTATTCCTACAATCCTTACCGTGTAGAAGGACTTGCAGAGTTTGATCTCGGTCAAGCTCCCAACCCTGAATTTGCAACAATGATTCAGGAATCCAATGGCCACACCATACTGGGTTGGGTTGTCTACGTGCTGCTGCACTTGTTGATTCTGCTTAACTACCTGGTGGCTGCACGTTCGCTCCACGTTGGAGTGCAGCACGGACATGCCAACACCGGTGGCTTGGACTTGTAATTCGAGAATAGAAGGACTTCATTATTAATAATAATATAACAGAAATACCATGGCTTTACTTAATGCCAATAAACAGACTTTGCTAAACCAAGTAAAGAGGCAACCACAGATAGAAATTTCTCAGCTGGCGAAGCTGATTCAGACATACGATGACCTCTCATTGGCCGATTTTAGGGGCTACATCAGTGACATTATGTATTCGCAGCTCGAGGATGCTTCGCGCGACCCTCGTGAAACAGAGTTGTGGAACCGCGTCATAAGCGCACCACACTACACTCCTGAGGAGATTCAGGATGCACAGCGGCTGGTATCAACCTACATGCAGCAATATCCCAACGGTAGCAAGGCTGCTGAGGCGCAGCGAATGATGGGTGACCTGCAGCGCGAGATAGCTGAGGCCTTGCAGCGCAAACAGCGTGAGGCAGAGATTATACGCGAGAAGAACGACTGGGAAGCGTTGGAGCGTGGCAACTACAATGCCCTCAACACCTATCGCATGAAGTATCCTAACAGCGTGCACATGAGTGAGTTGGATGACTTGATGTGGGAAAACACCAAGATTGTTATGTCGATGCACGCCCTGAATCGCTACCTCAACGACTGGCCCCTTGGCAATCATGCTGCCGAAGCCAATGCTGCCCTTTCGAGCTTTGGCGAGTGGGAGAGCATCAAGCGTTCGGGTGACCTGTTCCTTGTGGATGACTATCGCGACAACCATCCCGACAGCGCTTTCATCCACGAGATCAATGCCCTCTACTTCCAATTGCGCGATGAGGAACTCAAGAAGATGAAGGCCAATCCTTCGGAGTACAGCAGGGACACTATCGAGCAGTACATCAATGCCGACATCTTCAAGCAGTGGGAGTTGCAGGACGAGGGGCTTATCACCGAGGAGAGTTGGAAAACGCTGCAAATCGACCGTGACCTTTTCCCCAACATTCAGGATTATCAGATTGAGGATCCCAACATACAGGCTCCTACCGGCTGCACCGACATCTATCTGTTCGGAACGCCCGGTACGGGAAAGACTTGCTTGCTGATGGGATTGGCCGGAGCGATTGGTCGCCATTTCTTGCCCGCTGTACCTAATACAAAGACTGTTGATGTTTCGTATACGTTAAATATGAAAACTGCAGGTGGTCCCTATGCTTCGGCTTTACAGCAATATGTTAACGCTGGTATTACCCCTGGTCGTACGTTTGGCAAGTTTGTCACTACTATCAATGGTTCTATAAATGAAACAAGTAACAATGGGAAAGTGCAAAATCATAAGATAAATCTCGTAGAGATGTCTGGCGAGGAGTTTGCTATCCGTATTGCCGATGGAAAAGATGTGACACTAGAGGATATGGGAACTGGAGCCACAAACCTGCTATGCAATGATAATCGCAAGGTTTTCTTTATCATTGTCGATGCTACGAAGGATATGACCAAGGTGGATTATCTGGAGCAGGTGAAGGATAGCGAGGGTAATATTATCGATGAGAAAGTAAGAAAGAAATACATCTCACAACTTGATATTCTTGGGAAATTTGTCTCACTTTTTGAGCTTCCTGAGAACCGTAGTGTGATGCAAAAGGTGGATGCCATCCATTTCGTCGTGACAAAAGCCGATGTACTCGGTAATGCTAGTGTACGCAAGGAAAAGGCACGCGAACTTTTGCAGCAGCGTTATATCGGTCCTGTGGAGCAACTCAAGTCATATTGCCGCCAGACCAAGCGAATCAATCTTTCTACCAACTATCATCCTCAGGTGTTTACTTTCTCTTTGGGTAAGTTCTATCTGGGTGATGTATTCGACTTTGATCCTACTGAGACCATGCAGATTGTCAATAGTATCTGCTCCGTGACGGGCAGTACGCGTGAGGAGACGTGGCTCGACAAACTGAAGCGAACAATCGGATAATGTATAACAAATTAATGATGAAAACACTATGGTAACAAATATGACAACCCCTATCGCACTGCGCATTTCCGGAACGAAGGAGCGCCGTGCTGGTTTTGCCCCTCTTGCCACCGTGGGTGTGCTGCCTGGAGGTGAGGGCGACAATATGGACCGCATTACGAAGGTCTCTGAGAAACCCGCATACGTCATTAAACATGCGCCCGGCTACGTCCTGTATCTGCTTATCGATCGCAGAGTTAAGTCGTTCGATGCTGATGCACCTGGCGTACTGAGCATCGCGCTGGCCATTGCCAGCAACGTACAGTTGGCTGGAGGTACGAGTCCCTATACGCTATTGAGAGAGGTCTACGACAAGTTCGTTGCTGACTATATGATTCCCGTGTCCGATGGTCGCGACAGCTTTAAGAACACCGACGTGGACAGTGAGGTCTTCCGTCAGATTGTTTCAAAGTATGCTACGGAGCCTCGCCACACGGCTTACGTCACGATGTCTCCGACAGGTATGTCGGGTACGATCTGTGTTCCTGCAGACAAGATTGCCGCTTTCTTCTGCGACACGCAGTACAAGGAGATGGCACAGTTCAAGGATGTTGAGGTCGGCATTAGTTGCCCCTCATCGCCTGGATTGGAGTCACTCTCCATTCCTCGTCCTATGGTTTACGAGGTATATATTAATAATGAACGTACGGGTCGCACGCTTTCCAACGCCAACGATGTGTTTGTTGCCGAGAAAGCTCCCACTCGCACGGTGGAATATCCCACGGTCAGTTTCTGTCTACAGGAAGTGTTCTCTGCTCCCAATTTCATCTTGCAGAAGGATGGTGCCACCATACAGATTGACCCGACAAATAACATAATACATTGTCAGTTGCCCAAGCGCAACATCGTATATCGCATTGATATCGTGTGGAATTGTAGCGAGGAGGATAAGCAGGCAATCATGTCGCTCATGCGCAGCGGACACGTTAAACTGACTCATGGTCAGGGACAAGACATTACGGCAGTAGCGCTTGGCGAAAGCGGTACCCTGCCAGCTGCTGCCACGGTAGGTAATGTGGCCATTACTCCTACTGCATCAGACTACACCCTTTCTGCCACACGCCAAACGGATGATCGTGAGCGCATCTTGCGCATCACTATTTCTGCTCGCAAGAAGGTGGTGTCACCTGTGACCTCAACACGTCAGCAGGCTGGTCAGCGTTCTGGTCAACAGATGGGTGGACGTACAGGAAATCAGCCTCGCCCCGTCATTGGTGATAAACCCATGCGTCGTGCAGGCAAGCCCATTGGCAAGCCCGAGTATCTGGAGCCAGAGGATGATCCTGTAAATGATGGCGGCAATAGCAAGAAGCCCTTCTTCATCGGCCTTTTGGTCGGTCTGCTTCTTGGCGCAGGCTTGACATTTGGTCTCATGACCCTCTTGGGTGGTGATAAGAATGAAGAGAATAAGCCCGAAACGGAACAGCAAGAAGGACAACAGGCAGCACAGGCAGGAGAACAGAATAATGATTCTATAAATGCTGTTGCTGGGCAGGCAGCAACAGGGGAGCCCGAATTCCATGAAACGGAAAATGAAGAGCTTGTTACGGATGATGTTCACAACTCGAAGGAAGTGGTCGTAGCCGACAATAAGGATAAATCAAAAGTAAAGACTCCTGAGGAAGCAAACCAGAGTCTGGACAATACGCTGGATAAAAAGGCAAAGGAAAAAGTAGAAGAGGCATCTGCTAAGGAGATTCTGGCTGCTATCAATTCGCATAATCTTACTAATTGCCGAACAGCTTGGAATAAGGATAAAAACAAGAAGATTATCAACCAGACGTCAAGAGTCCATGCAGAAAACGTGATTATGAATTACACAGGTGTTAAGAAGAACAAACTGACAGAGGCTGGTCTTCTGCCTTTGCCCACATTTAAGAGCCTTGACGAGGTAGAGCAGTACTATCATAAGATGCAGAGCTGCCTTAATAATCAATAATAATAGGTTATAAAATCATTAGATTATGAAAGCTTTAAAATTAGGTGCAATATTTGCGTTCTTGGTGGCTGGCATCATCCTGATTCTGAATTGGAATTCTTTATTTGGTGACAACAAGGTGGATCCCGACTTCATCGATGAGGACGTGCTAGACATCTCTGAAGAATGTGACAAGATCAGTAGTGCATGGGCACGTGTGGCGGAATGGGATCAGGATCTTTATGATGCACAATGTGCCGATGTTAAGCAAAGTAAAGAGATGAAACTGTTCTCGAGCGAAGGTTATGAGACTGTGAAAAGCCGCATCCGCGAGGAAGCCACGAACAAGGCGTGCGAGTCATACATGGCTGTCCTGCATCAGACCGAGAATTTCAGCGATGCCCATCTGCAGAAGGCTTATCAGGGTGTTCAGGCCGTCAAGGCTGCCGAGAGTTTGAAGGCTGATTCTCGCATCAAGAAGGTTGAGGGTACGCATTCTCTTTATACAGATATAAAGAAGTTCAACCATCGTCCCACGATTACGCCCAACTTTGACAAGAAAACGGCAAGCTGGAAATCGTTTGCGTCCATCCGTAATAGCTACGTGGACAAAGCAAAGGCGTTCAAGAAGAACCAGTACTATGGCGAGGTGGAGAATGTGCCTGGCTTCAAGAATAAATTGGACGTCAGCGCTTTAGAGAAGCACATCGATGGACAGAGAAGTGGTTTCTACCGAAAGCTTAGCAGTCTGATTATTGCTTACTATGAGGAGAGACCAAAGACGCAAGACAACAAGAACGCGTTGAACCAGCACATGCGTAACTTCAACTATGAGGTCGGTGGTAATCAGTCTCTTACAGAGGACTTGGCTGACTATTTCGTTAACTATAATGTAGAACAATAATCAGTAAATATTATGTCGAACATGAGAATGATAGGACTCCTCTTAGCTTTTGCTCCTTGCCTCCACTCTGCCTTTGCAGCTGAGAAGTTGGCACAGGACAGCATCGAGGTGCGTGGCGAGGGATTTGGCATACAGCTTCCTGCACAAAAGGCTGATTCGATTGTCGTTGCTGACAATCAGGACGATAAGAAGGTTAAGAAAGCTAAGAAGGAAAAGCCAAGTAAGGATAAGGCTGATAAGGAAAAGAAAGACAAGGCAGAGAAGGCTGACAAGGAAAAGCCTAACAAGAAGAAGAAGGGAAAGGAAGACGATGAGTTGCATTCTGAAGTCGAAACCCTGCCAGGTACACCCTCTGCGCCTCAGCAGCCTTCAAATGGGTCAACCCCAGTTGCCGACATTGTGGTGAGTGAGAATGGCATCAGCGTGTCGCCAGCAACACCTGCAACTCCGGCAACTCCCGGTGGACAGGCTCAGATGGTACGTGCGCAGAATGGCCCGACTGACGAGTTGACATTGCTAAGAGAGATCAAGGACATGTGGGTTGAGCAGTTAGTCAAGAATGTTTCCAACAAATGGCAGTTGAGCGACTATTCGAACATCAATATCGAAGACCTTGAGGCTGACTACACGCAATGTGAACGTTTTGCTGAAGTTGACGCACGTGTGAAGGCTTGTCGCGACAAGTTGGCACCTATTTACGAGGAATGCAGCATTTACCAAGAAGGAAAGGCTTGTGTAGAGTCTCCATACGTTGCTGAAAATGTGACTAATGCTCGTAACAAGGTGAAGGGCCTGATGGACAAGGTTTCTGGAAGCCGCAAGAAAGAACTGTCTATTTTGTATGGACAATTGAACGACTACCGAGCCTGTGTGCGAATTTTCCAGCAATTGATTGCTGCCGTTGATGCCCGTGTGGAGAGCATGGGCAACGTGCATGCCCAAGCCATCCCCCTTGTAAATGCTGAGATCAAGAAGCAAGAGAAGGATGACGAGAACATTACGGCCATCAAGAGTGTGCCCTGGCTGAAGGTGCAGTATGAGGGTTATTACAATTCGCTTCAAAAGAATTGTACAGCCCCTTGCAAGGAGAAGAGTGCTGTCATGCAGCTTGTTCCTTAAGTAGATTACAAAGATTAAATTAATATACAATGAATATCAAGATAAAAGCTTCCGGCGTGTCCTGCCTTATCAAGGAGGATTACGGTCGAGTTTATTCGGCGCTAAAAAAGCAGTTTGGCGAAGGTAGCACCCAGCTTTTCACCGAGCGTCTGCCCGGACATGAATATCTGCAGTGGGTACTTGATGGTGATGGTTGGTCGACGTTGGCAGATGCCGATCCCCTGATGGCAGGGGAGGTGCGTCGCGAATTCGTAGCCCGTCAGAAGATGGTCTTCGATCGCTTTGGAGCCAATCAAAGCATGGCACAGAGCGTGTTGACCTATCCTGACGACAACTATGTGTTCTATCGTGCCGATGCCAATGGCCAGCTTGACATCAAGATTGCAGCATGGGGCTACAGGCATCCCGAGCGTATAGAAGGTGAGGATGTTAGTGGACGCTTTAATCGCACAGAAAAGGAGCTAGTTACTATCACGCTGCAGTATGACGGGCAGCCTTTGCCCAATAAGGCTTTCCGTCTGAACAACTATGCCCGCACGACCGATGCTGATGGTAAATTGTCAGTTGGTGATTTGCCTGTGGGTTATCAGTTCGACCTCGAAATCGATGGCAAGAAGCATCATGTTTCCATTTCGAAAGGCAATGGCTCGCTGGTCATCGACTGCACCAAGCAGACGACAGTCGAGGTGCATGTGCTTTGCAACGGGCAGCCCTATCAGGGTGCTGCCGTATCCGTTTCGATGGGTAGTCGTCAGTTGCAACTTACGACAAATGCTGAAGGACGAGCCACGACATCGCTGCCCATTTCGCTGACGCAAGAGCCTTGTACTGTGAGTGTTGAGAATGAACGACAGAATAAGGTGCTTGTTGAAGATGGCAATAACGTTTTCGAGTTTCAACTGATTCATGAGGAGCCTACACCGGTTATTCCTCCTTTGGTCGATCCTGTACCCGAACCCGAACCAAAACCCGAGCCCGAACCTCAGCCGGAACCAGAACCCGAGCCTCAGCCTGAGCCCGAGCCCGAACCCGAACCAGAGCCACAACCACAACCTGAACCCGTGGCCGAGCCCGTGGAGAAGAGTGAGAATTCTTTGTGGGGATGGCTGGTGTTGCTGCTTATCCTGCTTCTTGTTGCCGGCTGCTACTTCCTCGGAGGTGAATTGCTTTTCGGTCACAATATCATTTAGATATAGGATTTTAGAGATAATATACTTGTTTAATCTTTAGGACAATAATAATGGATTCACCAGTAATATTATATACCTGTTTATTTGTCATCAACGTCATAACCTTTTGGCTCTATGCCTATGACAAGCATTGTGCGTTCTATGCTAAATGGCGCATTCCTGAGGCCATATTGATAGGTTTGGCTGTAATCGGCGGTGCTTACGGTGCAGCTTGTGGCATGTGGCTGTTCCGCCACAAGACGCGTCATACGTCGTTTTGCGTGATTATTCCTATCTGCTTGGTTCTTTGGCTTGTTGGCTTGGCGTTGCTTTGCTATTTTAAACCTTCATTCTAAATAGAAAGATGAACATAAAACTTCCGTTGGCTGCTGTCAATAGCATTATTGATAAGAAGATTCCTCTGGAACAATTGACACGAAAGGTGCAGCCTGTGGCAGAGAAGGCAGGATTCCTTTTGCCTACCTTGACGGCTGGTTCCGGTTATCTGCAGTGGGATTTGCCCGGAACGGGTTGGCTTTCCTTCAACGATCTGCCACTTGATTTGAAAGATGCGGCAGCAATCGAATATCAAGAACGAAAAGCAGCCTTGCAGACGGCTTTTCAGGGTTCTCAAATCGGGGAAGTAGTTCTAACGATTCCCGAAACGAAATTTGCTTATTTCCGTCAGAACGGTGAGACGTGGGATGTCGCCCTTGTGGCGTGGGGACATAAATACCCCGATCGTCCTGCGGGCAACGAACTCGACACCTGGATCGTGAAACAGAAGATGCAGGACGTCAGTGTCGGCTTCTCTTGGGACGGGCAGAGACTTCCAAACATGGATCTCATCCTGAACAACCAGCCCCGAACGACTTCAGAGGACGGCTTGTTCCATGTGGATGAAAAACTACTCGTCGGAAGAACTTTCCCCGTGGCTACGAAATGGGGTAAGGTGTTTACCCTTGTGGTGACCGAGGGACAGAGCGAATATGTCTATGATTTGACTCAGTATTTTTCAGTCATGCTGCGTGTCACGAAAAATGACGCTCCGTGTTCCGAATATTCATGCAGCATGAATTTTGGCGACACGGCTCGCATATTGACCATGGATTCTACGGGGGCGGCATCCCTCAGATTGGCTATGGTGTGCGACAGTCAGGGACAGCCTTCGCCCATCCAACCTGAGTGCGTCGTGACGTGCAATGGTGAGACAAAGCAACAGGCACCACAGATGGAGGGCGAGACCTTGTCGTTCGCGTTCGCGTTCAACGATCCCAAACCTAATCCACCAGGAGATCCTGAGCCACCAGGAGGTCCTGAGCCGCCAGAAAAGCCTGAGCCGCCAGTGGAGCCGAAGTTCTTCTGTATTAAACTTCGTGATTATCAAGGATTCCCATTGGTAGACATGCCTTTCACGCTGACCACGAAGAAGAAGGGACAGGTTGAACTCAAGACAGACGATCAGGGGCAGTGCGTAGTGCCAAAGGATTGGTTTACGGATAAGGAGAAGCTGAACGTGAAGTTCACCGTCACTTCAGAATACCAGACTACTCACGACATCCACTGTCACAAGAAAAAGAAGAAGTAAATCCTTATCTCCTAGAAGGATAGAAACAAACATCTATTGACGTAAGTTTAATAAAAATGGCTTCTCAGAATTATAAGAATATTAATGTTTCCAAATCGGCCAAGTACGAGGAGAAATATGACGAACTCACCATTCAGATGGTGCGCCGTCGATTTCCTTGGTGGATCTTCTTGCTGTTATTGCCCTTGTTGTTGCTGATCAAGTGTCACAAGGATATTACTGTAACTTGCCTTGAACCTGACACCAAGGCTCCTATCGTAGGTGTTCCCGTGACGATGGACTACACAGCCCATTATCTGTGGAACGAAGGATCCTTCATGGCCGACGAACCCGTGCACCGCGTGCAGGAGACTGACGATAAGGGAGTTACCGTGTTCCGCGACTGCCCATGCAGCGTCTTCAGCTACATCTTCTATTGCATGAGCCCTGTCACCTTTACGGCTAAGAGCGACTGTCATGCGGCGGCGGACGAAGAGCACAATTTCCATTTCACGCGCAATGTTGAACTCAATATGCTGCCTCGTCGCGAGGACCTGCACGTCAAGCTGCTCGACCTCGAGACGGGTGACGTGCTGCCCGGTGGAACGGTTGTTTACAAGTATAGCGAGTTGGGCAAGGAAATGACGGATTCTGCCAAGACTGATGCCGAGGGTGTGGCCACGTTGCCCAACATGCGTTACTGCTCACTTGTCAGTTTCATGCAAGGCAGCTGCTATGGCTATGCCGATACGACGCGTGTCGACGTGCCATGCCAGGATCTTGTGACACCTTCCGATAGTTTGGCGCTTCGCCTTCGTCCCATCAAGGAGCGTTTCACCTTCTTTGTAAAGAATAAGGAGACGAAGGAGCCCATCCCCGATGCTACGTGTATCGTCACGCTGACGCATCCCAATGGCACGAAGACCACTTCACCTCCCATCAAGACGAGTACCGACGGAAAGGGAATTGCCGTTTACGACGATGCTTTCGTGCTCTCTGTTGTGGCCATTCATGCCAGCAAGGATCATTACGGCGATGGCGAACTTGAGGGCGGTCCATGGACTGTAGATCAGTTCATCAAGCAGGACGACGATGTCCGTACTGTATGGCTTGAGCCCGAACCCTATCAGGTGGAGTTCGTCAATGTGGACAGCATCAACGGTCGTCCCATTCCTGGCGTAAAGAATGAAATTACGATTACCGATCCGCAAGGCAACGTGACGACAGCCACCGAGACGAGCAACAGCAATGGTGTCTTCCCAGTGACAGCCAAGGAGAATTCACGCATTGAGATCGTCTCCACCAAGAATCCCGCATATCACAAGAAGACGACCGTCATTCCTTCATTCCTTGATAAGGAGAAGATACCCATGCGTCCCGTCATGGTGAAGGTTCACTTCCGCACGGTCAAGCAGGACGGCTCACCCTTACCCGGATGCTCGCTTTCCATCAAGGGCTCCATTAGCGGTAGTCTCAAGCCCATTGGCTACACCAATGCCGAGTTCGATGTCGAGATGCGTAAGGAAGAGTCGCTCAGCATCACCGCGTCCAAGAACGGTTTTGGTTCGAACAGTTCGACAGTCAATAACACTCCTGCCTCGTCGCTTGAGAATAAGACCACAGATATTCCATTGAAATCCAAGCCCTTGAATTTCAATTTCAGCGCGAGCCCCAAGGGCAGCTTCCGCGAGTGCTACGATTTGGAGTACGCGCCACGCACTTTCACCTTCTCGTGGGAGACTTGTAGTGTATGCACAGGTCTGACCGTTGTGGATGGTAATGGCAAGGTGCTGGGACGATTTGGCGTAAATTCGCCCGACGGTCAGACTCAGACGGCAACCTATTCACCGCCCACTGGCAGTACTACATTAACTTCGTCCACCACCACGGTTTGTGTCATTGGCAATGATGTAAATACCTGCCCGTGCAAGTATAGCATTTCTTGTCCCTAATAAAAGATAAGTCATAGTAATATAGATAGATATGAAAATATTTCGTCGTATTAAGTCCTGCCTACAAGCATCCTTTCTTGGGATGCTTGCACTTGCTGCTTTTAGTACAGAAGCCCAAGCACAGAATCCCTTCCTTCCGCTTTGGGAGTTTATCCCCGATGGTGAGCCTTACGTGTTTGAGGATCCCGACAAGCCGGGCGAGATGCGTGTGTACGTCTATGGTTCTCACGATTCGCTCATAAAGGAGTACTGCGGCTTGGAGCAAGTTGTGTGGTCGGCTCCCGTGGATGACTTGACAAACTGGCGCTACGATGGCGTCATCTTCCGTTCTATGTTTGACCGCGAGGGTAAGCCCCTCCATGGCAATGGCAAGGGCGATCTGCTTTACGCTCCCGACATTACCGTTCGCAACGAGGCCGACGGCACGAAGACCTACTATTTCTATCCCAACGTGCAGAATGGTGGTCGTCAGGGACTTGTGGCTAAGTCAAAGCGTCCCGATGGACCCTTCGAGGTGTGCAACTGGAGCCGTCAGAATCCTCAGGAGACCGACGGCGTGCTTCGCTTCGACCCCGCTGTCTTCATCGACGACGATGGTCGAGTGTACGGTTATTGGGGCTTCGAGCAGAGCTTCTGTGCCGAGCTCGATCCGCAGACGATGGCTACCGTTAAGCCCGGCACACAGATCGTAACGGACATGATTCCTCACTATAAGCAGCCTGGAGTGTTCCGTTTCTTCGAGGCATCTTCCATGCGTAAGATTGAGGACAAGTACGTCTTCATCTATAGCCGTTGGACGGAGGAAGGCGAGTTTGGCTTACCTACGACTAACTACACTTTGGCTTACGCCTATAGCGACAATCCTATGGGCCCCTTCACCTACGGCGGAACGATTATCGACGGACGTGGCCGCAAGACCATTGCCGGAGGCAAGACCATCGCCACAGCTACCTCGGGCGGTAACACTCATGGAAGCATTTTTAAGGCTGGCAAGCAGTGGTGGGTTGTCTACCATCGTCAGTCTGGCACGGACGAATATTCTCGTCAGGCTATGGCTGCCCCCATCTCCATCAAAGTCGAGAAGGGCAAGGGCGGTAAGGTCACCATCAGCGAGGGCGAGTATACGAGCGAAGGTTTCGCCATCGAAGGCCTGAATCCCCTGCATCGTACCTTGGCCGGTTGGGCTTGCTACTACACCGGTCCCAACCAGGCCGAAAACCAGTGGCCTAATTTTCGTTACTATGGTTCTTACATACAGCCCGATCGCACCGTAGCCTCTGGTCCTTTCAGCCTTCGTGAGCAGGCACAGCTCTGCCCTGTTGTCAATAATACGGCAGGTTCAACCGTTGGCTATAAGTATTTCAATATGAATAAGCTGAAGAAAACGGCATCTCTCTCCTTGTCGCTTCGCTACTTGCCAGCTGGCGTAGATGGTAAGATGAAGGTTTACCTCGGAGCTCCCACGGCAGCTGAGGGTGGTGTGTTCGTAGGCGAAATGGCCTTGCGCGCCTCTATGCCGCAGCATATCACCGAGACGCTCGTTCCTCTCAACGGATGGCAGTCGCTGAAAGGCAAACAGGCGCTCTATTTCGTCTTCGAAAGTGCTACACAGGGCAAGTCACTCTGCTCGCTCTATGACTTCACGTTTGTGAGTAAATAAGATACATAAGCGTAATATTTATTAATATAGTTTTATGAAATATCTCAAAATATTTTCATCTATTTTGTTATTGATGTCCGGTCTTGCCTCGCAAGCTCAGGATGGAAATTACTATCTTAAGCATAGCAGTGGCAATCTGTTGGCATGTGGCGGAACGGATAACAGAGCTCAGCTAAAGGCAGCTACCGACAAGACGGTTAAGAAGTTGCGATTTGCCAAGCAGAGTGACGGTACATACCTCATCGCTCTTGACGGCACATCTTCGGGTACACTCTACTTGAGTGTCGGTACATCGAACAATTGGAGCACTTACTTTCTTGCCGACTCTACACAGGCTCGTGCCCGCTATTCTATAGAAACGAGCGGAGCCTACGTCAAGTTCAAGAACAAGCATACGAATGGCTACCTCGGTACCGACGACAACAACGCCGGCTCGAATGCCTACTCCGACAAGAACGGTTCGGACGTCAAGCACCAGTGGATTTTGGCTCCCACACCCGACTATCAGATACCCGTCGACACGCTTTCCTATCCTGTCGTGATGGATGCCCGCCGTCAGCTTAATGAAGGCTGGGGCGTCAGCCTCTGCTGGTGGGCAGGTCAGTGCGGTAAGTGGAGCGATGCCAAGATCAATCAGTTGGTGGACTGGATGGTCAGTCCTACAGGCTTGAATTGGAACATCTTCCGTTACAACATCGGTGGCGGCGACGATCCCAACTGGTCCCATTGCACCTCACACCACATGGACAGTGGCAAGGGCCATCGTGCCGAGATGGAAGGATTCCAGGATGAGCCCGGAGGCGATTATCTATGGGATCGTGATGCTGCACAACGTAAGATAATGTTAAAAATCAAGGAGAAGCGTCCCGATGCCATCTTTGAGGCTTTTTCTAACAGTGCACCATGGTGGATGACCGTAAGCGGTTGTGTGTCAGGTCATGCTGATGGCGGTAAAGATAACCTGAAGAAGGAATACTACGATGCTTTCGCCGACTATCTCGTCAACGTCTGCAAGCACTATAAGGAGCAATATGGGATTGAATTCAAAACGCTCGAACCTTTCAATGAGGCCATGACGAGCTATTGGCACCAAAGTGGTTCACAGGAGGGTTGCCACTTCGATGTGGCTAGCGAGATAGCCTTCCTCAAGGTCTTGGCTCCCAAACTCAAGGCAAGCGGCCTGAACACTGTCATCAGCGCCAGCGACGAGACCAGTGTCATGGACGCGCTTGGTTCGATGCGCCAGATGCAGAAGGACGGCATCGCCAAGGAGGTAGGCCAATTCAACACCCACACCTACGGAGCCAGCAACGCTGCCCGCAGCCAGTTTGGTTCGCTCTCGCGTGCTGCTGGCAAGATGTGCTGGATGAGTGAGACGGGTTCGGGTGGTTCGGGTCTTGCCGGTAACCTTAGCATGGCTAAGCGTCTCTTCGACGATGTGCGCTACATTTGTCCTGATGCCTGGATCGATTGGCAGTACATGGAGGAGGCTAACGACCAATGGTGCTTCGTGCGAGGCAGTTTTGCCAACGCCACTGTCAGCAAGGTCAAGAACTACTACGTCCGCCAACAGGTCACTCGTTTTATACCTGCTGGCTACACCTTTGTTACCTCGCTCAACGAGATGTCGCTGGCAGCCACCAATGCTGCGTGCGATACTCTGGCACTCGTGTTGCTCAATCAAGGTTCAAAAACAGTTCATCGTGTCAGCCTGCCCATGGCCAGCATGACGGAACAGAGCGGTATCAAGGTCTATCGCACCAGTGAGACGGAAAGCCTCAAGACTGTTACCGCGAGCAGCGTTGTAAAGTGTGAAAACGACAGCACGCTGACCGTCACCTTGCCCGAGGCTAGCATTACTACCTTAATAATACCCGTGCGTGCGCAAACGTCGTACAAAAGTGACCTTGTCGATGGAGACACCTACCTCATTGTCCCGCAAAGCAATGCGACACAAGCCGTTGGTGTGGTGGGAAATGGTGTGCAATTGGTGACCATTAACCCCGACGACCCTGCCCAGCAGTGGACACCCGAGGAGGACGCCACTGGTTCGTTCCGCCTCCGAAATGGCCTTGGCAAGTACGCCAATACGTCATCATCTTACAACCTTTCGCTTAGCACCACAAACGTCACCAAATCCCAACTTTTCGACATCGAGAAGGTTGACGGCATCTATTCACGCATCATGCTGCACGCTGATAGCGGCAAGCGTAGTTGGGATCTTAAGGGAGCTACGAGCGTAAGTGGCACACCCTTAGGTGTATACGCGTATGGAAGCACAGCCGATGCCGACACGCGTCACTTCCTGTTCGTGCGCATCAAGAGTGCAGAGGAGGTAGAAACCGGTATCAAACAGCTGCCTGCAGAAGGTGTGCAAACAATGACGTCTGCTAACAAGACCGACTCCGAAACCCTCTACGATTTAAGTGGGCGAAAGGTGACATCTGGTTCTTTGAAGAAGGGAATCTACATAAAAGGTGGGAAAAAGGTTACATTTTAGTGACGCAGATCTCCCCAATACGTCACGTTTTGCACACTAAAGTGCGTAATGTCACACTTTGCACACCACGTATAGGGATAAATGTCACGCTTTACACACCAAAATACAATGTAGGTAACCTTTTGCACACCAAATAAAGGCAGCAAAATGTTGCAAATGTCACGCTTTGCACACCAAAAACAAGAATTATTACCAAATATAAACATAACTAACTAAAAATGAAACGCATGAAGAAAATCGCATTCCTTCTCACGTTGGCATTAGGTTCTGTAGCTCATGCTCAACAGGTCACTTTCTACACACCTCGCACCGTGCGTGTTGTCAAGCAAGCACCTGACACAAGCAAGGAGACAGGCCTTTCGCTCGTTGTGACCGCTAAACCACAGACTATCAAAGTGTCAGAGAAAACAGTGGGAAACGTCACTATTTACACATCTTCCGACCTCGTGGTCAAGGTAGACAAAAGTGTGCAAACCGTGACGTTCCTCGATAAAAAAGGCAACATTTTGCTGCAGGAAGGCAGCAGCGCTTTCACCCCCATCGCTGAAGGTCCCGACGCAGGTCGCTACAAGGTAAAACAAGGCTTTAAACTTGAAAAAGAGGAACCTATCTATGGTCTTGGGCTGTTGCAGAACGGCAAGATGTCGTTGCGCGGTGAGCATCGCCTCATGACGCAGTCCAACCTTGAGGACTATTCCAACTTCTGGCAGAGTATCAAGGGCTATGGTGTGTATTGGGATAACTATTCTCCCACTCGCATCGACGATGGTGTGCAAGAGATGACGTTAGAGAGCCAGGTTGGCACCAAGGCCGACTACTATTTCATGTATGGCGGAAATGCTGACGGTGTCATCAAGGAGATGCGTTGGCTCTCCGGAAAGGTACCTATGTTACCACTTTGGACCTACGGTTTCCATCAGAGCCGCGAGCGCTACAAGTCAAGTCGCGAACTGCTCGAGGTGGTCGATACCTACAAGAAGACTGGTGTGCCCTTCGACGGCATCATTCAGGACTGGCAGTACTGGGGCAGCAACTATCTGTGGAACGCTATGGAGTTCCTCAACGAGGATTTCCGTGACTACGATCGCATGATCAAGCATGTTCACGGTCTGGGTAAGCACATCAGCATCAGTATCTGGGCAAGTTTCGGTCCTCACACCAAGGCCTTCCGTGCCTTGCAGGAGAAGGGTTTGCTCTATGACTTCCAGACATGGCCTCAGAGTGGTTTGTCAGAGTGGCCACCACGTATGGACTATCCCAGCGGCGTACGTTGCTACGATCCCTATAGTCAGGAGGCTCGCAACATCTACTGGGAGAACCTCAAGCGCCTCAAGGATGCTGGCATCGATGCCTGGTGGATGGACTCAACTGACCCCGACCACATGGAGCAGAAGGGTGACCTTGATCAGGTTCGTCCCATTACCAATCCCGTTACTGGTAAGGACTTTATGGGTTCATGGCGCAGCGTGCGCAACGCATTCCCCCTCTGTACTGTCGAGGGTATCTACGATAAGCAGCGTGCCGAGGATCCTGCTCACCGCGTATTCATCCTCACCCGCAGCTACTTTGCTGGTCAGCAGCGCACCGGTGCCAACACCTGGAGTGGCGACGTCGGTTCCTCATGGGACAGCTTCCGTAAGCAGGTGCCCATCTGTCTGAACTACACTCTCACAGCCAACCCCAACGTCAACACCGACCTGGGCGGCTTCTTTGCCAATGCCTACAACCGTCGCAGCCAGGACAACTCAGCTTGCCACAACCCCCTCTATCAAGAACTTTACGTACGCTGGATGCAGTTTGGCACCTTCTGTCCTATGATGCGCAGCCACGGCACCGAGGTCTATCGTGAAATCTACCACTTCGGCCGTCCCGGTGAGCCCATCTACGACGCCCTCCTCGGCGCCATCAAACTGCGCTACCAGCTCATGCCCTACATTTACAGCCAGAGCTGGCAGGTGAGCCAGAACGACGACTCCTTCATGCGTGCCTTGATGATGGACTTCGCCAGCGACAAGCAGGTGTGGGACAACAACCGCGAGTACATGTTCGGTCCCGCCTTCCTCGTGGCTCCCGTCGTCAATGCCCTCTACACGCCCGAGACGGCCAATCAGACCGACCCCATCAGCGGTTGGGACAACAACAAAAAGAGCCTTTATCAGGAAGGTTTCACCGTGGATTGGAACGCGAAGAAGCAGTACGACGTCTACCTCCCCGCTGGTGCCGCTTGGTATGACTACCATACCGGTCAGCGCCTCGAGGGCGGACAGACCATCAAGGCTGACGCTCACATCTCGCGCATGCCCCTCTATGTCAAGGGCGGCAGCATCGTGCCTATGTGCATGCAGACCGTCGACCATGCCGATGTGGCTGACTGGAAGGCGCTTACCCTCTGTGTCTATCCCGGTGCCAACGTCGCCTTCACGCTCTACGAGGATGAGGGCGATGGCTACCAGTACGAGCAGGGACAGCGCAGCACCATTCAGCTCAGCTGGAACGACCGTGCCCGCACCCTCACCATCGGTGCCCGCCAGGGCAACTTCCCCGGTATGCTGAACGAGCGTCAGTTCACCGTGGCACTGCCCGACGGCACCCAGCGCACCGTCAACTACTCTGGCAAGAAGGTCAGCGTTAAGATCTGACAACTTTTTTCCCTAATAATGACCCTTGTCCAGTCATCCGATTGACATAGGTCAAGTAAACAACGGCTTTTTGGCATTTTTTCTCACAATTATTTGTGGAATTGCCAAAAAGCCGTACCTTTGCATCGTGTTTTTCATGGTATTAGATTTAAGGTTTTTAAAAGATTGGTTGTCGGGATGACAACCTTCTTTTTTTTTACCCTAATCCTAACCGCTTCTTGAACCGTTTTGAACCGATGTGCTGCTGGGGTTTTGGACAAAAATTCGCTTAACTTGACGCCAGTAATGGGGCTTGCTGTGAGCAGAAAAGTCGCAACAATGTGGAGGGTAGCGTCACATTTGGCCCGAATTTATGTTAAAAACTATGTAATAATTGGTCGTTTGTCTTTATTTTCCTATCTTTGCGCGCTAAATAATATTTTTATTAAAGATCGGATATCATGAAACGATACATATTTTGCCTTCTGACCCTAATGTCTTTCCTTACAATTTCTGCCAAGGATTATGAACTGAATTTGGGTGTCAACTACCTTACTGGTTTTGCCAGCGCAGACTGTACCTTCAGCCCTGAGCAGGATGGCAAGGTGCTCATTGAGGCACAGGAGGTGTATATCGTGACGTACGATGGTAAGACCTACGACAACCAGTATGCACCGGGTTCAGGCTTGGCCTATTCGTATGAGATAGCCGACGTGAAGGCTGGAACGGCTGTGAAGTTGCATTCTGATTTCGTGTGGAATGACAATTCGGTCGTCAAGGTGACGCTCTTCACTGACGGCCAGGTGATTCCGGTCGAGGCCGTCAACATCACTCCCAAGCAGAACACGACGTTCAGTTGGAACAACACCGGCATGATTACGGTCAACTTCAACAAGACCGTTACGCTGAGCAGTATCAAGTTTGTGGTGGGCGATTACGTGGCCGACGTTGAAGAGGTACATGTGAGCAGCAGTCTCGGTTTCAATATCAGCAATGCCCTCAATACGGCGTTGAAGACAGGCAAACTAACTGCCGGTGAGAAGTTTGAAATACAGATTAAGGGTCTGCGTGATGCCAACGATGCTACGAACCTGTACAACGGGACGGGCGACTTGACGCTCACTTACTTGGCTCCCTATGCCCAGTATGGCTTCAAGAGCGCCACGGTGGGCAAGTACCAATTGAGCTATCTGACGGACAACACCTACAAGTTCCTGTCCTATTACGCCAAGGACAGTGAGGACGGACTCTTCGTCTTCGAGTTCGAAGGCAACGTAGGCAAGGTGGGCAGCGTGACGATGTCGATGGGTAACCTCGACCTCCTTGGTCAAGGTAAATACCACCGCAGCGATCTTCCCTATACGATAGAGGGGAACAAACTGCTTGTCGACGCACGCGGTACGCTTCGTACGCTGGCCGTGCTGTTCCCCGCCATTGTTGAGGAAGAGGCTGGCGAAGAGGGTGGTGAGGCCGTCAACAACAACTTTGACAAGGAGCACGTCACCATCACGCTCTCCAACGTGACGGATGAAAACGGAAATGCTTTCCTGACCAATCTCTCGGGTAGCGTAGGCAGCTATTCCTTCGTGATGGGTTACGAGGAGTTGCTTGACGAGGCCTACATCGACGGCGACAACGTGGCCGATGGTGATGAGGTGAAGGCCGGACAGGAGATCAAACTCTGGCTCAGTAATGCTGGCATAAAGTTCGAGGGGCTGAAGGTGACGTATTTCGTGGCAATAGGCAATGCAGAGGACGAGAATCAGCTCTTGGAGGCTCGTGAGGTGCTGGTGAAGGACTTCACCGTCGTCGAGGATGCCTTTGAGGGTGTCGTCATCACCTTCAACATGCCCAATATGCCTGAGATTGCATCGGGCAGCACCATTCGCGTGGCGCTCGACAACGCCAGTTCAGCTGACGGTATGCCTCACTACCTCTACATCGAGTTCAAGGCTGCCGACGGTGCCGACTGCATCAGGGGCATCGAGGACATGGCCGCTGCCCAGCAGGCCGCCTATCGTCTGAGTGGCGTGAAGGGTGTCGGAAGCGACAAGGGCATCGTGATCAAGAATGGTAAGAAAATCGTGAAATAGTAAATCGTCAAATGAAAAAGATATTCCTCACGCTCAGTATGTTGGCTACGTCGCTCCTGACCGTTGCCGCACCTCGCAGCCAGGCAGATGCGCTGGCCATAGCGCGACAATTTATGGGTAAGACGGCTCCAGTCGCTGGTGTGCGTAAGGCCAAGACGATGGTGCAGGATGAGGTGCCTGCCTACTATGTGGTCAACATGCAGGAGGGCTTTGTCATCGTGTCAGGCGATGATGCCTTCAAGCCCGTCCTGGGCTACAGCCTGCAGGGCAACATCGAGGAGAACACCGTGCTGCCCGATGGACTGCAGTATTGGCTGGGCTTCCTGAGTGAAGAGATGGAGGCTGCCAAGGCGCAGGGCTATCGCCGCAGTGTGACGGCCAGCGGTGAGGATTTTGCCATGAGTGTGGTTCCTCTGTGCACTACGAAATGGAACCAGACGACTCCTTTTAACAATCTCATTCCCAACTGGGCTACAGGCTGTGTGGCAACAGCCATGGCGCAGGTGATGAAATACTGGAATTATCCTCTGCATGGCATCGGTACTCATACCAATGCCTATTTCCCCAACTATTCGGCAGACTTCGGTGCCACCACCTACGATTGGGCCAATATGAAGGATGAATACGGAGGCAAGTATGACACCAAGGCACAGGTATCGGCTGTGGCTACCCTGATGCTTCACTTGGGCATTGCCACCGACATGCAGTGGACGAAGGACAACAGCGCCACCTCGAATCTTTCTGCCGCATACGCCTTCATTAAGTTCTTCGGCTACAACAAATTCCTGCATGTCGAGACACGCGATCACGTCAGCCCTGAGGCTTGGCGCAATATCGTGCTCGAACAGCTCCTTAACAATCGTCCCATCTGCTATGCCGGCTACACTTCGCAGGACAGCAACTATGGCCACTTCTTCGTGTGCGACGGCTATGATGCCGAGACGGGTAAGTTCCATTTCAACTGGGGATGGGGTGGCAACTACGATGGTTACTTCGAACTCTCGTCACTCGCCCCCGGTGGTCAAGGTGAGGCAGGTGCCTTGACGGGCAATTTCAACTATCGTCAGTTGATATTGGCTGACGTACAGCCCACCGAGACAGGTGAATATACGCCTCGTTTTGACTGCGATGAAGTGTATCCAAGTTCAAAGGATTGTTTGCAGAAGAATGTCGTAATCACGACTCAGCGAATGTCCAATCATGCACTCGATTTTAAGGGTGCTATTGGCTTGGCTCTCTATCATGCTGATGGAAGCCATTACATGTATGTGCCTTCTTCACAAGCCTTCCCCGGTAACCTGAGCGTAGGCAACAGTTATCCCGGTGCTCATGACGTGGAAGTCGACCTGAGTAGGGTAGAGGATGGCAACTATGTGGCTTGTCTGGCGGTTTGTCACGAGAATTATCCCACTCGATACTTTCCTGTCCGTGCTTTTTACAACAAGCCAACCTTCTACAATGTCACGGTTGCGGGTGGAAGAGTCTCGTTCAGCGAGTACGACGGTGAGTTGACGGGCATCAAGGCAATTCACGATTCGCAACCCACAACCCACAATTCACAATTCACATTTAACCTGCGTGGGCAGCGCGTGAAGGCCGCACCCGGCAAGTCGCTGCGCAAAGGTATCTATGTGGTGAATGGAAAACTGCAGGTGGTCAAGTAATCAAGTAAAAAAACTTAATTAACCATACAAGAATGAAATTTTTAAGAAAAGTAGCCTTTTTGCTCTTGGCAATAACGGTATCAGTGAATTCTTTTGCTCAGGGTCAAGGTGCCTATAAAATACATCCTTATACACCCAACGATGGCGGTATCTTTGTGAACCTTACTGCCAACGGAAAGTGGGCGACCATCGAGTTAGGTAGCTCGCAGGGTGGCGGTACGGCTACTCCTAAATTATATAATGTGGAAACGGATGAGGCTTTCGAGGTCAAGTACCTGAACAGTGTCTTTAATATCGCTTCCGTCAGCAATGATGGCAACATCGTGGTGGGATCCTACCTGAATAGCCCTGCCACCTATAACCGTGCCACGAGGAAGTATAAGTCATACCCTATACGCAAGAACTGGGTGAACGGTACCTTGACCAGTGTCACGCCTGATGGCAAGTGGGCCGTGGGTTTCTACAACGGCTATAAGGGAAAGGTTGAGGATTCGGAGTTGAGTTATGACTTCTATTACTCTCCTCTCTTGGTCAATGTCGAGACGGGTGACACCATTGCCACTCCCGGTCTGCCCACGCGCGACATGGCTCACCTCGATCAGCACGCCATGCGTTTTACTGGCATCACGCCCGATGGTCGTTACATCGTCGGTGTGATGAGTTGGTACATCATGCAGCCCAATTCGGGTTTCACCTTCGTCTACGATACGCAGAAGCACACCTATAAGGTTATCGGCTTTACCGAACATAGCGACCGTGACTGGACACCTGACATCCCTGATCTCTACAATCTTTGTGGCGGTAGTTTGAGTCCTGACGGGCATTGGCTGGTGGGTATGGCTTATATGACAAAGCCTCAGGATGTGGGTCAGTTCTACAACGAGTCCGGTATTCCCTATCGTTATGACTTGACCACTGGTGAGATGAAGTACTTCACCGACGTGGATGCCAACATCGACGACTGTGTCGTGGACAATGCCGGTACTATCATCGCCAATCCCAACACTGGCAGCCCGCTCCGCGACCTCCGCATCCTCTTCCAGGATAAGTACTGGATTACGCTCACTCAGATTTGCAAGCAGTATTACGGTTTCAATTTCAGCGAGAAGACGGGATTTGATCGCACCGGTACAGCCTTGGCGGTGAGTGGCGACGGTAGTCGTTTTGTCAGCTTCGTCGATCCTATGGGTGAGAGCTATATCTTCGACTTTGGCCAGCCTTTGGAGAATGTCTGCGAGAAAATAGATTTGCTTGACAACTACACCATTTCGCCTGCCGAGGGGAGTATCTTCTCACAGCTTTCGACCATCGAGATTAACTTTGGTCGTTCCGTGCAGGTGCTGGGTACGGGCAAGAATGTCCACCTCTACAAGGCCGATGGCACGAAGGTGGCTGATGGTTTGACTGCTGGTAATCAGGGACTTCAACTCAAGACGGGTAGTTCGACCACCGTCAATGCCGTCTTCCGTACCCGTGCGTTGGATGCTGGTGAGAAGTACTACGTTACCATTGATGCCGGTAGCATTGCTGTGGCCAACGATGCAGCTCGCACCAATAAGGAGATTCGTGTCAACTACGTGGGTCGCAAAAATGGTCCTGTGGAGATGGTCAAGGCTGCTCCTGAGGATCATTCACAGCTGCGCCAGTTGGATGCCACTTCGTATGTCCTGCTTACGTTTGATTGCCCCGTTCATCTTACAGATAAAGCTTCAGCCTACGTCGAGCGTGTGGATGATGGTTCTCGCTTGGTTTCGCTCACTATGGGCGAGGGTAGTGTTGAGAGCACCAAGAATCAGATCCTGCTCACTCCTTCTTCTTCCGTCAATCTGTACGAAGGTGTGGAGTATCGCGTAGTGGTTGAGGCTGGTTCCGTTTGCGACCATTCACGTTCCGAGTCAAGTTACAATCAGCGCATCGTGTTAACTTATCATGGTACCTACGTGCGCACGACAGGTGGCGATGGCGAGATCTTCGGCGACGACTTCAACGATGCTGCGTTGAGCTATACCCAGTGGCTTCGTTATGAGGGCGATCACAATACGCCTACGGAGTATATGATGATTAATGGTTTTGACAGCGACAACATGCCTTGGCAGTTTGGCATGGCTGATGACGAGACTTATGCCAATATGTATGCTGGTTCACACTCCATGTATTCACCTGCAGGACGCAGTGATGACTGGATGATGACGCCTCAGTTGGAGTTGCCTTTGGAAGGAAATCCCGTGTTGGAATTTGATGCTCAGAGTTTCATGAGCAGCAAGAGCGATACGCTGAAACTCTATGTTTTCGAGGAGGACTTCGAGATTTCGTATCTCAACTCTGCCTGGATGGAAGATGTTTACGAGCGTGCCGTACTGTTGGATGAAATCAAACTCGTGCCAGGAGCCAGTCAGGATGCTACTGAGGGTGAGTGGAAACGCTACAAGTATGATCTGTCTAAGTGGGCAGGCAAAAATGTGTATGTCGCCTTCGTTAATCAGAATTACGATCAGAGTGCTATCTTTATCGACAACGTAACCGTAAAGCGTGACGTAAGGTACACCCTTGGTTTCAGTAACCCCGACCGTGTTGTCAATCAGCAGGATATCACGATTGCAGGACAGTTCACCATTCGTGCATCCGATGTTGTGGGAAATGTTTCGCTTGTCTTGAAGGATCTCTCTGGTAAGGAGATTTCGCGTGTGGAGTGGCTCAGCGTGAATGCTGATGCCAAGGACAAGCCCATGGCCTTCCGTTTCGATAAGCCTCTGCCCTTGCAGGTCGGTAAGCAGAATGCCTATAGCATTGACATTACGATGGGCGGTCGTACGGAGGTTTATTATGGCAGCATTGCCGACCTCACTTTTGAACCCACCAAGCGTGTCGTGCTTGAGGAGATGACTGGTGTTAACTGTCCTAACTGTCCGTTGGGAATCCTTGCTATTGAGAAGTGCGAAAAGGCTTTTGGCGACCGCTTTATCCCCATCTCTATCCACACTTATCCTGGTGACCCCTACGCCAGCGGGTTGAATGGTTACACTGATTTCTTAGGATTTATCTCTGCTCCTTCGGGACGCGTCAATCGTACAGGTGGGGTACTCTATCCTATGGTGTCAAAGGCTGGTAAATACATAGATACCGATCCAGAGAATCCTTTGTGGTATGATGCCGTAGGTGCAGAGTTGGGTAAACTTGCCCCTGCCGATGTCGCGTTCAAGGCTCAGTTGAGTGAGGATGGCAGTACCATCAATTATACGACCGACCTCTGTTATGCACTCGATGCCACTTCACTGCAACTGTCTGTCTTTGTGGTGGTATTGGAAGATGGCCTAACCATGTTCCAGTCTAATAATTGCGGTTCACTCGAATTCGATGTGTTGGGCGAGTGGGGCGCTGGTGGCAAGTACTCTGCTGCGGTTGTTCCCTATACTCACAATGACGTGGCTCGCAGTGTGGTGGGCCAGAACTTCAGTGGTACCATTGGCTTGTTCCCCAGCAATCTTGAGGCAGGTAAGACCTATACTGCCACTTTTGGCAGTTCATGGCCTTCTGCCATCAGCGATGTCAAGAACGCTTCGGCAGTGATGATGCTCATAGACTCCCAAACTGGTGAGGTGATTAACGCTGCCAAGACAAAGATTCTGGCATCGGATGATACACCTGTGCGTGATGTGGAGATAGGTGAAATGTCCTTGAGGGATGTTTACACGCTGAGTGGCGTATGTGTGATGCGTTCAGCATCCGAATCACAGGTTCGCACCTTGCCTGCCGGTATTTACGTAGTTGGTGGCAAGAAGATGATAATCAGAAAATAATAATATAACAAGAAGATATGAAGAAATTTTTTCTAACTCTCATTGTAACGCTCTGCGCTATGGCTGCGCAGGCTCAGTTACCCGAGGTACAATTGAAGGACCTTGCTGGTAAGACCATCAATTCTGCCAAACTCAGCAATGATGGCAAACCTTTTGTCATCAGTTTCTTTGCTACGTGGTGCAAGCCTTGCAATCGTGAGTTGTCGGCCATTGCCGAAGTGTACGAGGAATGGCAGGAGGAGACGGGCATGAAACTCTTTGCCATCAGTGTTGATCAAGCACAGAATGTCAATAAAGTGAAGCCTCTTGTTGATGCCAACGAATGGGAGTACGACGTGCTGCTCGATACCAATAGCGATTTGCTTCGTGCTTTGGGCATTCAGCTGATTCCCCACGTACTTATTGTGGATGGTGACGGTAAGATTGTGGAGAGCCGAAGCGGATACACTGAAGGTTCGGAGCAACACATCATTGAGAAGATTCGTGAACTGGTGGCACAGAAGCCTAAGAGTGTTCCCGCCATGCGCATCGTCCCCAGTCAGCCTGTTAACTCGCGTGCAGATTAAACTTACATAAAATCACTTAAGCTTTAGCATGATAGATAGCACAATCATACGAAAGTGGGGGCTGATTATGGTCAGCTTCCCACTTTTTACATTTCATAGTTATGCTCAGAACGACAAGGGAGTCACTTTGCATGGTTCTATTCAGAGCGATTGGGCAGTGCCGCAGAACGATGATAATATCGGTACGGAGCACTCTGACGATGCCGTATTGACCAATACCTACGTCGACTTGATGATGCAGAGCAAGTATGTGGATGCTGGCGTACGATTGGAGTATTTGCAGCATCCTCTACAAGGCTTCGAAGCAGGATTCAAGGGATGGGGAGTTCCTCATGGCTATGTAAAGGGCAAGATTAAGGGTGCCGATATGACGGTTGGTACCTTCTATGAGCAATTTGGCAGCGGCTTGCTGCTGCGTTCCTATCAGGAGCGTTCCTTAGGAATTGACAACTCTCTCCTGGGCGCTCGAGTGCATATTGATGCCGTTAAAGGATTGGACATTAAAGCATTGGCCGGTGTGCAGCGTCGTTATTGGGACTGGGATATGAACAGTTGGGTGTATGGCGTTGATGCTGAATTCAATGTCGACCAGTATAGCCAGTCGATGCGTGACCATAATTTCAACTGGATGATTGGTGGTAGTTGGGTAGGCAAACATCAACCTGCGGACGACGTTCTGATAGGTGGTACGAACTACAAGTTGAACATGCCAGAGAATGTCAATAGCTTTAACGTTCGCACCGCCTTGCAGAAGGATAATTTCTCGGCTCTTGCCGAGTACGCCTGGAAGGATCAGGATCCTTCTTTTGACAATGGCTACACCTATCATCGTGGGCACGTCGAGATGCTGACGCTGACATATAGTAAGAAAGGTGTTAGCGCACAGGCATCTGCCAAGCGCAGCGAAGATATGAGTTTCCGCAGTAACCGAGGAACCTATGGTATTAGTTCGTATATCAACAATATGCAGGCTTTTGCCTATCAGCACACTTATGCGCTTCCTGCCCTCTATCCTTACGCTACGCAGTATGGTAAGAACGATGGTACGACGCTCGTACCCGGTGAATGGGCTTTCCAGGGTAGTTTTGCCTATAGCCTCTTCCCTTGGAACAAGACCAAGCAGGGCAAGAAGTACACCTCCAAAATGAAGCTCAACTTCAGCCATATCCGTGGACTTGACTACGAGGCAGCCGATAAGCAGTTTGGCAGTACTTTTGGCACCGATGGTTATACCACAAAATATTTTGGTATGAGTGATGAACCTTACTATCAGGACATCAACGTGCAACTCGACCAGAAGCTGGGCAACCGTTGGAAACTCAACCTGATGTATATGCGTCAGACTTACAATCAGGACATCATCGAAGGTCACGGTGGTGAAATCAAAAGCAATATCTACGTAGGCGAGGCTAAGTGGAACATCAACAAGAAGTTTACTTTACGTGGTGAGTTGCAGTATCTTAACGTAGCTAACAATCATCCCAGCGGTGATTGGGTGTACGCCTTGATTGAACTTTCTGTGCTTCCCAAGCTGATGTTTACCGTAAGCGATCAGTATGGTCGTCCCTACATCAATGGTCAGTATAGTAAGAGGCAGCACTACTACATGGGCAGTGTCACCTTCACGCATAAGTCGCATCGCTTGATGATGGGCTATGGACGCACCCGTGCCGGCTTTAACTGTTCCGGTGGCGTTTGCCGATGGGTTCCTGCCAGTTATGGCGTTCAGGCCAGCTATAATTATTCGTTCTAAGAAATTCTGTTATGAGTATGCATAAATCGAAGCAACATAAAATTTTCGCATTCTTTCATCTGGTCGTTTGCGCATTCCTGTTGGTTTCCTGTGACCCAGTCGCTGTTGACGAACGTTACATTGAGATGGAGGCAATTGACGCTCAACGCTGTGTCTTGTTGGAGGAGTTTACCGGTCAGAATTGTGTGAATTGTCCCACCGCCCACCGTACTATCGAGGCTTTGCAGAAGCAGTATGGCTCTTCGCTGATCAGTGTAAGCATCCATGCCGGTAGTTTTGCCTTCCCAGAAGGACAGTTCGGTGATCTTTTACAGACATTCAAGACGCCTGAAGGTGATGAATATGCTGCCATGTGGGGCATCACAACCTATCCCAGTGGTGTGATTAACCGTCGTGGCTCTGTTCTGGGTTTTGCCGATTGGGCATCCATCATTCGTTCTGAATTGGAGCGTCCGGCAGGTCTTAACATTGAGTTGTCGGCTAGTGTGGATGAGGATAAACTTATAGCAGCAGTGACTCTTAAGCCAACTACTGCCATCGAAGGTCATTTGCAACTATGGGTTGTCGAGGATGGCATTGTCAGCCTGCAGGTTGATGGTGGTGCCACTCTTCGCGACTATGTTCACAACAATGTCTATCGTGCCAGTATGAATGGCGTGGGTGGCACTGCAGTATCACTTCAGGCTAATGTTTTCGCTACGGAGAACTTTAGCATAGATGTTCGTAAGAATTGGTCTGTTGACAACCTCAGTATTGTAGCCTTTGTGTACGATCAATCTGGTGTACAGCAGGCTGTTAGAGTTGTTCCATTGCTTAAAAAATGATTGATAGAACTTTTAAGGTCGCACTCTTCGATCTCGACGGTACCCTCTTCGACACGGAGGGGCAGTACTCAGTATTTTGGGGTGAGATGGGACGTCGTTTCCGTCCCGACATTCCCGATTTCGATCAGGTGATTAAGGGTACGACGCTCAAGCAGATATACGAACGCTATTTTCCCTCTGCTGAAGTGCAGGCTGCCATCACACCACTTCTCGAAGCCTACGAGAGCCAGATGCAGTTTCAGTTCTTTGCCGGTGCGCGTGAGTTTATTGAGGACATACGCCACCATGGCGTCAAGTGTGCTGTGGTGACTTCGTCCGATCAGAAGAAGATGTCCAACGTCTATCGTTCTATGCCCGAATTCACTTCCCTTTTCGACCGCATCCTTACGGCCGAGGATTTTGCCGCTTCCAAGCCCTCTCCTGACTGCTACCTGCGTGGTGCAGCGGTCTTTGGTGCCGACCTCTCTGAGTGCGTAGTCTTCGAGGACGCCTACACTGGTCTTGAGGCAGGCATGTCGTCTGGCATCTTCACCATTGGCATAGCCTCTGGCCACACCAAGGAGGAGATTGTGGACAAATGTCATTACGTCCTCCCCTCCTTTGAGCATGTCACCTATCATGACATACTCAAAGTGCTTTAATTAGCTGCAGGCTATCGTACGATTTGCTTGCGTCCGTCCTTTATCACGACTGTGGGACGTGACGTACCTGCGCGCAAGGTACGGCCACTCAAATCATAGGCGGCTGCGGATGATGTGGTGCCGGCCTCGACACGCTCTATGGCATCGTATGTGGTGTTGATATGCAAATTCGGCTGCACAGGCGAAATCACACGCGTGGGAAGGTCGTGATCCTTGTCAAGCGCGTATAATACAAGCGTATACTTACCCGTGGGCAAAGTGTTGGGTATGCGGATACTAGCGTTCAGGTTATCGTAACGCCAACGGAATTTCAGATCTCGCAACGTGAACAGGTCATCCAGGTAATAAGCCTTGCCGCTATCGTCCACGGCCCATGCACTCAGCACAGATTCACTAATTTCAGTACAGGTACTATTGGAAACCTCCGACAACGTGATGCGAAGGCTCTCGCCCGCATTCACGCTTGTACGCTCAGGGCTTATATCACCTATACTCACCAGATTGCTGCTGCGGTCGGCATCACGTGGCTTGATGCACGATATGATGCTTACCTCCTCGCCGTAGTTCGTCTCATAACCGCCATCGCCAGCCTCCGAGGGCTTGAGGAAGTCGATGAGGAAGTAGCCGTTGCTGCTGCCAGCCCAGCCCCAATTGACGTGATAGTAAGGTATGGCACCCTCATACCTGTATCCATCTATCACAAAGGCGTGACCTGACGATTCGCTAATCGAATGCCCCGACACGATTATAGGGCGCTGCTGCAACTCCGTCTGCAGGTACTGGTGCCATCCATCCGACGAGAAGTTGGTGGCTGAGAGGTAATTGATGCGGTCAGAATAATCCATATAGTCAAC
Organism: Bacteroidaceae bacterium; assembly: GCA_045629085.1. GTDB lineage: Bacteria > Bacteroidota > Bacteroidia > Bacteroidales > Bacteroidaceae > Physcousia. The sequence goes on from JAZQQO010000054.1 coordinate 73,399, forward strand.
CAGGGCTGTGGCAGCTTTAGACGAAACTGCCGAGGTGGAAGACGTGCCGAAGTCTGCCTGAATGGCGTGTGCACAGGCACCCATCAACGTGGCTATAGCCTTCGCCTGCTGATCGTTATATCCAGTCTGCACCTGCTGCCCGTCCACGGTAACTGTCTTTCCACTCTTCACCACGTTCAGGTAATGCTCGCTGCCATCCCTGCCACTCACCTTCGACCACGTGTTCGTGCCCTGAGCCTTCAATGCCACATATAGGCGATACGTGCCATCGGGCAACGAGGAGGGGATAGACGGCATAATGTAGTATATACTAAAGTAAGTTCTGTACTCTAAATCGAAATCCTTTGACATACTTGCAAAGCCCCTTATCGTACCATCTGCCGAACATAGCAGCAAGCGCACATCGCCTATAAAATCATTACCATAATTATAGAATCGACTGAGTTCGACATAGCCATATTCGCCAAGCTTGATGCCGTCTATCGCAAGTTCACTCTTCTGGTTAAGATACATATTGCTGCCCGAGTAGCTTTCGGGCGAGGCAAGACGGTATTGCGGCAGCATGTTGCCCCAGTCAAAGACGGTATTGCTGACGTTCCATGACGTCTGTATGCCGTACGACGAGGTCGTGTAACTGATGTTACCCATTGAGGCATTCATATACTTGGGGTACTGGTGGTAAGCCATGATCTGCGCCATGGCAGTGGCCACACAGCCCGTCAGGCAACGCTTGCCGGCATACACGGGACAGAGGGCGTTGTAGGGCTCCCGCTGGTTGTATGCTATGTCACCCAGCATAGGTTCCACACTCTTGGCGGCTGCCTTGAGACGTTGGGCCTGTGCCTCGGGACGGCTGAACGGAGTAAGGTCGGAGGTGGTAAGATGCCCGTTCTGCTGACGCTCGGCATACACCCGCAGCATGGCGCGAAGGCCTTCGGGCATTTCGCGGGTCGAGAAACAAGAGGTAGTGGAGTATCCCAGGATGGGGCATGATGACTCGTCGGTGGACACAACGACGAAGCCTGGACGCGCGTCCACGTAACCATACACGCAGAACATATCATCCTGCTGCTTCACACCCGTCGGCGCAAGGTCGGGCAACTGGCTGGAGCGGCATATCAGCTGCAAGTCATCCTTCACAAACAACGTCTGTGGCCGGGCCTGACGTTTCCCCATACTGTTCTCGCCACCGCCAAGCACGCTTTGTGCGATTTGCAGCATCTCATTATCACTTCGTTGTTGGGCCTGCAACTGCATGCATACAGCGGCAAGCAGCATGAGGGTACTAAGGATCCTTTTCATAATTGTCTGTCTAAATGTTAAGTGATAGTATATGTCAACTTTCAACTTTCAATTGGGCAAAGATAAGCATTAATTTCATAATTCACAACTTTATACCACTTTTGTTCTGTTTTCGTGTTCGAAATGTCATGCAGCAGCCGTTTTTCCCGGGTTACGGCCGCAACATTATCTCTTCTACTGTCTGCCATAAGAATTTCGAAACGCTAACGGCTTGCCCGTCACCATTTTTTACCTACCTTTGCCGCACGATAGCCTGCAAGGGCTTACATTTCAAACATTCATAACATATTAAAACGAATTACGATCATGAAGAAATGGACTTGCAAAGTGTGCGGATACGTACACCAGGGAGACGAAGCTCCCGACAGATGCCCCCAATGTGGAGCATCAAAATCACAATTCTACAAGAATGGCAGAAGTGGAGGTTGTGCCGGAATACTTGCATTCATCATCCTCCTTACCACCTCATTCATCAGCCTCATTTCGTGTTCTGCGGCTTCTAAGGTCGACAACTCCACCGTCAAGTCGCTCGACATCAATCAGTTCATGGGGCGCTGGTACGAGATTGCACGCTTCGACCATAAGTTCGAACGCGACATGCAGCAGGTCACGACCATCTGACTACAGTTATGCCCTCGTGGGTGGTAGTGACGAAGAATACCTGTGGATCCTCTCCCGCACACCACTCCTAAAAACCGACGTTCGCGACAAACTACTCAAGGAGGCACAACGCAGGGGCTATGATACAAACAAACTGATATGGGTGAAGCAGATGCATACAGGAATTAGCAACTGAGTTACGCGCGCGCGTACGCGCGCATTTCCTAGAAATTTTAAAAAAGCCTCCACCCTCCACAATCTTTATTACGAATTATCATTCAGTGCATTATATGTGTGGAGGCTATTTTCAAGCCTCCACGTTTTTGGCACTTTCTGCCCATTTTGCTGCAATTTTATAACAAATTTGTAGTATCAACATTGCTCTTATTCTGCTCTTATTCCCCCCCGGGGGTTAGGGGGGCTATCCCATTTCCCCACCATTATATTTTGTTTTTCCCATGCTTCAATTTCCATTTCCCTACGCATGAATTCTCTACGCCACGGGCGTGACGTTTGTACGCCACGGCCGAGACGTATATACGCCACGGCCGTGGCGTACAAACGTAACGCCCGTGGCGTAGAGAATTCTTCCTGCATAATATTTTTATTGCCAATGCAGAAATGCTGATTTGCACCAGCGCAGCGACCTTATAACCTTATAACCGATCAGCTTTTAGCAATGCTAAAGCTGAGTAGCTGTGAATCGATGGGGCTGACCCCAAAATTTCACAAAATCTGCTGGTGCAGATGTGATTTTGTGGCGTGTTCCTTTTGGATTAAAAATAAAATTTGTATCTTTGCAATGTCGCAAGCCTATCCGTCTGTCGATGCCGCCGAGCGAGGTGGGGTAGGAGGGATGTGCGGAGCCGACCTTTTTGGTAATAATAACAACGTTCTGTGTTATCGAATCACCTTGGAACCTGAGAAATTCTATAATTGATTCAAAAGTAACACTATACAGAATAATTAGAACGTCTGCGCAATAGCGTGGGCGGCTTATCTGTATAGTGTGGGCAGTTCTCAGGGCCTCAAGGTGGAGATAAGATTGCGTCCGCGCTTTCTTTGTCTTCATCCGCGAGAGCCCTTTTGTATTTGCTCACGGCAGATAAGACAGCAACGTCCTTTAAATCTATTGTGCTATGAGCAAAGAACAAGAGCGTGCGGAACTACACCGCACCATTTGGGCTATCGCCAATGATTTGCGCGGTAGTGTTGACGGTTGGGACTTCAAGAACTATATTCTTGGATTCCTTTTCTATCGTTTTATCAGTGAGGATTTGACTGCTCACCTCAATGCTACTGAGGAGGAGGCTGGCAACGAGGGGTTCAACTATGCTACAGACGTTACCGACGATGATATTGATGAGGAAATCCGATGTTCTACCATCGATGAGAAGGGTTACTTCATCTATCCTTCTGAGTTGTTCCAGAATGTGGCAGCCAATGCAGAAAACAATGAAGATCTGAATATAACACTTGCCACCATCTTCAAGAATATCGAAGGCTCTGCCATCGGTACGGAAAGCGAACAGGATATGAAGGGATTGTTCAGCGATATTGACGTGAACAGTCCAAAACTCGGTGCTACCACAGCCAAGCGCAACGAACTGCTTGCCAAGATTATGCTGAACATAGGTCAGATGAATCTGGGTGGCGATCTGCGTGATGCTCAGATTGATGCGTTTGGTGATGCATACGAGTTCCTGATGACCATGTATGCCAGCAATGCCGGTAAGAGTGGTGGTGAGTTCTTCACTCCACAGGAAGTGGCTGAACTGCTTGCACGCATTGCATGTGATGGTAAGAACAGAATCACGAAGGTCTATGACCCAGCCTGCGGTTCTGGCTCGTTGCTGCTGAAGTTTGCGAAGGTACTTGGTCAGGACAAGGCAAAGGCCGTTTCTTTCTATGGTCAGGAAATCAATATCACCACCTACAACCTTTGCCGTATCAACATGTTCCTGCATCATGTGCCATTCAATCAGTTTGACATTGAGTTGGGTGACACCTTGATTGAGCCCAAGCATCTTGGCGAGATACCTTTTGATGCCATTGTCAGCAATCCACCATACTCAACACGTTGGGCAGGTGATGACAATCCTTTGCTCATCAACGACGACCGCTTCTCTCCTGCTGGTGTGCTTGCTCCAAAGACAAAGGCCGACCTAGCCTTTACCATGCACATTCTCTACAACCTTTCAACTGCAGGTACGGCAGCCATCGTAGAGTTCCCTGGTGTGTTGTATCGTGGTGGTGCAGAGCAGAAGATTCGTAAGTATCTCATTGAGAATAACTATGTTGACACTGTTATCCAGTTGCCTTCAAACCTCTTCTTTGGTGTAGGTATTGCCACTTGTATCATAGTGTTGAAGAAGAGTAAGGCAGACAACTCCGTGCTCTTCATCGATGCAAGTGAAGACTATGTAAAGAACGGCAATAAGAATCTTCTTACAGAAGATAACCTTGATGCCATCTTCAACGAATACCATGGGCGCGAGGATGTTCAGTACAAGGCAAAACTTGTCAGCAATACGGATATTCTTGCCAACGACTGCAATCTCTCTGTCTCTTCATACGTGGAGCAGGAGGATAAGCGTGAGAAGATTGATATTGATGTGCTGAATGCTTCGCTTGCGGAGATAGTTGCAGAAGGAGTACTGCTTAGAAACAATATAGACACCATTATATCCAATTTATAACTATGGTAGATTATAAGAAGATAGAAGATGTCTGCCAAAACATATTTGCAGGCGGAACTCCTAATACAAAACAGGAGGAATATTACGATGGGAATATCCCCTGGATAAGGTCTGGTGAAGTTGATTTTAATGTAATTAGAACGGCTGAGCGAAATATATCAGAGCTTGGTTACAAGAATTCTTCTGCTAAACTTATCAGAAAAGGAAGTGTTGTGATGGCAATGACAGGTGCAACTGTTGCAAAGTCAGCCATTGTGGAATTTGAAACATCTGCAAATCAGTCAGTTTGTGCTTTAGAAACTAATGAGGATGTTATTTCTTACCGATTTCTTTATTATGTTTTAGCCAAGAACTATTTCACAATAAAGTCTTCTGCACAAGGAGCACTGACAAGCTTGAACCTATCAATGATTAAGCAAATAGAGATTCCTGTTCCTACACTCAACAAGCAAAAAGAAATCGTCCGCATCTTAGATACTTTCACATCAATGATAACAAATCTTGAAACCGAATTGGCTTTAAGACAAAAGCAGTATGAGTATTATCTCAATAAACTGCTCACATTCGATGAGAATGATGAAAGTGTAGAATGGAAGACTTTGGGAGATATTGGTACTATGCACAAAGGCAAAGGTATTCAGAAAGCAGATTTCGTTGATGAGGGAATGCCTTGCATACATTATGGTCAGGTGCATACATATTATGGATTTACCGCAACTGAAACAAAATCGTTTGTATCAGAGGAAATGTATTCCAATTCAAACAAAGCAAAGAAGGGTGATCTCATAATTGCCACCACAAGTGAAGACGTGGAGGCATGTTGTAAATCAACTGTTTGGCTTGGAGATACAGAACCTGCTATTAGTGGTGATGCACACTATTTCCGCCATAATCAGAATCCTAAATATATTGGCTATCTATTCACGACTGAAATGTTTGCTGCTCAAAAAAGGATTGCTGCTGTAGGTGCAAAAGTGACCAGAGTCCATGGCGATTCGATTTTGAAATTTAAGTTTCCAATTCCGACATTACAATATCAGAATGAAGTCGTAGAGAAACTTGACAACTTTGAAGCTCTCATATCAAACGTCAAGCAGGAACTTGACGCTCGCAAGAAGCAATATGAGTATTACCGTGAGCAACTGCTTACGTTCGAATAAGATAACGAAAAGCGCTCTTTGACATACTGAAAACAAAAATGAAGATAAATGTTTGGTGGAATCAAAACTTTGTTGTAGTTTTGCAGAAAATTAAATAAGAATGGTATGAGTACTGCAACCTACAATGAAGTTAACAGAAACTTCGAACATTTCTTTAACCGAGTTATTGATGATGCTGACACATTAGTTGTCAACCGTGAGGGGGCAGAGTCAGCAGTATTGATGTCTATGAACGAATTCAACTCATTGATGGAAACTTTGCATTTGTTGTCTTCTTCAGAAACAATGGCCGACATACGTCAGGCTGATGCTGATTTGAGAAATGGCAAAGGTATAGAGATTAATATCGACGAACTATGAAGTTGATATTTTCTCCCTTAGCAGCAAAGCAATGGGAAGAATGGAAAAAGGTAGATCCAGCAACAGCCAAACGCATAAAACGGTTGTTGCAGGATATACTTGAACATCCATATTCTGGCATAGGCAAACCAGAGCCGTTGAAATTTGAGCTTGCAGGTAAATGGTCAAGACGTATCAATGGCACAGATAGACTTGTTTATCAAGTGATTGGTGATATGATAGAAGTTGAGATACTATCAATGAAGTACCATTACACAAAGAAATAACCTTTTTGTTTTCAGTATGTCTCTTGGGCGCATAACGAAATGCGAATAAAAATAAAAACCTAAGAGATATGGCATTACAATATGACCTTATATCCGAGAACGATGAAAGTACTGTCGTTGCACAATATGACTCCAACTACATGGTTGGAGAAAGAAGTTACATGTCTGAGCGAAAGCTTGAAGACCAGTTCATCTATCAGCTTGAACAACAGCAGTATGAGTTTGTGCCTATTACCTCAGAGGCAGAACTTGTGGCTAATCTCCGCAAGCAGATTGAGAAGCTGAATAAGGTCACTTTCAATGACAGCGAGTGGAAGCGTTTCTTCAATGGCAATATAGCAAAACCTAATACTGGCATAGTTGAGAAGACACGCATCATTCAGGAGGATCCACGCTTTACCTTCACCTTCGATGATGGTAAGATGGCGAACATCATGCTCCTCGACAAAACCCACATTCATGAGAATAACCTACAGGTGATGCGACAGTATAAAGCCCCCTCTAAATCTCCCCGAGGGGAGACTTCCGATGGTGGGAACAGGTATGATGTGACCATCCTTGTGAATGGTTTGCCTTTGGTGCATGTAGAGTTGAAGAAGCCTGGTGTGGACATTCGTGAGGCTTTCAATCAGATAAAGCGATATAACAGAGATTCCTTCTGGGCAGATAACGGCTTGTTTGAGTTCGTGCAGATTTATGTCATCAGTAACGGCACATACACCAAGTATTATAGTAACACTACCCGCAACCTGCATCTGCATGAGGAAGATGAGCGACAGAAGAAAGGTCAGGTAGTAAGCAAGTCTTTTGAGTTTACTTCATGGTGGACGGATGCCAAGAACAAGAAGATTACGATGTTGGAAGACTTCACCAGCACCTTCTTTGCCAAGCACACCATCCTGAATATCCTGACTCGATTCTGTGTGTTCACCGTTGACAAGAATCTGCTTGTCATGCGTCCATACCAGATTGCTGCAACCGAGAAGATTCTGAACCGCATCAAGATTGCCAACAATCAAAGGAAATATGGCACAGTCGATGCGGGAGGCTATATCTGGCATACAACCGGTTCGGGCAAGACGTTGACCTCATTCAAGACTTCCATGCTGGCAAGTCAGTTGCCTTTCGTTGACAAGGTGTTGTTTGTCGTTGACCGTAAGGACCTCGTCTATCAGACCATGCGTGAGTACGACAACTTCCAGAAGGATGCTGCCAACAGCAATACAAATGTGGCAGTACTGGAAAAGCAGCTGAACGACCCATCCTGCAAGATTATCATCACCACAATTCAGAAACTCGCAATTGTAGTAAAAAAAGCCTCCCCTCGGGGAGGTTTGGAGGGGGTCGGAATCTTCAATCAGCACGTGGTTATGATATTCGATGAGTGTCATCGTAGCCAGTTCGGTGAGATGCACACTGCCATTACCAAGAAGTTCAAGAAATACTATATCTTTGGCTTCACTGGTACACCTATCTTTGCTGATAATGTGACCGCTGGTAAGCCAGGAATGATGACCACAAGGGATGTTTTCGGCGACAAACTGCATACCTACACCATCATCAATGCTATTCAGGACAAGAACGTACTGCCATTCCACTTGGAGTATATTCGCACGATGAGAGAGAAAGATGGTGTGGAGGATGAGGCAGTCAATGACATTGACCGCGAGCGTATCATGCGCGATCCTAAGTATATTAGTAACATCGTTACCTATATCATCAAGAACTTCGGCAAGAAGACAAAACGTAACAGTAGCTATCAGGTGAAAGACCAGCGTCTGCATGGCTTCAACTCCATCTTTGCTACTGCATCCATCGATATGGCAAAGCTTTATTACAATGAGTTCAAGCGTCAGATGCAGTATGTTCCTGAGGATAAGCGGTTGAAGGTGGCCATGATTTACAGTTATGGTGCAAATGCCGAAGACCCACTGGATGGCGAAATCTTTGACGAGAATCCCGAGGATACTTCTACACTCAATGCCACCGACCAAGAGGCATTGCAGCAGTGTATCGAGGACTACAACGATATGTTCGGCTGTAATTTCAGTACCAATGCCAAGGACTTTCAGGCATTCTATAAGGACGTATCAAAGCGCATGAAGAACCGTGAACTTGATTTGCTTATCGTGGTAAACATGTTCCTGACGGGTTTTGATGCCCCAACGCTCAATACGCTCTGGGTTGACAAGAACCTGAAGATGCACGGTCTGATTCAGGCTTACAGCCGTACGAACCGAATACTGAACTCTGTCAAGACTTTCGGTAACATCATCTGTTTCCGTAATCTTGAGCAGGCTACGAACGATGCCATTGGCTTGTTTGGCAACGAAGATGCCAAGGGTGTTGTACTGCTTCGCACATTCGATGAGTACTATAATGGCTATACTGACGATGAAGGCAAGTATCACGAAGGATATAAGGAGATGGTTGAGAGACTGTTGGCAGAATATCCTATCGGTCAGGAAATTGTGGGCGAGGATGCCAAGAGGGATTTCGTGAAGATTTACTCTTACATCATCAAACTCTTCAATATCCTCTCAACCTTCGATGCCTTTGACGGTAAGGAGATGCTTGGCGAGCAGGACCGCCAGCACCTTGCCAGTACCTACATTGAACTGTATCATGAGTTCAAGACATCGAAGGAAGGGGAAGCAGAAAATGTCAATGATGACATCGTCTTTGAGATGGAACTTATCAAGCAGGACGAAATCAGTATTGACCGCATCCTGTGGCTTATCAATGAGTATGCGAAAGACCACATGATGGACAAGGAAATCGTTGTCAAGATTAAGAATGCCATCGATGCGAGCCCTGACCTGCGCAACAAGAAGGAACTCATTGAGAGGTTCATTGACAACATGACCGCAGGTGGCGATGTGGACGATGCATGGGCAGAGTATATCGAAGAACAGAAGACTCAGGAGCTTCAGAATATCATTGATGAAGAGCGACTGAAGCCTCTGGAAACAAAGAACTTCCTGGATATAGCCTTCCGCAACGGCTTCATCAGCATGTCTGGTACCGCATTCTCACAGATACTCCCTGCCATGTCCCGTTTCGCAAAAGATGGCGCACGCGAGAAGAAGCGTCAGGCTGTCTATGAGAAACTGACTGCATATCTCGCCAAGTTCAAGGATTTGGTTAATGAGGACCTTGACAATGAGGATGATGATACCAAGTGGAATATTCCCGATCCTCAATCATCAGACATGCGCCATCCATGAGTTTTTCGCGGCGATTATAGTTAAAAGATAGATAATTCCTTGCGATACTTTTTGTTTTCTGAAGAATTACCTCTATCTTTGCAGTCGAAAGAAGAAGAAAGATGGCTAACCATATTAAATACTTTATGAGCATATCGGGGAGTGCAACCAGTCAGCCCATCACCTGTGTAGGCTATGAGTCCATACCTCCCCATTCGTCTTATCCCACACGCAACCACCAGTCTGATTACATCTTCAACCCTTCGAAAGGAAGAACTCTGAAGGAGTATCAGTTGGTATATGTTACTGAGGGAGAAGGCACACTGGAGACCCGTAGCGGTGGCATCTTTGAGATTCATTCTGGTATGATCTTCGTACTCTTCCCTGACGAATGGCACACTTACTATCCGAATGAGGAGAAAGGATGGAGCCATTATTGGATAGGAATCAACAATGCCGATGTAGAACAATGGCTCAGTGGCAGCAACTGCCAACGTGAGAAGCCTGTGTTTGACATCGGAAACAATGCCGAGATTTTATCGTTGTTCCAAAAGGCTGTGCAATTGGGTGATGCTGAACAGGGAATATATCAGCACGTACTCAATGGATTGACCAACTACCTCATCGCCTTGCTTGGCAGCCTGAATGAGATACAGATGGTGAGTCACGCCCACTACGAAGAGAAGATAGAACAGGCATGCATATTGATGTCTCAGTCAGGATTCGCCCTGCCCATGAACGAACTTGCCAAAGAAGTGGGAATGAGCTATTCTCTCTTCCGGCGCGAATTCGGTCAACAGAAGGGATGTTCACCCGTGAAATACCTACAGATGCAGCGTATAGAGCAGGCTCAGCGCTTACTCTCCAGCACGGATCTTCCGCTGAAGACTATTGCTTATCAACTTGCTTTCGAATCTCCCTCCTATTTCTCTGCACAATTCAAGAAGCATACAGGCTTCTCGCCAACAGAATACAGGTCGCTCCAGCAGAGGCGGTAGAACACCCTACCCACAACCCTGCTGAAGCGACCAAACAATCCCTTTACCTCCTTGAAGGCGCACATCGCATTTCCGTGTGTAGCATCGAGAGACGCTTGTTGTTTTTGCCAGAAGAATATTATTTTTTGCCACCAGACTTCAATGTGGCAATAATCAAAAGGAAATTGGCATTTATTTATAGCAACTGCAAGATAATACAAGTATCTTTGTGCCAGAATTCTAATTGATATTATTAGCAATAGCCATGATGAAGTTTACAATCAAGCGTATTTTGATGCTCTTTGTGGTAGCATTGATGCCCACCGCATGGGCTACGGCTCAGACAGAGTGCTATGAGTGGAGCTCGCTGCCTTTTGGCGGAGCCGGCTTCGTGTCGGGTGTCATCACTTGTCCGCAGGAGGCCAATGTCGTGTATGCACGCACCGATGTAGGTGGGGCATACCGTTGGGACGCGGAGGAGGAGGCATGGCAACCTATCACCGATTTTCTTGGTCCGGACAAAGTAGGACTGATGGGTGTGGAGAGTCTTGCCATTGATCCTTCATCACCTAACAAAGTATATATGTACTGCGGCACATCATACTGGAACGGCGGTTTGAGTGCTATCCTGTATTCAGAGGATTATGGCGAGACGTGGCAGCAACTGGCAACGGTGACCAGCCAGTTTCCTGCTCATGGCAATGACTACGGCCGCCAAAGCGGTGAACGTCTGGCCGTTTGCCCTATAGGTAGCAAGTTACTCTTGTGTGGCAGTCGCACCCGTGGCCTATGGAAATCAGAGAACGCAGGCAAGACGTGGAAGAGAACGGCGTCTTCGACGTTTGTGAATGACAGAAAGGTGTCGTTCGTACAGTTTGTTGACAGTACCACCGTTGTAGCAGGACTGCTGTATAAGGGAGGGGAGAATCTGTTCCAATCCACCGATGGCGGAACAACATGGACAGCCATGGAGGGAGCACGAACTGACTACATGCCCCATCGCTGCCGACTCTCGCCCGACGGACAGACTCTTTATGTGACTTATAGCGATGGTGAAGGACCAAGTACAAATGGTGCTGGTGCTCTCATGAAACTTGACCGTACAACAGGCACATGGACAGATATCTCTCCTCAAAAAGTATCGTTTGGCGACATCTCTGTGGCTTACGACAATCCCGAACACCTGATGACGGTGTCAATGGGTTTGTGGTGGGGACAATACTGGACGACAAGCAGTACGACCTGGGGCGACCAGATATGGATCTCAAAGAACGGTGGCAAGACGTGGACCAACCTGGCAGAAAGCGGACGAAGCACCTACAGCGAGAGTCGGATCAAGTGGCTGGCGTCAGGCTTTCACTTGCATTGGTGTGGCAGTGCGCAGATAGATCCTCATAATAGTTCGCATGCGTGGTTTTGCTCCGGCAACGGCATTATGACCACCAAGAATCTCTGGGCCTCGAAACCACGTTTCCAAGCGTGCGTGACAGGACTTGAGGAAACCGTACCGCTCAACATTGTCAGCGTGACTGGAGCACCGCTGGCTGTCACCATAGGCGACTACGATGGCTGCCTCTATGCCGACGTGACCAAGTACTACAAACGACTCACTCCCTCTATGGGTTCCACCAGTGCCTTTGCCATAGCTGCGCGCAATACGAAAGTGATGATGCGAGGTTCTGGAGATTTGTATCTGAGTCAGAATGGAGGTACATCGTGGATAAAGAAGGTAAAGCCTGTTGAGGATAAAGGTATCTCCAGTTGTGCCGTTTCTGCAGAAGGCAGCATACTCGTAGCGCGTCCGTCGGAAAACAAGCCCTACTATTCGCTCGATAAGGGCAATACATGGAAGCCTATCACGGCCTCACCTTCTGGCACCAACATATTTGCCGACCCTGTTAACGACCATGTTTTCTATGGTATGAATGGCAGCACATTCTACATCCATATCTACGATTCCGATAGCGACACTTTCACCACAAAGACACGCTCGGTGACTGGTGTTACGGGACGTATGTGTGTGATTGATGGCATGGCGGGCGAGGTATGGCTGCCACGTGGCACAAGCGGTGTGACTCATCTCTCGGGTTGCGACACGGGCACCCCTACAGTAAAGAACATCTCCATGAGTTCGTGCGCCACTATAGGTGCAGGCAAGGCAAAGGAGGCAGATGGTTATCCTTCGCTTTACATCTGGGGACGCAAGACTGCCTCGCAGCCCATCGGCTTGTACCGTAGCGATGACATGGGCACAACATGGACACGCATCAATGATGACCTGCATCAGTTCGGCGGTCCTGGCAACGCGCATATTGTGTCAGGCGACATGAACGAGTACGGACGCGTTTACATGTCAACAGTGGGACGCGGTGTCGTTACTGGATGTCTCGTCAGCGAAGAGGAAACGTCCATCGAGGCCGTAAATGAAGCACATCCTGCTTCCGAAGTCAAAGGCATCTACGACCTGCAGGGCCGTTGCTATACTTCACTTCCGCAATCGCGTGGCATATACATTATCAACGGTAAGAAAAAATACTCTTATTGAAATCACAAAGACTATACGCACAAAAATAATCTACTTCCCGGTTCCTACTTCCCGGGAACGTTTGCCATAGAAGATGTTAAGAACTATTCAACAAATAATATTTAAAAATAACAGGGCATGCGATCATTAGAATCGTATGCCCTGCAATTTATAGACGTGTGATTTACTTTACGTAGTCGAGTTTGATGACAACGACACGTGCCTTGTCGGTGGCACCATCGGTCTTGAGCCAGGCAATGTGCCAATCGGAGGGGAAGAAGAGGAAGAAACGATGGGGAGAGGATGTGATATACATCGTCTTCTCACGGTCGTAATCATAGTGGATGACGTCGGGCTTGTAACCACAGTTGGGGTAACTCGTCTCGTGATCCAACAGGCCAAATCCCTCACGACCGCTCACGACGTACTGCAGGTCGATCTTCTTGTAATGGCTCTCGCTGCCTCCCTTTTCAAGGGGTTGGTTAGTGCCGTCCTGCACGTTGGCAGAGAGGTTGCTGCCTTCAATAGGATAACTGCCTGCCTTCATGCCAACAAGGTCGTGGGTGGCAAGCCACTTGAAGGCGGCATCCCACTGAGCCTGATTCTTGTGATACTGAGAATAGAACTCGTGAAGGTTGGTGCAGACATCGGGCATGGCATCGAGGCCATTGGCCCATGAACGCTGGAGGGTCCATTGCTGAGGGCATGGTGCTTGATGGTCAGACATGGGGCACTGGGCGTGCAGATGGGTGAGTCCTGCGCTGAGCAGGAGGGCTGCGGTGAGGAGGAGTTTTTTCATGTTGATATGTTTTTGGTTTTTAGAATTCGATTACTGTAGGTTCAGAATCTCGCGGATGACGGGGAGCACGGCGCGTTTGAGTACGGCATCGTTGAGGAAATGCTCGCCTTCGAAGAGTTGGAAGTGGTTGGTGCCGTAGTGGCGCTTGAAGTCGGGCTGGCAGTTGACGTTTTTGTCCTGTGTGCCAAAAAGACCCCATACGAGTTGCTTTTCCTCGGGGGTGAGGAGTTTGAAGGAGTCGCGTTCTACCTCCTTGAACTCTGCTACCATCTGCTTGTCGACCTTGAAGTCGCGTGCGCCGTCCTGGCGTCGGTTGCGGAACTCCTGTCGTTTGCCCAATCCACGAAAGGTGAGCAAGCGTGCCATGCAGAAAGAGGGATTGACGAGGATGCGGGGGATGCCGTGCAACTGCTCGGCGTAGAGAGCGCCCATGGAGGTGGAGACGATGAGGTCGGGGCGGTTCTCTGTGACTGTTTGGCGAAGGAATCGCATGGCCTCGAGAGGCATGACGGGTATGTCGGGGGAGAGGACAGTGATGCCTTCGGGATAGAGCATGTTACGCAGGTGGGTTGCCGTGCCGCTGCTTCCGGCTGAGGCGTATCCGTGGATGTAAAGGATGGTCATTGTTTTTTTGAGGTTTTAAGGTTTTGAGGTTTTAGGTTTTAGGTTTTGAGGTTATGAGGTTGTACGAAAGAGGAGCACCCTTGTTGGATGCTCCTCTGTTTGGTTGCGGAGGCACGACTCGAACGTGCGACCTCCAGGTTATGAGCCTGGCGAGCTGCCAACTGCTCCACTCCGCGATGTTATGTCAATTGGGAAGTTGTTTCCCGTTTGCGAGTGCAAAGGTACGGCATTTTTTCGGAACAACCAAGAGAAATACCTAAAAATATGCTGAAAAACATGAAAATTTTTCATTTCCGCACAAAATAGGGTTCTTTGTGCAATTTTATGAACGTATTTTTTGCACATTTCGGGCTTTTTGTGTAATTTTGCACTCGTTATGGCATTATCGAAGACAAGATCAAAGTTAGTGGACGTAGCTCGTCAGTTGTTTGCCAAGAAAGGTTTGGACGATACAACGATGAACGACATTGCTGTCGCTTCGGAGAAGGGACGGCGCACTCTTTATACCTATTTTAAAAATAAAGAGGAGATCTATTATGCAGTCATCGAGGCAGAAATGGAACGATTGACTGAGACGATTAAGCAAGTGGCCTCGCGCGATTTGCCACCCGTTGAGAAGATTGTAGAGATTATCTATTCTCATTTGCGACTTATCAAGGAGGCAGTGCTGAGAAATGGTAATCTTCGTGCAGAGTTCTTCCGCAACATCTGGCTGGTGGAGAAGGTTCGTCGCAACTTCGATCAGACAGAGGTTTCGCTACTGACGAACACTTTGCGTGACGGAGTAGAGTCCGGATGTCTCGCTGTTGAAAACATACCCTTGACGGTAGACATCATACATTACTGCACCAAAGGTCTTGAGGTGCCTTACATCCATGGCCGACTCGGCGAGGGAATGGGCGAGGATGTGAATAAACCCCTCGTCCTGAAGATTGTCAACAGGGCTCTGGGAAGATAAACGGAATACGGATTTATTTTAAAATATTTGAAATTATGGGATTATTGAATGGAAAGACCGCGCTGATTACTGGTGCGGCACGTGGTATCGGTAAGGCTATTGCCTTGAAGTTTGCTCAAGAGGGTGCTAACATCGCTTTCACTGACCTGGTTCTCGACGATGAGATGGCTGCAGGTTTGGAGGCTACCCGTCAGGAGATCGAGGCAGTAGGTGTAACTTGCCGTGCATACGCTGGCAACGCTGCAGACTTCGCTCAGACTGAAGAGACTGTGAAGAAGGTGAAGGAGGATTTCGGCTCAATCGATATCCTTGTGAACAATGCCGGTATCACCAAGGATGGTTTGATGCTGCGTATGAGCGAGGCTCAGTGGGATGCTGTCATCAATGTCAACCTCAAGAGTACCTTTAACTTCACACACGCTTGTGTGCCCGTGATGATGCGCCAGAAGGGTGGCTCTATCATCAATATGGCAAGTGTAGTAGGTGTACACGGCAACGCTGGTCAGGCTAACTATGCTGCCTCAAAGGCCGGTATGATTGCTCTGGCCAAGAGTATTGCTCAGGAGATGGGTCCCAAGGGTATCCGTGCCAACGCCATTGCTCCCGGCTTTATCGAGACAGCCATGACGGCACAACTCTCGGATGAGATTCGTGAGGAGTGGAAGAAGAAGATACCTCTGCGCCGTGGTGGTCAGGTGGAGGACATCGCCAACACCGCCCTGTATCTGGCCAGCGACCTCTCAAGCTATGTCAGCGGTCAGGTCATCCAGGTTGACGGTGGTATGAATATGTAGTTTAGAGCTCAGAGCTCAGAGTTTAGAGTAGTTGAAAGTTTAGAGTTGAAAGTTCTTTACGAAGATAATCATGTGATTATCGTCTCGAAGAGTGCGGGGGAGATCGTGCAGGGTGATAAGACTGGCGACACCCCACTCTCGGAGACGGTGAAAGAGTACATTGCCGAGCGATACCATAAGCCCGGCAACGTCTTTTTAGGTGTGGTGCATCGTCTGGACCGACCCGTGAGTGGTGTGGTGCTTTTTGCCCGTACAAGCAAGGCACTGAGCCGACTGAGCGAGATGTTCCGTACGAGGGCGGTGCGAAAGACTTACTGGGCCATCGTTACGGCTCCTCCCCGCCAACCTGAGGGAACGCTGACCCACTATCTTACTCGTGACGAAAAGACTAACAAGGCACGGGCATACGATCGTGAGGTTCCGAACAGCAAGAAGGCCGTTCTTGATTACCGTCTTATAGCTGCTTCCGAGCGCTACTGGCTACTTGAGGTGGAATTGCACACGGGGCGTCATCATCAGATACGCTGCCAGTTGAGCAAGATGGGATGTCCCATCAAGGGCGACTTGAAATATGGCAGTGCGCGAAGCAATCCAGATGGCAGTATCTGCCTTCATGCCAGACGCCTGCAGTTTGAGCATCCGGTGTCCAAGATAGCAGTTGATATTACGGCTCACGTACCTAATGACAAGTTGTGGCAGTATTTTGAGCAGATTTCTGTCCAAAAATAGTGTGTAATTGGTGAAATTTCTGTAAATTTGCAACAGAAAACCAATGTGACGCACGAGCAGGATGTCAAAACTGGAAAAGAACATACAAGGCGAGAATCCTTCTGCTGCCCCAGAGGTAGGGAAGGAGAAGAAGAAGCGTGGTCCTATGGCACGCTTTTTGCGTTGGGTGTGTATCATCCTGCTAAGTCCTGTCATTATCTTTCTTGTCCTCACCTTGTTGCTCTATATCCCCTTTATTCAGGATTGGGCTGTGGGTGTGGCTTGCGAGAAATTGAGCGAGTCGACTGGCAAACAGGTCAACGTGGAGCGTGTGCGCTTGAAATTCCCCCTCGATGTGGATTTGCAGAAACTCTGTATCACTGAACAATCTGGTGATACGCTGTTGGCTGTGGGTAACTGTGTGCTCGACCTTGACATGTGCGGCATTTTCGGTTTGAAGGTGGGTGTTGATGCCCTTGATCTTAGTGATGTCTACGTGGACAGTCACGACCTCATAGCCACCATGAAACTGCGAGGACGACTGCGTGATTTCCATGTCGATGTGCACGATCTTGAATATCGCGATAGCCACGTCAATGTTACGGCAGCCCGTCTCGATGGATGCGATCTCGACATAGCACTGCAGGACACCACCATTATCGATACTACTACGAGCGCCCCGTTGGAGTGGACACTCGATTTTCATGAGATCAGCATGAAGGACACCCGCGTGGCCTTCCATACCCCCGGTGACACGATAAGTCTGCGGGCTGGGATTAATGCCCTTAACCTTACTTCAGGCAACTTCGACCTTGGCCACAATAAGTTACAGGTCGACCGCTTTGACCTTACTGCCGATTCTGTTATCTATGACCTGCCCCATGAAGTCCATATGTCTCGTGGGCTCGATCCCAATCACTTAGGTCTATACGATTTTACGCTCTCATTGCCGAGCCTTGATTATGATCTTGATGCCGGGTGTCTGCAGACGAGCCTTTCCTCCTTGTGTTTCCGTGAGAGGTGTGGTTTTGAGTTACAGCAACTCACTGCTGACGTGGAGATGGAACCAACGGGTCTTAAGGTCAGGAAGGCGCAAGTTAAGACTCCCACTAGCGAACTTGCTGCTTGGGCAGACATTGTGTGGAATGGCAATATGGATGTGGGGCTTTCTGCCCATTTTAGTCGTGCTGACGTGCTGCACTTGGCTGGGGGCTATTTACCCGACAATGTGGTTGCACAATATCCCAACAATCCGCTGACGGCAGAGGTGGAATTGACGGGTGACATCAATCAGGTGAATGTGAAGGCCTGTCGCGTCATCATGCCTGGTATGCTCGATGCCCGTGTCAGTGGATTTGCTGATCACCTGCTGGACGACGATGGCATGCTGACTGCCGACCTTGATTGGGATATACATATAGGAGATCTTACTTGGTTACAGCGTGTAGCCGGCCTTACCAGTGTGCGACTGCCCAAAATGGACGTTGAGGGAGAGACTCACATTGCAGGACAACTCTATCGTGCTGACCTGAAACTGCGTCAGGAGCAGGGCACCATGGTCGTGAAGGGGCTGTATAACGGTATGAACAACGCCTATCAGGCCAATGTGGACATGCGTCGCCTTGCGGTGAGTCGCTTTATTCCCATGGACTCGGTGTTGGTCGTGACAGCCAATTGTGACGTCAAGGGACAAGGTTTTGATTTCCTGTCCGACCGCACGAAGTTGCGTGCCATGCTCAATGTGCCCTCGGCCCACTATGGTTCGGCGGACTGTGGTCACGTGAATATCGATGCAATTCTTCAGCGAGGCAATGGTTTACTGAACTTCTATAGCGGTGGCGATCTGATCAACGCTGACGGATGCGTGGAGTGGATGGTGCGACAGCACAAGGTGGACAGCGCAAGTTTTGCCTTCGACATGCGTGGGCTCGACCTCTATACGCTTGGTGCCGTACAGAAACCCCTCAAGGTGTCGATGTCTATGCATTTGCTGGGCCAAACCAATCTCACGGATGAACACTATGCCAAGGGCGATGTCAGCGCTATACAGTTGAACCTGCGCGACACGACATTCTATCCCCGCGACATCAATCTTGAAGCGTTGCTGACCCCCGATACCACTTTTGCTTTCCTTTCAGCAGGTGACCTGCTGTTCCGTCTCAATGCCACTGATGGTGTTTCCACGCTTATCGACAAGGCAACGGTTTTTGCCGACAGCATGGCTGTCCAGATGGAACAGCGGCAGTACGACCGCTCGAAACTGCGTACCCTTATGCCTGAGGCGGATTTGTGTATAAAGAGCGGACAGCATAACCCCTTGGCCAACATTCTGTTTGCACAAACCGGTTACACCTACCGCGAGTTTGACATTGATCTACATACCCATCCTGAGCGTGGCATACATGGCGATGGCCATGTCTATGCCACCAATACCGGTGCCATTGTGCTTGACACCATCGCTTTCGATCTTTCGCAAGACACGACCGGCATAAAACTCCTGGCCAATGTGTCCAATGGAAAGAAGAACAAGGATGTGACGTTCGACTCGCATCTGAAGGCCGTCATCAATCCCAACCTGATAGGTTTTAACGTGGTTTTCAATGACGTCAACCATAGAAAGGGTGTGGACTTCGGAGCAGAACTGATGTTCCATGAGGGCAACAAGCGACTGCACCTCACTCCTCTGCGTCCCGTTCTGGCTTATCGCAATTTCACGATCAACGAGGATAACTTCCTTGAACTCAGGAAAGACGGACGAATTGATGCCAACCTCGAACTCGTGGCTGACGATGGCACTGGTCTGAAAATATACTCCACCCCCAACGAGGAAGCAGAGCAGGACCTCACCGCTTCGCTCAATCGCTTCAATCTTGGCGAACTGTGTGCTGTACTGCCATACATGCCACGCATTACGGGTTCGCTGCATGGTGATGTACACTACCTGCAAATGGAGGCTGTAACGAGTGTGATGGCCGACCTTAGCGTGCAGGAAATGACTTACGAAGGATGTCCTATGGGCACAATTGGAATCAACGCTGCCTACATGCCTAACGAGGATGGGTCGCACTATGTGGATGGTTTCATGACGCAGAACGACGACCAGATACTGTCATTCAACGGCTTGTACGAGGACAAGGGCAGCACCGACCAGCTCGACGCACAGGCCACATTGGAGCATTTCCCATTGTCGCTAGCTAATGGTTTCGTAGGTGATCCAATCAGCCTGACAGGTCACCTGTTAGGCAAAGTGCGGGTAACGGGTAGCACGTCGAATCCCATCGTCGATGGTAAGATCCTGACAGACGAGATGCATATCCTCGCCCCGATGTATAGTCTCAACATGCGTGTGGAGAACGACAGTATTGAGGTGGCAGGTAGCCATCTCAACATAGATAAACTGCACGCCTATACGCTTAGCAACAATCCCCTAACGCTGGATGGTGTCGTGGATTTCCGAAACCTGTCAAACATCGTGCTTGACATCAATGCAAAGGCCAAGAACTTCGAGCTCATTAATGCGCAGAAGAACCGTAAGGCAGCAGCCTACGGAAAGGTGTTCGTGAACCTCGATGCACATGCCAAGGGTACTACCAACAACCTGAATGTTACGGGTAACCTTGGCGTTCTCGGCAATACGAATGTCACCTACGTGTTGCTCGATTCTCCCATTACCGTGGAGGACGAGATGTCCGATCTCGTGACGTTCTGTGATTTCAGCGACACTGTGGAGGTAGAGGAACCTGAATTCATCGCACCCAGTAATGTGCGGATGCGCATGAATGTCAGCATTGACCAAGGTGCATTAGTGAACTGCCACCTCAGCGACGATGGTTCTAACTACGTGAGACTGATGGGTGGAGGCGATCTGGTCATGACCTATGACGGAACACGAGGAATGGAACTCTTTGGTAGATACACCATTCTCGAAGGTGCGATGACCTACACGATGATGGTCGTTTCGCTAAAGGATTGTGTCATCCAGAACGGCAGTTATGTGGAGTTTGCGGGCGACATAGGCAATCCTCGACTTAGCATCAGCGCCGTTGAGCGTATCCACAGTAATGTGACCGAGAATGAGACGCCGCGTTCCGTGGCCTTCGATGTGGGACTAACCGTAAGCCAGACGCTTAGCAATATGGGTCTTGAGTTTACGCTTGACGCTCCCGAGGATCTCAACATGAAGACAGAAATCTCGCAAATGACAGCCGAACAACGTTCGAAGGCTGCCGTAACGCTGATGGCCACCGGCATGTATGTGTCGGAAGGTAGCACGTCGGGAGGAGGATTTAACACCACCAATGCCCTCAATTCGTTCCTGCAGAGCCAGATAGCAAGCATAACAGGCAAGGCGCTCCAGACTATCGACCTCAGCCTTGGCGTCTCCAATAATGCAACTGCCACCGGAGGCACGACTACCGACTACAGCTTCCGTTTCGCCAAGCGTTTCTGGGGTAACCGCATTAATCTCATTGTGGGAGGTAAGGTCAGTTCGGGCAGCGAGGCAACCAATACCGGGCAGAGCATTATTGACAACGTCAGCATCGAATATCGCCTCGACAAGTCGGCTACGCGCTACGTCACCCTCTTCTACGATAACAACAACGAGTCCATCCTTGAGGGTAAGATCACGGAGATGGGAGCGGGACTTGTGCTTCGTCGCAAGACCGACAGATTAGGCGAACTCTTCCTTTTCAGGAGAAAGGAGGAATAGTCCCAACGTGGTTCAAGCGGCAATCGACAGGAGTTCCTCGTCCATCAGTAAATAATTTATAATGAGCAATTAACAATGAATAATGAAGGCCAAAGGGCTCGACGAAGTCAACAATGTAAAATGCGATTAATGAGAGCAGGCGCAATGATACGTGCCCGCAGGCATGCAGTGCATCTGCCTGTCTATTTTCTCATTCTTTCATTCTTTCATTTCTTCATTCTTTCATTTCTATCCTCTTGCTCCACCACGGCCAATCTTCCTGAGGGGGAGGTACTTTACACGGGTGTCAAGGATATCTCCTTCGGACAGAAAAGTAAGAAGGTGAAGAAGACAAAGAGTACTGGCGAGGAGGGTGTCATCATTGCAATTGACGATGCCTACAAGACCGTGGAACGTGTACTCTCCGGCGAGGGACTTCAGCATGAGAAGACGCTTGATATGGACGATCTCACCAAGTTTGAACGCGATTCCATCAAGGCCGACATGGCTTTGCGTGATGAGGCGCTCAATACCGCCAAGGATGAGGTGAAAGCCGTGCTCAGCATTGCTCCCAACAACTCCATGTTGGGTAGTGCCAAGTACCGTTTCCCCCTGCCCGTCGGACTGTGGGTGTACAATCGCTTCGTAGGTAGTCAACGCCGTTTTGGCAAGTGGATGTTCAACACCTTCTCGGCAACTCCTAAACTCATCAGCACGGTCAATCCCGGTCTTCGCACCAAGGTGGCGCAGAATGTTCTTCACAACTACGGTTTCTTCCGTGGCGAGGTGAGTTATGATGTGTTACCCCAGAAGAATCCCCGCAAAGCCAAGGTGGCCTATAGCGTGCTGCCCCACCAACTCTATCGTCTCGACAGTATTGCCTACCTGAACTTCCCGACTCAGGCAGATTCACTCATCAGTGCGCGCCGGGGAGAGACGCTCCTCCATAAGGGTGATGCCTTCACCGCTGCCAGTCTTGATGCGGAACGTAACCGCCTGAATAAACTCTTCCGCAACAATGGCTACTACTATTGCCAGCCCACCTTCTTTACCTATCGTGCTGACACACTGCAACGTAAGGATTGGGTGCAACTGCAGGTCGTACCCTCGCGCGAGTTGCCTGCCACGGCTGGCCGACGCTTCTATTTGCGCAACACCACCATTCACCTTTACGACAAACATCGTGGCTATGACTTTACCGACTCCATTGGCCGCAGCAGTATCAAGATGCGCTTTGCCGATCCCAGTGGCAAACGTAAACCCAGCGTGCGCTATGGCCTGATGCGTCGTCACATATTTTATAAGAAAGGTGACCTCTATCGCCAGGTTATGGCCGACCTCGTGCAGGATAAACTCGGCAGTTTAGGCATCTTCTCGCAGGTGGCCATTGGCTACACCCCGATTGACAGCACCGACACGTGCGATTCGCTCGATGTCAATATCCACGCCGTGCTCGATAAACCATACGATGCAGAATTTAAGGCCAGTGCGACGACGAAGAGTAATGGTCTTGTCGGTCCTGGATTGAGTTTCGGTATGACCAAGCGCAACGCATTCCATGGTGCAGAGGCTCTTAGTTTCCAGGCCTATGGCAGTTACGAGTGGCAGACGGGTTCGGATCAACAGTCCACGAGTTCCCGTTGGATGAACAGCTATGAATATGGTGCATCGCTCAGCCTCGACTATCCCTACATCAAGTTAGGCCGTTTGGGGCGTAAGTTTACACGAAATGCCATCTCCAGCACCTCCTTTAAGCTCGAGGCCGACTGGCTCAACCGCTCCGGTTACTTCAGCCGTGTGTCTTTTGGAGCCCGCGTGACTTTGGGCTACCAGCGTAAGCGAGGCATCAAGCATGAGTTCACGCCCTTCCGCCTTGACTACGACTTGCAACTCCATACCACAGAATCCTTTGATAGCATCATCGATGCCAACAAGGCCCTCAGTATCAGTATGCGAAATCAGTTTGTGCCCTCGATGCAGTACGTCTTGACGACGAACAGTCGTCGCAAGTCGCGCCATCCTGGCACCTTTGTTTTCACGCTGAAGGAGGCTGGCAATGTCACGAGCGGTATCTATGCCTGCTTCGGCGAGCGTTTCAATAAACAGGACAAGCATCTCTTCGGCGTTCCTTTTGCGCAGTATGTCAAGGCGACTGCCGAATTCACAAAGAGTCATTATTTAGGAAATACGCAGGCGCAGATGGCAGGACGCATCATGCTCGGTGCCGTATACAGTTATGGCAATGCCACTATTGCTCCCTACAACGACCTCTTCTCCATCGGTGGAGCCAACAGCATACGTGCCTTCTCCATCCGCAGCATTGGCCCCGGTTCTTACCATCCCGCCCATGGTCGCTACAGTTATGTTGATCAAGTGGGCGACTTGAAGTTTGAGGCCAACGTGGAATGCCGTTTCCCCATCGTGGGTAGTTTGGCTGGTGCAGTATTCCTGGATTGTGGTAATGTGTGGTTGATGAACAACAACGAGGACCACCCCGGTGGTGCCTTCCGCTTCAGCAACTTAGGGAAGCAGTTGGCACTTGGCACGGGAGCTGGTCTGCGTTATGACTTGGATTTCATTGTTGTCCGCTTTGATGTCGGCGTAGGTATTCATGCCCCCTACGACACGGGCAAATCGGGTTACTATAACATGACCCGCTTCGGCAAGTCCCTTGGCTATCACTTAGCCATTGGTTATCCTTTCTAGAATTCCATGTCGATGTGGATGCCGTTGTCGGGAGCATCGGGGCGTGTTTCTGCCTTCCCCTGATGTTCCTCCACGAAGCCAATGGCCTCCTGCAGTCCGTTCATCACCTTTTCAAAATCCTCTGGGTAGAGGAATAGCTTATGCTTCTCGAAGGATACCTGTGGATTTTCTTCCGAACCTGATACCAATTTCTTGCTTTCTGTCAGCGCAAGATAGTAGTCGCCGTTGCGTGTTTCCTTGACGTCTATATAGTAAATTCGTTTACCAGCCTTAATGGCGCGCGAGAAGGGCATGTTGCCATCAAAACGATCGCTGTGTCTTTTTTCTTCTTCCATTGTTATTGCTTGTTTTGCTTTTTGCGGCATCAAAATTGGGCATAATTTCCGAAATAACAAAAGAAAAAACCAAAAAAGTGCTATTCTTTCCCGAAAAATGAGTAATTTTGCCAATCTTTAAGAGAAAAGAGAATATATGGTAAACAGAGAATTGATACGATTGAAGACAGTTCAGATTGTCTATTCATACTATGTCAATGGTATGGATGAGTTGGGTAAAAAGGGTATTGAGACCAGCGAGAAGGAACTGCTTTTCAGTCTTGACAAGGCGTTTGACCTCTACCATGGCATGTTGGCACTTCTGCTTGAAGTGCGAAGAGTGGCCATCGAGGATATTGAGCAGCGCCGATTGCGCAACCGTCAGTTGGGCAAGAATGAGAGGATCAGCACAAGATTTATTGACAACCGTCTGCTACAAATGTTGGCAGCCAACGAGCAATTGCGTGAGTTTTTAGAGAAGAACAATCAGTTCTGGATTGAGGATGAGGAGATGGCCAAGAACATCTACCGCAGCTTCATTCAGTCGTCAGACTATGAGGCCTATCTGGAAAGCGAGGACAATTTCAAGAACGATCAGGAGGCTATCCGCAAACTCTACAGAAACTGCATTTGCGACAACGATGAGGTGACAGCGGCACTTGAGGACAAGAGCATCTACTGGAATGATGACAAGTACATCATTGATACCTTTGTCATCAAGACCATCAAACTCTTCAAGGAAGACTCTACCGAGAACATGCCCTTGCTGCCTCAGTATGAGCGTCAAGAGGATCTTGAGTTCGCCGTGAACTTATATCGTTATGCCATCGGAAACGCAGCGTACTACCGTTCGCTTATCGAAGGCAACGCCATGAACTGGGATATGCACCGTATTGCATTGATGGACACTGTCATCATACAAATCGGTCTGGCAGAGATCACCTCGTTCCCCACCATTCCTGTGGCTGTGAGCATCAACGAGTACATCAACATCTCCAAGATGTACAGTACTTCGCGTAACTGGACCTACGTCAACGCCAGTCTTGACAACATCACCAAGCAACTTATCAAGGAGAAGAAGCTGGATAAAACCATTACAAAGTAACAACTAAAAAAGAAGAATAATAAAAACTATGAACACAATGACAATCCTTTTACAGGCTGGCCAGCAGGGCGGTATGTCCTTCATGATTATGATGGTAGCCATCTTTGCAATCATGTATTTCTTCATGATCCGTCCTCAGCAGAAGAAGCAAAAGCAGTTGGCTAACTTCCAGAACACTGTGGCTATCGGCACTGAGGTCGTGACACAAGGTGGCATCTACGGCACTATCAAGAAGATCGATGAGGCTACCAACACGCTCTACGTGGAGATTGCTAAGGACGTACAGATCCGTGTGACCCGCAGCGCTGTGTATCCTGCTGCAGAACCTGCACAGGCTTACCAGAAGTAATTGCCAGGAATAGGGGATGGACAAGAGCACACCCGAAAAAGTCAGGAAGAAGGTGCGCGGAGCCTTGATGGGCAAGCGTACGAAAGATGTATTTATCTTCCTCTTTTTCGTGCTGATATGTAGCATATTCTGGTTCGTGCGCGAATTGGAGGAGACGTTCAGCACCGAGGTGATTGTGCCTGTGAAGTTGGTGGATGTGCCAAAGGGAGTTATCATCACTACTGATGTGCCCAAGGAACTGAAACTGACCATTCATGACAAGGGTGTGGAACTCATACCGTTGCTCTTGGGTAAGAATCTCGACACACTGACGATAAGTTTTAAGGTTTACGACAATCGTGAGCCGACTGGGCATGGTGTCATGCTGCTCCCGCAGTTGCAGAGTTCGCTCAAGAAGTTGTTGCCGAGTGGCGCCACCATCTTGTCCATGTCTCCCGATACGGTGTCCTTCTATTATAATAGAGGTATTCATCGTCGTTTGCCTGTGCGCCTGCAGGGTGTTGTGGAGGCGGAGTCGCAGTATTGCATTTCTGGCAAGCAGTTCTTTCCCGACAGTGTTGACATCTATGCACCGCTTTCCATCCTCGACACGATGCATGCAGCCTATACCGAGCGCCTGGAACTGAAGGGACTTAACCGCAGCGAGACACGGCGTGTCAGGTTGAAGACCATGCGAGGAATGCGTGTCTTCCCCGACACCGTTTCACTCACTACCGAAGTGGATGTGCTGACACGTCAGACCATTGACGTACCTATCGTTGGAGTCAATTTCCCGGCAGATAAAACCTTGCGCACCTTCCCCTCGACGGTCAAGATCACCTATCTCGTTCCTGCTGCACAGGCTAAGAGTATTGACCCGGCAGAGTTTGTGGTTATTGTCTCGTATGCAGAACTCATTGAAAACGAGACAAATCGTTGCCGCCCGCACCTCAACTATATGCCCGAATGCGTAAATAGTGCGCTGGTGGATCCCATTGAGGTGGACTATCTGCTTGAAACGGTTAAGAACGAGGAACCTGTCGTGCCCGAGAAGAAGGGGCAGAAAAAGAATAAACGTAAGCGCTAGGACAATCATGACGCTGGGCATTACTGGGGGAATAGGCAGTGGTAAGAGTTACGTATCGCATCTGCTGACGGAGCATTTCGGCATTCCGGTTTACAACTGTGATGCTGAGGCCAAGCGCCTCAATGTGGAGTCTGAGGAGATCAGGCAACAATTGGTGGCTCTGGTCGGGCCGGAGGTCTACGGCGCAGATGGCAGTTTGCAGCGTAAGGTCTTGGCTGACTTTCTCTTCGCTTCGGCTGAAAATGCTGCTCTCGTCAATGCCATCACCCATCCTGTTGTTGCACGTGACTTCAGAGAGTGGGTGAGTAGGCACTCCCTCTCCGATACAGGAAAGGCAAAGGAGACTGCTATCGTGGCCATGGAGTGTGCCATACTCTTTGAGAGTGGCTTTGATGCTTTGGTGGATGTGGTGATCAACGTGAGTGCTCCCACGCAACTCTGCATCGAAAGGGCAACGGTGCGCGACAAGTCTTCTGCTGAAGCCATACGTCGGCGCATCGCCTTACAGATGAGTGACGATGAACGCCGTCTCCGGGCTCACTACACCATCGAGAACGACGGACGTGACCTCATCCCTCAGATCCAACAACTGTTGCAGGACTTACATACGAAGAAAATTGTAAAAAAATAAATATAAAAGAAAAGAATTATGCTTAAGACAATCCTTGCCATCTCAGGCAAACCGGGTTTGTACAAACTCGTATCGCGAGGCAATCGCAGCCTCATTGTGGAAACTATCGATGACAAGCATCGCCGTATGCCCATCTTCGGTACCGACAAGGTCATCTCATTGGCCGACATCGCTATGTATACCGATGAAGAGGAGGTACCTCTGGCAACTGTGCTGAACAACATGAAGACCCTTGAGGAGGGTAAGGCATCTGCTTTCAACTACAAGAAAGCAAGTAAGGAGGAGTTGGCAGACTATCTGGCTAAGGTACTCCCTACCTTCGACCGTGACCGTGTTTTCCCCAGCGATATCAAGAAACTCGTTCAGTGGTATAACCTCCTCACCGAGAATGGCTTGACCGACTTCGAGGTGCCTGCCGAGGAGGAAGCTGACGCGCCTGAAGAGGCTGCTGCAACTGAGGAAGCTTAACCCAGATTCACATGTCGCATAATTGATTAATGTGCAATTAATAATTAATAATGAACAATGTATAATGGGAATAATGTGAGTTCTCTCGCTGTGCATCGCATTAAATCTCATTGCTCATTATTCATTACTCATTATACATTATTCATTAACTCATTAAAAATAGCAGACATATAACTTGCGAAACTTGTAAAGTTTAATCCGTTCGTAAGATAGAAAAAGTCCCCAGCTGTGTGAGCCGGGGACTTTTTGTGTACTCTCTTTTCTGACTATTTCAGAATCTTCACACCCTTCTTAACGACAATGCCGCGCTGGTTGGTCTTGTTGGTGCGGCGACCTGCGAGGTCGTAGCGGTTGTCCTGCTTCGTGGCAGCCATGATGGTTCGTAATCCATCCGTCAGGTTGGCCACGTAGGTCACGTCGTGGGCAGGCATGGTGTCGAACTTCTCGCCATCCCATCCCTCGAAGGTGTAGCGGTCGCCCTCTGGGGTGTACTGATAGTCAGGCATCTTGTCGCCGTAGGTCACCTCGATGCGGTTCACCTCGGTGTCACCTACCTTATAGATGACATAATAGGTGTTGACCGTATAGGTGCCAGTAATGGTGATGTCCTCGTCGGGCATGTGTGTGGGTGCCATTTCCCCACCATTGAAGGTCCAACCACTGAAGGTATAGCCCTCCTTCTCGGGTGCCTCAGGAAGCGTGATCTCTGCTCCAGCTTCAAGCATCAAGTCCTCGCCAAACGGTTCGCCAGCCAGCAGGAAGGTAACCTTGTGCAGTACAGGCTCTGGTTCGGGTTCTGGCTCAGGATCGGGATATTCGTTGAGCGTGCTGTAGATATAGCGTGCGCGTGTCTTGAGCCAAGACTTACTGCGATCGGTCACCTCACCGTAGTCGTTGTAGTCGCGGTTGTAGGTCACGTTGTCGCGGTCGTGGTGAAGTGAGTGTTGGGCGAAGGCATAGTAGTCATCGCAGTACTCGATAAGTTCCTGGATGCCGCCGCCTTCCATGAATTTTTTCCATAGATAATAGTATTCACGGTCCACCTCTTCGCTGCCATAGCGCAGGTCGTTCCAGAACTGCTTAGGCGAGCCATAACCGATGAGGTCAGAGAAGAAGTTACCCTCGGCGTTGACTTGGAAGTACGTGCCGCTCTGCTCGTAACCGAAGCCCCAGTCGCAGTCCCACAGCGGACCGAACACCCAGGGTGTGAGGTCGTTGCCGTTTTCGTCCACACCGTCAGTGACGTTCTCTGAGTAGAGGAATACGCTCTTGGGATGCTGGAATTCGCTGTTGCACATCAATTCGCAGGTAGCCAGATAACTGGCCAGAGCCTTTACGTCGACGTTGTGCACGTAACTGCCGTCACGTGCCTTTACCAATTCTGTCATGTGGTCAAAGTCGTCGATGATCTGATGCACGTCGAGCACACCTTCGTAGTCAGGTTCCTCTACGTCAGGGTCGTGTACCTTCGATGATATGCCATACGCATTGCTGTAGAAGTTTGTCTCACCCATATCGCCGTAGGTGTCGAGTTCAATCATGGCGCAGTACGTCTCGTCGTCGAGGTCGATGCTGCTATTCGAGAATCCCACCTTCTCGCAGAAATTATACGAACCTTGGTACGCTCCATTGATGTAGAGTTCTACGGGGATGATGTGGCAGGCTCCGGCCGAACCCATGAGGTTGGCAATCTTCTGTCCGATGACGTTGCTGGTCATTGAGGCATTCTGCTTGTTGGCCAATAGGATCCAGCTCTTCGATTTCGGCATTCCGAAGGGTTTTACTTTCTCATTGAACTTCAGTCGGTAGGGGTTCTTGCTGCCTGAGCCTCCCCATGACGAGTTGCCTCGGCCCTTGATTTGCATGGCTGTGGCAGGCATGTCGGGGAATACACCCGCACCATTGATCTCCATCGTGGCATCCCAGTAGTAGTCTTTCGAGGTCACTGACGTGCCGTTGTCGGTGTTGATGCGGATGACGGGCACTCCATAATCCGTGGTAGGATGGTCGGCGAGCCAATCCACGATGACGCGTGTGTGATGGCCGAAAGGTATGTATGACGTCTCTTGGCTTCCGTCTGGCATTGTCTTGATTTGCAGTTCCTTCCATGCGTCGTGACCGATGGTGTAGTCGATAGGACGGTCGAAACGCTGGCGTGTCACCTTACTCTGCTGCTCCACGTCGCCTACCCAAACCTTGGCGTCCTTGTCCTCCAATTGGAAGGAAGCCGTGAGGCGCTTGCCGATGCCCGCTACACTGAGCGTGATGAGCGTGTCCATGGGATTCTCGGCCTCGGCATCCGTAAACACCTGATCGTTGAATTTATTGTTGAACTTATAGCTCGTGAACGTAGGCAGAACGACGGGAACCGTGTCCGTCACGCTCTCCACATTCGCCACCTCGATGGTCTCGTTGGTGATGAGAGTGGCCTTGAAGACCTTGCCGTCGAGCCCTTGTTCCTTGATGAAGTCCTTGGGCAAGGCTACCAGCGCCTTGTCGGCCTGCTGCACGTAGAGGTACTCGTTGCTATGCGCCATGATTTCGCCAGCATTGGCATCCTTGACAGTCACTATGCACTGGGCATAGCAGCCACTGTCGTCGACAGAGCGAGCCGTGATGATGGCCACGCCCTCCTCGTAGGCAGTGATGTTGCCCTCTTCATCCACCATGGCCACGTCCTTGTTGCTGGTCGACCATTCGATGAAGTTGTAGTAAGCATCTTCAGGCTCCAGGGTGGCCGTGATCTGCTGCTTCTGCCCCATGGTCATGGTCAGGGAGTTAGCCGAGAGTGTAATGCTGCTTACACGGGTGTAGGGGTCGACATGCACCGTACACTGTGCCGACACGCTGGGGTCGACTGCCGAGGTTGCCGTGATGACGGCATCGCCCGCACCGGTAGCCACGAGGTACGTGCCGTATCCTTCGTCGAAGACGTCAACCACGCTGGCATCCGATGTTGACCAGATGAGCGAGGTGAGTGTAGCATCCTCAGGCAGGAGGCTGTATGCCAGTTCATACCATTCAGTCTCCATCATGTTGATCTTCTCTTCGTTAAGGATGATCTGCTCGATGGCCTTGAACGAGACGTCGCCCACTTCCTGAATTTCAATGCTCGAACCGTTGTCCCATGCGCCAGCAGCCGATTCCCATAGTAGCAGTTTGCCGCTGCCGCCGTGGTCGTTGGCGTATGACTCGTAGCCGGGAATCTTGACGTTGAATCCCCAGCCGTTGGGCGTGAGGTGGAAAGCCGTGTAGGTGTCACCATCCTGCATCAGCATGGGCGTCGTGTTGCCCCATCCGCTGGCACTCATCGGTGCACTGGCTCCCGTGGCGTAGTTATATATCTGATACAGACCGTCTTCCGTGCGTGTAAAGCACCAGAAGTATGAGGGGTCGTAAGGCTGGTCATAGTTCTGGCAGTACACGTCGATACCCTCGGTATGCAACTGCTTACCGCTACGTATGCTCATTCGGTACCACGTGGTGCCGGGGGCAAACTTGCCATCGATGATGGTCGTAGTGGTGAAGGGAGGAGTGTAGTCGGTATCATAGTCTTTGTTGACTTTCATGTACACGTAGACGTCGCCTCCTTCCTCGGCTGTATAAGGGAGTTCAACGCTGGCTGACACGAACTTGTAGCCGTTAATGTTGCGAAATTCCTCTAACGTGAATGGGGGGTAGAAGGTGAACTGGTCCTTGTCGATTTCATAGTTGGAAGATTGATCCACATAGTGCACCGTGAGGCGCTCCTTTGTGATGGGTTCCTCTTCTCCGTTTTCAGGGTGGAAGCTGAAGTAGCCGTTAGGGTCGCCACTGCCTTGGTAGGTGCCCACCTGATGGGTGCCCGTACGCAGGTTGAAATAATAGCTTGGCACAGCCCTGTTGCGGATGAGAAACCAATCGTCGTATTGCGGAAGGATGTCCCAATAAGCAATGTCCGTCAACTCGCTGCTCACTGACATGTAGCGATGGTCAGCGTGATTGTCCGACCACACCATGTACTCGCCGCTCTTGGCGTTCTGGATGACGAAGCCATCAGCCTCGCTGCCCTTGACGTACCAGTAGGCATCCTCCGTTCGGTTGACATCCAGTTCATAGTAAACGGGGTAGGGCACGTCATGCATCGAGCCCAGGCATACGTATCCTTCCGTGTTCCACTGGCAGGTGATGTAGTATCGCTGTTCGGGGTCAAAGTTGACTTGTGCCATGCCAGAAAGAGTGGTTATACACACTAATATCCAAAGTAGAAATCGTTTCATGTTCTTATGGTATGTTGAACTGTTTTTCTTATTTTTGAGTGCAAATATACCCTTTATGTCGCGATTCTCCAAGCATTTCGGCTAAAAACGAACAATTTAAATGTTTTTTTGCTTTGGTAGTGTGAAAAATCATTTGTACCTTTGCCCCCGCAAATCCGATGTGCAATTATTTTGCTAAAAGACAATTATAAGATATGAAGACAAAAATGACACTCGTCGCCATGCTGTGCATGCTGCTTTGTGCGTGTGGCGGAAAGCAAGAGGACGTGCAGAACAGCGATGTGCTGAGCGTGACAACAGAGAAGGCAGCGTTCAGTAGCGACTATGCGCAGATGCCCTACGTTGGCATCATCAAGGAGGAGAGTAGCACCATGGTGAGTTTCACCGGAATGGGTGTGTTGAAGACCCTTACCGTGAGTGAGGGGCAGAAGGTACAGAAGGGACAACTGCTGGCCGTCATCGACGATACGCAGTCCAAGAATGCCCTCGCTGCTGCCAAGGCTGCCCTCGATCAGGCACTTGATGCTGAGGCGCGTATGAAGCAACTTCACGAGATGGGATCGCTGCCCGACATGCAGTGGATCGAGATTGAGAGCAAGGTGCAGCAGGCCCGTGCCTCCTACGACATGTGTCAGAAGTCCGTCGATGACTGCAAGGCCTACGCCCCCGTCAGTGGTGTCGTGGGTGCCAAGATCATGGGGGTAGGCGAGAGCGTTTTACCTGCTCAACCCATCCTTGACATCCTGCAGATCAGCACGGTAAAGGTGCAGGTGGCCATTCCCGAGAAGGAGATTTCTGCCATCAGCGAGGGTACCTCGTCCACCATCAGCGTCGAGGCACTGGGCGGAGCCACCTTCCAGGGCGGACGCATCGAGAAGGGTGTGACGGCCGATCCCACCACCCATACCTATAATATATATATACACTTGCCTAATTCCGACCACAAACTCTTGCCCGGCATGGTGGCTACGGTACGCTTTGGAGGAGCCGAAGTGCAGCCCGTGCTGACCGTTCCCGTCAAGGCCGTGCAGCAGGCCACGGGTGAAAAGTCTGCCCATTTCGTGTGGGTGAAGGAGGGCGGCAAGGCCAAGCGTGTGAGTGTGGAACTTGGCGAGACCATTGGCAACCGTACCGTCATCACGGGTGGCGCTCTCAAGGAGAACATGGATGTCGTGGTGGAAGGTTACCAGAAACTGAGTGATGGGACGAGTATCCGATAATAACTTTGCCTTATGAATTTCGAAAAACATTGGTCCTATTGGCCTATCAAGAACTATAAGATTACGGCATTGCTCGTAGTGCTGCTCTTTGCATTTGGCATTACGGGATTGGTGCAGATGCCTAAGGACGAGTTTCCGCCCTTTATCATCCGTCAGGGAGTTGTCGTGGCCGTGATGCCGGGTGCCACGAGCGAGGAAATAGAGCAGCAGGTGGCTCGTCCATTGGAGCGCTATCTGTTTACCCATAAAGAGGTTAATCGCCTGAAGACCACTACGACGAGCATGAATGGAATGTGTCTCGTCATGGTGCAACTGCAGGACGATGTGCATAACAAAAATGAGGTGTGGAGCAAACTGAAGCATGGCATCAACACCTTCAAGGCGCAGTTGCCCAGTGGGGTGCTGGCCGTTGTGGTGAACGATGACTTCGGCGACACCTGTGCTTTGCTCATCACCATCGAGAGCGGACAGCGCAGCTACCGCGAGCTTCAGTCCTATAGCGACGAGCTGGCCGACCGCCTGCGCCGTGTACCCTCGGTGAGCAACGTGCGTCAGATTGGCGAGGTGAAGGAGCAACTCACGCTCTACGTCAACCGCGAGCGTCTGGCAGCCTACGGCATTGGCCAAACTGCCATCATGCAGGCGCTCAACGGTCAGGGACTCACCACAATGAGTGGCTCCGTGACGACGGGAGCGCAGAACATACAGCTGCACGTGGCTCCCACGCAACACAGCGAGGAGGAACTGATGAATCTCATCGTCTATAGCGATGCCGCCAACCATGTCGTTCGGGTGCGCGACATTGCCACCGTGAAGCGTGAGTACGACACGTCGGACAGTTACATCGAGAGCAACGGCAACCGCTGCCTGATCCTTTCGCTTGAGATGGGCGATGGCCATAACATCATCAAGTATGGCGAGGAGGTCGACGAGGTGCTGGCCCAGTTCAAGCAGGACTATCTGCCTGAGGACGTCACGATGCAGCGCATCACCGACCAGCCTCAGGTGGTCGGCGACAGCGTACACGGCTTCCTGCGTGACCTCATCATCTCCATGGTCATCATCATTCTGGTCATGATGCTGCTCTTCCCCTTCCGTTCGGCTATCGTGGCTGCCATCAGTATCCCCTTGAGCACGTTCATCTCTGTAGGTCTGATGTATACGTTCGATATTCCGCTCAATATCATTACCTTGGCGTGTCACATCGTGTCGCTCGGAATGATCGTGGACAACAGCATCGTGGTCATCGACGGCTATCTGGAATACCTCGGAACGGGCATCGGACGTCGTGCCTCGGCCGTGAAGAGCGTCAAGCAGTACCTGTGGCCCATGCTCTTAGCCACCATCTGCATCTGTGCCATTTTCTATCCCATCATCTTCACCATGACGGGTGAGGCTGGCGACGTGGTGGGTCACTTCCCCGTCACGATGACCATCATCCTCATGATGTCGCTCATCATTGCCGTGGGTGTCGTGCCCTTGCTGTGTGCAGCGATCATTAACGGACCCTCTCCGGCCGCAAGCGGCCACCTCCCCCATAATGGGGAGGAATTGGATAGTATTGCCTCTCAAAATACCATCCAAGAAGCTAATCAAGAGTCAAATCATTCCAACTCTTCCCATAGGGAAGGCTCCTCTCCCCATTATGGGGGAGAGGCGGGGGAGAGAGGGTCTGTAGGGTCTTTGTCCATCACCGACCGCGTGCAGCGTGTTTACGACAAAGCTCTTGCCTGGACCTTCCGTCATCCCACCGCTACGATGGTCACTGCCGTAGTGCTGGTCATTGCAGGCAGTCTGATATTCCCCACCCTCAAGGTGCGTCAGTTCCCCTATGCCGACCGTAATCAGTTTGCGGTGGAGATATTCCTGCCCGAAGGTGAGGGCCTGGAGCACACCAAGGCCATTGCCGAGGAACTCTACGGCATACTGTCGAAGGACGAGCGCGCTACGAGCATTACTACCTTCATGGGCTGTGCCTCGCCCCGTTTCCAGGTGAGCTATGCTCCGCAGATGGGCGGCCGCAATTTCGCACAGTTCATTGTCAATACCCCCAGCATCGAGACGACCGAAGCCATGCTCAACGAGTATGCGCCCCAGTATGCCAACCATTGGCCGGGAGCCTACGTGCGCTTTAAGCAGATGGACTTCCTCAACGTGCCTACCTACGAGTATCGTTTCTACGGCGAATCCATCGACAGCCTGCAGAAGGCGGCCGACATGCTGATGGCGGAGATGCGCAAGATGCCCGAGTTGGAATGGGTGCATACCGACTACGACCAGCCCATGCCCATCATGGAGGTGCAACTCGACCCCGTGGCCACAGCGCAATTGGGCATCAACCGCACCACCGCTCAGTTGCAGATGATGCTGCAGACGGGTAAGATGCAGGCTGGCAGCATCTGGGAGGATGGCTACGAGGTGCCCATCGTCATCAAGGATGAGGCTACCGACCATATGACGCTGGGCGACGTGGCTAGTGTCTACCTCTCCAGCATGACCGGCAGCAGCATCCCAGCCCGTCAGGTGGCCGACATACATCCCACATGGACGCAGGCCAAGATTGTGCACCGCAACGGCGAGCGCTGCATCAGCGTCACCGCCGAGGGCAAGCGTCAGGTACTGGCACTCCCCGTACAGACCCGCATCAATAATATTATCAAGGAGATGAGGCTGCCTCAAGGCGTGCGTGCCGAGATTGGCGGCGAGACGGAGAAGAAC
The DNA here is from genome assembly GCA_045629085.1 of Bacteroidaceae bacterium. Taxonomy (GTDB): domain Bacteria; phylum Bacteroidota; class Bacteroidia; order Bacteroidales; family Bacteroidaceae; genus Physcousia. The sequence continues at coordinate 109,902 of JAZQQO010000054.1, forward strand.
AACGAGATGATACCGCAGATAGCTCTGGGCCTTGGCCTGGCCATGGTGGTCATCTTCTTCTTCATCCTCTTCAACTTCCAGCGTTTCGGCATTACCATCATCTGCATGGCAGCCATCTCGCTCAGCTTGCCGGGTGCCATGGTCGGTTTGGCCATTGCCAACAAGACGCTGGGTATGACCTCGCTCTTCGGATTCATTACCCTGATGGGTATCATCATGCGTAACGAGATCCTCATCTTCGAGCATGCCGACCAGAAGGTGGCCGAGGGATGGAGCGTGCGCGATGCTGCCTACGATGCCGGCCGTCGCCGCATGGTGCCCATCTTCCTCACCACGGCCACCACGGCGGTGGGTGTCATCCCCATGATCCTCGGCGGCAGTTCGTTCTGGATGCCCGTGGGCATCACCATCTTCGCCGGAGGCATCGGTACGCTCATCATGGTAGTCACCGTCCTGCCCGTAGTGTACTGGAAACTAAATAAATCAAAAGAACAGTCATTATGAATAAGTGTTTAAAATCAATCATATGCTTGCTGCTGGGTGTGATGCCCGCCCAAGCGCAGAAGATGACGCTCGACCAGTGCATCGAGTCGGCCATGCAGCATAACATCGAACTGAAGAATGCGCGCCTCGACATCGCCATGGCCGACGAGGAAAAGGCTGCTGCCTTCACCAATTTCTTCCCCCAGGTTAGCGCCATGGGCGTGGGTTTCGTGGGTGCCAAGGACCTGATGCGCAGCAGTGTGGACATTCCCTCCATCGACCTCACACCCCTGTTGGGTATGCCCATCATCACGCCCGAGATGTCCTTCCCCATCTCCATGATGAAGAAGGGCGCTGTGGCTACTATCACCGCCCTGCAGCCCCTCTTTACGGGAGGTATGATTCTCAATGGCAATAAGTTGGCTGAGGTGCAGCAGGAGGTGCGACGCCTGCAGTTGGGCATGACCGAGAAGGACGTGCAGCAGAACGTGCAGAACTACTACTGGCAACTCGTGGGCCTGCGTGGCAACCTCAGCACGCTCGATGCCGTCGACAAGCAGCTCGACGAGGTGCATCGTCTCACCGAGAACTTCGTCAAGGCTGGTGTCATCAACCGCAACGACCTGCTGCGTGTGGAACTCAAGCAGCAGGAGATGCAGAGCCAGCGCCTCACCCTGAACAATGGCATCGAACTCGTGCGTATGCTCCTGGCTCAGCTCGTGGGGGCCGATGCCTCGTCGTTCGACATCGCCTCTGCCGACATACTGGAACCTCAGAAGCCCGACACCTATTTCGTGCCTGCCGATGAAGCCGTGGCTCGACGTGAGGAAGTGTCCTTACTGGCCAACAGCGTACGTGCCAACGAGTTGCAGGTCAAGATGACGCGCGGAAAGAACCTTCCCACCGTGGCTGTCGGTGCTACGGGCATGTATATGAACATCATGGAGGAGAACCAGGGCAATCTCATCGGTCTGGCCACCGTCAGCGTGCCCATCAGCAGTTGGTGGGGTGGCAGCCACCAGATCAAGAAGGCGAAGATGGCTGTCGAGCAGAGCCGTAACAGCATGACCGATGCGCAGCAGAAACTCAACATCGACATCCTCAACGCCTGGAACCAACTCAACGAGGCCTATGCTCAGATCGAGATAGCCCGTAAAAGCGTTATACAGGCGGATGAGAATCTCCGTCTGTACAACGATCAGTATCGTGTCGGCTCCATCGGTATGACCGACCTCCTTGATGCTGTCACGCTCTATACGCAGAGCCATAACAGCCTTGTCACCTCTTGCGCCAACTATCAGAACAAACTGGCTGACTATCAGCGCAAGACGCGGTAATTACTCTGCCGTAATCTTGCAGATGTTCACCACCGTCATCATGGCCTTCTCCATGCTCTGCACGGGGATGAACTCGTGACGGCCGTGGAAGTTCAGACCGCCGGCAAAGATGTTGGGGCAGGGCAGACCCTTGAAGGAAAGCTGTGCGCCGTCGGTGCCGCCACGAATGGGTACCACGGTGCAGAAGCCGCAAGCCTCCTCGATGGCACGCTTGGCGATGTTGGTGATGTGGGGCTTGTCCTCGAGCTGCGATAGCATGTTGTAGTACTGATCCTTAAGCACCACGGTGATGGTGCCCTGTCCATAGCGCTCGTTCAGTCGCTCGGCCGTGTCGAGCAGCACCTGCTTACGCATCTCGAACATGCCCTTGTTATGGTCGCGGATGATGTACGAGAGCGATGCCTCCTCCACGGTGGCCTGCATGCCGGTCAGGTGGAAGAATCCCTCGTAGCCCTCCGTCTTCTCGGGGCGCTCGTTCTCGGGCATCATCATGGCAAACTCGCTCGCCACGATGGCCGCGTTGATCATCTTGTCCTTGGCATAGCCAGGGTGTACGTTGCGGCCCTTAATCGTTATCTTGGCACCCGCAGCGTTGAAGTTTTCATACTCCAGTTCGCCTACCTCGCCGCCATCCATTGTGTAGGCAAATTCGCAACCAAATTTATTTACATCGAACAGATGTGCGCCTGCACCGATCTCTTCGTCCGGATTGAATGCTACACGTATCTTTCCGTGTTTGATTTCGGGGTGCGTCTGTAGGTAAGTCATTGCTGTTACGATCTCGGCGATGCCAGCCTTGTCGTCGGCACCCAGCAGCGTGTTACCATCTGTGACGATCAGATCCTCACCGATATGCTGCTTTAGCTCAGGAAATTGCTTTACAGTTGTTACGATTCCCTTAGCCTTGTTCAGCACGATGTCCGTGCCGTCATACTGCTCGATGATACGTGGGCGCACATCCTTACCGCTACAGTCAGGCGACGTGTCCATGTGGGCGATGAAACCGATCGTAGGTACACCGTCCTTGTCGGTGTTGGCAGGCAGTGTGGCATACACGTAGGCATGCTCGTCCATCTCCACCTCCTCGAGTCCGAGGCTTTCGAGTTCCTGCTTCAGATAGCGTGCCAGTTCGAACTGCTTCTCCGTACTGGGGCACTGTGTTTCGTTCTCCTCGCTCGACTGTGTGTCGAAGCTCACGTACTTCAAAAATCTCTCAACTAATTCCTTGTTCATGGTTTTATGTGCGGTTTGTTTGATGAATGTTGTGTGATGCTGTTGCGTTCTTTGTTATGCGAACAGCTCTGGTTGCATTGGATGCCGCATGGGCTTTTCTGCTCATAACCGCAAAGTTAGTTAAATTCCCCCAAAGCACCAAAGCATTCCTCATTTATTTTGTCGTATGACACTATAATTGAATTGGTATGCCCCAAATAATGTATGGTTCATCCGACATTTGAAGTGATTCTTGTTGTTAGATTGTTCTGTTCGATTCTTGTAAGCGATTGCAAGCACGCAGTGCGCCTCAAATACATTTCTTAAATCGCGTCTTGTGCTGATTGTTCGAATTGATTTTCCTTTCGTCAACAATCCTTTGGACAATCAGCGTACAAGATTTTCGCACAAGATCATCTCAATGGCTTTTATCTTAGGCGCTTCGCTTGCAATCGATTAGAACAATCCTATTGAACAATCATACACAAGATTCGCTAAGTCTATCACTCCATATTCCGGATGAACCAACTTTTTAAGCCTTTCCTCGTTTCTCCTCGTTTTTCCTCGGTTCCTAATAAGATTGTTAACCGAGGACAAACAAGGAAGGAGATGAGTGTTTAACCGAGGACAAACAAGGACAAACGAGGACATTTTGTAGTTAGATTGTTCTGTTCGATTCTTGTAAGCGATTGCAAGCACGCAGTGCGCCTCCATTACATTCCTTTAAGGCGTCTTGTGCTGATTGTTCGAATTGATTTTCCTTTCGTCAACAATCCTTTGGACAATCAGCGTACAAGATTTCCGCACAAGATCATCTCAATGGCTTTTATCTTAGGCGCTTCGCTTGCAATCGATTAGAACAATCCTATTGAACAATCATACACAAGATTCGCTAAGTGTCGTGTACTGAATAAGTTAAAACAAAGAATAAATGCCTGCGGCGCAACGAAAATTATCCGTAAATGGCCCGTAAATTTAATCGAAAATACTCAAGGGGTAACTGAGTAGTAACTGGGAAGGTTGTGAGGATTACACTGCCGCAGCTCAATTATGCATTGTGCATTGTGCATTGTGCATTGTGCATTGTCAGCCGGGGCTATTTTTCCCTAAAGTGTGCAAATCAGCCTTACTGCATTGACAATAAAAGTATTATGCAGGAAGTATTCTCTACGCCACGGCCGTGGCGTACAAGCGTCTCGGGCGTGACGTATATACGCCACGGGCGTGGCGTACAAACGCGTCGGCCGTGGCGTAGAGAATTCATGCGAAGGAAAATGGAAATTGAAGCATGGAGAAACAAGATTTTCTTCGCAGGGAAAAGAGTATGCTTGTACGAAAAATAGCAGAAAAATGGGCAAAAAGTGCCAAAAACGTGGAGGCTTGAAAGTAGCCTCCACACATATAATGCACTGAACGATAGTCTGTAATAAAGATTGTGGAGGGTGGAGGCTTTTTTGAAATCCCTAGGAAATGCACGCGTGTGCGCGAGAACTTTCCTTCTCCTGAATCTTTGATAGAATCTTTGTATGGAATCTCTGGATTCGTTTAAGCAAATCCGTGGACGTAAAAACGACGCAAAACTTCACGTTTTACTACGTAAACACCCCCGAAAAGATGCTGTCCGTGCCATTTGGTGCGGATTTTTGCATTTATTTGGCTGAATGCTTTGTGGTTTGCAAGAAAAAACGTATTTTTGCACCTTGAAATACCTATGTTTATATCCAAATCCCAAGTCTACTGACAGCGTGAGAGACTGAAGAAGAGAGAAGGAAAGGCTTCAATAAAACAACACTATGACTACGACAATACAGAATCTATGGACGTATATCCAGTCAATGCATCTATCTACACAGAATAAGCAGTGGTTGGCAGAAAGACTGTTGGAGAACAATGAGTCACATGCCTCTCATTTGCAAATCAGCAACAAGAGGTTCCCTAAGATTGACTTGTCTGAACCCATTTCTGATGATGTCCTGTCTATGAGCTGCAGCGATGTTGCTGGTGACTTTAACTACAATCACGAACGTGACAAAATGTACAGAGAATGGGCACAATGATAGTCTTTCTTGACACAAATGTTGTGATGGAATATATTGCCCGTCGCCAACATTTCATCCCTGTTGCTCGTATCATTGACCTTGCATTGAAGCGGAGAATTGCAATTGCCATTTCTGCGCTCACATTCGTAAATGTAGCCTACATTATGCGAAAGGCATCGAAAGAAAATATCATGCAGAAGTTATCACAACTGTATAACATCAGTATTGTATCTCCTGTCACAGACAACATGGTGAGTCTAGCATTGAGTGATGACCCAAAGGATTTTGAAGACTACATCCAATATCAATCTGCGTTACATGCAAATGCTGAAATTATTCTGACCTACGACGCGACAGGGTTCGCAGATGCAGAATTACCAGTTATGACTGTAGAAGAATTTGTAGACAAGTGCAGCTCGTGATTATTCTAACAACAAAATATTATAAACAAACTTAATTACTAACCAAAAACAACAAAAAGAAATGAAGAAACTATTCTTTTCTTTGCTCATGATGCTGGCAAGCGTCAGCACATGGGCCACATCCGACTGGGCTGCCGGAGATAATGTGAATTATTATCTCTACAATGTTGAGTCGGGAATGTTCCTCAAGGCAGGTAACGACTGGGGCACCAGAGCCTGTCTTGGTGACGAGGGTCAAACCTTCAAGATTACCGCCGAAGGTGATTTAGTACGTCTGAAGTCAACAGCCAAGGGTAATGGCCTGTTCTTCAACAATGGTCATGAAGTCTACACAGACATGGGTACACAGAACCATGACTACAAGTGGGACATCACCAAGAACGCAGATGGTACTTGCTACATCCGTGTCGAAGCCGTTAGTACTCTTTTCGGTTCTTCTACCGCCTATCAGCAGGCTTACCTGGCTTACGAGATGGGTTACGTGGCAGGATCTGCTGGTGGCTACAATTTGCATCCTGCTGGTGCAAGCCGCGTAAACAAGGAGGCTGTACTTTGGATGATTCTGACCCAGGCAGAGTACGATGGCATCAAGGCTACTGTTAATGCAGCTCGTGATGCTCGTAAGGCAGCTTGGCCTTATGTTCGTGCCGCAAAGAACAGCAACTTGTCAGACCTTACCAATCTGAACACCATCTACAACACAGCTTCTACTGCCGATCAGGTTACAGCAGCGGCTGCTGCTTTGAAGGCACAGCTGGAAGGTGCAGAGGCTACTGCCACTTCCCCCGTTGACTACACCTTCAAGCTGGTTAACCCCGACAGCAATGATGGAAAGAATGGTTGGACAATGGAGGCTGGCAATACCAACTGGAATGGCCGGGGTGGTAGTGATACCAACAACAATGCAGAGTCTTGGCAATCAGTATTTGATATGCACCAGACCATAACGGAAATTCCCAATGGCGTTTATGAGTTGACTGCTCAGGCAGCTCTGACTGACTATACGAACAATTACGATGGTGCTAATTATCCTGTTGTCTATGCAGGTTTGGAAACTGCTCCTTTCTGCGAGATGACGACTGCTGACCGTGGAACAAATATGACTCAGCTGGGTAACTCTTTCTCAGCTGGTCTTTATACCGTTGGCCCCATCAAGGTAAACGTAGTTGATGGAACTTTGAAGATTGGTATCAAGGGTACCCGTACTAACACATGGTGTATTTGGGATAACTTCGAAATCAAGTATCTTGGCGTAGACCTTTCTGCTCTGAAGGACAATCTGGCAACTCTTATTACTACGGCAGAAGCCGTTACTGGCAAGATGAATGCCGAGGTTGCAAGCGCATTGGCTACTGCTCTTGAGGGTGGAAGAAACTGTGCCGAAACTCAGGCTGCCCTTGAGGCTGCCATCGCTGCACTGAATACAGCAATCACTAACGCTCAAAATTCAATCGCTATTTACGAGAAGATTGTTGCCATCAAGGACAAGATTTCTACTTTGACCGAGAGCGGTAAGACTGCTTGTGTGGTTGCTACTAAGTATGAGGCTGGTGAGTATGAAACACTTGCTGAGGCTGAGGAAGACTTCCGTACTGCAGTTCTGGCTCAGACCGAGGATGGTGCAGACTTCACTGGTGCTATCGTCAACCCCGACTTCTCAACCGGTAACATCAACGGTTGGACCGACACCTTCACCGCTGGTAACCATGGCTATCAGGCTAACAACCACTATGACAATACTGATGATGGTGAGGATGCTCACTGTAACCAGTTCATGGAGTGCTGGGTTCCACAGCCAGGTTCACTGGCTAACGGTAAGCTCTCTCAGGTGCTGAAGAACCTGCCCGCAGGTAACTACACCCTGACAGCTGACGTTAACTCTTGCCAGCAGAGTGGTCAGATTGCTATCGATAATCTGACTGGTGTATATATCTTCGCTACTTGCGCTGCTGGTACTTTCCGTTCAGAGGCTTGTGCAACCAATAATGGTAAGCCCAAGACCTTCAGCTTCACCTTCAACACTACCGCTGGTGACTGCGAACTCGGTCTGATGACTGAGAACACCAACTGTAACTGGGTTGCATTCGACAACTGCCGCCTCGTTCGCAACGGTGCTTCTACCGTAAACGTATATCAGGAGGCTCTTAAGGAACTTGTTGCTGGTGCTCCTGCTAACATCGACGATGTTGAAGCTGCTGCTGACACCAAGACTGCTTATGTAGCTGCATACAATGCTGCTGCTACTACTTCTGAGACTAATGGTCTGACTGATGATGAGTACCTCCAGGCTGGTAACGCCCTGTCTGAGGCTAAGGCTGCTCTGGATGCTTCTGCTGCTTCTTACGCTGTTTCTAAGCCTCTGCGTGACGCTATCACCGCTGGTACTAATGTGTGGACACCTGAGGATGACTTTGCTGGTTGGACTCTCGATCACGCTGATGGCAACTTCCACAAGAATACCTGGTCAGGAGAGGCTGATGGTACTGGTATGGTAACACCCTTCGGTGAGTACTGGTGTCCTAAGGAGAATATTAGTCTGGCTAATGGTGTAATCTCCTACACTACTTTGGTTGGTCTGCCCGCTGGTAACTATGCTGTAAGCGTACTCGTACGCGCATACAACGAGAATGGCGGTGAGATTAGCGGTCTTAAGTTCAACGACATCGAAGTTACTACCGAGACTGCTACCTATGTTAAGTACAATGCTCTTGAGGGCGTTTATGGTGTAATCACTGATGTTATCACTGTTGGTGAGGATGGTAACCTCGACTTCGGTTTCACTGTTGATGGTGCTACCTTCAACTGGCTCGCTTGGAAGGGCTTGACCATCAAGTACCTCAGCAACGAGACCAGCGATGCTGCTGCTACCTTGAAGATCTCTGACGCGGGCTATGCCACTTTCTGTGCTCCCTACACTGTTCAGGTTCCTGCTGATGTAACTGCTTACACCGTTAGTGCAAAAGAGGGCACTACACTGACCTTGACTGAAGTTGAAGGTGTTATCCCCGCGAACACTCCCGTTGTACTGGAGGGTGAGGCTACCACTGTTAACACTACCGGTGTTGACTATGCTACCATACGTAACTTGACTAAGGGTATGTTGACTGGTGTGCTGGAGAAGAGCGCTGCTCCTGTTGGTAGCTACATCCTGCAGAACAATGCCGCTGGCGTAGGCTTCTACAAGGTTGCCGCTGAGGGTCTCACTGTTGGTGCTAACCGTGCATATCTGACTGCTCCCGCATCTGAGGTTAAGGCATTCTTCTTCGACCAGGAGACCGCTATCAAGGCTATCGACGCTCTGACCAGCGGCAAGGCTGAGATCTACGACCTCAACGGTCGCAAGCTCAACAAGATGCAGAAGGGTATCAACATCGTTAATGGTGTGAAGGTACTGGTGAAGTAAAGACCCTCCCCCTAGCCCCCTCCCTCTATGGAGGGGGGATGGCTGGCGCGGAGAAATAAAAGAAGAATTATACAAATCTGAAAAGAATAAGAAATGAAAAAGACTTATATTGCACCCGCATCGCAGCTCAAGATGGTAGCTGCACAGCAGATGATGGCCGTAAGCCTTATCGATGACGCAGATGGCACCAACAATGCAGTGTCAAAAGGCGAAGGCGACGATGGCGACGCTCTGGTAAAGGGCGACAACATCTGGGACAAGGAATGGTAAGATGACTGTAGCGCAAGCTACACGAACATAACAACGCATGGCAGCGGAATCCTTTTGGGGTTCCGCTGTTTGTTTATACCCATTACTTCCGGACGTTTTTTGCAGTCTTCACCCCTAAAAAAGAGCAAAATGTGCGATTTTCTGCACGTTACAAACGAAAATCATGCAATAATTAGATTGGTTAAAAAAAAACAACTACCTTTGCACGATATTATGTATTATTACAGCAATAGGCCAATATCTACTAATGACAAATTATCAAGAAGAAAACAATATGCCCCACGGTGTGGCCGAGCCTGTCACAGAATATGGCATCCCTGTTGCCGTAAGTGATATCTGGAATGCCATCCAGGCACTCTCGCCTTCCAACAGACAGTGGCTGGCGGACAAGCTCATTAACTCGGACATCAGTGCAGCACCACCGATGCCGTGTATTTTCACCGATGAGGAATGGGAAGAGGAACTCATAGCGTCGGAGCTCGAAGGCGAAGCAACCCAGGAAGAAACGCAAAAGTTCTATGACAAATGGGGGATCGCGATGTAATCTGGATGAAACGCGCTCAAAAACGATTCGAGGAAATCGCCACATGGTATTACACCAACGTGGGAGAAAAAGCAATGCGAAATTTCATCAAAGATACAAATGGGGCAATAAAGATTCTCAGGGCAATGCCCACAATAGGACGTAAGGCCGAAAGCTCTAGCATTCTGGAGCTACACACTTTCTGTTCGCATCCGTTGATAACCATTGCATACACCTTTGACGACAGTACTATCACTATTCGAGCATTAAGAGTTACAAGAACGAGAAAATAAGCGCACTATAAAACGTTAATATCAAGCTAATCAACAATCAAACAAATAACTTAATTACTAACTTATGAAAATTAAACATTTACTCACTCTCGCAGCATTGGCTGCAGGAAGTATGGGTGCTTGGGCACAGACAGATGTGACAAGCACGTACTTGGTGAATCCAAGTTTTGAGCTGAAGGCTGAAGGTACTGCTTCAACCGCAGCAGCTCTTTCTAAGACAGGTGGTACCTACTATGGTTGGAATCTGCCAGTACTTGCAAACGATTATTCTAATGTAAGCATTGGTTCATCTGCTGCTTGTGATGGCAATGGTTATGGTATTCCCTCGTCAGCAAGTGATGGCGATTTCTACTTCTTCAATCGTAGAGGTTGGAATACCACAAGTGCAGAGTTGTCTCAGACTGCAACTCTTCCCGCTGGTAAGTATTTTATTACTGTAGATTACAAGGCTTACGAGAAAGGTGGTACAACTGGTACCATTGGTTTTAAGGCTGGGGACACAGAACTCCTCACTACAAAACCATATTATAGCACAGGTAATAGTACTACTGGCACTTTTGCAAAGACCGATCCTTGGAAGACTATCGGCGCATGGTTTACCGTAGAGACTGAAGGCGACGTTAAGATTGCTATTACTGAGAAGCTTGTTGGTAATTCAGCTCGTGCTGACCTTTACCTCGATAACGTTCGCCTCTACAAGTGGAGTCTTGACGATGACGCTAACGTAGCTGCTGCTACTCCCGAGACTCCTCTGGATGTAACTGCAAAGTACGTAACAAACCCTTACTTCGATGATAATGTAAACGGTTGGACAACTACAACAGGCTACCAGAACAAGGGTCGTGCTACCAACCAGGGTGGTGCTATGTCTGGTGGTTTCCACGAGAACTGGAATGGTAGCGCTAAGACTTCTGGTAAGGTGTCATACACCGCAACAGGTCTGCCCAGCGGTACTTATCGCGTAACAGCTGCTGTCGTGTCAAACTCTGCTTCAACTGGCTTGTATCTATTTGCTGGTACTTCGCAGACTCCTGCTACTGTTAATGGTGCTGCTTTCTATTCAGTTGAGGCTACCACCAAGACAGGTTCACTGGAGTTCGGTCTCGAACTGGGTGAAGGCAATACAAGCAACTGGATTGGTATTGACAATGTTCGCCTTGAGTTGCTTGAGGCTATCAACGAGATTGACCTTACTCTCTGGAACGAGGCTAAGACTGCTGCAGAAACTGCTCTGACAGACAATGCAGACGAGGCGCTTGCTGCTGCTGAGCGTGCAACTGTAAACGAGAAGAAGGGTGCCGCCGATCCTACTACAATTGATGAGCTTACCGCTGCTGTTGACGCTCTTAATGCAGCTGTTTCCGCTTTCACCAGCGCATACACTGCTGATAAACTTGCTGCAGACAAGGCTGATTACGTTTCTGGATACAATACCATGAAGGCTAAGTACACCGAGTCTGTTGCCGCAACCTTCAGCGGTGACTGTGGTTCTGCAAGCGGTCAGCACTGGAGTGGCGATGGCCGTTCTTACTCTGATACCTGGAGCGGAAGCGCTGTAACAAATACTAACAAGTGCACCATTACACTTCCCGCAGGTGAGTATGCTCTCGTAGCTGCTGGTCGTGGTCAGGCTGGTACCACACCTTTCATCTCTGTTAAGGTTGGCGAGGAAGATGCAACTGTTTACAACTATACTGCTAAGAGCGATGTTGGTCTTGGTATCGCTACTGATGGTTCTGTTTCTTACGACTGGCGTAATGATACCTTTGCTAACAACAACCTTGGCCGTGGTTGGGAATGGGGTTACATCGAGTTCGCTCTCGCTGAGGAGACTGAGGTAACACTCTCATACGGTTATACCTTGATCAATGGTTCTTGGGCTTCTATCACCGATGCTGCTCTTCTCTGCACTGCTGAGACCAAGGATGATGCTGCTCTTGCTGCTCTTGCACAGGAGATTATGGATCTCGTAAATGGTACGGAAATTCCAACTACTAACATTGGTGAGGATGCATTCCAGTATTCTCAGGATGCTATTGACTTAGTGCAAGATCAAAAGGATATGTATGCAGAAGCAACTGCTTCTGATTTGGTAGCTATGGCTAAGTATCAGTTTGGTGAAGGAGCTGCTGCATTCCTCGAAGCATTCAAGGAAGGTGTTCAGGGTGATATCGAAGCTATGAACACACTCAATATGCCTGCTGCTGGTCAGAAGTTCAACGTAGTTCTTACCTACAATGGCTGGGGCTGGGACAACAAGGCTATGACCTACATTGCAAATGGCCGTACCGATATGGGTAACTACAACATCCAGTACCTCGCTGAAGCAAATGGCAACTACGCTCAGGCATTTACCATGACCTGGGTTGAGGGTAACAAGTATAAGATGAGCCAGATTGATGCTGATGGCGTTGAGCGCTTCATCTGTACGGGTCTTGCTTACAGCGGTGGTAATGCTACTCAGATCCGTACCACCACCGACGCTGAGAAGGCACTCGTAGTTGAGGTTCGCGCTACTGCTACCGAGGGTAAGTACAACCTCTGGAACACCGAGGCTAACAACTACATCGGTTCGCAGGATGCAGGTGTCTTCACTGTTAACTCACACATCGACTTTAAGATCGTAGAGGCTGCTCAGATTCCTGGTGCCTCTATCTCCGCTGCCGGCTATGCTACCTACGTGGCTCCTATTGATGTCGCCATTCCCGAAGGCGTCGAGGCTTATACCGTTGACGCTGCATCAGACAGTGGCTTGCTGAAACTCACACCGATTGAAGGTACTATCGCAGCCAACACTCCTGTAGTGTTGGAGGGTAACGAAACAAAGGTAGCTACAGGCGTATATGCAACAAAGAATCCTACAAGCAATACCGTTACTTCTGGCCTCCTCACCGGTGTTTACACTAAGACCGCAGCTCCTGTTGGTAGCTACATCCTGCAGAACAACGAAGTAGAGGGTCAAAAAAAGGTTGGTTTCTACAAGGTGGCTGCTGAAGGTCTCACCGTTGGTGCTAACCGTGCATACCTGACCAAGCCCGCATCTGAGGTAAAGGCATTCTTCTTCGATCAGGAGACCGCTATCAAGGCTATCGACGCTCTGACCAGCGGCAAGGCTGAGATCTACGACCTCAACGGTCGCAAGCTCAACAAGATGCAGAAGGGTATCAACATCGTTAACGGTGTGAAGGTACTGGTGAAGTAAAAGACCCTCCCCCTAGCCCCCTCCCTCTATGGAGGGGGGATGGCTGGCGCGGAGAAATAAGGAAAAATAATACAAATCTGAAAAGAATAAGAAATGAAGAAGACTTATATTGCACCCGCATCGCAGCTCAAGATGGTAGCTGCACAGCAGATGATGGCCGTAAGCCTTATCGATCCCGAAAATTCTACGGCTAAGCCTACGGAAGATCCTGATGGCGATGCTCTCGTAAAGGGCGACAACATCTGGGACAACGAATGGTAATGGCATGAACTGATGAACCGATGGGTCGAATCCCATCGGTTCACATCAATTCAGACTGATAAGAATAGCGGAGGAAACGATTCGTTTCCGCCGCTGCTGTTTTTGCTCTGTCTTATTTGTAAGTATCTATCTCTTCCTCACTAATGCCAAGTGTACTTGCTATTATTGATGATGGTGTTCCTTGACTTAGCATCAAGCGAACCAATGCCGTCAGCTTCGCTCTCTGCTCCTCTAACTGGTTCTTCTGCTCCGCAATCTGCGTGTTCTGCTCCGCTAATTGGTTCTTCTGCTCCGCAATTTGCGTGTTCTGCTCAGCAATTTGTTTGTCGCGCATGAGAATTTCGGCATCACGATGTTCGATAGCTGAGAAATACTCGTCCTCCACATTCATGTAATGGCGCACCCTGCTGTCGTTAGCGGCCTCCTTGAGGCGACGGAGGAGGTAGAGCATGTCCTCGTCTCCCTCGTACTGGTGCTCGTCGATGTTGAGAATCTGATGGTTGGTGTTCGTTAGCTTTGACATGATTCTATGCGTTAAATATGGTTTCCGTGGCAAAGTTACGAATTAGCCACGGGAATAACAAATTTATTAGCACTATTTTCTCATCTTTTTGTACGAAACAGTGTTATTCACTCCTGTTGCTCTGAGCAGGACAGAAAGAACATAACAACGCATGGCGGCGGGACTCGAAAGAATCCCGCCGCTAATTTGTTGTAAGAATATCAACATTTTCACATGTTTACTTGTATAATATATAAATAATGTGTAATTTTGCATCGATAGTGAATCGATGGGGTCTGACCCCAACGATTCATCTTCGCCGACAAATGTCGGCTAAAAGGACATTGAAAACCTCAAAAAGCAGGTAAAAATGAGCAAATACAGATACCCCATAGATACTGACCAGTTCCAGCATATAAGAGAACAAGGGATGTTATACGTTGACAAGACAGATATGATGTATGATCTTGCTGACAGATATACTTATGTCTTTCTCGCTCGTCCTCGTCGTTTTGGCAAATCTCTGCTTTGCAATACCTTCAAGGCCTATTTCAAGGGGGAGAAGGAACTGTTTGAGGGGCTAAAGGTGATGGAACTGGAGAAGCAGTGGAAGAAGCATCCTGTGCTGCACTTCTCCTTGAGCGGATTAAAGAACCTCTCAGTAAGTGATGCAAAGACGAAATTGGAAAGTCTGATTAGAGGCTATGAGAATATTTATGGAAAAGATCCTCTTTCGATAACTCCTGGTGATCGTTTCCGCAATCTGATTCACAACGCAGCTGAACAGTTGCGAGAGAAAGTCGTTGTCATCCTCGACGAATATGACTCTCCTATCATGCGTCTGATGTATGATAAGGAACAGCTCGAAGACATGCGTTCTATGCTTCGCGAGTTCTATCAGGTACTGAAGGATGAAGGCGAGTATTTGCGCTTTGTCTTCATCACGGGCGTTACGAAATTCTCACAGCTCAGCATCTTCTCAGAGTTGAATAACCTGAAGCAGGTTTCGATGCTGGATGATTATTCTGGTATCTGTGGCATCACTCAGGAAGAACTTGACACAACACTACGTCCTTGCGTGGAGGAATATGCTCAGAATCTGAAGATAACGGTCGATGAAGCATACGCTTTGTTGAAGAAGAATTATGATGGTTATCATTTCTCAGAGAATAGCAAGGATGTGTATGCTCCATTCAGTCTGTTGAATGCGCTTAAAGATAACTAAACAACTCCTTATTGGTTCGAATCTGGTACGACTAAGTCTTTGATTGAACATCTTCAGCATCATCCTGAGTTCAATCCATTGGATTTTGATGGGGCTGAATTGTCGCTCATGGACTTCAATGTGCCATGCGAAAGTGCACGAAATCCTATCCCATTACTGTATCAAAGTGGTTACTTGACCATCCAGAACTATGATAGGGAAGATGATGTCTATTTACTTGGATTCCCTAATTATGAGGTACGTCAAGGTATGGTCTCTGGGTTGTCAAATTATCTGATGGATACTGATGATCTGGAGCAGAATGCACTTGTTCTTGCCATGTCCCGCGCTCTCAAACGCGGAGATCTGTCTGAGGCACTGACCCAGCTCCGTTCCTACATTGCCAGCCTTCCCTACGACATCATCACGAAGAAGGAATGGATGGCGAAGAAGAAGCGTGAGGCGTTCTACAAGTTGCTTATCTACGTCATCTTCTCCATGCTCAATAGCAAGATTGACACCGAGGTCAAGAGCATTCTGGGCCGTGCAGACGTGGTGATCAAGACCAAGACGGACATCTTCGTGTTGGAACTGAAGGTAGATGATACGGTCGAGAATGCTTTGGCGCAGATTGACAGCAAGGGCTATGCTATACCTTATGAGGCGGATGGTCGCAAGGTAACCAAGTGTGGAGTAAGCATATCTTCTGAGGTTCGCAACATCACTCAATGGTGTATAGTGAACAGTGATGGAAAAATCTTTTTTGACTGACAATACCAATTATCAACAGAACACAAAACTGGCGATAAAGAGAATGTCAACGCCCTCGTAAAGGGCGGCAACATTTACTTGATCTTCTCGAGGACGGTGTCGGCCATGGTGTCACCCAATTCCTTGGCTTTGAGGAGGGCTTCACGTGCTTCAGTTTTCTTGCCTTTCTCGCTGAGGCAGATGCCAAGGATGCGGTAGGCATCAGGGAAGGTGGCATCAAGACGAATGGCTTCACGAGCAGAGGCGATGGCGTCATCCAACTGACCAACGCGATAGTTGACAACGGCTGACTCGGCATGGAGGAGGGGCTCGTTGGGCTGAAGCTTGACAGCTCGCTCGATGTCGTTAAGAGCTCCGGGGAACATGCGGCACTGCATCTCCATCTGCTCTCGCTCGTAGAGGAAATTGGCATTGACATTGCCTGAGAGGAGGTGCTCGTACTCGTTCATGTCGGTCACAGCTTCACGGAACTTCTGCAGCGAGGCCAGAGTCTTGGCACGTAGGTAGAGGCAGGATGCTGCCTCGGTGGGGTAGGGTTTTGTGAAGCAGTTGACGGCACTGTCCTGAAGGGCCAGGATCTCTTCTGTGGGGGCTTTCAGCATTTGCTTGCACTGTGAGGCATAGAGGAAATACTCTGCCGAACGCATGTTGGTCTGACCCATAGCGAGGAATTTCTCGCATGACTTATCATACTCCTTCATGGCATAAAGGCACATGCCTTCGAGGGCTGTGTAGAGGGGCAGGGGATTGCACGTGTAGGCAGTGGTGGCCTCCTGCAGGGCATGAGCCATGTCCCATCCTTCAGCGGGAGGAGTATCCAAAAGGCCTGCCTGATAGAGCAGTTTGGCATAGGAATGGTGTATCTCATCATCCTTGCCTGTATTCATCTGCAGAGCCTTAGCGTAGGTCTCCTCAGCAGCCTTGTATTCTTTCTTAGAGACTTGAAGCTCTGCGAGTTGTATATAGCCAATACTGCTGTTGGGGAACTTTTCCATGTAGTCTCTGATGGTTTGTTCGTAGCCTTTCTGGTCTTGCTTGTTGTAGAGGAAAAGGTAGGTGGATGCCTGTGACTCTTCGTCGGGCAAGGACTTGGGAATGCCAATGGAGCGGAGATCGTTGTTGCTGAAATCGAGGGTTCCGATGCGGAGTGAGTTGCCATACTGGGCACTGATGACATAGGCTGCTTCCTTTGTAGCATCGCCGGCGGGCATCTGTATGCTGCCAAGGAGTTCGCCGTTGGCATTGAAGACAGGGCAACCTGCCATACGACTGTCGATGGGGTTGCTGAGTTTGTAGTAGCCATATTTCTCTTCACCGAATTCCTGGCTCTCAGCTATTGTCTCAATGACGCATTCTGCCTTTTTGTCGTTGTTGCAGATGGGCATGATGTATACGGTCTCTCCCTTCTGGGCACTCGTGGCAATGGGCATGGTGTCGGCTTTCTTGTGGGTGGTTTCCAGTTTTACTACGTTGTAGAGTGAACTGGCTCCCATGATGTGTGTCACGTTGTACTGGTTACCTTCCATGTCGACAACCACTGCTTTCTCTGCTTTCTTCAGTAGGTCGTATTCTGCCAAAGCATCCCCATTCTCGTTGATGGAGAAGGCTTGTCCCTGTGTAATGTCACCCTTGCTGTCGTAGCTGATGAGGGTTAGCTGCACCTTACGGGCTTTCTTGAAGAACTTGGGGTTCTGTGCCCAGATGGTTGTTGTGGCCGTTAAGGCTATTACGGTAAAGATAGTTTTTATTTTCATTTTGTTATTATTTATTAAGGAGGGCACGGGCATTGCTGATGGCTGCCTCGGTGAGGGTGGAACCACTGAGCATGTGGGCAATCTCCTCAACGCGCTCTTCGGGGGATAGGCAAATGATGTGGCTGTTGGTGGCCTCGGCGTTGTCCTCCTTGTAGACACGATAGTGGCTGGTGCCCAAGGCTGCAATCTGGGGTAGGTGAGTGATGCTGATGACCTGACGGCCATGTTGAGTACACATATCCTTCATGATGAGTGCCATGCGCTCAGCAATTTGTCCGCTGACACCAGTGTCAATCTCGTCGAAGATGATAGTGGGCAGACTGGCAGCACTACTGATGAGAGCCTTCAGGCTGAGCATGACACGTGCAATCTCACCACCACTGGCCACCTGTGAGATAGGTTGAAGAGAACCGTTCTTGTTGGCACTGAAGAGGTAGGTGACCTTGTCCATTCCGCTCGTCTCGAAGGAAGAACGGGGAGCGATGTCCACCTTGAACTGCACATTGGGAATGCCCATGGGGATGAGCATCTCGCACATGGCCTTCTCAACCTCCTTGGCAGCCTTGGAACGCTGCTTGGTAAGGAGTTTGGCTTGAGCGAGAACCTTACTTTCCAAATCCTTGAGTTTAGCCTCTAATTCATTGATATGCTCTTCGCTATGAGTGATGCCATCCAACTTTTGCTGCAGCTCCTCAGTAATGGTGATGAGTTCTGCTACAGTCTCTACGTGATGCTTGCGCTCTAACTCGTAGATGGTGCTGAGACGTTCCTCCACGTATGCCTGACGCTCTGGGTTGAACTCGATGTCCTCGGCTTCGCCCTCGGTTTCTGCCGCTATGTCTTTCAGTTCTATACGGCAACTCTCAAGACGTTCAGCTAACTCATCTGCTGCGGGAAAGACACTGGCAATACTGTCCAAGCGGCTCTTCGCTGCACGAATGGCTTGAATGACACCATTGCTGTCGCTATTCAGGATGTCATTGGCTTGGTAGAGAGCCGTCTTGATGTCCTCTGCGTGTTCGAGTGTCTGCTGCTCTTGCTCCAATTCCTCATCCTCACCTTCTTGCAGTTTGGCTTCGAGAAGCTGGTCAAGTTGAAATGCAAAATAATCCTGCTCGGATTGTTGTTGTTCTGCTATCTCCCTGGCTTCCTCCAAGGCTTTCTTCGTGGCTTTGTAGGAATTGTAGAGAGTGGTGTATTTGTCTGTGTCGGCTTGATTGTGAGCCAAAAGATCGAGAACCCGTAGCTGGAAGTCCTCCTTGGCAAGGAGGAGGTTCTGATGCTGTGAATGTATGTCAATGAGATGGTCGCCAAGCATCTTCAACTGTGTGACGTTGGCAGGTGTGTCGTTGATGAAGGCACGTGACTTTCCATTTGAGGTGAGTTCCCTTCTTACGATGCATTCCTTTTCATCGTACTCTATGTCCATCTCCTCGAACAGTGCACTGAGGTTGTAATCCTCGATGCTGAAGGTGGCCTCAATGACACAGCGTTGTGCTCCATTACGGATGGATTTCGTGTCAGCTCTCTGTCCGACAAGCAAACCTATGGCTCCCAAGAGGATAGACTTACCTGCACCCGTCTCGCCCGTGATGACGGAGAAGCCTTTCTCAATGTCGATGTCAAGTTTCTCGATGAGAGCGTAGTTCTGTATATATAAGTGAGTTAGCATGTTACTTTATTTCAGTTTGTCCCAATTGTTGCTCTGGGAGGGATCGATGTTGAAGAGGATGTTGTAGATGCCCTCACGCTCCTGACTGCTGCCCTTACCACTGAAGATGTTGATGAGTTCATCACGCTTGTACTCAGTGAAAAGTTGTGGCAACTGACTCAGAGACTTTGCCTGATGGGCTTCGTCCAGCAGACTGATTGCTTCGGTGATGGCCTGTCGCCCCGTCTCTGTATTCTCTGCCATCTGGTCAAGACCCTCACGATGATATTTGTACACCAACTGACGGTAGGGCTCCATGGAACCATCCATCAAGTCGTTGAGGAGAGCAAAGCGGTTCTTCGTGTCGTCGAAAGCCTTCCAGCCCGGATAGCCTAAGTTCTCGGCATTGCTCACAATGTCCTCTGCTATCTGGAACATGGGCGTACCGCCAAGAGGTGCCATGCTGTCCATGTCATAGCCAATGATCATGTAGGCGTAGTAGGCCAATAGGGCTACAAGGTTGTTGTCGAGATGGTCCACACCAGCAAACTCCAACTGGTCGGTAGTGGTGAAGGCGAAGTCGAAACTGGCATCCTTGACAGAGTAGGTGGTTGTCGTGTAACTGCTGTTGAAGACAGGACGACTGGCTGTCATCACCAGGCTGCATTTGAAGGAATTGTCCGTGTCACTGTAAGTGTTGACCGTGATGCTGAAGTTGCAGTTAATCTTCTCGTTGTCACGGAACTTGAGATTGGTCCAGGCACGCTCGTTGAGAAAGTTTTGTGCCTTCTCTTGCAGTGCCTCAAACACGTCAGTACGTGTGGTGTTACCCACCTGCTGATGGTTGATGGACACCTTTGCCTCCAACTCCTGTGCCTTTACGGGAAGAAGACTTGTGACTGCCAGCAGTATGAAAAAGAGAATTCTACGCACCTTGAATCAGATTCTTTTTGAAGTTCTTTAATAGAGTCTTTTTGATAGCTCGTTGATGATGTCGGTAGCCACCTCCGTCTTAGGCTTCAATGGATATTCGGTGATGCCTTCAGAGGAGATGATGCTGATCTTGTTAGTGTCATGGCGGAACCCTGCTCCTTGGTCACGAAGGGAATTCATGACGATGAAGTCGAGGTTCTTCTTGGCTAACTTCTCCTGAGCATGTGTCTGCTCATCGTTGGTTTCGAGTGCAAAGCCTACTAAGACCTGTCCCTCCTGCTTCATCTTGCCAATCTCCTTGGCAATGTCCTGCGTAGGTTGCAAGTGCAGTACCAGTTCACCTTCCTTCTCGGCCAATGCCTCACGTTTGATTTTCTGATCGGCAGTTTCTGAAGGAGTGAAATCAGCCACAGCAGCACATAGTATAGCTGCCTGACACTGGGGGAAGATGCTTGTGGCTGCTTCGTACATTTCCTTCGCGCTCTCCACGTCGGTACGATGTATGTTGGGATGGGATGTGGTCATCTGTACGGGACCGCATATAAGTTCTACCGAAGCTCCACGATCGGCACATTCCTCTGCCAAGGCAAATCCCATCTTACCACTCGAGTAGTTTCCGATGAAGCGGACGGGATCAATCTTTTCGTAGGTGGGACCTGCTGTGATGAGTACCGTCTTGCCGAGAAGCTCAAGGGAGGAGGAAGCAGTGGTAGAAGTGTTTGGCTCTTGTGTCTGTGACGCAAAAAACTGTTCCAGGACTTCGATGATCTTCTCTGGTTCCTCCATTCGGCCTTTTCCTTCCAGTTTGCTGGCAAGGAAGCCTGTGCCAGGCTCAATGATGTGGTTGCCGTAGGAGATGAGGGTTTCAAGATTCTTCTGTGTGCTGGGATGAGCATACATGTCGAGATCCATGGCAGGAGCCACGAACACGGGAGCCTTCATGCTGAGATAGGTGGTAATGAGCATGTTGTCGGCAATGCCGTTGGCCATCTTGCCTATCGTGCTGGCTGTAGCAGGAGCAATCACCATGGCATCTGCCCATAGGCCTAAGTCCACATGACTGTGCCAACTGCCATCAGCCCTTGAGAAGAACTCGCTGACAACAGGTTTGTGGGTGAGTGTGCTGAGGGTGAGGGGAGTAATGAACTCCTTACCTGCGGGGGTGATAACCACTTGTACCTCAGCGCCCTTCTTGATGAGGCCACGGATGATTAGGCATGCCTTGTAGGCTGCAATGCTACCCGTGATGCCTAATACGATTTTCTTACCTTGAAGCATATTTCAATCTGAGCTGGGTAAATACATATTTAGTATTAAGGGAGAAATCTGCGTTCTGCACCCAGGCATAGTAGCCGGGATCGTTGTTGAGAACGTCCTGCACGCGCTTTCCTTTGTATTTGCCGAAGTTGATGATTTCCTCACCCTTGTCGTTGTAGACAAGACGTCCGGCATAGTCCACGTTGTTGGTCATCTTGCTGTAGTCGGCAAGGAAGGAGATGTCGTTCTTCAGTTCCTCGGGATACTTCTCCAACTGAGCCAGCAGCACCTCGTATGTGGCTCTGGTGTCAGCCAGTGCGCTATGCGCATTCTCAAGGTCCTTGCCACAGTAATACTTGTAGGCTGCCACGAGAGTGCGGCGTTCGAGTTTATGGTAGATGTTCTGCACATCGACAAACTTACGTTTGGAGAGGTCGAGAAGCACACCTGCTCTCATAAATTCCTCTACGAGCAGAGGTATGTCAAAACGGTTGGAGTTGAAGCCTGCCAAATCGCAACCCTTGAATGTGGTAGCTAACATAGGAGCCACTTCCTTGAAGGTGGGGCAGTCCTGCACATCGGAATTGTAGATTCCGTGGATGGCACTTGCCTGCTCGGGAATGTCGACCGTAGGGTTGATTCTCATGCTGCGACTCTCTTCGTTGCCATTGGGCTCAATCTTGATGTAGCAAAGCTCCACGATTCTGTCCTTGGCAATGTCGATACCTGTGGTTTCGAGGTCGAAGAATATGATTGGATTCTTCAGATTCAGTTTCATCGTTATCTTTTTTGAAAGATGTATATGTGTGTATTATCTAACAACGGAAAAAACAGAAATAATTTTATTCTTTTCCGTTTTTTCCGTTGTTAAAACGATGTATGTAGCTGATTACTCGTTCAGCATCATAGGCATCAGCAGCATCAGTACCTCCTCATTCTCTGCCTGCTCTGCAGGAACAATGATACCGGGACGGCTGGGATCTGCCAACTGCAAGGTGAGGTTCTCGTTGTCGAGGATGTTGGCAATCTCCAACATGAACTGGCAACTGAAACCTACGCTGATGGGAGAGTTGTTGTACTCGCAGTAGAGGTTTTCCTCAGCTGAAGTGGCATAGTCGTTGTCCTGACCTGTGAGCTTCATGAGGTTGTTCTCCAAATGAACCTTCATGAGGCCGCTGCTCTGGTTGCAGAATACGCTGACACGCTTCAAAGCACCAATCAGTGCACTGCGGTCAACAGTTGCCTGATAGGGGTTGTTGGTAGGAATAACGGCATTGTAGTTGGGGTAACGACCCTCGATGAGACGGAAATAGAGCTCGAAGTCAGAAGCCTGGATTACTGCCTTCTCGCCATCGAAGTGGAGCACTACGTCGGCTGCATCCTTGCTGATGACACCCTTGAGGATGCTGGCCACCTTCTTGGGAAGGATGAAACCTGCCTCATAACCAGGCTGTACATTGCGGTTGATGCTGCGAACCAACTTGCGGCCGTCGGTACCTGCAAAGATGATGTGGTCGGGCTTGATGTCGATGAAGATACCTGTCATGACAAGACGAATCTCATCATTAGCAGTAGCAAACAAGCAGCGGTTGATGCCATTGAGCAATGTCTCAGCAGGAAGGGTGAGCGTTGTAGCCTCGGGATTGATGTTGCCCTGAAGAGGGAAAGGCTCTGCATCCTGACTCATAATGCTGAAGGTACCAGACTGGTGGAAGCCTATCAACTCATGAGTGTCGGGAATGTATTCGAAAGTGATGGGCTGCTCAGCCAATTCCTTGATGGACTCCATGATGGTCTTGGCTGGGATGCAGAACATGGCATCCTCGGTCATGTCGATGATGTCGATCGAGGTGATGAAATACTTCTCGCTGTCGCTTGCCGTGATGGTAACCTTGTTGTCTCGCAGATTGAGCAGGAAACAATCGAGGATAGGCATGGAGTTCTTTGCTCCCATTACTTTGCTGGCAGCAGAGAGGTGGCTGTAGAGAGCCGAACTTGATACAGTAAACTTCATAGGTATAGTGATTTTATTTGTTGCTTATACGGATTTTCACATTTACAATTATTCGCAAAGTTAAGAAATTTGTTGCTAATGAGCAAAAAAAAAGTCTTTAAAATTAGTTTATGCCGAAAAAGATTTGTAACTTCGCGCAAAATTCAAAAAATAGACAAGAATTAATCATTAAAAATACAAGAAAGAATGGAAATAACAGGAAGAATTATCGCAGTTTTGCCTGAGCGTTCAGGTGTTTCTGCTCGCTCTGGCTCAGAGTGGAGATGTGCAAGCTACGTGCTTGAGACAATGGAACAGTATCCTCGTAAGATGAATTTTGAGGTGTTTGGCACAGACCGCATCCAGCAGTTCAACATTCAGTTGGGCGAGACAATGATTGTGTCATTCGACATTGATGCTCGTGAGTACCAGGGACGTTGGTTCAATCAGATTCGTGCTTGGAAGGTAGACCGCAATCTGCAGGCTGCTGCTCAGGCTGCTGCTCAGGCTGCTGCTCCTCAGGCAGTGCCCGATGCTCCCTTCGGTTCTGCTCCTCAGGCTTCTGCTCCTTTCCCTCCCGCTAGCGCTGCTCCCGCTCCTGCTCAGCCTGCCTTTACTGAACCTGCTGCTGATCCTCTTGCTGCATCTGATGGTGGTGACGACCTGCCCTTCTAATGGGGAATTTTAAAAGAATAGATATTTCGAAATTAACAAATAAAACCGCGAATGGAACTTTCTCCATTCGCGGTTTTTTGTAATCTTCAATTTTCAATCTTCAACCTTCAATCTTCAACCTTCAATCTTCTAGATGGACTGTTCAACACTCCATACAAAAGCACGGAGGCCCAGCATGGGGTTGTCCTGATCAATCACACGAAGGCGATTGAGCAGGGGAGTTACCTTTTCCTCTTCACAAACAGTGAGGATAGCCTCGTTCATTGAAGGCCAAGCATGGGTGCCAAGATGTGGCTCACCCGTCTTTGAACCTCTACCGCATGCACTTGGCAAGAGGGTGTACCCCTTGCAAAGTGATGCGTTAAGTGCTTCCAACACAATATCCTTGAGTGCCTGATCGTAGGCAATAAATACAGTTTTCAACATAATGATTCTAAATTTATATATTAGTGTTGGCTAAAGATTATTTGTGCTGGCTTAAGTCCTTCTTGTTGAGCTGCTCCTCGCTCTTATGCTCCTTCCAGTAAGCATCCAACAGTCGTGACTTAGCCATGTTCTTACGCTTACGCTTGATGCCAATACCACCAAATACACAGAACATTGAGGGCACATAAATCAGAGTCAGAACCGTAGAGATGAGCAAACCACCGATGATGGCAATACCCATGGGACGCCACATCTCACTACCCACACCATGGCTCAATGCCATAGGCGTCATACCGAGGATGGTGGTCAGTGTTGTCATGAGGATAGGACGCAGACGGGAACGTGCAGCCTGTGTGGCAGCTCTCAGCAATGAGTAGCCACGCTCACGAAGCAGGATGGTGTAGTCGATGAGTACGATACCGTTCTTTACTACGATACCGATCAGCATGATACCACCCAGCATTGACATGATGTTCATTTCCACACCCATGGTTACCAGACAGAGCAGAATACCGCAGAATGCGAAGGGAACAGAGAACATGATGATGAAGGGGTAGGTCATTGACTCGAACTGAGCAGCCATCACGATGAATACCAAGATGATGATGATGAGAGCCAAGAGACCAAGGTCTCGGTTAGCATCTTGCTGATCCTCGTAAGTACCTGCCACCTGAATGTTGCATCCCTGAGGAATAGCCATCTGCTGGTAGATCTTCTTACCCAAATCCACACCATCGGAGAGGGATTGCCCATCTGCAAGTACAGCACTTACAGTGACATAGCGCTGGCGGTCCTTACGCTCGATAGTGGGAGGAATAGCACTCTCAACTACCTCACCAAGGTCTTTCACTCTTACGTTCTGTCCTCTGCCGTTGGGGATGAGCATGTTTTCCATATCCTCGATGGTGATACGTGCTGTGGGCTCAAAGCGAACCTTTACATCGTACTCCTCACCATCCTCACGGAAGTAGGTCATCTGTGAACCCGTAATCATATTACGTACGTATGTGGCGGCTGTGCTAAGACCAATGCCATAGCGTGCCAGTTTCTCTCTGTCGAAGTTGACAACCAACTCAGGCTGATAGTCAGAACGTGAGATGAAACACTCTGTAATCATGTCATACTTACGCAGTGAGTCGCTGAGTTCCTCTGCCAGAGCACGGGTAGCATCAAGGTCATAGCCATAGATCTCGAAGGTTGCTGTGGTCTGTCCACCCATACCTCCACCTTGGTTACCACCGAGGTTAACACGTGACTTGGCAATTTCAGGAATAGCCTTCAGGTCAGCACGCATCTCATCACAGATGGCAGCCAAACCCTTCTCGCGCTCGTTACTACGAACCATCAGGATGTTGAATGAGATGATGTGGGAGCCGTTGTCCTGAAGTGAGGCAAAGGTGTTGTTGTCACCTGCCTGACCTACGGTGAAGTTACAGTTCTTCATGTCCTTGCCATAACGCTCCTGCCACTTTTGTACGAGTGACTTGGCCAAAGCCTCTGACTTCTCCACACGGGTACCGATAGGCAACTGTATGGTGATACCCACACGACCAGAGTCGTTGGTGGGGAAGAAACCTGACTTTAATCCATTCAAGGATACCATAGCAATGGTGAAACCTGCAAAAATCAAGCATCCCAACAGCACGGTCTTACGATGACGTACAGCCCAGTTGATTCGTCTCTCATACCAGTTGTCCAGGTTGTTAAGCGACTTCGTAACAGGAGTGTACAGTTTCTTGAACAATCCCGACTGCTTCTTCTTCAACTTCAGCATCTGCGAACAGAGCATGGGAGTGAAGGTCAAGGCAGAAATGGTAGATACAGTCATGATGATGCACATCATCCATCCCAACTCCTTAAAGAGGATACCTGCCATACCCGTTACCATCGTCAAGGGGAAGAACACCGCAATCATGGTTAGGGTAGAGGCGATAACTGAGATGGCCACCTCCTGAGTGGCATGTACTGCCGCTTGTTTCGGTGAAGACCCTCGTTCAATATGTGTTGTGACATTCTCCAAGACTACGATGGCATCGTCCACCACGTTACCGATAGCGATA
This sequence comes from Bacteroidaceae bacterium, assembly GCA_045629085.1. Taxonomy (GTDB): domain Bacteria; phylum Bacteroidota; class Bacteroidia; order Bacteroidales; family Bacteroidaceae; genus Physcousia. The sequence goes on from JAZQQO010000054.1 coordinate 136,573, forward strand.
GACAGACAGGCCAGTGAGATCATGTTGAATGAAGAGCCTGACGCGTACAGGTAGATGAATGAGGCAATCAGTGACATGGGGATGGTAATCACAATGATAACCGTGGCTCGCCAACGTCCCAGGAAGATGAATACCACAAGGGCAACGAAGATCATAGCGTAGAGGATGGTTTCCTCCAGTGATCCGATGGTGTCCTCAATGTTCTCAGAGGTGTTGACAATGATGCCCAGCTTTACGTCAGAAGGCAGATTGTTCTGTAATTCTGGCAGTTTCTCCATCACCTTCTTTGAGATGGCTACAGAGTTAGCACCCGACTGCTTCTGAATGACGATCATCGCACCCTGCTTACCATTGGTGAAGGTTCGCTGTGAACGTTCCTGCAGGTTATCCACAATTCGGGCTACATCCCTCAGGTAGACATTGGCACCGTTATTGCTGGCTACGATGACATCCAGCATCTGCTTGGGATCCTTGAACTCACCCTCCACACGTACCGTGTAGGTCTGTGTACCAATATCCACAGTACCGTTGGTGATGTTCATGTTCTCAGCTGAGATGGCAGCACTTACCTGCTGCGGTGAGACGTTGAAGGCCTCCATCTTATGGGGATCCATGTAGATGTTGATCTCACGCTCTGGAGCACCTGCAATAGACACAGTACCCACTCCATCAATACGAGCCAACGGGTTGGCTACTCCGTCATCCAGGATCTTGTATAGCGCCTGTTGTGACTCCTCTGCCTGGACGGATAGAAGCAGAATCGGCACCATGTCCGTTGAGAACTTGAACAAGATGGGCGTGTTGGCGTCGTCTGGCAGCTGATTGCTGACCATGTCCAACTTATCGCGCACATCGTTTGTCAAGGCGTCGATGTCATAACCAAACTCAAACTGCAGGGTGATGACACTGACATTCTCACGAGAGTTACTTGTGATATGCTTCAAGTGCTCCACTGAGTTCAGCGTGTTCTCCAGTGGACGAGTCACATTGTTCTCAATATCATTGGCTGATGCACCATTGTAGTACGTCATGACCATGATGGTATTGGTATCAATATCCGGGTAAAGGTCGACAGGGAGTTTTACCAAAGAAAAGATACCGAAGACGATGATTGCTGCAAAGCAAAGACTCGTCATAATAGGTCTTTTGACCGCTCCTTCGTATAGTGTCATGTTCGTGATTTACTATTTGCCGATTATTACTTCACAACCGTTACCTCCTTACCATTGTTCAGACGTGCTTGTCCGGCAACTACTACCTGGTCACCAGGATTTACACCCGAGAAGATCTCGTAGTTGTCATCGATGTGCTTACCAAGTTCCACCTTGTTGTAGGAAACGTTACCCTTATCCTTGTGGTAAACATACACATAGCGGTCGCCTGCACCAATCTGCTTTACGAGAGCCTCGTCGGGAATCAGGACATGCTCCTTGTTGCCAAAGTTGACGGTGGCACGAGCAAACATGCCGGGACGAACCTTCTGCTCAGGGTTGCTGATGGTAATCTCAACGGGGAAGGTATGGGTAGTGGCATCAATGCTGGGGTTAACGATGGTCACCTTGCCGCTGAAGCCTTCGCCCTCGTAGGCATCCAATGTGATGTCAACCTCCTGGCCCTTTTGAATTTGCTTGTAGTGGTTCTCGCTTACATTGATGTTCAGCTTAACAACGTTAGTCTGCTCAATGGTAAGCACAGGCAGAGCACCTGTCATGTCGCCATTGTCATAGTTGCGAGCCGTAACCACGCCACTGATGGGAGCTACCAACTGGGTGTTCTCTGCCATCTGCTTGTACTGAGTCTCCAGTACGTTGAGCTGAGCCTCCTGAGTTGTCAATTGCACTTTCATGTTGTCGTAGTCTGCCTTGCTCACGCCACCAGCATTGTAGAGCTCCTCAATGCGCTTGAAGTCAGTTCTGAGATTCTCCAATACAGCCTTCTGACTGCTGATCTGTAACTTGGTCTGGGTAATGGAACTTGCATCCAGCTGCACCAGACACTGTCCTTTGCTGACACGGTCACCCACCTCTACATTAATCTTCGTAATACGCAGGGGCATGTTCGATGAGATGTTGTTCTTTACGTCACTCTCCACTGTGGCGGTGTAGGTCTCTGTCTGAGGAATGCTCTCAAGCTTTACCTCGGCAATCTTAACCTCTACCTTCTGCGCTCCTGCCTTAACAGCATCATTTGCATCTTCCTTCTTGCCACATGAAGCTAACATGATGGCTCCCAATGCGAGGGTCATAATTTTCGTGTTCATATCTTTATTCTTTCTTTTATTCTTTACCTTATTATTAATTATGTAAGTCTCTCCTTGTCTGCCTACTTGTCCATTCCGATGGTATATTCCATGTCTGAACGGTTCTTCAAGTAGTCGTAGATGCTCTGGTTGTAGGTCAGTTCAGCCTGTGTGAGAGCCGTCTCACTCTGGTTCAACTCAAGCACGGTACCTTTACCAACCTCATATCGCTTAGCAGAGATGCTGACAGCCTTGTCTGCCTGAGCCACAGCAGTCTTGTTTGACTCTATCTGTGCTACCGCTGAAACCATGTTCTCACGATAGCTGTTGGCTGCCAATGAGAGCTGGCGACGGGTATTCTCGCGTGTGTCAAGAAGCTGGCCAATCTGAATCTTATTCGACTTCAGCTTGGTGAAGTTGCTGGCTCTGAAGATAGGGACATTCACCGAGAAGGCAAGTGACATGCTGGGTGAATAGTGATACTTCAGGAGGTTCCAGTCGCTGTTTGACATTGACTGATACTGAGCAGAGAACTGCATGCCAATCGTAGGCATGAAGTTTGTTTTCAGGAGTTTGCGTGTGCGGTTCAGCAAGTCCACATTCAAGTCCAGCTGACGGAGGTTGGTATTGTTCTCCACAGCCTCACTTCCCAACTCACCGGGAATGCTTAACTCATTCTCATAACGCTTCAGGTTGTCGTTGATGACGAGGTCAATGTCAGCCGTTACACCCATCAGTACCTTTAGCTGCAGCAGAGCCAACTTAGCTCCTGTACCTGCACTTACCAATGAGGAATTCATGCTGCGCATCTGTACCTCAGCCGAGATCATGTCATACTCACTCACACGACCCACCTCATAGCGGTGCTTGATTTCCTTATAGTAGTCCTCCGAGGTCTTGTATGCCTTCTCCACCACCTTGTAGCTGTCCTTCGAGAGCAGAGCTGCATAGTAGGCCTTAGTCACCTGATTGATGAGGTCAAGCTTTGAACCACGAGCTTTCTCCTGAGCCACCTGTATGTCCTCCTTTGTGAGTTTCATGTTCTGATAGATGGCAGGAGCAAAGAGGGGAAGGGTAGCGGTGATGCCTGCCTGAGCAGTGGTACTACCATCCATACCCATCTTGAATGAACCCATACTGGTACGTATCTCTGCCACCTTAATACTGTGCGAAAGGGCGATGCTTCCATCCAGCGTAGGCAGCAGCTGTTGCCATGCCTCCTTGTCAGCTACCATCTTCAGCTGAATCTCCTTGTCAGCCACCTTCATTGTGGGGTTTTCTGCCAATGCTGTCTCGATGGCCTTTTCGAGTGTGATCTCCATGGTTGGTTTGCCTTGTGCTATGGCTGAAGAAGCACACAGCACCATCAAAGCCAACCCTGAAGTCAGACGCTTGCTTGTTTTTCCTAAAAAACTATTCATATTTACTACAATCTTTTTATCTGTTTGAAAATCGGGTGCAAAGGTACGGACTTTTTTTGAATTGGCAAAGCTCCATTGTACAAAAAAACACCTCAATATTGTACATTTTTGGAACTTTGTTTGGTTGTAAACAAACTTTAACTTACTTTTGCAGCCGAAAAAGAAAGGACTTAACCATAGCATGACGTCGAAAACAATGACAAACCTTCATTACGCCAATGAATTATACTTCTGTGCGCAGTTGAACTACGACCGCCTCTCTGGTATGCTCAATGAGAAACACGCATTGCCAGAAAGGGCTGCCCTTGTTTTTTCCAACAATGGGGGAGCCACCTTCATGATAGACGAGCGCGTCGTCTCACTCGACAGCTCTCAGTTCATGTTCCTCCATCCGCGTCAGGAGGTCAGCACTTTGCATGTCGATAAGGGAGCTTCCATCTGCATCATCGGTTTCATGCCTTCGTTGCAGGATGTGGTGTCAAAGCAGTTCGGTCTCTCGTTCTTTACCTACGTCCACAAACACCCTGTCATCTCCGTTGACTCGCGTACTGCGCAAGCCCTTCGCTCCTTCTATGACCTTTATGAGTATAACTATCGAGTCTCACCCGGTCCCTTCTCGACAGAGATAGCCAACTCGCTCTTCTCCGTTTTCATGCAGACTTTCTACCAAACTCTCAAGGAACGTGGTACTGATATGGATACGGATGACAACAGCACCCTCACCATGCGAACCCTTGGAGCTCGTTTCTTCGAACTCCTTCGTGAGAACTTCAAGCAGCAGCATTCCGTTTCCTACTATGCTGATGAGCTCTGTGTGTCAAGCAAATACCTTGCACAAGTAGTGAAATCCCTTTCGCAATTTACCCCCAAGGAACTCATTGATCGCCGTCTGGGTGAGGAGGCTCTTTTCCTGCTCACAAAGACAGAGATGAACATTCAGGAGGTCAGCAATGAGCTTGGTTTTCCTGACCAATCTTACTTTGGCCGTTTCTTCAAGCGCCTCTTTGGTATGGCTCCCCTCCATTACCGCATGAATCCAGACATGAGCCTCCTGGAGAAACTCTCAGCGAGGACAGAGAAGTGAACTAAAATTTGACGATAAACAAGGCTTAAAACGATAAGAGCAATATTTTCCCCTCTAAATTTGCCAGTTTCGGAAAAAGTTCCTAATTTTGCACCATCTTATCGACATAGGTAGAAGAAAACCCTATTTTAAAAAACTTTACGACCATGTATTACATTACAAAACGCATGGAGATAGCAGGCTGTCACAGCCTGAGTCTTCCTTATCCCAGCAAGTGCACGCGTCTGCACGGGCATAACTGGATCATCACGATTCACTGCAAGTCGAAGGAACTGAATGCCGAGGGAATGGTGGCGGACTTTACGGAAGTGAAGGAACGCATACAGAGCCAGCTCGATCATGCCAACCTCAACGAGATACTGCCCTTCAACCCCACGGCCGAGAACATGGCTCGCTGGATATGCGATCAGATTCCTCACTGCTATCGTGTTGACGTACAGGAGAGTGAGGGCAATGTAGCAACATACGAACTGGACGAATGAGAGTAAACGAGATATTCTATTCCCTGCAGGGTGAAGGACGCTTTACGGGTACTGCGGCTGTGTTCCTGCGTCTCTCTGGCTGTAACCTGACGTGCTCTTTCTGCGATACGCAACACCTGGAACATGTGGACATGAGCGAGGAGGAGATAGTGGAGACTGCCAAGTCTTTTCCTGCTCGTCACATTGTGATTACTGGCGGAGAACCTACATTGCAACTTACGGATTCCCTGATTGACAAACTTCACGAAGAGGGATTCTTCGTGCAGATAGAAACGAATGGAACGAGACACGTGTCTGCTGGCATTGACTGGGTAACATGCTCACCAAAAGATGGTGGTAGGGTTGTGCTTACGAAGGTCAACGAGGTGAAGATGCTTTATCAGGGCAAAGACACGGATTTGAGTCAAGCAGAGAAGATGGAGGCTGATGAGTACCGCTTACAACCACTTGATACAGGCGATGCCACACGCAATGGCGAGATTATAAACGAAACAATCAACTACATTTTAGAACATCCACAATGGAAACTGTCACTTCAAACACACAAAATACTGAACGTAAGATAAATACTTCACTGCCAACGGAAGTAGAGGTGCGTGATGCACTGCGTACACTGCTACGTGCTATTGGTGAAGACCCTGATCGCGAAGGGCTTAAGGATACGCCTGATCGCATCATGCGCATGTGGCAGGAGATATTTCGTGGCTATCAGCCCGACAAAAAGCCTCGCATCACGACTTTCAAGAACGTAAACCGTGAGGAGGAGATGGTTATGGATTGCGGTGAATATTACTCTATGTGCGAGCATCATGTGCTGCCTTTCTTCGGTCGTTACTGCTTTGCCTATCTGCCTGATCCTGATGGTCGTATACTGGGCATCAGCAAGGTGGCACGTGTGGTTTCCTACTGTGCAGCTCGCCTGCAGTTGCAGGAACGTCTGGCAGAGGACATCATCGCCATGCTCAACGAGGCGCTGAAGGGCAAGGTGCGTGGCTTCGCCATCCTGTTGCGTGGCCGCCATCTGTGCAAGACGATGCGTGGTGTGCGCAATCGAGGTGAAATGGCTGTGTCGCTCTACACGGGACAGTTTAAGACGAACCGTCAGCTACGACTGGAGTTCCTTAAAATGGCAGAAATGATGGAATGACGAAATGTTTGAATGTTTCTCGGTTTGAAGCTGTTTATCTTGCCCTGCTCATTTCGCTGCGATAGCACATGCTCTCTACCTCTTCGTCTGTCATCTGCAGATAGTCCTCAAGACTCTCGGCGATGTCAAGTTCCGTGAGTGGAGTAGTGGCGACGATTCTTCCTTCCGGGTTTTGGAAGATGGCATGCTTGTAGCCGCTCAGTTCTGCACCGGTGTTGTCCTTCAGCAGCTTCCAGTAGGGATAGTTGTATCCCTTGACGTATTTTCCTTCAACCGGAGCAACGACGACCTCCCAGTCCAGATAGTAGCGACGGCTGGCAATCCAACTGTTGTCGTATTCCTTTGGCACGATGATTGTTCCGAGGGGCTTTTCTGGTTCCGTTCCTTCCTCGTTGCCCGTACGGATGTAATACTCGTCCAGGTCGTGAGCCATCGTGAAGGTCAGGTAGAAGGCACGCTCATCCTCGCCGTGATAGAAATGCTTGGACGACATGTTCTCGTATTTGTTCATGAATTCAACGTGGTCCATGTCGACGTCCTCAAGCGTGAAGGTGTTCCTTTTGCAGTGGGCTGATTCGCCACAGAGGAATCCGAGGCGGCACGAGTCGGTGAACGTGGCAGGCACGGCTGGTCTTGGTATGGAATGTGGTTCGGACATTTTCAGCAGCAGCTGGTAGGATTCCTTTGTTATCTGGTAGGTCATGAAGACGTCCGATGCTCCGATGTGTGGAAGGTCGGAGATGGCATAGACGACAATCTTCCCTTCGTTGAACAGGAACCTTCCTACGTTGACACCGTATGCGAGTACGCCGTCGGTTATCATGTCTGAAACATTCTTCTCCTCGAGTGCCACGGAATGGGTCAAGGTCGTGATGAGAGATCGTTTGGCAGGGTTGGGGGCTGCCGGCTTCTCGTAGGTTCCGGCTCCCCGTTCCTCTCTGCGTCGGATGGCTCCTATTTCCTTGCGTATCTGGTCGTTCAGTTCCCAGTTCCCTTCCCGCTTCTGGTTCCGTTGCAGCGCTAGTCGTTCGAGATAGGCACAGTCGAGTATTTCACGTCCGTCGTCGATGGCGCAGGCGAGTATGTCGCTCATCATCTCGCGGTTTATCATTCTGCTGGTGACGCTCGAGAACGACTTGTCCCGCGTGATCATTTTTGCGATATCCTCGGCGTAAAAACCGCAACGCACCGTCTGCAGTATCTTGCCGTTCTGGCAGATGTAGATGTCTGGTTCCCGGGGATTCGACTTTATCTCGTAGTCCTGCCTCTGGTAATGGAGAATGATCTTACCGCCTTTGATCCTTAGGTCTAAACCGATTTCGTACATGTTGCCCTGTGTTCACTTGATATTACCGCGAATCTTGGTAAGATAAGTGTTGAGCTCTTCCTCGTCGCGATTGTCGATGATCTGGATGAGCTCCTTCAACTCTGCACGAATGTCCTCGACGTGATGTTTGGTGCGAGGATTGAAGAGAATCTCGCGTAGCAGTGTGTCGTCTTCACTCAATACTCCCTTGGCTATCTTGAGGTGACGCTTAAAGGTCGTGCCCGGTGCATCTTGATGCTTCATCACTGCCGAGAAGACGAAGGTAGAGACGAAGGGCACGGAAAGGGAGTAGGCCATGGCTTCATCGTGCTCCTCAAAGGTGTATTCATGCACGTTGAGGCTGAGGCGGCGGTAGAGGTCAAGGAAGAAGATGCGGCCCATGTAGTCGCCCTCGCTGATGACGATGGCGTTCTCCGTGCTCAAGGCTCCAAGGTTGGCAAAGGTGGGGCCGAACATGGGGTGCGTGCTGACGTAGCGCATTCCCGTCTGCTCGTAGAACTCCTTGAAGCCTGTCTTCACACTGCTGATGTCGCTGATGATGCAGTCTTTGGGTAGGTGTGGAATGACTTGCTCGAAAACGCTAAGCGTGTATTTCAGCGTTACGGCGTTGATGACGAGTTCTGGCTTGAATTCGTCAATCTCCTCCATCTTGGTGAAACGCTGAGTGTTGTACAGGAAGCGCATGCGCTTGGCATCTATCTCATATACTGCACATTCGTGCTCGAAACTCAGTACGTCGGTGAAGAATGAACCCATCTTGCCGGCGCCAAGGATAAGAATTCTCATGTAGGCTTTATTTGTTGATGATTTCCATCTGTTGCTTTACACTCTCCTCGTGGATGTGGGCGAAGATGTCCTTGATGCAGTCGGAACCGATGCCCTTGAGCGAACCCTGCACACCGCGCTTGTCGAGAATCTCGTTGTAGCGGCGAGTCTGTACGACGGTCAGGCCGTTCTCCTTCTTGTACTCACCGATCTTGCGGCAGATACGCATACGCTTGGCTAACAGATCGATGAGCTCGTTGTCAATCTCGTCGATGTCCTTGCGAAGCTGGGCGAGACCATTCTGATTGATGTTGTCGCGGATGACGAGCATGCGGATAATGTAGTCGAGGATGTCGGGCGTGACCTGTTGTGAAGCATCGCTCCATGCCTCCTCGGGGCAGCAATGACTCTCTACAATCAGGCCGTTCATGCCGAGGTCCATGGCTTGCTGGCAAAGAGGTGCGATGAGGTCGCGACGGCCACCGATATGGCTAGGGTCATTGAAGATGGGCAGGTTGGGCATTCGACGATGTAATTCGATGGGAATCTGCCACATGGGATCGTTGCGGTAGAGTTTCTTCTCGTAGCTTGAGAAGCCACGGTGGATGGCACCGAGGCGCTTGATGCCTGCGCCATTGATGCGCTCCAATGCTCCAATCCACAACTCAAGGTCGGGGTTTACGGGATTCTTGACAAGGACAGGAACATCAACGCCCTTGAGCGAGTCGGCAATCTGCTGCATGGCAAAGGGGTTTGCACTCGTACGGGCACCAATCCACAGGATGTCCATGCCGTACTTGAGTGCCAACTCCACATGCTCGGGAGTGGCTACCTCGGTGGCTATCAACATGCCGGTCTCTTTCTTTACCTGCTGCATCCAAGGCAGTGCGGTTTCACCATTGCCTTCGAATCCTCCGGGCTTGGTGCGTGGTTTCCACACACCGGCGCGGAACATGTGACATCCCTTGCTGGCCAACTGCTTGGCAGTCGTCATCACTTGCTCTTCGGTCTCAGCAGAGCAGGGGCCTGCAATTACGAATGGTCTCTCCAAGTCGCTGGGCAGACCTAATGGTTTGAGTTCGAGTTCCATATTGTTGTGTTTTCTTTTTTTCTTATTTGTTGAATACTGCTTTTATCCTCTCCAATGCCTCCTGGAACTTGTCGTCCTTGGCGCAGAGTGAGATGCGGATGTAACGGCTTCCGTTTGAGCCAAAAATGAAACCAGGAGTGATGAACACGCGAGCCTCATGCAGTACACGCTCTGTAATCTGCTCTGCATTCTCACATTCTTCGGGTATACGTCCCCAAAGGAACATACCCACCTGTTCTGGGTCGTACTGACAGCCAAGGATCGTCATAATCTCCTCGGCTATGCGGCGGCGGTTAGCGTAGGTAGTGATGTTGGCTGTGTGATGCCATGCCTCTGTGTTGTCGTAGGCCTTGGCAGCAGCCAACTGCATGGGACGGAAGGTGCCTGAGTCGATGTTTGACTTCACCTTCAGTATCCACTGCACAAACTGGGCATTGGTGGCCAACATGCCGACACGCCATCCGGGCATATTGTGACTCTTCGACATGGAGTTGAACTCGATACAACAATCCTTTGCACCCGGAATCTGCAGGATGCTAAGTTTCTCTCCCTCGTTGAGAATGAACGAGTAGGGGTTGTCGTTCACCACGATGATATGGTGGCGGCGAGCGAAGTCTACGAGTCTCTCGTATGTCTTGCGCTGTGCCTTGGCTCCCGTTGGCATGTTGGGATAGTTCGTCCACATCAACTTGACGTTGCTCAGATCCATTTGCTCCAACTGCTCGAAGTTGGGCTGCCAGTTGTTTTCGGGCTTCAAGTCATAATTTACGATCTGTGCACCGAGCAGGTTGCTCAGACTCGTATAGGTGGGGTAGCCAGGATTTGGAACGAGCACTTTTTCGCCTGGATTGACGAAGGCAAGCGTGACGTGCAGAATACCTTCCTTGGAACCTATAAGTGGTTGTATCTCGTTTGCAGGATTGAGGTCTACGTCATACCAGCGCTTGTAGAAACGTGCCATGGCTTCACGCAGTTCGGGAATGCCGACTGTAGGTTGATAACCATGGGTGTCTGCACGACGTGCCTGCTCGCACAATGTCTCGATGGCCTCGTCGGAGGGAGGCATATCTGGACTGCCAATGGCGAGTGAGATAACATTCTTGCCTTCTGCATTCATCTGAGCGACCTCCTTACCCTTACGGCTGAAGTAGTATTCCTGTACCGTTTGTAGTCGCTCAGCGGGCTTCCATTCTTCCATATTTTTTTATCTTTGAGTTTTCAATTATCAATTATTCAAGTTTCGCAAGCTCAACTTGTGGAAGTTATGCGCCTTTGGCGCGGAAGTTAAAGAAGTTATCGCTATTGCTTAGGAAGTTATAAGGACGATACATTTTTCCTATCAGAGGGCTAATACATTCGTCCTTTTTACTTCCTTTTTACTTCCTTTTACTTCCTTTTTACTTCCTTTTTACTCCTGAAAGTGAGCAAGTTAAAACTTGCGAAACTTTATTAAATTATCAATTCCCCACATACTCTCCCAGCATTCTCAATTCCTTCGTCAGTGGTTCGATGGCGTTGATGGCTTGCTGATAGCGTGTGTAGTCATTGAACTTGATGTCGACGTAGAATAGGTACTGCCATTCCTTTCCGATGATAGGCAGAGATTGTATCTTGGTTAGATTAAGTTTGTAGAACGAGAAAATGCTCAGGATAGCACTCAGGCTGCCTTCCTCATGAGGAAGACTGAACACCAGGCTTGCCTTGTTGGCCTTCTGGACATCGCGTAGCGTGTCTGCATGCTTGGGGGAAGCCAGGACAAGAAAACGTGTGAAGTTGTGCTTGTTCGTCTCTATGCCTTCCTGAAGTACTTTCATGTTGTAGATCTTGGCAGCATCTTTATGGCAGATGGCAGCATGGTGTCTCAGCATCTTCTGGCTGATGTCTGCGGCAGCACCTGCGGTATCCTCCACTTCTACTACCTTCAACTCGGGGTGCTTAGTCAGGAATTCACGGCATTGCATGAGTGCCACGGGATGCGAGTTGACTTCCTGCAGATCATTCCAGTCTTCATCGGGAAGACACATGATAGAGTGCTCGATGTGCAACTTGTGTTCGCCAACAATGGTTGATGAACTCTCGCGCAGCAGTTCGTAATTGTGCAGAAGGCTACCGGCTATGGTATTCTCGATGGCCACGAGTGCTACTGTCTCTTCATCATTCTTAAGATGCTCAAAAACCTGCTCGAATGTACTGCAGCAAAGCAATTCTATATCCTCACCTTCGAAATAACGATGTGAGGCTATGTCGTGAAACGAACCTTGAATACCTTGTATGGCTACTTTTTTCATCTCTTCTATTATATATAATGTATATAGGATGGTTATTTTATCTTAATTAAATTGTCCCGCTCCTTTGGGGGAAGCGGGACATTGTATATCGTTATGTTTTGTTCTTGAACACTTGCGCACGTCAACCCGCTTCACTTTATTTGCTAAAGTAAAAGTAAAAATAGGAATAAAAATATGCGCGATTGTGATCCGTCATCTCTGTTTTTGTCTTTTTGTTATGCAAAGGTACACATTTTATCATAAACTGCCATCTTTTTCCTCCACTATTTTGCTAATTACATCACAATTTGTTGGGTTTTGATGATTTTTGCTCTTTATGCTCGCTGTTTTTCTTGTTTTATGCAATAATCGCCTATAACAAATAGAGCCGGCTCCTGGCCGGCTCCTTGTTTTTGTTATCCTGTATGCTATTTGTTATCCTGATATTTTTCTTTTGTTTTGTCGTCCTGTATCTTTGTTTTGTTATCCTGTATAATGTTTGTTATCCTGATATTCCTCGTCTTTCTATTTACATCTATATTCTTCTACATAACAATTATTGTTTTTCCCTTCATTCTTATTCCCCCTCGGGGGTTAGGGGGGCCTATCCCAATATTTTATTTCTTTCTGCTATCCTCTGATAACGTCGTGTCTTTTGTTTGACGTTGCAAAGGTACGAATAATTTTTTAGGAGGCTTTATTACTTTATCAAATAGTGCTGGAATCTTTATTTCCATCTAACAAAATTTATGTCGAAACAACAAAATTTGGTGTTTTTGCAAGAAAAAAATATGGAAAAACCTCAAAAAAAAACGCTAAAATCCATTTGATTAGGCCATTATTTGTGTTTTTGACATTATTTTCCTAATTTTGTGTTGTAAAGCAAAAAATCTATGGAAAACAGAAGAGAAAGACTCGTACTTCATGATACTTCTTTTGTGGATTTGATGGCTCGTCGCATATTCAATGTGCTGCTTGTTGCGAATCCCTATGATGCTTTTATGCTGGAGGACGATGGACGAATTGATGAGAAAATTTTTGGAGAATATGCAAAGTTAGGTTTGCGTTTCCCGCCCCGTTTTACCCAGGTTGCTTCTCGCGAAGAGGCCGAGAAGGAGATGGAACGCGGAAATTACGATCTGCTGATTTGTATGCCTGGAACGGACAATAATGATGTGTTCGATATTGCGCGACTCATTAAAGAAGAATATCCAGATATTCCCATTGTCGTTCTGACTCCTTTTAGCCACGGTGTTAATAAACGTATGGAACAGGAAGATCTTAGTATCTTCGAATATGTGTTCTGCTGGTTAGGCAATACCGAACTGTTGCTTTCTATTATCAAACTCATCGAGGATAAGATGAATTTGGAACACGACACGCAGGCTGGTGTACAGATGATCCTGCTGGTCGAGGATAGTATTCGTTTCTACAGTTCCTTGCTTCCTTTGTTGTACAAGTTCGTGCTTCAGCAGAGTTTGCTTTTTGCAAGTGAGGCTTTGAATTCACAGTTAGAGCAGCTTCGTATGCGTGGTCGCCCAAAGATTGTTTTGGCTCGTAGTTATGAAGAAGCCATGTCCTTGTGGGATAAATATAAGGATAACACGTTAGGTGTGATCAGTGATTGCCGATTCCCTAAGGGTGGTGAGGTCGATGAGGAGGCTGGTTTTAAGTTGCTGACAGTGATTCGCGAGCAAGACAGCTTCATACCTCTTGTAATGGAGTCGAGTGAAAGCTCAGCCAGCGAATATGCCTCAAGTTGCAGAGCACGCTTTATTGATAAGAATTCGAAGAAGCTGGATGTGGATTTGCGCAATATGCTGAGCCGTTACTTTGGCTTCGGTGATTTCATCTTCCGCGATCCGCAATCAATGAATGAGATTGTCCGCATCCGTAACTTGAAGGAGTTGCAGGACAATATCTTCACCGTTCCTCGTGAGTCGCTCCTCTATCATATTTCTCATAATAATGTAAGTAGATGGCTTTGCTCGCGTGCGTTGTTCCCTATTTCTGAGTTCCTTAAGCATATCACATGGGACTCTTTGCAGGATGTCGAAGCCCATCGTCAGATTATCTTTGATGCTATCGTAAGCTATCGTAAGATGCGTAATCAAGGCGTAGTGGCTGTTTTCCAGCGCGAGCGTTTTGATAAATACAGTAATTTTGCGCGTATTGGCGAGGGCTCTTTGGGTGGTAAAGGCCGCGGCCTTGCCTTCCTTGACCATATTATCAAGCGTCATCCTGATTTAAATGAGATGGATCTCGTACAGACGATGATTCCCAAGACCGTTGTACTTTGTACGGATGTCTTTGATGAGTTCATGGATACGAATGAACTCTATCAGGTGGCCTTGAGCGATTGTCCTGACGATGAGATTATGCGCTATTTCCTGCATGCTCGTTTGCCTCAGAGCCTTATTGGCGACCTTATGGCATTCCTTGATGTAGTGAAGTCACCTATTGCCATTCGTTCGTCTTCTCTCTTGGAGGATTCTCACTACCAACCATTTGCAGGTGTTTATTCTACCTATATGATTCCATACGTAGAGGATCCTTATGAGCGCCTTCGTCTTCTCTCTGATGCTATTAAGAGTGTGTATGCCAGTGTATACTTCCGCTCGAGCAAGGATTATATGATGGCTACCAGCAATCTTATTGACCAGGAGAAGATGGCCGTCATCTTACAGGAGGTTGTGGGACGTCAATACGACACTCGTTTCTATCCTACTTTCTCTGGTGTGGCTCGAAGCATCAACTATTATCCAATCGGTTCCGAGAAAGCAGAGGAAGGAACTGTCAATCTTGCACTTGGATTAGGCAAGTATATTGTGGATGGTGGTGTTTGTCTACGTCTTTGCCCTGCACATCCTGATCATATCCTGCAGACGAGTGAGTTGGAGATAGCTCTTCGCGATACGCAAACACGCTTCTTTGCGCTTGACTTGACTGACACCGACCTGCAGTTTGAGGTAAACGATGGATTTAACCTCAAGAAACTTCGCGTTAAGGATGCTGAGAAGGATGGTACGCTTCGCTATATTTCAAGTACATACGATCCTTACGACCAAGTACTTCGTGAAGGCTATTATGAAGGAGGACGTAAGGTCATCTCTTTCTGTGGTGTATTGCAGCATGGTGTCTATCCTCTGCCAAAGTTACTCCAACTTATTCTGAAATACGGTCAGGATGAGATGCGTCGTCCTGTCGAGATTGAGTTCGCCGTTAACCTCAATGAGGATCGTTCGGGTGATTTCTATCTTCTTCAGATACGTCCTATGGTGGATAACCGTATGATGCTTGATGAGGACTTGACAGAGATTCCTGACGAAAAGACGTTGATGCGTTCTCATAGCGCTATCGGCCATGGCATCATCAACGATGTCACAGATGTGATTTATGTGAAGACTGATGACTATCGTCCTTCACTCAATCCTCAGATAGCAGATGAGATAGAAAGCCTTAATCGTCGTATGATAGACGAGGGTAGGGGATACATCCTTGTGGGACCCGGACGATGGGGTAGCAGCGATCCCTGGTTGGGTGTCCCCGTTAAGTGGCCCCATATCTCTGGCGCAAAGATTATCGTCGAGGCTGGTCTTGATTCCTTCCAAGTCGATCCGAGTCAGGGTACGCACTTCTTCCAGAACCTTACCTCGCTTGGTGTCTGCTACCTCACTATTAACGAGTTCCGAGGTGATGGCCATTGGTGTCAGGATCAACTCAATGCCATGCCTGCTATTCAGGAGACAGAGCATGTGCGCCACGTACGTTTTGGCAATCCGCTAACCATCAAGGTGGACGGCATTCACTGTGAGGCTGTCGTCATGCCATAACACGGTAGTGGATATTCTTTGCTATTTTATGCCATTTTTGGTTTCTAATATCTTAAAAACTCTGCGTCTTCGCGTCTTTGCGTTCAATTATTGTCGCTCATTCATAGATACAATATAGACACAAATAAACACGAATTTACACAAAATCTTTTCAATCAGAAAGATATATTTGCGTAAATTCGTGTTTATTTGTGTCTAATATAGAGATGCTTTTATCAGCTAAGGAACTTAATCAGTACACCAGCAGCTACGGCAGAACCAATTACACCGGAGATGTTGGAAGCCATGCAGTAGTTCAGCACGTGGTTCTTGGGATCATACTTCGTGCTGATCTCGTTGCAGACACGGCTTGCCATGGGAACTGCTGACAGACCAGTAGCACCGATGAGCGGATTGATCTTCTTCTTGGCAATGAGATTCCAGCCCTTAACCATGAAGATACCACTGGCAATTGACAAGGCGAATGCACAGAAACCACCGGCTACGATACCCAAGGTCGTGGGGTTGATGAATGCGTCTACAGTCATGGTTGCACCTACGCAGATGCCCAAGAAGATAGTGGCTGCATTCATGATACCATTGCTGGCAGCATCGAAGAGGCGGTTGGTGTCTGCACCGATCTCCTTGATCAGGTTACCGAACATCAACATACCCACGAGGCTAACTGCGGTAGGTACGAAGATAGCTACCACGGTAGTTACTGCGATGGGGAAGATAATCTTCAGGACGCGCATATTCTTGATCTCATTCTTGCTGGGATAAAGCTTATCCTGCTCCTTCATGTTGATCATCAATTCCTTCTTGCTGCACAAAAGCTTAACAACCAAGGGGATGATGACGGGAACCAATGCCATGTAGCTGTAGGCTGCAATAGCGATGGGACCGAGCAAATGAGGAGCCAGCTTGATCGTGGTAAAGATAGCGGTAGGACCATCAGCACCACCGATGATACCCAGTGAACCAGCCTCCTGAGGAGTAAAGCCTGCGAGCAAGCTGACAAGCAGTACACAGAAGATACCCATCTGAGCAGCAGCACCGAAGATAGAGAGCTTCAGGTTACGCAACATAGGACCGAAGTCTGTCAGGGCACCGACACCCATGAAGATGATGGGGGGCAGCAAACCACTCTTTATCAATGCATAATAGAGATAGTTCATCAGACCGAGGTCATGAGCAATCTCGTGAAGCGGCATCTCGTAGATGTTCTTCAACTGTCCATTGACCTCTACCATACCCTCGCTGTTTGCCTGGATAACACCCATGCCACCGCCAGGGAAGTTAGCCAACAGTACACCGAAAGCAATGGGGATGAGCAGCAGAGGCTCATATTTCTTCACGATGCCCAAGTAGAGCAGCACGAAGGCAAGCAGGTACATGACAATGAACCAAGGGTTCGCACCGATGTCACTCAGTGCCGTCATGTCCCATAGCTTTTGCAATGTGTTTAATACGTAATCCATTTTTTTATTTGTTAATGGTTATCGGCCTAAAACCTATAACCTAAAACCTAAAACCTTTATTATTTGGCAATCTTGAAGATAGGATCATCCTCCTCTACGCTGTCGCCACTTGCAGGCAGGATGGCGGTGATGACACCGTCGAAGTCTGCGCGGATAGCGTTGAAGGTCTTCATGGCCTCGATATATCCAAGGGTGTCACCAGCCTTAACGGCATCGCCCACCTTCTTGGCAACCTCGCTACCATCCTTCACCAAGTAGAACTTACCCTCCAGAGGAGCCAATACGTCAACACCCTCACCAGCGGGGGCTGCTGCAGCTGCAGGAGCTGATGTGGCAGCAGGTGCCTCGTTGCCGTAAGCGATATTCACCTCGTAAGTCTGACCGTTTACGCTGACCTTGATCTGCTTGGGCAGCTCTGCACCAGCAGCGGGAGCGTTCTTCTTAGCCTTGCGGTCTGCCAAGTCTTTCTCGAAGTCTGCCTTTGCCTTGCCGCTCTTGTAAGCGCGATACTGCTCGGGGTGCATGGCCAACTCGAAGAGCTCCTCGTCATCCTGACCGAGCTCCCAGCCATTCTCTGCCATCTCCTTCTTGAACTCTTCCAACTTGTCGGGATAGTAGCTCTGAGGATCCTGGGTCTCAAACTCGCGACCTTCAGCCTTTGCCATGTCGATGAGCTCCTGGGCTACGGGACCAGGCAACTGACCACTCTTGCCGAGGATCATGTCCCAAATGTTGTCAGCAATCATTGACCAACGAGCCTTGCCCTTCTCCATCTGGATGACGTTCATCAGTGCCAAGTTCTTGACATACTGTGAGAAGGGAGTTACGAGGCAGGGATAGCCTACCTTGGGCCATACGTATGCTACCTCATCGAAGAGCTTTACGAGCAGCTGGTCGGTGGTCAGTTCGGGCTGGTTGTTCTTTACCTTCCACTTGTTCAGGCTCTTGAGGTTGTCCTCGAGGTCGGTCATCAGTGAACCCATCATACCGCCGGGCAGACCGGGCTTAACCAACAGAGAGTTGTTGATGTGGTTGAGTGCGGGAATGTAGTAGCCGAGGAAGTCGTCGTACATCTCCTGAATGAGAGTACGTGCCTCCATGTATGCTTCCATGTTGATCTCCTTTACCTGGAAACCAGCGTCCTTCAACATCTCCTGTACTGCGATGATGTCGGCATGGCCGGTACCCCATGAAAGGGGTGACATGGCGGTGTCGATATAGTCGCAACCTGCCTTGGCCACCTCAAGGATGCTTGCCATACAGAAGCCAGGACCTGCGTGAGAGTGGTACTGAATAACGATGTCGTTCTTGAGTGCCTTGATGCCCTCGACGATCTTGCCGAGACTTACGGGACGGCCAATACCTGCCATGTCCTTGAGGCAGATTTCATCGGCACCAGCCTCGATGAACTGTTTTGCCAGGTCAACGTAGTACTCTACGGTGTGGATGGGACTATATGTGATGCAAAGAGATGCCTGGGCAATCATGCCGGCCTCCTTAGCATACTGAATGCTGGGAATTACATTGCGGGCATCGTTCAAACCGCAGAAGATGCGGGTGATGTCGGTACCCTGAGCTTTCTTCACCTTATAGAAAAGCTTACGCAGATCCTTGGGACAAGGACTCATGCGAAGACCGTTGAGTGCGCGGTCGAGCATGTGGGTCTGGATGCCTACCTCATGGAAAGGCTTTGTCCACTCACGTACACTCTTGTTAGGATTCTCTCCATAGAGCAGGTTTACTTGCTCAAATCCACCACCGTTTGTCTCAACACGGTCGAAACATCCCATCTTGATGATGGCGGGAGCAACCTTAACGAGCTGGTCTACACGAGGCTGGTACTTACCTGCACTCTGCCACATGTCACGGAAGACCAAGCTAAACTTAACTTCTCTTTTCATGTTTTTACTATTGATTTTCTGTTTTTACCTTATACTTAAATCTTTTTCGCACTGGCAACACGACCCTTGCCACCTGTCAGTTGGCTGACGGTCTGCTCAAGGATAGCCATCGTGGTTGCGTCAATGGCAGCGGGAGCTGCTACGGCTGCCTTCTTGGGAGCCACCTTTTCTTCTGGCGCAACAGCGTTAACTACTCGTATAAGCAGTTTGCCGAGATTGATCACAATAAGTAGGATGCAAAAGACTGTGAGCATACCCACAACCATAAGCTCGATACCAATACCTAAATTCTCCATATTTTTTCAATCTTTTAATTCCTGCAAATAAATTTGCGACAAAGTTACAAATAATTTACGAAATACACCTTGTTAAGAGCAAAAAAAACACACTTGGTAGTCCAAATGTGCAATTTTTGACGCAGAAAGTGACAAAAAGTAAGGCTTAGCACGTGCAAGCCGGTGCTTTGTGAGGTGGAAATACGGCAGGAGTATGGGTTCTGTGAAGCGTCAGTGCCACACTCGCAGATTCACATTCCACGCACACTGGTGGATGCTCTTTGTATACCTTCACCGTTAGTGTCTCGATAGCCGGGATGTCTGCTAACAGACGCTTGCCTATACGGCCTGCTACATGTTCCAGTAACTTGCTGGGGATGCCCATCTCCTCCTTCACGATCTCGGCCATGAGGGCGTAGTTCACCGTGTCGTCCAGTTCGTCACTCTCTGTTGCGTTTGGGCAATCTGTTGTGACAGAGAGTGATACGCGAAACCATGCTCCCAGTGTCCGCTCATCGGGCATGACACCATGGCGTGCGAAGATGCGTATGTCATTCAACGATATTTCCATTCTCTATATTTTGTTCGTCCATGTCGGCAGTAATGTCGGATGCTATGTATTTCTTCAGCGCCCTCTCCACGCCATTCTTCCACGTACTGATACTTTCGTCGTCAAACGAGAGAGTGGAGACAAGGTGCACGACGCTCTCCAGGGGCATGTGATAGCGAAGCACTCCTGAGATGAGCTTGGCGTAGTTCCAGTATTCCTTGTTGAACTTTCCCGAGAGACCCTCTACAGTCGTCTTGTAGCCTCGTTTGTTGTGATACTGAAAGTCATAGCGGTGTGAACCATCGGGATTGTTGGCCTTGATGATGCGGCCCTTGGTGACGCTCTTAGGCAGCAGGATGCCCTCCTCGTCATCCATCAGTCCGGTGAAGATCTCGTAAGGATTTCCATCCATCAAACCTACAAATGCCACCCATTTCTCCTTGTTGTTTTGGAATCGCACCACATCGCATTCCAGCACCTCGGGGCGGTTTTCTACTACGATTTCCGTGGGTGTGACCAATGTGGATGCTTCCAGAATCTCCAGACATTCCTGTTCGTTCAGAGGTCGTTGCAGTTCTTCTCCTGCTTCTGCTAACTTAGCAGCAATACATTGCTTTGTTTCCATTGCATTTCTTCAATTTGTGCAAAAATACAGTTTTTTTCTCATACTGCCAAAAATATAACATTGATTATTTTCTTTTTTCATTTTTTGTACCTAACTTTGTCGAAAAATCAGATTATGCTTAAAGACTTAATGTACACACGTCGCAGTATTCGTAAGTATAGCGACAAAGAGGTGAGTGAGGAACTCCTTAACAGTTTGCTTGAAGCTGCTGCCCGTACGCAGACAATGGGCAACCTCCAGCTCTATAGCGTTGTAGTAACACGCAACGAGGAGATGAAGGAAAAGCTTTCTCCTGCTCATTTCAATCAGCCTATGGTAAAGGCTGCACCCGTGGTGCTGACCATTTGTGCTGACTTCCATCGTACTACCGAATGGTGCCTGAACCGCAAGGCAGAACCCGGTTACGACAATCTCCTGAGCTTCATCAATGCAGCCAGCGACGCACTGCTCTATGCGCAGACTTTCAGTTGCTTGGCAGAGGAGGCCGGTTTGGGTGTCTGCTATCTGGGAACGACGGTCTATATGCCCGGCCAGATTATTGACACCTTGCATTTACCGAAACTCGTCATGCCGGTAGCGACACTCACCGTTGGTTGGCCTGATGAGGCGCCTGCGCTCTCTGACCGTCTTCCTTTGGCATCATTCGTGCATGCTGAGCGTTATGAGGACTATACCCCCGAAAGCATTGATACGTTCTACACTGTCAAGGAGAGCCTTCCGGAGAACCTTCATTTCGTGGAAATTAACAAAAAGGAGACGTTGGCTCAGATCTTTACCGACATTCGCTACACCAAGCGCGACAATGAGGCACTCAGTGCTGCCTTTATGGAAACATTGCGTCGACAGGGTTTTGTGGAATAGTCCCCCCGTCTTTCCGAAATTCTCCCTTTTTCCTTTAAAAAATCCTAAAAAGGTGTAGTCGTTTCATTTTTTTTGTTTAATTTTGCATCCAAATCGCAATTTTACAAAATGTAGTATGAAACGCCTACACCTTATTATATTATATATTGCTTTTGCGCTGGGCATACAGGCAAAGCCCTTTACGCTCGTCATCGACGCGGGCCATGGGGGCAAGGATCCCGGTGCAGTAGGTGGCACTCTGAAGGAGAAGGATATCAATCTGCGTGTGGCATTGGCTCTGGGAAAACTCGTGGAACAGAACATGCCTGATGCCAAGGTGGTCTATACGCGTAAGACCGATGTCTTCGTCGAGTTGAATGAGCGGGCTGCCATTGCCAACCGCAACAAGGCTGACCTCTTCATCTCTATCCACACGAATGCGTCGGGGAGTAATAAGACTGTCAAGGGCACAGAGACCTATACCTTAGGTATGCACCGTGCTGCAAGCAATCTTGAGGTGGCAAAGCGTGAGAACTCTGCTATTATGCTTGAGAATAACTACGAGGAAAAGTACGAAGGCTTCAATCCTAAGTCCAGTGAGAGCTACATCATCTTCGAACTGATGCAGGATCAGTATATGAAGCAGAGCGTAAGCCTTGCTGGAAGCATCCAAAAGCAGTTTGCCAGCACCGCCGGACGTGCCAATCGTGGGGTCTATCAGGCTGGCTTCCTTGTCTTGAGAGCCGTTTCCATGCCCAGTGTTCTTGTGGAGGTGGGCTACATTACTACTCCTGCCGAGGAGAAGTACCTTGCCACCGACGAGAGTACTAAGAAGTTGAGCCAGAGCATTTTCAATGCCATAAAGCAGTACAGACAGTAGTTGACGAACCACCACTAAATATTCAAACGATATGAAATTTTTCACAAAGGAAGTCAAGATCGGATTGACAGGTATTGCCGCACTCGTTGTGCTCTATTTGGGTGTGAGCTATCTCAAGGGAATGACCTTCTCTCCCAGTCATAATTATTTTATTTCCTTCAGGAATGCCAAGGGGCTTGCTGGAAGCAGCCCTGTCTACGCTGATGGCTATCAGGTGGGTATTGTGCGTAATATCAACTACGATTTCAATAAGCCAGGTGAGGTCGTCGTGGAGATTACCGTCGACGATGATGTGCGCATGCCCATAGGCACCAAGGCTTCTTTGTCCGAGGGCATGTTGGGCGGATGTACGCTCAATCTCACTCTGGGTACAAATCCTAAGGAAGTCATTGCCGTAGGCGATACCATCGTCGGATCTGACGATGACGGTCTCATGGCTCAGGCTGCAAAGGTCATGCCTGAGGTTACTGAGGTCATTCACCATGTCGATTCGCTCATTACCACCCTCAACCGTGTGGCTGGCGATCCCAATATACCCCGTATGATAGGTAATGCTGAGCAGCTCACTTCCAATCTTAACCAGAGTACCCAGCAGCTCAATAAACTTCTTGCCCATGATATGCCTCGTCTCATGAAGACCTTCGACGAAGCTGGGCAGAACGTTACTCGCCTGACGGGTAACTTGGCAGAGCTTGACATGCAGCAGACGCTCGACAAGGTGAACCAGACTATCGATGATGTGCAGGGCCTCATTAAGTTGATGGAAGATCCTAATGGCAATCTCGGACTCTTGCTCAAGGACACTGCCATCTATCACAACCTCAACAGCACGATCAACAGTGCCAATAACCTTCTCATTGACCTGCAGGCGCATCCTAAGCGCTACGTTCACTTCTCCGTTTTCGGTAAGAAAGATAAGTAATTCAAACCCTCGTCACATGACGCAAAACGAGTATAGACAGAAATGGGAGCAATGCCGCGAGTACATCAAGCAGAACCTCGATGAGCATCGCTATAAGACGTGGTTCGAGCCATTGTCTTTCTACTCGTTTAATTCGCAGACAAACGAGTTGAAGATCAATTCGCCGAGCAGTTTCTTTAACGAATACATCTCCACTCACTTTGCTGCCTTGACCTATCGGGCCATCCGTGAGCAGTTTGGACATGAGGTGCGACTGTTCTTCCGTCAGCTTACCGACAGCGAGAACCACATTACGCAGGTAGTCGAGAGTATCAATACTACTCCCCTCGCTCAAGCCACCGTTCCCGGCGCTTTTCCATCGGGCAAAACAGCTGCATCACAGCCTGCAGCGGCAAATGCCGTTCCTGATCAAAAGAGCGCTCCCGCACCCCAGCTTGATTCACACCTTATCGCAGATTATAGTTTTGATAATTTTATCGAGGGTGCCAGCAACAAGCTGTCACGTAGCGTGGGAGTGAGTATCGCACAGAATCCCAAGCAGATGACTTTCAATCCTCTCTTCATCTTCGGACATAGTGGAGTAGGAAAGACGCATCTTGTGAATGCCATTGGCCGTGCCATTAAGGAGCTGCATCCCGAGAAGCGCGTCCTCTACCTCAGTGCTCACCTCTTCCATGTGCAGTATGTTGACTCTGTGCGTAAGAATACGGTGAATGACTTTATCCATTTCTACCAGCAGATTGATGTACTTATCCTGGATGACATACAGGAATTTGCCACACTGTCGAAGACGCAGAACACTTTCTTCCACATCTTCAACCACTTGAAGTCTAATGGCAAGCAGCTCATCCTCACTTCCGACCGTGCTCCTGTCGACATGCAGGGTATGGAGGAACGCCTCTTGACCCGTTTTAAGTGGGGACTCTTGGCAGAGATGGAACAACCCGATGAGAAGTTGCGCCGCGGCATCCTTGTCAGCAAGATACATCGCAACGGTTTGCATATACCTGCCGACGTGGTGGACTACATTTCAAAGAACGTCACCGATAGCGTGCGCGACCTCGAAGGTGTCATTACCTCGTTGATGGCACATTCTGTGGTCTATAATTGTGAGATAGACATCGATCTGGCCCGCCGTGTAATAGGGCGTGCAACTAAGCTCGACAACAAGCCTATCACCATCGATGATATCATTGAGCAGGTATGCGAGGCATGTGCTGTCAGCAAGGATGATCTCTTCAGTCAGTCGCGCAAGGCCAATGTGGTGCAGGCTCGTCAGATTGCCATGTTCCTTGCACAGAAGTACACTGACCTCTCTGTCGCTAAGATCGGCGCCCTCATCGGTAAGCGCAATCATACCACTGTGCTTCATTCCGTCCGTCTTATCACCGACCATTTGGATACGGATAAGAAGCTAAAGGCTAAAGTGGAAGAGATTGAAGCCAAACTGAAGATGAACAGATAATATTCTTCAACCGGGAGGCAATTTACGAAAATTCGCGTTCAATTCACGGCAATTTTCGTTAAGCGATAGCGATATGAATTTGTACAGGTCGATATTCTTTGCTATTTTTGTGCTATTTTTGGTTTCTAGAATTCACTCTCTCTCACACTAAATCCCCAAGAACCGACATATAAAGTGGTGCTCAACTCCTTTGTTTGCAAAAAATACTTCCCGAAATATCATTTTTTCTGATATTTTAGTTGTGATTTGCTATTTTTTTACTATTTTTGCAAAAATTATAGGTAAAGTCGTAAATCGTCAAATAGTAAATCGCTTCGTGCTAACCGCCTCTAAATATATGGATTTCAACCTCGTTTCTTCTCCTCTTCAGGTGGAGAAGTCTGTTGTGTCTGTATGTTTCGCATGCTGCTATCTTGCTAATTCATTGAATATTAGCGAGATAATGTCATGGGGGGGGGGGTAGATCGTTTAGTGAAGTTGTCCGCCGTCATTTGACCATTGTTAGCCTTTTGGGCTTACATATATTAAGTGCCACACTCTTTGCACATGCTGCACAGGGTGTGGCATTTTCGCGTGCCATAGCGCCACCACTGGCTGCTTGAGCACGCGTCTTTATTTTATGACAAAACTTCCATACGCGGACATAACGCACTGAATTTAAGCGCGATGAAACATGTCCGATGCCCCTAGAGTATACGCCTATGACTCGTAAATTACGCATTAAATCCTCTACCGGTTTCTATCATGCCCTCTTGCGTGCTACTTCGGACCTCAATCTCTTCTGCGACCAGGAAGACTATGACTTCTACGTCGATCAACTCAATAAGGTCTTCGTCCATCCATCGATTGATGCCCCCGGTCCCCGTCTCTATGCCTATTCCTTACATCCCACCCATTTGCATCTGTTGTTGAGTGAAGGCAGCCTCACCCAACACCCGCCCTGCTCGACGGAGGGAGTGCCCGAAGGGCGGAGAGGGTCCGTGTCCGTGTCCGGTTCTTCGATCAGCACCCTCATCAAGCGCCTCTGCATCTCCTACAGCTACTACTACAACGTCAAGTACAACCACTACGGTTCCATCTACCTCGACCGTTTCAGTAGCGAACCCATCGAGTCCCTACCTTATTATATTAAGGTGCTGGCTCATATCGGTGGTTTGCAGAGCGACTGCAAGGCCATCCTGGGAAATATCCTTCCCACCTTGCCCGCCGCGCCTCCCGCCGGCGTTGTCGAAGGGCCCGTCATCGACTACAAGGAGCGCCCCCTTCGCATCACCCAGTCCCGTCTTGAGGAGTACCTGAAGACCAAGCACCACTTCACCGACAAGGACACCTTCCTTTCCATGCCTCGTGCCGATCAGTGGGTCGTCCTCCACGAAGCCAGTATGGTGGGAGCCTCCGTCCGCCAACTCATGGACATCACCGGCGTCAGCCTCCGGCAGATCATGAATGCAAGGGCTAAGAAATAATGCTGTACTCCTTCGCCGCATCGAAGCATGGGCACGCCTTTCTAGCGAACGTGTTGTGCCCCGCCACGATAGCATTAGGGTAGCTCTCCCGCAGTGAACGTATGAGCGCATGGAGTGTCGCCTTCTGCTCAGGAGTCCTCGTGTCCGCCGGCTTGCCTTGACTGTCCAGTCCACCCTCGTAGCATATTCCGATGCTGTGTGCGTTATGGTTCGCACAGTGTGCCCCTATCATGGTTTCCGGCCTTCCTTTCTCTATGGAGCCGTCGCGCCTTATGACGTAGTGGTACCCGATGCCGTTCTTGAATCCCCTGGCCCTGTGCCACCTGTCAATCTGTTCCGCGCTGCTCGTCTGCTCCGGCCTCACCGCCGAGCAGTGAATGATGATTAATGTTATTGTCCTCATGGTTGTAAGTCCTTTTCAACTTGCGCAGCTCGTTACGCCCAGTGCCGCAGCCAGCGCCGCAATGATGGATGTGAACAGTTTCCACAGGAATGATGCAGTCTCTTTCTTCATAGCGATAATTCTTTAGATTGTTAAACATCCCGGCATCCCGGCATCCCGGCATCCCAGCATTCCGTTTTTTCTGCCCCCCTCCCTCAATCTCCCCTCCCCTTGGGGGGAGGGGCCGGGGGAGAGGCTTCTACTCGTGCTCGTTACTGTTGTTGCCTCCAGGCTTGTACGTGCCATCCTGGAGCTGCTGCTTCTTCAGCTTGAGTGCCTCGTTACGGGCCTTGACGGTCTCCACCTCCCCGAAGGAGCACTTACCCACGAAGTTCTTGAGCATTCTGCCCTTGTGCCATGTGATGGTGACACCCGTGATGTCGGCAGCAGTGAATACAGGGTTCTTGCCCGTATCCTCGTCGGGCACACTCTCGCACACGCCTTTGCTCTTGAGGTAGGGGAGGAAGGTACCCAGGTCACCGAGGTTAACGCTGTTGCCGTTCATGATCTGCTCGATGAGACACTCCACGGCAGTGGAGAGCACTCCCGTCACATCCGCGCGGCAGTACTTTGAGTTGTGGTCGCTGATGTGCTGGGCAAACTGGTCGAGAGTCATCGCCTCACGCACCTGTGCCACGGCGTAGGTCTTCTTAGGCTCGGTAGGATCCTGCAAGTTAGGTTTCAGTGTCTTTGCAAAATTGATCATAATTGTTAATTGTTAATTATTAATTGTTAATTGTTAATTATTAATTGTTAATTATTAATTGTTAATTATTAATTGTTAATTATTAATTGTTAATTATTAATTGTTAATTATTAATTGTTAATTATTCAGTGGCCATCTGATTTCGACTGCAAAGTTACAACATTTGGAAAGCCGTTTTCGGATTTCTCCCCTGCACTCCATAGCTCTCAGTAATTATCAGGAAATAAGCGTATCTAAATGCTTGCGTATGTGCAAAAAAAGCCGTATCTTTGCACTATGAAGATACAGCCATACAGTAAGAAAGAACTGGCGTTAGCATACGCCCCATCACTTAGCATGAGTGCCGCCCTTGGGCGCCTCTCCACGTGGATCAACAGCAATCCGGACCTCCTCCTGGATCTCGAGCGCAGCGGGTACCATAAGCACCAGCGCCTCCTGACCAGCTATCAGGTCCGTCTCATCTTCGACTACCTCGGCGAGCCCTGACAAATCAATATGCGCTTTAGCGTATCACTGCTCCATTCCCCCTCGGGGGTTAGGGGGGCTTTTCCTGCCCCAGAGAATCCCATTTCCTGCCCCAGAGAATATTGTTCCCTGCAGCAGAAAAACTCCGTGCCAGCAGCATGAAATCCCATTCCCTGCAGCATGAAATCCCGCTCCCCGTGCCAACTGGAAAAAGTAACTTCCGCAAAATCACAAAATCGAAATATCGCAGAATCACAAAATCGAAATATCGCAAAATCGAAATATCGTAAAATCATAAAATCGAAATATCGACTCTTTTATATAACTATCATTACTATGCCCCCTTCTTTCTTATTCCCCCTCGGGGGTTAAAGTCGGATC
>JAZQQO010000055.1:0-10183 GCA_045629085.1 Bacteroidaceae bacterium
AGCTCTTTGTAATAGACAAACACCTCTCCGCGCGCAGCGCGTTATGATAATTTTGAATCTAATTTCTGCTAATTTCTGGAAAATCAATCATATAATCATATAATCGTATAATCATATAATCCTCCAGTTTCTGGAAAAGCCACATGCCTAATACATCGCAGGTTATGCCAACTTGTATATCGTTACCTTAAAATATGTTAACTATGGAAAGAGAAATAACAAACCTTTCCTTCATCCTTCAATCCTTCCATCCTTCAACCCTTCAATCTTTTTTGTATCTTTGCGCTTTCAAATTTTATAGCCCTATGACATTAGAATCTACACTCTCTGCTGCATTGCAGGCTTCCTTGAAGGAATTATATAATATTGACATCCAAGCGGATAGTAATCTCGTACAACCTACACGTAAAGAATTTGAAGGCGACCTTACCATCGTGGTTTTCCCCTACGTGAAGCTGGCACGCAAAGCCCCCGACATGGTGGCAAAGGAAATTGGCGACAAGATGTGTGAAAAGGTGGACTTTCTAACCGGTTACAATGTGGTGAAGGGCTATCTGAATCTATCCATTGCTGACGCTTTCTGGTTTAATTATTTGCAAGATAATTATCGCAACGAAAGATACGGCATTTTCGATACCAAGGACGAGGCTCCTGTTTTGATTGAGTATTCATCTCCGAATACCAACAAACCGTTGCACCTGGGCCACGTGCGCAACAATCTGCTCGGTCATTCCGTTTCTCAAATCCTGATGGCTTGCGGTCATCCGGTGGTACAAGTCAACTTGGTGAACGACCGTGGTATTCATATCTGCAAGTCGATGGTGGCTTGGGTACGTTATGGTAATGGCGAGACCCCAGAAACGTCCGGTATCAAGGGCGACCACTTGGTGGGTAAGTATTATGTGGTTTTCGATAAATATTATAAGGAAGAACAGAAGGCGCTGATAGAAGGCGGTATGAGTGAGGAAGAGGCTGCTCAGCAGGCTTCGATCCTGTTGGAAGCACGTGAGATGCTCCGTCAATGGGAGGCAGGTGACGAAACCATTCGCGGCTTGTGGGAGATGATGAACCAATGGGTATATGCCGGCTTTGATGCTACCTATGAACGTCTGGGCATCCATTTCAATAAGACGTATTACGAATCCAATACCTACCTCTTGGGCAAGGCTTTGGTTCAGGAAGGCCTCGACAAGGGCGTTTTCTACAAGCATGAGGACGGCTCCGTTCGCGTGAACCTCACCGACGAAGGACTGGATGAAAAGGTACTCCTCCGCAAGGATGGTACATCTGTATATATGACCCAAGACTTGGGTACCGCTCAACTTCGCTACGAAGAGTTCCAACCACAAAAGATGATTTATGTGGTGGGTAATGAGCAAAACTACCACTTCGACGTGCTGAAACTGGTGCTTGGTAAAAAGTTGGCCAAGGAGTTTGGCAACAGCATTCACCATCTATCATACGGTATGGTGGAATTGCCAAGCGGTAAGATGAAATCCCGCGAAGGTACGGTTGTGGATGCCGACGACCTGATGGACGCTATGTTCAACGAGGCAAAAACCGGTACGGAAGCGCTGGGCAAATTCAACTTTGAGGAAGAAGAAGCCAACGCTCTTTATGAGATGGTAGGCTTGGGTGCTCTCAAATATTTCATCCTCAAGGTGGATCCTACCAAGAATATGATGTTCAACCCTGCCGAATCGATCGACTTCAATGGCAATACCGCACCGTTTATCCAATATACGCACGCCCGTATCAAATCGTTGTTGCGCAAGGCCGCAGAAGCCGGTATTCAGGTGGATGAAAGCATGACGACGCCAGTGGCATTGGAGGGTGAAGAAAAACAAGTTGTTAAGGTGCTCTACAAATACCCGCAAACGGTACTCTCCGCCGGCGACAACTTCAGTCCTGCACTTATTGCCAACTATATCTACGATCTGGCTAAGCAGTTCAACCACTTCTATCAGGAAACTCCTATCATGAAGGAAGCGGATGAAGCGAAGCGTTTGCTGCGTCTGCAAATCTCCAAGTTTGTGGCTGCCACCATCAAAAACGGTCTCAAACTGTTGGGCATCGACGCTCCGGAAAGAATGTAATCACGAATTCGAATCTTTTTAATATAGAAAGGGCTGTTCTTGGTTGGATGCAAGGACAGCCCTTTGTTGTATGCCGTCGCTAGGTGAATTCAAGAACAAACTCCGTGGTTTCGTTATCGCTGTGGTCGAGGTTTATTGTGCCGTTGTGGGCTCGCATGATCTGGCGCGACAGGCTGAGTCCGATGCCGGAGCCTTCGGCCTTGGTAGAGAAGAATGGGATGAAGATCTGTGTCTGACTTTCGGGTGTGATGGGCTCGCCATCGTTGATCACTCGTACTATTGTAGTGTCGTCTCGGTCTATTGTTGCGCTGACCATGATGTGGTGGGCTTTTGCCTGAATGGCATTCTTTATTAGGTTAATAAAGATACGGCTAATCTGCGCCTCGTCCACATAGAGCAGTATATCGTGCGACTTAGGTCTATAGGTGAGCTCCACTTTGGCCGAACGGCATTCGGCTTTGGTGAGTTCGATGACTTTGCCAACGAGATGGTCGAGCATCACGGCCTTCTTGATGGGCTTTACCACCCCGGCGAGCTCGCGATAGGATTCCACGAACTTGATCAGGTCTTCGGATGAATTGGAGATGGTTCCCAAGCCGGCCTTGATGTCCATCTGTCGCTCCTCCGTGGGAAGTTCTGCGTCCCTAAGTAAAGCCTGGCTCAACGAGGAGATGGGGCTCACGGTGTTCATAATCTCGTGGGTGAGCACACGGATTAGTTTCGACCAGGACTCCTGTTCATACTGTTGCCGGCGCCGTTCTACGATCCACTTGATGCGGTTGAGGGTGCGGTTGTATCGGCTGTTCTCTTGAAAGCGGAAGTTGTATTCCTCGTCCTCAAAGGCATCGAGCATATATTCCAACTTCTTACGGTCCTTCTCTCGAACACAGAGTGCCGTGACAACTACGGCCAATGCTATGACGGCAATTGCAATCAGTATGAACGTCCAAGCCTCCATCAGATGTCGTATTTCTTTAGTTTGCTATAGAGTGTAGGACGGCTGATGCCCAGTTCCTTGGCCACCATGCTGAGGTTGCCGTTGCAGCGGGCCACGGCATCGCGTATGGTCATCTCCTCGGCCTCATCCAGCGTCTGTTTGACTCCCGAGGTTGGGTGAGGATTTATGTTGAGCGACACCTCTTTGGGAGTCAACATTGGTCCTTCGGAGAGGATAACGGCTTTTTCTATCACATTCTGTAGTTCGCGGATATTTCCCTTCCAAGGGTGGACAGCCAGTTGATGTGCCAGTTCGGGCGAAATACCACAGACGGGGCGATGGTACCTTTCGGCAAAACGCCGCATGAATAGTTCGGCCAAGGGTACTATGTCGGTAGCGCGCTCATGCAATGCAGGAAGTCGTAACTGCATGGTGTTGATGCGGTAGTAGAGGTCTTGGCGGAATCGGCCTTCGCAAACCATGGCTTCGAGGTCCATGTTGGTGGCACAAATGAGGCGGATGTCAATGGGAATCTGCTTTTCGGACCCCACTCGCGAGACCACCCTATTTTGGAGCACGCGCAGTAGTTTTGCCTGAAGGTGGAGGGGTATGTTGCCAATCTCGTCCAGGAAGAGGGTGCCGCCATTTGCCTGCTCGAACTTGCCTACATGGTCGGTGTGGGCATCGGTGAAGGCGCCCTTCACATGGCCGAACAGCTCGCTCTCGAAAAGGGTTTCGGTGATGGCTCCGGCATCCACACACACTATCGGTTGTTCACTGCGTAGGCTTTGAGAATGGATCTCGTGGGCCAGCACGTCCTTGCCGGTGCCGTTCTCGCCGGTGATGAGTACGGAGGCATCGGTCGGGGCAATCTTTCGTACCATGTCGCAGATCAGCATCATGGCAGGACTTTCTCCCCAATACATCTTAGGTGCAGCCGGTTGGGGCTGGCTTTTTTTGGTCTTGGAAGGTATGGCCGATTGAAGTATCTCGATGAGTCGATCGTTATCCCAAGGTTTTACCACAAAGTCAAAGGCGCCACGCTTCATCCCTTCTACGGCAAGGGCAATGTCGGCGTAGGCCGTGAACAGAACCACCTGCACGTCGGGGTACATCCGCTTGATCTGGTCAATCCAATAAAGACCCTCGTTGCCGGTGTTGATGTCGGCGTAGAAGTTCATGTCCAGCAGCACCACATCGGGTCGCAGCCGACGCATGGCAGACTCGATGCTGTTGGGCGAAGAAATGATATCCACCTCAGCAAAATGAGGGGGCAGCAGCATCTGCAGCGCCTTTCGGATGCCTAGATTGTCATCCACTACAAGTAACTTACCTTGGTTCTTCATACTGATGGCGTAATAATAAGTCTCCACGAATTGTCTTTCTCGGTCCGCGCTATGTAGCCTTTATCCGAAAGAAGTCGTAACTGCTTGTTTACAGCCGTAAGGCTGATGCCCGCGGCTTTGGCAAGTTGAGGTATTGTAGCATTCGGATCTTCTATCATACGATTTAGAATCACGCTTGTTGTTACACTTCGGAATTTCACACGTTCACCATCAAACCACCATACATTATCACCTCTTTCGGTAAGGAACTGAATGTCGAACGACACTTCATCAATGAACAGTTTGGTGAAATATGTCAAAAAACTTTGAATATCCCGTTTCGATGCATGCGCTCCGATTGATGGGGCTGACCCAACTTTCAGATCAGCATTATGCAGAGCCTCCAAATATTCTCCTTTCTTTCGGCTGCGTACCACAATCATAGGGTAGTCGTGCCGAGCGAGAATATAGTTGACCATCAGACGGGCAATGCGGCCGTTGCCATCCTCAAATGGATGAATACGGATGTAGCGATAATGGAAAATGGCGGCCAACTCAATGGGCGTGAATTTACCAGACCGCTCTGCCTCATTATACCAATCTACCAAGTCAGCCATCAATGCAGGCGTCTCTTCTGGGGTTGCATATTCAAAGCGGTCGCCATAACGAGTGATTACAGAATTGGGACGAGTCTTATATTGTCCGGCGTGAATCACATAACTTGTCTGAACGCCTCCTGGAAGCGTATGATATATTGTATAGTCCTCTCGCAAGAGTGCCTTGTGCAGGGTTCTGATAAAGTGTTGCGTCAGAGGCGTCTCCTTCAGTACCGCTTCTTCCTTCATCATCTTAAGTCCCACATTGCTGGC
This sequence comes from Bacteroidaceae bacterium, assembly GCA_045629085.1. Classification (GTDB taxonomy): domain Bacteria; phylum Bacteroidota; class Bacteroidia; order Bacteroidales; family Bacteroidaceae; genus Physcousia. The sequence goes on from JAZQQO010000055.1 coordinate 5,228, forward strand.
GGTCATTTCGTGGACATCACGTACTTCGGCTTCACCAACTATTTTGCCAAACAGCAGTAGTATCTCAGTCTGACCGTATGTCAGCGTATTGCCTTCGATGTGATTACTATTGTAGTTGAAGTCGATGGTGAATCTACGACTGAGCATTTCCCGGTCTCTGTCGGACAATGGTTGCAGGGCATTCCACTCTTTCATTATGTTTTCAATAGTCTTCATGATACCAGTCTTTTAGCAAGATAACTCATAAAAAGGTTCGTTAGAAATCAAATGCAAAGATATACAATTATTTTATAAAATGCAGAAAAATGCTCAAAAAGGTTTATTGTATCAACCTTTTTGAGGAAGATTGTCGTTTCCCTAACGCACTTACTCGGCAAAAGAATATGAATATTGTTTAGACCCAATTGCACCCAAACGAGAAATTTTATGCATGCTAATTACACCAAATGGAGATTTTTGAGCATCCTAAATGACAAAACAATCTCCGCCTCGATGTTGCCCGAAGCGGAGATCTATGGCGATTATTCTGATTTGATTGACTCCACAGGATTCTTGGTGGCAGCACTGAGACTGCGGGCTACAACAAGGGCCACTGTCGCCACGAGAACGACTGTCAAAGCCACTGCAAACACCCATAGGCGTATCGGCATGTGGTAGGCAAAGTTGCTGAAATACCACTTCGTCACCAGGTAGCTGATGGGTGCCGCTATTACGAAACACACCAGCACTATGGAGGCATACTTCCTGCTGAACATGGTAAGTATATCCCTTACCTCCGCGCCAAGCACACGTCTCACGGCAATCTCTTTCATGCGATGCTGCGTCTCGAAGAACACAAGTCCGAACACGCCCATCAATGCCAGAATGATGGCTATCAGCGTAAAGGCAGTTACCTGCTTACTGAGTTTGTCCTCGGTCTTGTAATTCCTGGCCAGTTCTTCGTCGAAGAGGCGCAAAGCAATTCTGTCGGGATCAACGTCGGGGCTGAATTCGAGTGCCGTTTTCCTTACAAAGTTCATGACCTTACGCGGGTCGGCACCCGCAGCTGTCCTCACGTAGATATGGGTGAGTCCTTGCGGTCTCCACGAGTGATCCTTGCCGAAGACGTAGAAAGCGATTGCATCATTACCGTACTGCAACGGTCGAAAATGAAAGTTTCTGCAAATTCCTGCCATTTCAGCATTGGAACCATTATGGTTCCTGGTAGCAGCATCAAGCGTGATACCATATTTGTCGCGAGCTTCTTCATTGAAGATTATAACACCATTCTCCGACATTTCATCAGTCTTTGTGAAATCGCGTCCTTCAACAATCTCGATACCCATTACGTCAAGGAAATTGTAAGCCACAGGATAAACATCATAATTTATCTCCTGGCCTTTGTAGGTATCGCCCCAGCCCATCCTCGTTTGGTTGACCAACAGGCCATTAGCCCAAGTTAGATCGGCGATGTCAGGATTGCTGCGCAGCTTGTCCTCAAAGGCAGCGTTCTTGCTGTTCCACCATGCCACATCACTCGGAATTTCACCCGAAATCAGTTGCTCCTGATTGAAGCCCATATCAAACTTCATCATGTAGCTGTGTTGTAGTTTCACGAATGAAGCGCAGATGATGAGCGCAAGAGAAATCACGAACTGTACTCCGATGAGCACGTTCCTCAGGTTGCGACCCGACCTTGATGTACTAAAGGAACCCTTCAGCGCCATTGCAGGCTGGAACGAGGTGATGTAGAACGCCGGATAGATACTGCTCACTGTTGCGCCAACTACTGCTACGGCAATGGTAAGAACCATAATTCTCACATTGTCGGCAAAGTCAATCGGTGCCGCAAGGATATCCATAAATGAAGACTTTCCGAATGCCAGTACCAGCGCTGCCGCCAACATCAATGCTAAAATCACCATGCCCACGGACTCCAGTATGAAGTTCAGGACGAGCGAAGCCCTCGACGTACCGAAAACCTTGTAGGTATTGACGCTTCTGATACGTGCAGGCACCAATGCAAAGAAGAAGTTGATAAAATTGATAAGCGCAATCAGAATGATAAGGATGGCCACCACAAAGAGAGACACATCTGTGGTCCTATTACCAGAACGACTCAACCTAAACTTTGCATTCACATTGTCATGATAATACATGTCCTCGAAAGGGATAAGGGACACCTTGAGTCTGTTCATATTCGATTCAACCGCCTCGGGATCACCAGACTGACGCTCCAAAAACTCCTTCAGGATTTTGCTGGCACTCTCCTCAAAAGCCTCCTTATCCTCCGCGCTGTTGAGCTTGACCACGTATGGATAACTGTATTCGCTCCAATTGTTGATATTCATCTCGCCTACGGAATAGACGATGTCTATGTCTCCAGGCGAACTATTCTTGGGGAACTTGTCCTTCCAGATAGCCACCACCACGGCTATAAGAGGTTCCCCGGTAGGAGACCCTGACAGATAGTCTCCCACATTCAGATTGTGCTTGGCTGCAAAACTACTGGAGACCGCAACCCTTCCGGCCAGCGTCATCTCATCGAAAGAGCCCTGTTCTGCCTCAAAGCCGAACACTTCCATTGCTCCCTTGCTGCCCTTCTGGTCAATGACGCTGATTGTGCGGATATTGTCACCATCTTTTCGATAATACTGTCCCTCATCCACGTCAGAATTGAAAGTCATGGTTCCATACGACTCCACGCCGGAAGCGGAAGATAGGATATACTCTGCAAGCGGCCTGCAGAAATTCAACTCCTGCACGCCTTCCTTATCAGGGTAAGGTCGAGTCATCACAAAGATGCGCTCTCCGTCCTCAAGTCCCCGATTGTAGGTGAATCCCCACCGCACCTGAGTGAGGATCACATAGAACGCGGCAAAGGCTACCGCCATGCCGATAATATTGAGCAGACTGCTGGTCTTGTAGTGGCGCAGCGTGCTGATGAAATTATGGAATAGGTACTTCATTAGAGTTCATTTTTAACATCCGAGACAATCTTGCCGTCGAAGAGGTCGATAGTACGTTGTGCCATGGCGGCATCTTTTTGCGAGTGGGTCACCATCACGATGGTTGTGCCTTCGTTGTTGAGTTCCTGCAGGAGCAGCATCACTTCACGACCGTTCTTGGAGTCGAGATTGCCGGTAGGCTCATCGGCAAGAATCAGCTTGGGGTTGGCCACACAGGCACGGGCGATGGCCACACGCTGCTGCTGACCTCCAGAGAGCTGCTGAGGGAAATGCTTGGCGCGATGGCTGATGCTCATGCGCTTCATCATCTCGGTGACTCTGGCTTTGCGTTCCGAGGCCGAGATGTTCAGGTAGCGTAGTGGCAACTCGATGTTGTCATAGACATTAAGCTCGTCGATAAGATTGAAACTCTGGAAGATAAATCCGATGTTGCCCTTGCGGAACTTGGTGCGGTCTTTCTCCTTGAGTTTGGCCACTTCGGTTCCGTCAAACTCATAGTCGCCCTCGGTAGGATTGTCCAAAAGACCGAGGATGTTCAGGAGGGTTGACTTTCCGCAACCAGAAGGGCCCATGATGGATACAAACTCGCCGTCCTTGATTTCAAATGATACACCATTGAGAGCAGTAGTCTCGATTTCTTCCGTGCGGAAGACCTTGCTGAGGTTAGATACTTTAATCATGATATTATTATTTTTTTGTTTCTAAATAAATTCCGCGGCCTTCGCAGGAGGCGGGGTTTATCAATGAAAAAAAACTTTATTGGCTTCTATTCTGACTTAAGATTGTTTACGGGGTTCTCCTTTGATGCAACGGCGGTGCGGACTGCGATGATGCCAAGAGTGAGAACCACAACGATTGCAAAGGCTGCTATATAAATGAGCGGAGACACATGCACCTGGGTGGTGAACTGCTGCAGCCAGCGCCTTGTCACCATTATCGCAACAGGGGTGGCTATGAAGCAGGCGGCTGCCACAGGCCATGCATACTGCTTGCAGAAGAGACTGACGATATCACGACCTTCCGCTCCCAAGACCTTGCGTACTGCAGTCTCGTGACGTCTGTGCTCAGTCTCGAACAGCACTATGCCGAACACTCCCATCAAGGCAATGATGATGGCGATGAGAGAGAACATGCCTATGATGACAGACTGGGTCCTGAACTTCTCATAACGCTCAGCCAACTCGTCATCTACTGAACGAACATTAGGTGCCTCATAGAGATCATACTCTGCGCAGACGGCATCAACTACCTGGCGGATTACATTCTTCGTATCCACACCCTTCTCTGTCCTGAATATCAGATATGTCAAGCCATTGCCATCATATCCAACATTCATGTATGTCTCTATTCCATCGTTTGTCTTGTCGGTTGCAGGTCTGGAGTTTGTCTCCGCACAGTATCCTGCGACGGAGTTTCTCACGTCGTAACCATACCCAAGGCTTTCCGCGAACTCTTCCCATTTCTGCTTGGATGCGATACCCATAACCATCTTGCTGCCACTGTTGCTTTCAGTGAAGCCCTCACCCTCAAGCAGAGGAATGCCGACCACATCCAGGTAGTTCGGAAGCACCTTCCTGATCATGAGAGTAAGCTTTGTGGAATTCTTGTTGTTGCTCATGGTCTGCTGCATTCCGGCATTTCCAGTAATCTGATTGTTGCATGCAGTCACACCCTTGACTCCGGATATTCCCTCAAGCCTTGACTTGACAGACGGAGTATAGCCTGGCACAGTCATTCCATAAAGATTCTCCTTGTCAAATCCCAACTCCTTCGTAGTCATGAGACGGTACTGCAAGAAGAATATCGTCGAGATGATCATCATTGAAACCGCCACTCCAAGCTGCAGCGTAATGAGCACCTTTCTGATCGCCTTGCCTGCAACACTTCTCGAGAAACCGCTCTTCACGCCCATCGCAGCATTCACATTCGTAACATACATGGCAGGAAATAATGCCGAGAGTGCGGCAAACGCCACAGAAACGAGCACCAACACGGCAAAAGCAAGCAT
>JAZQQO010000056.1:0-56450 GCA_045629085.1 Bacteroidaceae bacterium
AAACCACAGTGCTGACTACAACGACATCCTGCTTCGCACCCTTGAGCTGCACTTTGGTGTAGATGAGAGCGGTGAGGCTACCATCGGTTTCCGCACCGACAATCTGGATGGCTGGTCGGCTGAGCCCCGCACCGAGCAGGCAGCCGGTTGGTTCAAGCTGGACAACTTCACCCTGTACTACGAGAGCAGCAAGGTGCCCGAGAACATCGCCGTAGGCATCCAGGCTCCCGTCATCGCCGGTCAGCGTGCTGCCAAGGGTGTCTTCGACCTCAGCGGTCGCAAGTTCGACAAGGCAGCCAAGGGCGTCTTCATCGTCAATGGCAAGAAGGTGGTGAAGTAGTAGATCAAGCAAAGCCCCTCTCCGTCACTGCGTGACACCTCCCCCGAGGGGGGGGGCTGGCGGGATGACGGTTCCTGCTAAACGGAGAGCATAAATCAAGTGGAGGCGTTTCTCATTGCGAGGAGCGCCTCCATTGTAGTCATTACCCTTCTTTTGTATGACAGCTTTGTTGTTTCTGCATTGCTCTTATTCCCTGCATTTTGACCGTATTCAAAAGCCGGGGGGTAGGGGGCTACTTTTTTTTTACCTCTCTCCTTTCTTTTCTCTCTTCTCTCTTCTTCATTCTGTCTTTTTTTTGTACTTTTGCGCAGGAAAAGAAATCAATGCGTAAGTTATGAAGAATGCCAACCGCCCCTACCTGTGGGTTCCCACCTTGTATTTCTGCGAGGCAGTGCCCTATATGGCCGTCATGACGCTCAGCGTCATCATGTACACCAACCTTGGTCTCAGTAACACCGACCTGGCACTCTACACCGGTTGGCTCTATCTGCCTTGGGTCATCAAGCCCATCTGGAGCCCCCTTGTGGACAGCCTGCGCACCAAGCGTTGGTGGATCATTGCCATGCAACTGCTTGTTGGTGCATCCCTCGCAGCCGTAGCGCTCACTCTCAGTGCCAGTTGGTGGCTCAAGGGATCGCTCGCATTCTTTTGGTTAATGGCTTTCAGTAGCGCAACGCATGACATAGCAGCCGATGGCTTCTACATCCTCGGACTCAACGAGAAGGAGCAGGCACTCTATGTAGGCATTCGCAGCACGGCCTATCGAGTGGGTGTGATTTTCTGTCAAGGCCTGTTGGTCGTGCTGGCAGGCTGGTTGGAGAAAAGTCTGGATGTCAGCCTGTCGTGGATGATTACGATGGGCCTTATGGCCGCAGTCATGATGCTGATGGCTGTGTGGCATCTACGTTTTCTGCCAAAGGTGGAACTGGCAAGTGAGCATATAGAATCGCGTGGACTTGCAGCCTTTAAGGACACTGTGTTGGCTTTCTCACGCAAGCCTCACATCTGGACAGCCTTGCTCTTCATGCTCCTGTTCCGTTTTCCCGAAGCGCAGCTGGCCAAGATGGCGCAGCCCTTCATGCTTCGTCCGTTGGAGGAAGGCGGGTTGGCACTCGACACGGTCGATATAGGAATTATCTACGGCACCGTGGGTGTCATTGCCCTCCTTGCAGGCGGCATCGTGGGTGGTGTACTGGTGTCTTTGCACGGACTCAAGCGTTGGTGGTGGCCCATGGTGATGGCCATCTCGCTGCCCGACCTCGTGTACGTTTATTTTGCTTTGTATCAGCCGTCTAGTCCCATTCCTGTTTATGTTGGCGTGGCACTTGAGCAGTTGGGCTATGGCTTCGGCTTCACGGCCTATTCGCTCTTCCTTGTCTATTTCTCCCGAGGAGCAAACAGTACCAGCGTCTTCTCGCTCTGCACAGCTCTTCAGGCATTGGGCATGATGCTGCCTGGCATGTTGGCCGGTTGGCTGGCCGACACGCTTGGCTTCTCCGCTTTCTTCATTTGGGTAACAGGGTGTTGTCTGGTGACCTTTGTTGTCAGTGCTTTAGTCAAACTACCAGCAGAAGGGAAATAATCATGAAAAGGACCAATCTTCTTTTGTTGCTATTCTTTTGTGTGGCTGCCGGTGTGCAGGCAAAGCGTAAGGAACAGGGCGATTTGCGTTTGCCTGAATCCTTCTCGTCGGGTATGGTGCTGCCACGAGGCAGAGCCATCACGATAGGCGGAACGACAGGAGTGGGTGAGCGAGTGACTGTAAGTATTCACAACCAGCGTCATAAGGCTAAGGCAGGGCGTGATGGGCGATGGGAGATCACACTCGCACCGTTGCCGACAGGAGGGCCCTACACGATGACGGTGAAGAGTGGCGCCAAGACCATCATTTATGACAATGTCATGGCTGGTGAGGTGTGGCTCTGTTCTGGGCAAAGTAATATGGCTTTCCGCTTGGAGCAATGCAGCACGGGTGGAGAGGATGCTGCGCAGGCTCAGTACCCCAATATCCGTTTCTTGAACTATATGGCCCAGACGCCCACCGACGCACGTGCCTTTACCGAGGCTGAGTTGGACAGTCTGAAGGCCTTGAACTATATGACACATCCCCAGTGGCAGGCTTGCACGCCCGAGACGGCCCGCCAGATGAGCGCCATTGGCTACTACTTCGCACAGGCTCTTCATGACTCACTTCGCAATGTGCCTGTCGGAATCATACACAATGCAGTAGGCGGTACGCCGACCGAGGCATGGATAGCTCGTCATGAACTCGAACGGGAGTTTCCTGCCATCCTGCTCGACTGGACAAATAATGACATCATCCAACCCTGGGTGCGCGAGCGTGCCATGCAGAACATGGGTGGCACGTTGCAGGACAAGCGCCATCCCTACGAACCTTCATACATGTATGAGTGTAGCATAGAACGCATTAAGACCTATCCCATCAATGGCGTGTTGTGGTATCAAGGCGAGTCGAATGCTCATGACATTGCGGCACACGAAAAGCTCTTCCCCATCCTCATCAACTCATGGCGCATGGCATGGCACAGAGCCGACCTTCCTTTCTACTTCGTGCAGCTCAGTTCGCTGAACCGTCCAACGTGGCCAGAGTTCCGTGATTCTCAACGCCGCTTGATGCAGGCCATCCCTCATACCGGCATGGCCGTTAGTACAGATATTGGTGACTCGCTCGACGTGCATTTTACCTATAAGCGACCATTGGGTGAGCGCTTGGCGCGTTGGGCTTTGCACAACGATTATGGCAGGACTGATGTCACGCCTAGTGGCCCCCTGTGCAAGGACGTTTTGTGGGATGGCGATGACGTTTTCGTGAGTTTTGAGTATGGCGAGGGACTGCATCCTTCCGTTGGCGATGTGTTGGTAGGTTTTGAGGTGGCGCAGGATGACAGCCAGTACCATCCCGCCACAGCCACCGTCGAGGGCAACAGCATTCGTTTGCATTGTCCTGCTGTCGATCATCCTCGTTTTGTCCGTTATGCTTGGCAACCCTTCACACGTGCCAACCTTGTAAATGGCGATGACCTTCCCGCCTCGACTTTCTGGGCAGAGGTGAGGTAGTAGTTACCTTTTTGTGCTTCGAGAAAGTGGGCCTGAAGTGACGTATTTCTTGCCGTTGGGTGCAATGTGGATGCCATGTCCTTTGTTGGAGTTGGAGCGACGTCCGGATAGGTCGTAGCGCTTCTGGGTATCGGAAGGGTCGTGGCGAGGTGCAAGGATGGATGTGGTGTGCAGCAGGCTGAGCATGACTTGGGCATAGTGTTCGCCCAACAGGTGGTAGCCTTCGGTGGTGAAATGCTGACCATCATAGGCACCAGGACAACCTTGCGATGACACGACGTGGGCTGTGGGGATGACCTTAGGCAGGCGTGCCAGAATGGTGTTGTGGGCATAGCTGATGCCACCCTGCTCCTTGCGTAGCATCTCACCCGCCAGGAGGGGAACGGTGTCCGGACTCAGATTGAGTTCTTGTAACAAAGCATCGTAAACTTTCTTTACACGTTGGGGCCAATTCAGTTGACCTTCGTTGGCTTCTCCTTGATGCATGAGCACCCCTTTGATGACACCCACCTTTTGTGCCTCCTTGGCCAAGTCGACCAGTCGGCGGAAGGGGTTGTAGTCATACAATGCGGCAGAAGCTATGAGCCAATTGCCGTCGCTGGCCAGATAGGCGGCACACTTGTCCTCGTCGAAGAAGTCAATGGAGCAACCGCCCTGCGCTACGTCGATGACGCCAATGGAAATATTGTCAGGCAGATTGTCGAGCATGGCGCGACCGAAACTCTCGATGGGCGTCAGTCCGGTGTGATCCTTGCACAGCGGCGAACGAGCCTCATACCAATGCCCCATGACACGTTCGTGCACAGGCATGTCCAAAGCGGCCATGGTGAGGAAACGATGACCTCTGCCTGCATAATCCTCAAGACTGGGAGTGGCCACCCCCTCCATGTTGGACTGTCCGAAACATAGGTAAATGTGGAAGTCGGGATCGAAATGGTTCTTGGAAACCTCTTTCTGGGCATAGGTCTCCAGGCAGGCGAACAGACACAGAACAGTAAATAGTCGACTCATGTTTTTATACGGGTTACGAATGATTGAATGTACAAAAGTACGTCAATAATTTGAGACATGCAACAAAATATGAGGAAGATAGGCACGTTTGACGCAAATGAGGTGTAAAAAGACGCATATCACACAATGCGGAATGCATCATTTTATATAACTTTGTGCGCAATAAATCATGTGTCTATGTACAAACGACTGCCAAGCCTCATACTACTGCTTTTTTCGCCTCTGTTGGTGATGAGAGCTCAGCATGCGTTCACACCTCGGCAATGGGGCGACTGGCAGGTGTGGGGAGAGATTCGTCCCACGCATTGCTACGTCAATCCGATATTGCCTGCCGACTTCAGCGACATCGATTGCATAGAGCACGAGGGGTATTACTACGCCATCAGCAGCACCTTTCAGTTCGAGCCCGGCATGGTAGTGCTGCGCTCTGCCGACATGGTGAATTGGCAGATCTATAGCCATGCTGTGGCCGACATCACGCAGATAGGACCTGCCCTGGACTACACCCAGATGAACCGTTATTCGCAAGGCATCTGGGCAGGAGCCTTGCGCTACCACGAGGGTCGTTTTTATGTCTATTTCGGTACGCCCAATGAGGGAATGTTCATGACCACCGCCAAGAGGATAAAAGGGCCTTGGGCACCTCTGACGAAGATGAATTTTGGAGAAGGGTGGGATGACTGTTGTCCGCTCTTCGACGATCCGCTGCCTGGCGAACGTAAGGGCAAGAAGTATTTTGTTGCAACGAATTTTTCTGACAATTACAAGACGTACATCTTCCATCTCTCCGACGATGGAACTACCGTGGATTGGGATACCAAGGTGCTGGTGAACGAGGGATATGGGCGTGAGGCCAACAAACTGTACAAGTGGAATGGCAAATACTACCACCTCTTCAGCGAGCACAAGGACGATGGCCGTTACCTGGTGATGCAACGATCCGATACCCCTATGGGACCCTACACCGAGCGTCGTCGCCTGTGCTATACGCAGCGTGCCTGGAACGAACCCAATCAAGGTGGTTACTTGCAGGATGCCGCAGGCAATTGGTTTTTCATGACCCATCACGGCTCCGGCGACTGGGGCGGCCGCGAAGCCAGCCTGCTGCCCGTGACGTGGACGCAGGATGGGTGGCCCATCATCGGTCAGTCCGACAGCGCGAACATTGGTAGCATGGTGTGGAGCCATCCCATGCCCGTGACACGGCAGAAGGATGCATCGCAGAAGAGCCAGAAGGATGTCGCCGTGACGGATTTCGTCTGCGAGGACTGGGAGTGGAACTACCATCCCAATGCCAAGCGTTATGTGCGAAAGGCCGATAAGTTGGTGCTCAAGGCCATGCGCCCACTCGAGAAGGATAATCTGCTGAAAGCCCCAAATACCTTGACACTCCGCTCATGGCAGACGCCCTACAACGAGGCGGTGGTGCGACTCGACATCAGCCGAATGGAGGACGGGCAGCGCAGCGGTATCTGCCACTTCTCTTCGCCCTGGTCGGAGTTCGGTGTGAGCCGTGAGGAGGGTGCGAGCCGTTTGTATTTCCGACGTAACGATGGCGACTACAAGGTGCTGATGGACAGTGTGCCCGATGCCATCTACCTGCGTTCCACCTGGGGGCTGGATGCAGTGTCGCACTATGCCTACAGCCTGGACGGCAAGGTGTGGCATGAAGGAGGCACATACACCCTGCAATGGGGCAACTACCGTGGTGACCGCCTGGGGCTGTATACCTATAATAACATAGGAGATACGGGACAAGCCACCTTCACTCATTTCCGCTACGTGGCGAAACGAGACAATGTGAATCAGAGGGTGACACCATGAATCAGGGGGAGGGAGACACCATGAATCATTAAGCGAAAAATCGATAAATCGAAAACTCGATAATTCGAAAAATCGAAACAAACAAAAAACGACTAAATTAATTATTAACTTTAACAAAAAATAGGGTATGAAGAAAATCACTTCTCTTATCGTACTTTTGGCTTGTCTTTGCCTGCCTGGCATGGCACAGAGTGTGCTGGGCGACCTGGATGGCCATTTGCTACAGGTAGGTACCAGCCAGGCCAAGATGGTTCCTGGCACATGGTATTTTGTGAGCAATCCACGTGCCAATGGCAATAGTGGAGAACACCCCGATTGGTTCCCTGTCGTAGGTGAGGGCCCCGTTCAGGGTGGATTGGTGTATGACAATGGCAACGACGTGCGACTGAGTTCGCAGGAAGTGCTGGCCAATATGGTCTTTGACGGCAGTGCCTCGAGTAATGCAGCCAAGTATCTGGTACGTTTTCTCGAGACCGAGAAGGCTGGTATCTACAACGTGCAGTTCGGTACGGGAAACTGTATGGCAGGAGCGCCCAATCAGCCAACCGTGAACCGTTATGACGCCGGCGAGTATGCTTTCTACAACACGGTGCATGACGGAGTGGCTACGGATGGCCGTTTCGGTTGGAACGTCGGTAACAAGAACGGTGCCCGTATTGACAACAACGGAGCCGGCTACGACGTGTGTACCTGGGGCAGCGGTGAAAACACCGATGTGATCGGTAACAACGTGTGGTTGATCTTCGACGTGGTGGATGCTGGTTTTGCCGATCCTCGCACAGCTGCCATGGAGCAGTTGATGGAGGTGCTCAAACAGTACGAGGGCTACACGTTCCAGGCAGGAACCACTCCTGGCACGTATGATGAGGAAAAGGTGGAGACCTTCTATAAAGCCATCAGCTCAGCCTACGAATACGGTGAAGATGCGAGCAAGACTGCTGACGACCTGCTGGCACTGGCACAGACCATCAAAGACACCTACGATGCTGTCATAGCTTCTCGCCATTCACTGGCTCAGAATGTCCAGGAAGGTTATTACTACCTCATTTCTGCACAGGAGTTCACGGCACAGGAAACCACCGAAGACTCGTATGACGAGGAGTCGGGAGAGCTGATTCCCGGTGAGACGATAACCACTCATCCCACAAAGGCCATGTACGTCAGTGGCATGCAGGCCAACTGGAATACCATCAACCGCGATGATGCCAACTATCTGTGGAAGGTGGTAAGTGCAGGCGATAAGACCTATCACCTCATCAACTGCCAGACGGAAGCTGAGTTTGTCTCAGTTGGCAAACTGGGTACGGAAAACGTGCAACTCATGTGTTTCGACTGGGCTGGTCAGGAGGGTATGTTCAATATCCGCATGGCCAAGGACAAGGAGGACAGTGGAGCCTATTTCCACGCCAACTGGCATGGTGGTGGCACGGGAACGGGAGCCGACATCGTGAGCTGGTGGAGCAGTTGGAAGGACACCCCACAAGGTGGTCCCACAGAATGGATCATGGAAGCCGTAGATGAGGCTTTGGCGCTGAGTATCATCGAGAAGAACAGTCCCGAGAAGATAAGAAAACAACTGGTGGCAAAGGCCAATCAGATTCTGGGCGAGGCTTATCCCACCATCGGTATAGCCAAGGACCAGGTAACCCTTTCCATGGATATGGAGCAGCCCCTCATCAACGATGCGGCACAGTTCAATACCACCAACAACGAGGATTGGGAGGGTTCATTGGCTGACCTTATCGACGGCAATGTTGATACCTACTGGCACTCCATCTGGCACAACGGTGATGTGGGCGGTGGCGTACACTTCCTGCAGGTGGCCAATATCGATGCCGAGGTCGTTGCCTTTACCATGGAGCGCCGCCGCACGGGTGCCGACCATGTGGTACGCATGAGTGTATATGGTTATGACAGCGATGACGTGAATGCCAGCAAGGGTAGTGGCGAATGGCTGGCCGAGCTTTCCATTCCGTATGTCAACAACACGACGCCTTACACCTCTAACGGCTTTGCCACCAACGGCCACAAGGTGCTGCGTTTCTATTCAGAGGAGACCACACACCCCGCACGTGGCTACTGGCATATGAGCGAGTTCCAGCTCTATCCTGCCACTTTGCAGAACTATTATGCCGATGGCAGCACACAGGCTGAGCAGCGCGCCGAGCAGCTTGCAGCCTTGACCCAGGCCATCAAGGCATGGAATTCTCTCAACACCGAGACCGCCTCGGTAGAGGATATGACAGCCCGCTATGAGACACTCGAACAGGCATGGACGAACTGGACGGCCGTATACATCAATCCCACGGCTTTGCGTGAGGCAATGGCCAGTGCTCCCAGCATCGAAGTGTTGAAGATTGGTGACAATCCCGGAGAGTGGAAGGAGGCATCGGCTTCTGAGGTACTCAATGGTCTTGTGGGTGCTGCCATGACTTATGACAAGAGTGGAAAGTACACTGCTGCCGAGACGGAGCAGCACATGGATGCATTGACATCCGCTCTGGACAACTTGATAGCCGTTGCCAACCCTGTGAAGGAGGATGTGTGGTATCACATCGCTTATCCCAGCGAGGAGGACTTTGAACAGCACGATTGGGAGAAGAAGGTCGGTGAGGCTTCTATCGTAAAGGAGATAAATGCCGTATCCAGCGCTTCGCTCTTTGGCAAGATTGCTGTGGTAGGACATTACAGCTACGAGGACATGACGTACACGAAAGAAGACGAGTCTGAAGGCCACTACCGCGCCTACGAGATTGAAGTTCTCAACCAAGGCGAGTATGCCACAAAGGGGGCTACCGTTCACTTCATGAACAAGGAAGACCTTACGAATGATGCCGACTTGGCATTGTGGCGCTTCGTCGCTGTGGGCGATTCGGCTTATGCCATCCAGAACAAGGCTACCGGCCTCTACATCCGTACGGCTGGCACCAGCGGACAGGTCACCATGGATGTGCATCCTGCACTCTTCCAGACCAAGGCTTTGGGCTATGGCTTGAACGAGATTGCTGCACGCAGACTCGTGGATGGAGCTTCGCAAAGCAACCTGCATGCACAGCGCGACATCAACGTGCTGGTGACATGGGGTTCAACAGGTGCCGGTACAAACACAGCTCTTTATATCGAGGAGGTTGAGCCCGTCACGGGTGATGTGGATGGCGAGTTCACCATGTCGACATGGCCTGGCGAGGTTGTCACGATGTGTTATCCTGTAGACATCGAGGCTAAGGACGGCACGCTGTACAGCGTCAGCATGGAGGGCACGACGGTTACCCTGAACCCCTTGCCCGACAACAAGGCCGTGGCTGGACAGCCTGTGGTTTACATTAATGGTGATACTGAGGACTATGCTACACCTGTCGAGGACAAGGAGGCTGAGGATTACAATGGCAACCTTCGTGAGCTGACCACCTTCGTGCACGGTACTGACTTTGTCAGCCAAGCAGGTGTGAGCGGTGCACTGACAGGTACCTTTGCCGACATCAACATCGGTGCGGGTAATATCGTGGCACAGAAGAACGGTCTCTGGGTCACCAAGAAGTCAAGCAATGCCGTCAAGGCAAACACCGCCTATATCGCAGCAGGCATCGAGGATGTAGAGACTGAGGTGACACTTGTCATCGGCACGGAGTCGGATGCCATCTCTGAGGTGCTCTCTCAGGTGAGCAAGAGCGGCAACATCTACACCGTCGGTGGTCAGATGGTGGGTCGTGGCAACCTGAACAGCCTGAAGAGCATGCCCCGCGGCATGTATATCATCAATGGCGTGAAAGTGATGGTGAAGTAAGTCCACACCATCATAGCATCATAAAGCCCGGAGGTCATTGCGAACCTCCGGGCTTTATCATATGTTAATGGTTCACTTAAGCAACTTACGCACCTTGGTGGTACCGTTGGAATAGTGGTCCTTCTCCACGATGATGGAGTGGGGATGGGAGGATGCAAAGCTGCCAGTCAAGTCGTAGCGTGTGGTGGACACAAGGTAGGAAGGAGTCAACTCGTTTACCGCCGTCTCGCGTGGCGCACGACGATAGCGGTAGATGCGCGCATCCTTGGCAGGGACGGACACCGCGATTTGTTCGGTGGGCGTGGCTATGGTGCCTGTCCACAACTCTTTGACCTCGCAGAAGTCGCTGGCCGTGAAGTCGCCCAGGTCGCTAAGGGGTAGGGAGGCCGATAGGGTGGTGGAGGAACGGTAGTTGAAGACCGCCAGGTAGAGCAGCGAATCGGCATCCATCACGAAGAAGTTCTCGGCATGATCTTCCTTGCCGTCGTATTCCTTGTATCCATATACGGGGCGGAACGAGCGACCGTAGTCGGCCAGCGCGTTGACATCCGCATTCATCAGTATCTTCTCTGCACGCTGGCGGCTCAGGGTGTTGTTGCCACGTCCCGACTGGTCGGAGGGACTGAAGTTGTCAGCCACCAGCATCATGCCCGTCACCGCTCCACTGGTGATGCGGGCACGGTTCTCGCCCTCGGTGGTCTTGCCTTGGTCGCCGGCACCCACCATCACCAGGTGGTCGGGGTCGTTGTACTGGTACAGATGGTCCGTCCACCAGCCTCCCGAGATGGCGTTCATAGCATATTCCGTCTGGCCTATCGTACCCCATGTATCGCATGCTATGCGGCGCGAATTGCCATACTGACTGGGGAAGAGCGGCGAGATGCTGAGCGCAAGGAAGATGCCACGCTTCTGGCACTCTTCGCTCAGCACGCGCATACCTACATTATAAGCCTCTACGGCCGTGGTGATATTCTTGTCGTAGTAGCTGTCGGCCTGCACCATGCCCGCATTGACAAAGTCGGCCTTGATCCAACGGATGCCCTGGTCATAGGCATTCTTCACCATGTTGCGAATGCCATTCTGCGTAGAAGGATGCGTAGGGTCGGCACAGTAGGCACCATCGTACTTGATGGCCTTGCCATGAATGCGCAGGGCGCGGTCGTCGTTATCGTCCACACCGTCCCACCAGAGCGAGAGAGGGGTGGCATAGTTGCCCACCAATTGGTTGTTCTGCTTGGCATGCTTGATGAAATTGTACTTCTGCAAGGTGGTATGTCCATCGTTGGCATCCAGGCTCATGACGGTCTTGCCCTTGCTGTTGACAAAACCAGCAGGCTTCAGCACTTGGGCGTAGTAGTCGGATATCTCGATGTTGGCCTGATAGCTGTTTTTGTCGGCCAGCACGCCCCACGACTGCCATCCGAAGGGAGTGCCCTGTGTCCAGGAGTCGTTGCGACCGGCCACGGTGACGCAGGCATCGGCAAAAGTCTCCATACCACAACGCCAGTCTTCAAAGACACCTAAAAGGAATCGGGCCGAACTGACTTCCTGCCCCACCACCTTGCCGTGCGACATGGGTTCGTAGCCATCCAGCACATCGCGCGTCTCACGATCGGCCATGCCCGAGATGAGTTGCAGTCGACGGATGTTGGCATTCCAGGTAGCCTGTAGCGATATGCCTGACTTCCAGTGGTCATGGTCGACGGAACCCATGACGGTGCCATACCCCTTTTCACCTGCATAGATGGCTGTCACCTCGTAGCTGGTCATGGTGGTATTGAGCTGGTACTTATGGTAGCGGGTGAAACCATCGTTGTCGAAGGGAACTTTCAGCATGCGGTTGTTGGCCGAGGCCTCATACATCGTGTAGTTGGCACTGGTGTTGACCGCCTCGATGTGGTTGCTGCGTATCTTGCCGTCGGCACACACCAGGCGCACGGCCGTGAGCATGAAGGGCTGGTGCTCGTAGGTATAGAACACCTGCTGCAGACTGACGTTGTCCTCGGCATACAGGTTGGACTCGGTGAAGGTGAACGTGTGCGCCGTGCCCTGACCGAAAGCATCCTCAACGGGCGTAGCGGTGTAGGTCATACTGCCATAGTTGTCCGAAGTGATATAGTCGCGCTCCACACCCTGAGCATTGTCGTAGTTTGCCTTGGGCTTGCTGTCTTGGAAGACGATGATGGACGTTCCGTCGTTCGTGTGGGCCGTGAGGCTGAAGCTGCGTTGGCTCTCGCTCCATGTCAACTGCAGATTGCCAGACTCGATGGTGATGTCGTCGGCCCAAATGGATGGGGCGAAACAAAGCAGGGAGAGAAGTGAAATGGTCTTTTTCATTGTGCTGATATTTCAATTACGCGTGAATTCATTTTATTACCAGTGAAGAGGTCGAGGCCGACCGTCATAAGATAGTCACCGCTGTAGGTGCGGCCTTTCACCCAGGTATCCTGTCCGGGCATGAGATTGATCTCCTGCACGGCATACGTCCTGTGAGGATCCAGGCCCTGCAAGCGCACGTTGTGTCGCTTCTCGCCATAGCGGGGATAGACGTCGAAAGTAAAGAGAACGGCCTTCTGGGCGTCCTTGCCCACATACAGCGTGCTGGCATGCTGTCCCTCGTAGGGTGAGACGAGTCGATAGATGTCTCCGTCCATGATGACGGGTTTCAGTCGGTTATAGTTCTTGACAGCAGCGTTGGCATAAGTAGCCTCATCGGCCGTCATGTCAGAGAGTTTGATGTCAAATCCCAGTTTGCCCATCGACGCCACGTCGGTCTTGAACTTCAGCGGAGCCGTCTTGTTCCAGGTGGTGACGTGCGCACAGATGGCCTTGGCGGGATAGAAGTGGCTATAGGCATACTGGATGAAGAGGCGCTCGACGGGGTCGGTGTTGTCGGAAGCCCAGAACTCGGTGAAGTACGACAATGCCTTGTAGTCGATACGACCGCTACCCCCCGAGCAGAGCATCATCCTGAGTGTGGGATATTTGGCTTTGATGCGGTCCAGCACACTGTACAGTCCGCGTACATAGTCGACGTATAGATGCGACTGCTTGTCCTTGAGATAAGGCGAGTAGATGTTGGTGATGGGTGAGTTGCAATCCCACTTGAAGAAGGCTATCTCGGGATATTGCGTCATGAGGTTGTCTACGATGTCAAAGACAAAGTCCTGCACCTTGGGATTGGAGAGGTCGAGCACCATCTGATTGCGGAAATAGTATTCGTCGCGATTGGGCAGATGGATGACCCAGTCTTTGTGCTTCTCGTACAGCTCGCTCTTCGGATTCACCATTTCGGGTTCAATCCAAATGCCGAACTTGATGCCCTTCGCACGGGCTTCTTGGCAGAGGCGCCCTACCCCGTTGGGCAGTTTGTCGCGTGTGGCTTCCCAGTCACCAAGGCCCTGCGTATCGCTGTGACGGGGGTATTTGTTGCCAAACCATCCGTCGTCGAGCAGGAACATATCTACACCCAGTTTGACGGCATCACCCATGAGGTTGCACAGCTTCTCCTCGTCGAAGTCGAAGTAGGTAGCCTCCCAGTTGTTGAGCAGCGTCATACGGTCGCCTATGCCGTCCTTCAGCTGATGATGGCGTGCCCAGTCGTGCAGGTTGCGCGAAGCCTGACCTTTACCCTGAGTGCTGTAGGTGAAGAAGAAGTCGGCCGTCTGGAACGTCTCGCCCGGCTTGAGCGTGTAGGCCGAAGACTGGGGGTTGATGCCGCTGATGATGCGCAGCGCACCCTTCTGGTCCACCTCGAAGGTTGCACAGAAATTACCTGTCCATCCAATCTGCCCGAGCAGGCACTCGCCGCTGTTCTCCTCGGCGGGGCGATTCATAGATACAATGTACATGGGCGGTGTGAACATGTTGGCACGTGCGCCAAGTTTGGTATCCATAACCTTCTTGCCAAAACGAAGTTCCGTAGTAGACATGTTAGCCTCGTTGGCCCAGTCGCCATCAAACTGTGTGAGATAGTAGGCCGGACGGTAGAAATGCAGCATACTGCTGGCATACTTCTGCAGCAGGATATCTTTCTTCTGGCGGTTTGTTATCTCGGTATAGGCTTGGATGACATCCTCCTGCTGATAAGCGATGTAGTGCAATCTGACCTCAACAGGTTCCTGCTTGTCCTCCAGCGTGATGATGGTCTCGGTGACACCCGGCTTGAGCTCCTTGCTGGTGTGTTGCTGGTACTGCAACAGCGTGGAGGGGTTGTGGTCGGCGTGCAGAATGTCGAGTGCGGGTTCGAAGTAGTCTTCCATACCATTGGTCAGATAAGCCTCGTTCCCGTTCTCCAACCAGTGTAGGTCGGCATCGTTCAGGAGTCGCTTGCCCAAGTATTGCTGACACAGGCGCTGCTGGTCGTTGACACGGAGTATCAAGTCGGTGGACTGTGTGCTGATGCGTATTTGTGGTTGATTGGCCGCCATGAGGCCAAGTGTTTCGCATACCAGCACGAGGGCTATAAGGATTTTTTTCATAAGAGAGAGGTTGTGTGGTTATGAGTTTGTGGGTGTTTATAGATCATAAATGGGTACTGCTGAAGGGGGAAACACGGAAGCCGCTGCGTGTCTGCAGGCTGGCACTGGGATTGTCGGCCCATCCGTAGCGAACGGCTACAGGGAACTTGACATCCGGCGCACTGACAACTACCGTCTGTCCCACCGTATGTGCCTCGGCCAGATGCCATGTGCCGTCGGCAGCCTGGATGCTGAAACCCTTCACGTTGCTGTCAGCCTGCAGCGGTTCTGCTATGTTGCTTTGCGTGAAATGTACCGTAACGGTAGCACCCGTGATGGTGATGTGGCTGTAAGAAGGTGCCTCGGCCGTCATCTTCTGCCCATATGTGCGTGCCAGCGAGAGAGCCGCCAGACGTCGTCCCACCTCCTGCTTGTTCTTGGGATGGATGTCGCCCGCCTCACCCAGGTCGATGTTGACCATCATCTTCACTCCGTCAATCTGAGTGGCCATACGCTGTGCCTCACGCAGGCTTGCCCATTGGCTTTCTGGCTGCAGTTCATGGTGAGTCAGATAGTTGGCCAACTGCACAAAATGGAAGGGAAGCTGAGGTTGCTGAAAACACTCCTGCCAGTCGTGAATGAGCGTTTGGAAAAGAGGCTCATACTGCGCTGCGCGATCCACGTTGGCACAGCCTTGATACCAGATGACACCGCGTATGGGATAGTGACGGAACGGATGCACCATGGCATTGTAGAGCCCACTGGGCCACCACGAACTGCCTGGCTGGGTGGGAGCAGCAGGCAAGAGACGACCGTCAGCGCCTACGGCATAGTGCCACTGTCCTGCCAGAGTGAGGGACCATCCCCCGTCGGCAGTGCTCAATCGCATCTCCTTGGCTTCGCCACCCACTCCACCTTCGTTACCACCATCGGTAACGCGTATAGTAAGTGTGTTGCGGCCAGCCTTGACCAACCGGCCAGGGACGGTATAGTGGCGGTGCTGGTTGTAGCCAGAGCCCTGTGCCACCTTCTCACCATTCCAGTAGGTGATGTCCTCGTCATCAATACACCCTATGTCGATATGCAGGTCACGCCCCGCCACCTCTGCGGGCAGCGTGATGCTTTTGCGATACCACACCACTCCGTCCAGATCTCTCAACCCTTGTCCTTCCCAATAGCCGGGCAATGTCATCGTGGGCCACTTCTGTTCGTCGATATAATCAGACGCAAAGAGAGGGTTGTCGATGCTGTTGCCCACGCCACGATCGGCACCCAACAGGGCTGCGGTCCGTTCGGCTTGTTCGGTACGGTAGAGTGCATCGATGCGTTGCGGGTCAAATCCCGTCTGCTCGATGCGCTGGCATCGCTCCGTAAATCCCGTCACCTGCTTGAGGTTGCCATGGCTTGTCCATGCCTCGGCTGGTGTGCCGCCCCAACTGCTGTTGATGACGCCCACGGGGATGTGCAGCCTGTTCCACAGTTCACGAGCGTAGAAATATGCGGTAGCGGAGAATTCACCAATGGTCTGCGGACTCACCTCCTGCCATCCGTGTGTGTAGCCTTGTGGCACCTTGTCTTGCGGCGTGAGGGCAGAGGTATGCTCCACCTGGAAGATGCGTATCATGGGATAGCGTGCATCGGCCTTCTCCTGCTCCCAGTTCATTACATGGCCCCAGCCCTCCACGGGCATCTCCATATTCGACTGCCCCGAGCAGAACCACACCTCGCCGACCAGCACATTGTGCAGGGTGGTCAGCTCGCCATCATCGAAGGTGAGCGTATAGCTGCGCGTTGAGGCCTTTGGCGTGGTGAGTGTAGCCGTCCAATGTCCCTGCTTGTCGGCTTGTGTTTGGATGGCTTTCTTGCTCCATCCCATCTGTATGATGACGCTTCGCGAAGGAGTGGCACTACCCTCCAGCCGCAGTTCACGCTGCTGCTGCAGGATCATATTGTCCGTAAAGGTTCCAGGCAGCGTCACTTTGGCCCGCAGCGGGGACAGACAGCAAAGCGTGAGCGCCAATGTAGTGAGTTTTCTCATTGATTTCTGCTTTTATGGTAATTGTCTGCAAAGATACATAATTATATTATATGTTACATGACAAATATGCGTCATGTTGTGTGTCATTTGCGTCAACTTGCCTCATTTGTGGCGATTTACTTGCAAATGTGCGCGTTATTGTATAATTTTGCAGTATGATGAACATACGATTGGTACAGCTCCTATTCTGTTTGCTCTGCTTTTCCATTCAGGCCAGAGCGTACAACGCTGAAGACAAGACATTCGTGCGCATAGACAGCAGAATGGGTTTGTCGCAGAACAATGTGAAGTGCATCACGCAAGACAGCTTCGGCTTTATGTGGTTTGGCACGAAAAACGGACTGTGTCGCTTTGACGGACGAACGGCAAGGATGGTCAGCGTGCAGGACAGGCATACGGGGCATGCCAACCAGAACGTTTCTGCCCTGTGGGCATCGTCAGATGGCACGCTGTGGGTGGGTACCGACCGTGGCGTGTTTCGCTATGACATCTTGAGCGACAGCTTCATGCAGGTAGACGTTGCGGCTTCCGATGGCGCACGCATGACGAACTGGGTGTCGAACATCATACCGGATGCGGATGGCAAGTCTTTATGGATCCTCCTCCCCGAGGAGGGATTGTTCAGGGTTTCGACCGACGGAAAGCGCATGTCGCACTATCTGGGGCGCTCAAATCGCACGAAGCAAACGTTCTCAAGCATTTGCAAGTCTGCCGACGGCACACTGTGGGTCAGTGGGTGGAGTACGGGATTATATCATTTCGATGCCAGGCACGACCGTTTTGTGATGGTGAATAGGGATGCGAACGGACGCTCGTTGATGGAACTGCAGAGCAACACCCTCTCTGCCTGCGGAGACAGTCTTGTCATAGCCTGCCAGAACGGAGAACTGTTTTACTACGATTGCAAGCGCAGCCTGCTACACGACAATCTGCTGCAGGATTTCTCGCATACCATCGTGCGCAATGCCTTTGTCCGTCAGAGGCACGTCTATGTCGGCACGTACGACGGACTTTATGACCTCGACTTGTCCGCTGGTCAGTCGCACCATTACGCCTACGACCGCAACAACCCCAACTCGCTGAGCGACGACATCGTCTACACCGGTTATTTTGACCGTATGGGTGGCCTATGGGTGGGCACTATGTTTGGCGGCGTCAGTTACGCAGCACACGAGAAGTCGAAATTCCGCACCGTCACCATGGACGCTGCAGGCCGTCGATTCTCGTCTGACCGCATACGCGAAATGGTGGAGGATGACGAGCAACGCCTCTGGATCACGACTGAGGATGGCGGCTTGAACTGCTATGACCTGCGCAGCCATGACATCCGCAGCAACGTGGGTGAGCTGGGCATCAGCGGCGAGAACTTCACCACCTGCATTGCCTATCATAGCGGCAATGTATTGGTCGGAATAAACAAGCTGGGCATCAAGGTGATCGACGTGCAGACGGGGGTGGCTCGCATGGTGAGGAATGCACAGTTGGGGCTGCCAGAAACGGCCACACCCTACAGCATCCGCTTCGACAGCCTGGACAGGCTGTGGGTGGGTACAGACTGGGGACTGTATCAGTCGAAGCAGGCCGAGACGAAGGATGTATGGGAGATACTGCAACGGCTGTCGCCCGTAGCCGGTTTGGAGAATATGTGGATCTATGACCTGCAACAAGACCGCAAAGGGAATGTATGGGTAGCGTGTATGGGAAGCGGCCTGTACCGCATAGATGCCCGGACGGGAAAGATGCATCACTTCACCAACCGTGCAGACCAGTCCTACTCGCTCTCGTCCGACTGTGTAAGCTCCATATACCAAGACACAAAAGGCAGACTGTGGTTCAGCACAGACCGTGGCGGCATTTGTCGTTACAGAGAGAAAACGGATGACTTCGAACACTATAGCCGAAAAGAGGGACTGCCCGACGATGTGGCATATGCCGCCGTGGAGGACGCAATGGGAAACCTCTGGTTCGGAACAAACAATGGTCTGGTGCGCTTCAACCCTTCCTCTGCCGAGGTACATGCGTTTCATTTGCAGCAGGGCTTGCCGGGCAATCAGTTCAACTACAAGTCGGCCATAGCCTGTTCGGACGGACTGATCTATATTGGAGGCATCGACGGCCTGGTGGCTTTTGGTGCCACACAGGGTGCCGACGCATCGCTGGCCATCCGTGATGTGCCATTCTTCTTCACACGCCTGCTTGTAGACGGTCAGGAGGTCTCGCCTGCAGAGGAACACGCCCTACTGAAGCAAAGCATCCTGCAGACGTCCGACATTACCCTGCCCTCAGGCAGCTCGAACGTGGCGCTGGAGGTGGCGCTGCTCTCCTTCCCGCTGTCCAAGATGGTCAATTACTACTATCGTCTCGACCCGGTCGACAAGACGTGGACGCAGTCTTCCGACGTAGCCTTGTCCTTCTCCAACCTGGCAGCGGGCGACTACACGTTGCGTGTACGAGCCTCCAGCCTGGGCGTCGAGGATGACTACAAAGAGATACTGCTCAATATTCATGTGATGCCCTCACCCTGGCTCTCGTGGTGGGCCATACTGCTGTATGTGCTGACGCTGACGGCCTGTCTGGCAATCGGATTCTGGCACTACAAAAACCGCAAGGAGAAGCAGTTCATGGAGCGCAAGCGCCTCTTTGAAGACGAGAAGGAAAAGGAGATGAACCGCAGTAAACTGCAATTCTTCACCGAGATAACGCACGAGATACGCACGCCGCTAACCCTCATCAATGGTCCGCTGGAGGTAATCAGCAAAAAGAACATCGAGGACGAACAGTTATGCAAGCAGATAGCTGTGATGAAACAAAATACTGACCGCCTGCTCAACCTCGTGTCACAACTACAGGATTTCCAGAAACTGGGAGCGGGAGAACTCAAACTGCGGTTGGAGACCGTAAACCTGTCGGCACTGCTACGAGCCACCATCGACCGCTTTGAGCCCACCTTCACCATCCGCAA
This sequence comes from Bacteroidaceae bacterium, assembly GCA_045629085.1. Classification (GTDB taxonomy): domain Bacteria; phylum Bacteroidota; class Bacteroidia; order Bacteroidales; family Bacteroidaceae; genus Physcousia. Next base: position 19,498 of record JAZQQO010000056.1, read on the forward strand.
CAAACAGCTCATCATACACACCCTACAGGCCGACATCATGGCCCACATTGACCGCGAGGCTATCACAAAGGTGATTAGCAACCTGCTCAACAATGCCTTGAAATATGGCGAAAAGACCTGCGTAGTGCAGCTGCGAAAGGAGGCTGGGAACGTGATACTCAGCGTATGGTCAGACGGCGAGGCCATCACCGACGAGCATGCACAGGCCATCTTCGACCCCTTCGTCCAGCTTGACCATCACGCTACGCACGAGGGCGCTGGCATAGGTTTGGCGCTGTCCCGCTCCCTGGTGGCCAAGCATGGAGGTTCGCTCGAACTGGTTCCGTCGAACGAGCGGACGGGCAATGAGTTCCAGCTCAAACTCGTAGCCGACGAGGCAGACATGCCACCCACCCAACTTCACCTCGAGAACGATGTGACACTGGACGACAACCTCCTCTCTGTCACCGACGACTCTGTGGGAGCCAGCATCCTGCTGGTGGAAGACGAGGAGAGTGTACGTACCTTTACCTCCGAGCAACTGCGTGAGCGCTTCGTCGTGGAGACGGCTACGAATGGAGCAGAAGCCCTGACCATGCTGCACCAGAACCGCTACGACCTGGTGGTCACCGACGTCATGATGCCGGAGATGGATGGCATAGAGCTCTGCCGCCACATCAAGCAGGACATCGACCTGTCACACATTCCCGTCATCTTCCTCACGGCAAAGAACGACCTGCAAAGCAAGCTCAACGGATTGCGTGTCGGGGCTGAAGGCTACGTCGAGAAACCCTTCTCGGTGGAGTTCCTCTGCCAGCTGGCGGCATCCATCCTGACGAACCGCCAGAAGGAGCGTGAGGCGTTTGCCAAACGTCCGTTCTTCCCCCTGAAGAACATGCAGATGAGCAACGAGGACGAGCAGCTCATGCAGAAGGCCATGGAGGTCATCGAGCAACACCTCAGCGACGAGTCCTTCAATGTCGATGCCATGGCCGATGCGATGTGTATGAGTCGTTCGAGTCTGTTGCGCAAGATCAAGAAACTCTTCGACATGCCCCCTCTCGACTTCATTCGTCTCGTCCGACTCAAGAAAGCTGCCGAACTGATCCGGCAAGGCAAATACAAGATTGGTGAGGTCAGCGAGATGGTTGGTTTCAGCAACCACGGCTATTTCTCCAAACTATTCGCCCGTCAGTTTGGCGTGACGCCCCACGAGTACGAAAACCAGGTGCGATCCAAAAAACAGTGAATCGTTGGGGTCTGACCCCAACGATTCACGATGCAGCAACAAGTAGTGCAAGTGCTGCTGGTAAGTGTCAGAATTGGACTATCCAGCAGCAGTTGGAGAATGGTGTACGCGCATTTGACCTTCGTCCTAATGCAACATCATCAACACTTGAAATTACACATGGATCAGTAGGTACAGGAGTTACGCTATCTGCAGCTGTTGAGACGATGAAGACTTATCTTGCCTCTAACCCCACAGAATGTGTGTTGGCATTCATTCATCAAGAAGAACCTACAACTGTATTAGGTCTTGGTGGCTCTAGTGCCACAGATAAGGCTACGTGGAGTAATAATGTTTATGACCTCGTTCATGCAGCGGTTGAGGGTGGTTATGCATTAGCTTCTCTCGGTGCAAATACCAAGTTTACAGATTGACGTGGTAAGATTGTATTCGTCTATCGTGATGACTTGACTGGTGATAATGCGAAGAAGACCTACAATGCATGTAAGATTCCCTGGAATGACAACATCGCTCGTACTGTAAATGTTCAAGGAAATAATGGTGCAGCTATTAATGGTTTCTTGGTGTCATATCAAGACATTTATAATACGGATGCTGCTGAGTTGACGGGAAATGTTGCTTATAGTGAACTCGCGCAAAAGGCAGGTCTGTCAAATACTGCTGCCAAGACTGCACTTGTTAAGAAGTTCATCGACTCTGCTAATGGTACAACGGATGCGCGCCTTATCCTGAACTTCGCAAGTTGGGCTGGTGGTTCATCAGTATCGGGTAGTGCGAATACCATTATGTCAGAGATTAACCCCTATATTGTCTCTAAGCACGAGCGTTTGGGTATTATCTTCTCTGACTATGTAGATGGCACTTATGGTGGCTATAACTTCCCAGCTGTCACCCTCGCCAACAACTTCAAACACGTCTTCACCAAGCGTAGCCGTGTGGATGTGATGAAGATGTACAATAGGAACAACGGCATCGGCGTAGACGTTGCCGGTGATGACTACGCAGACGACACTCAGGTTTACGTAAAGGAGCAGCGTAACTTCTAATCCTCGGTATTAATGTGATACGAAGCCCGGTGTGGAACGCTCTGCATCGGGCTTTGTCATCTTTTACACCCACTTATTTGACGGATTCAAAATAATCTTGTACTTTTGCTGAAAATTAAAGCTTTATGAGAAAACTTCTATTTTTACTTTGTTTGATGCCACTCCAGTTGCTGGCACAGAAACAGGTGGTGATTTACCGCGACGGGCGTTCGCCTATACGCATCGACATCGAGGTGGTGGACAGCATCCGCATCGAGGATGCCTTGCCCGAACCACACGAGGCGGTGGATCTGGGACTGAAGGTGCTGTGGGCGGCCTGCAATATCGGAGCCGAAGCACCTGAGGGCTACGGCAGCTACTTCGCATGGGGCGAGGTGGCACCCAAGGAGCAGTATACGGAGGAGAACTACCTCTACTTCAACAACGCAGAAGGCATCACCCTACCCCAAGAGATCAGCGGTACGGAGTATGATGCAGCCGCAGTACTCTGGAAGGGTGAGTGGCGCATGCCCACCATTGCCGACATAGAGGAGCTGACCACACGATGCACATGGACATGGACGGCAGAGAACAAGGTGAACGGCTACCGAGTGACGGGGCCCTCGGACAAGAGCATTTTCCTGCCTGCTGCGGGACAGCATCGCGACGTGCCCATCAACGTGGGTTCGACGGGTTACTATTGGAGTTCTACACTCTCCAACGAATACACCACCGCTGCCTATAACCTGAACTTCACAGGCTATACGGGCCGATGGAGCGCCAACCGTTCTTATGGTTTCGCCATCCGACCAGTATGTGATAAGTAATAAATAGCGCAGCAGCATTTCGATAAGTCAATCACTCCATATATTGGATGAACCTCCTTTTTTTTCTCCAAAGCGTGCAAATCAGCATTGCTGTACCGCCAATAAAAGTGTTATGGAGGGAGTATTCTCTACGCCACGGCCGTGGCGTATAAGCGTCTCGGGCGTGACGTATATACGCCACGGGCGTGGCGAACAAACGCGTCGGGCGTGGCGTAGAGAATTCCTGCGTGGGAAAATGGAAATTGAAGCATGGGAAAAACAAAATTTGAGGGTGGGGAAATGGGATAGCCCCCCTAACCCCCGGCTTTTGACTTCGGTCAAAATGCAGGGAATAAGAGCAGAAAAAGAGCATGGTGATACTACGAAATTGTTATAAAATAGCAGGAAAATGGGCTGAAAGTGCCAAAAACGTGGAGGCTTGGAAGTAGCCTCCACACATATAATGCACTAAATAACAGTTTATAATAAAGATTGTGGAGGGTGGAGGCTTTTTTAAATTTCCTAGGAAATGCGCGCGCGTGCGCGCGTAAACCTTACAAAGATAAAAATATAATCACTCGAAATCTTGGATGAACCATAAATATACAACTAGGCATTCATATAATGGTTCTTGCGGTTTTGTGTGAAAACATATCCTTTGGCACCAAGCTCCCTGCTGGTGTTTACATCATTAATGGTAAGAAGGTAAGGGTGCTTCCCTGACGCATGTTTTTCCTAGTTGAGCCGTCGTTTTGGCAAAAATACTGTTTTTTGAGCAATAAAACGGCCAAGAATAGGTGTGGTTTGTAAAATTATGCGTATATTTGTGGCAACCAAAATTTTACTAACAAAAATCTAACTAACTAGTAGCAACTATGAAACGGATATTTTTGTCCTTGGCAGCCATGCTTATGCTGGCTATGGGTGTGCAGGCACAGCGCCTGCAGCACCTCGGTCGAGGTGTGGTGGCCGTGAACAATGGGTCGAACGTAACGATAACATGGCGCCGGTTGGCTCAGGAGCCGGAGGATGCTAAGTACAACGTCTACGTCAATGGCACGAAACTTAATGCAACGCCTCTTAGCGTTACCAACACAACCGCTACATACGCCAAGTGCGGTGAGGGGGCCAGCATCACGGTGACGAGGGTTAGCAACGGCGTGGAGAGCGAACCGTCGGTGCCTTTCGTCTATAGCACCGTAAAGCTTGGCGGAACGACCATCAAGAATGCTGGCTTCGCTGTCAACTATACGCAGGCTGGTTCGCCTCTGCCAAACGATGGCAGCTTTGTGACCAAGTACTGCTGGCCGGTCGATCTGGATGGTGATGGCGAGATGGAGTATGTCGTAAACCGTGACTATACACGCAAAGACCAGAACGGCTACGAGGGATGGGGCAATGACAAGCTTGGAGGTGACTGCCTCGAGGCCTACACACGTCAGGGACAGCACCTTTGGACGGTCAACCTTGGTGTGCACTTCTTTGCTTGCGGAGGTCAGAACGATGGCGTCTGTGTGGGCGACTTTGACGGCGACGGCAAGGGAGAAGTCGTCGTGCAGGTGTGCGAAGGAGCACGTTTCTGGGATTCATCAAGTCGCACCTTTGGCAAATACCTATATTATAATGGTACGCAGCAGCATTACAATGGATCGGGTACACAGACCGTCAGCAGCGACGGTAGCAATCCCGACATCGACGGCGACAAGGTGACCAACTACACGTACTACAGCAAGGGTAAGAATCCGCAGTGGTACTTTGCCGTCATCGACGGACTGACGGGTGCACAGAAGGATGTCTGTGCCATGACACTGCCCGCCGACAACAGCATGACCTATACTCGCACCAACAAGTCGGCCTTCATGAACGATGAATACAGCTACCTGTCGCCTGCCATGGGGGCAGCCTATCTGGATGGCGTGCATCAGAGTGCCGTGGGACAGTTCCAGTGCCGTACCAGCGCGGGAGCCCATCACTACTTCACCTACGCCTATGGCTATCAGGGTGGCGTGTTCAAGGAGTTGTGGCGATTCCGTTTCTACGACTATGAGGGTCTGAGCGAGTTCCATCACATCCGTATTGGCGATGTGGACGGTGACGGCAAGGACGAGGTGATGAACGGGCAGTGTGCCGTGGATGATGACGGTTCGCTTCTGTGGACCAGCCGTATCTCTCACGGCGACCGTTTCCGCATGTCCGACATAGACCCCGACCATCCCGGACAGGAGATTTTTGCCATTCAGCAGAATGCGCCCGACATGCTCGGTATGATTCTCTACGATGCCACCGATGGCACGCCCATCAAGAAGTGGTATCTGCCCAATGTGGGCGACGTGGGCCGTGGCGAGTGTATGGATGTGGACCCCGCTCACAAGGGCTACGAGATGTGGAGTACGATGGAGAACATCTACGACAGTAAGGGAAATCAGATAGGCACTGCGAAGCCTTATCCTTACGAGGGAATATGGTGGGATGGTGACCTTGGTCGCGAATCGCTCATCACGAGTGGTAGCGGCAACAACTGTCCTGCCATCGTGGCTAAGTACAATGCCGGTGGTTGGCAGCGTCTGTGGGAGATGAGCAAGGAGTCGGGTTGGCAGATTGCTGCCGAGAATGCCGTACGTCCCATGTTCTGGGGTGACATTCTTGGCGACTGGCGCGAGGAGATTATTCTCAAAACTCTGTCGGGCGGTTTGGAGACGGGTTTCATTTGCCTCTCTACCAGCACTTCAACCACGGTCAAGAACATATACTGCCTGCTGCAGGATCCCAACTACTTCGGACAGATTACCAACAGAGGTTACTATCAGAGTCCTAACACCAGCTTCTATCTTGGCTACGATATGCCTGCCCCACCATTGCCACCCTTCATGGCTGCCGATGCCACGAGCGAGGTGTTCGGCCTCACCTTGGGCGATGCCACCATCACGCCCAGTGGCTCGAAGCAGCATATCTATGTGATGCCCGTCAAGGGACAGACGCTGACAATAGGAAGCCCCCTCCAACTCCCTCAAGGGGGAGAGTTGTGGAAGTCGCAGCAAGGCACGTTGGCACTCACAGCACCGTTGCAGGCTACCTCAGGAGAAGCTGGAGGTGCGGTGGCTCCCCCCTCGGGGGGCGGGGAGGGGGCTTCTTCCCTCATCATCAGCGAAGGAACGGTTTGGGGCAACAGCAGCATTGCAGCTGCCATCCAACTTCGTGCCCGTGGCACACTGGCTGGCTCGCCTGTTGTGCAGGATACCATCACCTTCGAAGGTGCACTCAACTATGAGGGTTGCCGACTGATGCCTCAGGGCACGATGACCTTCCAGAAGGGACTCACGCTGCGCAATACCGTATATATGGACATGCAGATTGGTTCGTCGCTCCTCCATGTCGATGGCAATCTGAATGTCGGCGGTTCGCCCATCTTCTACATCAAGCATGAAGGTACGCTGGGCGAGGGCGAATATAAGTTGCTTGAATATACAGGCGAGATGAGCGGTCAGCTTTCAAAGTTCGGTGTGGACGGACTGGTAGGATTGAAGTACGAGCTTGCCAATCACGACAATGCTATCTGGCTTGTTGTTTATGGTCAGCGCGAGGCTGCAGTGGACGTGGCATGGACAGGTGCGCAGAATGCAGTTTGGGACTATCAGACCACCAACTGGCAGCTCGATGGCAAGCCTACAGAGTTCGTGGCAGGCGATGAGGTGGTGTTCAGCGATGCTGCCACCGCATCTACTATCACCATGCCCGACTTCTTCCCAGCAAAGAAGATTACATTCACGGCCGACACGCGCAACTATACCTTCAACGGAGATGGCGGTTGGACGGGTGCTTGCAATGTCGAAAAGAACGGAAATGGTAAGCTCATCATCAATACCAAGAACAGCGACTACGAGGGTACTACTACCATCAATGCCGGTAGCGTCACCGTGGCTGCCCTTGCCGATCAGGGCATTGCTTCGTCGCTTGGTGCCAATGGCGTTATAAAATTGGGCAAAGCATCGCTCATCATCAATAATTCGAGCACCAGCACCGACCGCAGCATCGTGCTCACCGACTCGGCCACGATACAGGTGGGCAGCGGTACGACGGCCTTGAAGGGTGTCATCTCGGGCACGGGCAAGCTCACCAAGACGGGTACGGGTCAGCTCAACATCAACAATAGTGGTAACACCTGGAGCGGCGGTACGGTGCTCAATGCCGGTACGCTGGCACAAGGCTCGTGGAACGCTCAGATAGGCAAGGCGGGCAGCATCATCGAGGTGACGGGTAACAGCACCTATGTGATGTTCGACAGCAACAGCTCAGGCACCATGCCCAACACCAACTACGTCTTCGACATCAACAAGGGCAAGACGCTCACTCTCTATGCCGGCAGTCGTTGCAATGTCAACGGTTCGCTGCGTGGCGAGGGAACCTACAAGATATCTCTTCCCTATGTACGTGCTGACATCAGTACCAATACCTCGGCCTTCCAGGGTACGTACGACGTGCTGACCAGCAACTGCCGTTTCGTGACCAACATGGACCTCTCTAAGGCTACGCTCAAACTGGAGGACGGTGCCTATGTGGTGGGTGTCAAGGCTGGCGGTGGCACGGAGCAGTCCTATACCCATAAGGTGGGCTCGTTGACGGGTACGGGCGGCATCGGCATGAGTACCTGGAATGTAGGTTATCTCGGTCAGAACGACACTTACGCCGGTGTCTTTGGCTCTTCAGCTACGGTCAACAAGTATGGCGAAGGCACATGGACGCTGACGGGTGCCAGCAGCGGTGCACTCAACGTATATGAAGGTGCTGTGCAGTTGAACTGCACGACTGCCCCCACCACGACGGGCACGGTGACTGTTCGTAACGGCGCCATGGCTGGTGGTACGGGTAAAGCGGCTTCCGTGAGTGTGCAGAAGGGCGGTACGCTGAAGGCTGGCAAGGCTACGGGCACGACGGTCGGCACGCTCTCGCTGACGGGCAACCTCACCGTGGCTAGCGACGGCGTCCTGGAGTTCCGCACCCGCATCAGTTCGGCCGGCAAGGCTACCTGCGATGCTGTCAAGGCCGATGGCACGGTGAAGCTCACCTCGCCCGTTCTCAACATCGTGCTTGCCTCGGGCGAGTATGCCGACGGACAGGAGTTCACACTCTTCACGGGCAACCTGCCTACTATCTCGGGTACAGTAACCTTTACCGAAGAGCATCCCGCTCCCGGCTTCAAGTGGGACACCAGTGACCTTTCTACGCGTGGCATCTTGCGCATCGTAACCGATCCCGACTATGACAGCATTGAGGAAATTGAAAATGGAAAATTGAATATTGAAAATTCTGCTGTCTACGACCTCAGCGGTCGAAAGATTAATGTTCAATCTTCAACCTTCAATCTTCAATCCCAAAAGAGGGGAGTCTATATTGTTAATGGCAAGAAGGTAAGGAAATGAAATAACCCCCCAAATAATATATTATGAGAAAGAAGATATTCGCAGCAATGGCTGCATTCGTACTTGGCACAACTGCTTTTGCACAGCAGTCGGAAGATATAGCCACTTTCCGTACCTGGGCTATGACGCCCCCGATGGGATGGAACTCGTGGGACTGCTACTACTCGTCGGTCAACGAGGCACTGACCATGCAGAATGCACAATACATGGTAGACCATGACCTCGTAAGGCATGGATGGGAGTATGTGGTGGTAGACATCCGATGGTATGCCAACCATCCTTCAAAGGGTGGCGGCTGGTACAATCAGGACAATGATGGATGGTCGGCCGACTGTGTGCTGGATGAGTACGGACGCTACCTTCCCTCGCCTACGCGTTTCCCCTCGTGCATGGTGGACGGCAGGAACGTTGGTTTCAAGACCATGGCCGACAAGTTGCATTCGATGGGTCTGAAGTTCGGCATACACATCATGCGCGGACTGCCTAAATACATTGTCGGACACGAATCGGAGTATAAGCTCAAGGGTAGTGAAAGCACAGCGTGGAACCAGGTGTACAGCAGCACAACGCCAGCCTGTACGTGGCTGAAGGACAACCTGACCGTGCGCAACAACAAGTATGGCCAGCTCTACTACAACAGTCTCTTCGACCTCTATGCCGAGTGGGGGGTAGACTTCATCAAGATAGACGACCTGAGCCGCCCGTTCTATACCGACGAGATACGCATGATACGCAAGGCCATCGACCAGTGCGGGCGTCCTATTGTGCTCAGTCTCTCACCGGGCAAGACGCAGTACCAGTATGCACAGGACTGTCTGGAGAATGCCAATATGTGGCGTATGATGGATGACCTGTGGGACTCATGGTCGGCTGTCGATATGGTATTCAATGAGGCTAATGAGTGGAGCAAGTACAGTCGTTCGGGCAACTATGCCGATTGCGACATGCTGCCCCTCGGACAGATAGCTATGACCGTGGCCGACAATGGCTATACGGGTAAGGACAACGGACGATGGACGAACCTGACTCACGACGAGCAGTATACGATGATGACGCTGTGGGGCATCTGCCATTCGCCTCTCTTCTTCGGCGGTGAGATGACAAAGAATGATGACTTCACACTCTCGCTCCTCACCAACGAGGAGTATCACCAGATGCATAAGTATGGTGTGGATGCCCATCAGGTGCTCAACGATGAGGATAACGGACATGTGGCATGGACGAGTACGGATCCCACTACGGGCAATAAATACCTGGCTCTCTTCCAGCGCGACAACAATAGATGGGTAGTTGGTGGAAAGGCGCTCTTTAAGTCGGAGACCGTGGCCTACACCACCGACGGACATGCCGTGGATGTGGACATGGAGTGGCCTGAGGGCAGCAAGACGCTGGTGCTCGTCATTGACGATGGTGGTGACAACTTCAACTACGACCATGGCGACTGGATCAATCCAACACTCATCCTGCGTGATGGCACGGAGGTTGAACTTACGGGTAAATACAAGACACGTGACTACACCAAGTCATACTTCAACCGTGTGTATGAGAATAAGAATGTAGACAATGGCGGTAAGATGAAGGTGATGGGCAAGACGTATGATCGTGGTTTCTCTGCCGATGCCAACGCTGCCATCTTCTTCCGGATTCCTGACGACATGGATGTGGTGCGCTTCAAGGCTATGGCGGCTGCCGATGACAGTGGCATTGGCCAGACAGGAGCTACAACAACGCTGCGCTTCATGGTGTTCGATCAGAATCCCCTGTCAGGAGAGCAGGACAACTCTATTGCCCGTACGGGACTTATCTCGCGCAGTGGCAACAAGTCGAAGCAGATCGAGGCTGACATCACAGGGGCTACACAGCTGAAGATCGTGGTGAGCAATTATGGCGACGGCTTTGCATACGACCGTGCAGACATCATCAACCCCGTACTCATAGATGCGGAGGGCAATGAAACTTCGCTTACGACGCTCAAGCATAGCAGTTATGCTTCGGAATGGGGCTCGCTGAACGTCAACAAGAACGTGGAAGGCGGGACGCTCAAGGTAGAAGGCAAGAGCTATGCTACGGGATTGGGCCTCAATGCAGAATGTACGCTGGTATACGATTTACCGGCAGACCACAGCTTCGTTACGTTCAAGGCTTTGTGTGGCTATGATAGCAGCTGTGACAGCGACAACAAGTCAACGACTGGCACTACGATGGAGTTCCTTGTCTATGCAACGCAGCCTCAGGATTTTGTGCTTGACTTGACTCAGTTGGGCTATGCATCTGACGAGGAGGTACCTGTGTATGATATCTGGAGTAAGAAACAGCTTGCACCAGCAGTTGGCACAGTCTCTGCTGACGTGCCCAGTCATGGTGCAAGGTTGTTCAGACTGGGTGACGCTATCTCTGTGCCTGATGCTATAAAGACCATCCATTCGGAGCAGGGCAATAGTGCTGGTGGACAGGGGAAAATTTATACCCTGACAGGGCTGCAGGTGGCGCATCCCGTTCGTTCGGGTGTATATGTGATTGATGGTAACAAAGTGAGAGTGAAATAAATAATATGAGAAAGATACTGCTGATATTAGGTGTGTTGCTGAGTACGTTTAGTGCATCGGCTGCCCGTGAGAAATACAATTTCAATTCGCGCTGGTTGCTGCACGTGGGCGATGACTCACTGGCACGCGAGGTGCGTTTCGACGATTCAGGTTGGAAGGCAGTGACCTTGCCTCACGCCTTCAACGAGGACGAGGCATTCCGCTTGGACATCCACGACCTTACCGATACCGTGATGTGGTACAGAAAGCATTTTGTAGTGCCTGCCACGGCCAAGAATAGAAAGGTTTTCTTGGAGTTTGAGGGAGCACGTCAGGGTGTGGACTGCTACGTCAACGGTAAGCTCGTCGGTCAGCATGAGAATGGTGTGATGGCCTTTGGATTTGACATCAGTGACGTGGTGAAACCTGGCAAGGAGAATGTCATCGCCGTGCGTGTGGACAACGACTGGAACTATCGCGAACGCAGCACGCGTCAGAAGTACCAGTGGGCCGACAAGAACTTCAACGCCAACTATGGCGGTCTGCCGAAGAATGTGTGGTTGCACGTCACGGATAAGGTGTACCAAACACTACCTTTGTATAGCAACCTCGGCACGACGGGTACCTATGTCTATGCCTCGGAGATGGACGTGCCGGGACGCTCGGCCGTCATCAATGTGGAGAGCCAGGTGAAGAACGAGACGAATAAGCCCGTGACACGCAGCCTCGCCGTCGAGATTGTGGACCGCGATGGCAAGACGGTGGCACAATATGGTGGTGAGCCAGTGACCATTCCTGCTGGCGGAACCGCAGTGCTCAAGGCCAGTGAGCGGGTAGGGGATTTACACTTCTGGTCGTGGGGTTACGGTTACCTTTATACTGTAAAATGTGACCTCACGGACCCTCTCCGGCCTTTGGCCACCTCCCCCATAATGGGGAGGAATTTAGATAGTAAGACCTCGCAGAAGAATAGTCCGGGGAAAATTCATTCTGAATCTTCCCAACGGGAAGGCTCCTCTCCCCATTATGGGGGAGAGGAGTGGGTGAGAGGGTCCGTTGGGGTAAGAGGGTCTGAGGCTGCTGACCGGCAGGTCGTTATCACCGGCTTCCGCAAGACTCGCTTTGCCGAGGGTAAGGTGTGGCTCAACGACCGTGTACTGCAGATGAAGGGCTTTGCCCAGCGCACCAGCAACGAGTGGCCGGCAGTGGGTATGAGTGTACCGGCATGGCTCTCGGACTACAGCAACGGTATGATGGTGGAGGGCAATGCCAATCTGGTGCGCTGGATGCACGTCACCCCTTGGAAGCAGGACGTCGAGAGCTGCGACCGTGTGGGATTGATACAGGCTATGCCTGCTGGCGATGCCGAGAAGGACGTCACGGGACAGCGTTGGGTGCAGCGCAAGGAGCTGATGCGCGACGCCATCATCTATAACCGCAACAACCCCAGCATCCTCTTCTACGAGGGTGGTAACGAAAGCATCAGCCGAGAGCATATGTTAGAGTTACGTGCCATTCGCGACTCGTTCGACTACTTTGGCGGTCGTGCCATCGGCAGTCGTGAGATGCTCGACATCCGCGAGGCTGAGTATGGTGGCGAGATGCTTTATATCAACAAGAGTGCCCACTCGCCGATGTGGGCGATGGAGTACTGTCGTGACGAGGGTCTGCGCAAGTATTGGGACCAGTGGTCATATCCATACCACCCTGAAGGACAGGGGAACACAGAATACCTCTCGGCTATGACGGGACAGACCACCAAGCAGAAAGATGCCTCGGCCTACAACCACAACCAGGATCAGTTTGTGGTGGAGAACGTGCATCGCTGGTGGGACTATTTCATCGAGCGTCCCGGTAGTGGCCGTCGTGTGAGCAGTGGTGGCGCAAAGATTATCTTCTCCGATACCAACACACACTTCCGTGGTGTAGAGAACTATCGCCGTTCGGGCGATGTGGACCCGCTCCGCATTCCCAAGGACCTCTACTACGCCCATCAGGTGATGTGGGACGGATGGGTGGACATCGAGCAGCCAAGAATCCATATCGTGGGGCATTGGAATTACGCCCCCTCAGTCGTTAAGCCCGTTTATGTCGTGTCGAACACGGATAGCGTGGCACTCTTCTTGAACGGCAAGCCTTTGCCTGGCATGAAGCGCGAGTGGCAGTTCCTCTTCACCTTCCCCGATGTGAAGTTCGAGCCCGGTGAACTTGTGACTGTGGGTTATAACAATGGTCAGGAGGCTTGCCGAACCACACTGCAGACCGCCGGAGAACCCCACCACATCAAGCTCACCACCATCCAGAATCCCTTGGGCTGGCAGGCCGATGGTGCTGACCTGGCATTGGTACAGGTAGAGGTAGTGGATAAGGAGGGCAGACGATGTCCTTTGGCTAACGACACCGTGCAGTTCACCCTTGATGGTGAGGCTGAATGGCGTGGAGGAATGGCACAAGGAGTGGGAGACCCTCTCCGCCCGCAAGCGGGCACCTCCCTCATAATGGGGAGGAATACAGATTGTAATGCCGCTCAAGAAGCAAATCATTCTGAATCTTCCCAAAGGGAAGGCTCCTCTCCCAATAAAGGGGGAGAGGCGGGGGAGAGAGGGTCTGTCAATTGGATCCTGTCTCGCTCACTCCCCGTGGAGTGTGGTGTGAACCGCGTCATCCTGCGCAGTACGACGCAGAGCGGAGCCGTGAAGTTGCATGCCGAGGCTGCAGGGTTGCAGTCGGCCGAAATCGAGATGAAAACCGTGACCTTTGAGGAGAAGGACGGACTGAGTAATTACATTCCTTCACAGTTGCTGAAGGGACGCTTGGATCGTGGCGAGACCCCCAGCACACCTTCCTTCCAGGAGCGTGCCGTGGATGTGGAGATTGTCTCTGCACGTGCCGGTGCCAACAGCAACGAGGCAGTGAAGAGCTTCGACGACAATGAACTGTCGGAGTGGAAGAACGACGGTCGACTCTCCACGGGTTGGATTACCTATGAGTTGGGCCGCATGGCACAGATTGACGAAGTGTGCATCAAACTCACTGGCTGGCGACTGCGCAGTTATCCGCTTGAGATATTTGCTGACGATGAACTGGTGTGGAGCGGTGAGACGGAGCGTTCGCTGGGCTACGTCCACATCAAGGTGAAGCCCCGCATGGCACGCCGCATCACCATCCGTTTGAAGGGAGCTGCACAGGACAGCGATGCATTTGGCCAGATCACCGAGGTGACGGCTCCTGCCGCTGGCGAACTCGACCTCTTCAAGGCTGAAGGTGGTGACGATGTGAAGAGCGAACTCCGCATCGTCGAGGTGGAGTTCAAGGAAATTATTCGTAACACAAGAGAGTGATCCGATGGGGGGCGACCCCATCGGATCACTCCGCTCCCTCCAGCATCTCCAAGAGTTGCTTGGCAGTAATCTTGTGACTGGTGTCGGTACCTTCGAGCAGGGATGAGGCCAGGTCGCGCTTGGTGTCGTGCAGACGCAGTATCTTCTCCTCTATGGTGTTGGAGGAAATAAGGTGGTAGACGGTGACGTTCTGGCGCTGACCGATGCGATAGGCACGGTCGGTGGCCTGCTGCTCAATAGCAGGATTCCACCACGGGTCGAGGTGGATGACATAGTTCGCGCCCGTGAGGTTGAGACCCAGTCCGCCCGCCTTCAGACTGATAAGAAAGACGGGGCATTCGCCTTTTTGGAAAGCTTCCACCATTTGTGTGCGTTTGCGCATTGGTGTGCTACCGTCGAGGTAGAAGTAAGGAATCTTGAGTGTTTTGAGACGTTGTGCTGCCATCTCGAGAAACGAGGTGAACTGACTGAACACCAGTGTGCGATTGCCAGACTGATAGATGTCGCTGACCAACTCCTCGAAAGCGTCGAGTTTGGCACAATTGCCACTCCATCCCTTCTGTGCCAACGAGGCGGTGCAGGCACAGAGTCGTAGACGCGTGATCTCGGCCAGTGCGTTGATGTTGAGTGCTTTGCCCGAGGCTTCCAACTCCTCCAACTCCTCTTTTGCCTTGCGACGGATGACCTCGTAGACGGCCATCTCCTCGTCGCTGAGCTGTACGTTGCGTGTTATCTCCGTCTTGTCGGGCAGTTCCTCAACCACCTCCTGCTTGGTGCGTCGCAGCATAAAGGGTTGTACGAGTCGCTTCAGTTGTTGCTTGCGCTGCGTGTCATGGTCTTGCGAGATGGGCAGGATGTATTTCTTGTTGAACTGGTCGTAGCTGCCCAGCAAACCAGGATTGATGAACTGGAAGAGATTCCACAGTTCGCCGAGATGGTTCTGGATGGGCGTACCAGTGAGGATGATGCGCTGCTTGGCCTCCAGCTGCATGGCCACGCCCGATGTCTTCGTGTCGCGGTTCTTGATGGCGTGTGCCTCGTCCAGACAGGCCATGTTCCACTGTTTCTTTGTCAGCACCTCCTCCTCGGTGACGAGCAGTCCGTAGGTGCTGATGACGATGTCGCCAGCCTTGGCCTCCTCGATGAGTGCCTTGCGGTCGGCTGCTTCGTTCAGGATGCTGACGTTGAGGCTTGGTGCAAAACGGTTCAACTCCTTGCGCCAGTTGGGCACTACGCTGGCCGGAGCCAATACGAGCGAAGGTCCTTCACTACACTTGTCGAGCAGTACGGCAATGGTCTGCACGGTCTTACCCAAACCCATATCGTCGGCCAGACACGCACCGGCGCCCCAACTGCTCAGGCGCGTCATCCACTGGAAGCCGTCCAGCTGATAGTCGCGCAGTGTGGCGTTGAGCTGTTCGGGCACTTCGGGTTGCAGTTTGCCACTCTGTCGTATCTTGGTGCGCAGTTCGTCAAGAGCCTTGGGGTGGGTGATGTCCAACTCCCCGCTCAGTGCTTCACCCAGAACAGCCATGCCCACAGCTGGAATGACAGCCTTGCCATGTTGGCGCGATGCTACGGCGTCAATCTTTTGCAATTGCTTGCGCAGCTGTTCGCTGATGCTCAAGTATTTATCATCATCCAATCGGATGAATCGGCCGTGCGATCCTGCCATCATATCGAGCAGTTGTGCGATGCTTATCACCGTTTCTTCGTCTATGTTCAGTTCACCCTCCAGGTCGAACCATCCTGCGTTCTTCTTGAGTGATACGTTCCACGTCTGCGGCATGGCTGCCGCCAGTTTCAACCGTTCGCCCTCAGGCCACTCCAAGTAGCCTTGTTCCTCGTGGCTGCGTGCAAAGTCCATGAACTCCAGCAGGTCGAGCGTGCTGAGTTCGCCTTGGTAGTTCTCCAGTTTTATGTCATAGTCCTCAAACCAATCCTTGAAAAAGCGGGCGTTGTTGCGCTCCTGTCGTAGGTGGCGTTTCACCTGTACGCGCTTGCCGTTCTGCTCGTCGAATGCAGGATTCTGTCCTTGACCAGGCAGGAACACCAGTTTACCTTCTTTCATCGGATGCACGTTGAAGCAAATGTGATACTGGCCGTAGGAGCGTGGCGTGATGCGCAGGGCTATAAGGCTCTCACCTTCTACCTCCTCGAGCTGCGTGCCGCCCTCGATGAAGTCGCTGTGTATCTCCACTTTATTGTTGATGGCAGGGAAGATTTTATTGAGCATCTCTTCTGCTTCAAGGGGGATGCTTTTGATGGAGAGTAGTTTGCGGAAGTAGGTTCGCTCCTTCTCCGTCATAGGGAAATAAGTGATCTTGGAGTGAGTCCAGTCGATGTGGTAGGGCACGTTCATGTCGAGTAAGGCGAGCGAGGGAAGGTTGGTGCCAAGTTTGATACTGCCATCCTCTTTGCTTACGGTCAGGAAAGGTTTTTCCTCGCGTATCTCCATCTCTTCAGTCTGCATAGGATAGTAGCTGAGCACATTCAGTACGCGTTTCTGGCCCACCATATTTATAATGACGCGCGCAGCCGTGGGCATCTGATACGTTCCTTTATTACCCATCCATATCGTCTTGTCATGCTCGTCCATGTAGAAGTCGCCACGTTGATATGACGTGGGGTTCAGTTCCTTTCCTGCGCTCCAGGCTCCGCTTTTGAGGCGCTTCTGCTCGCGCACTTTCACGTAGTCGCTGTATTTGCTCAGTTCGTACACTAGTCTTGCATCTGACTTTTCGGTTTCGTTATGTTTACCCTGATCCTGTTCAGCTATCTGAAGTATCTCCTCGAGCACAGCCTCCCACTCCTTCTTGCGGTAGATGGAGTGGAGTAGGGGGTCGCCGCCGAAGAGTTCACGCAGCCTGTCCTTCTCCTCTTGACAGATGGGCAGGTAGGGTGATAGCTCGTGGCGCAGGATAGCATTGGCGGGTATGTAGTTCTCTGGGCTGAGGTCGGGCTGTCGATAGAATTTGTTAAAATGTAATTCGTTGACATGTAGTTCGAAATACTGCATCAGCAGATAAAGCATTTGTCTGGCGTCTGCGGTAACTCCGTTGTATTCGTTTTCCACCAGTCCCTTGGTCATAGTGCTGGTGTCGATGTACCTTTTTGCATCCTTGAAATACTGCCCCAAGATGTAGGCAGCTTCGTTGTTGCAGGTTTCTGATATGGTGTGCTTTTTGACGGCAGTCTCCATCTTTTTCCTGCTGGCTATGCTCCCATCAAGGGCATAGATCAGCATCATGAAGAAGTTGGTAATATAGCCGCTCAAGACATTCTTCTCGTCATTATAGCCTGTGGCGGCCTTGTTGTGAGCCTTCAGTGCCTTCTCCAGATAAGCGAGGGCTTCGGGGATGTGTCGGGCGTATGCCTCGCGTATGGCCAGCATCATCAGTCCTCGCTCTGTGGTCTCGCCTTTTGGGTTGGGCGTAAACTTACCTTCACTGATGAAGATGTTGATGCGTATCTTATCATAATAAGGGGCGAGTATATTTGTTCGTTCCTTATTGCCATTGTCCATAACATCGAGGAACTGCTTCCACTCGCTTATATTGCTATTTGCATTGTAGAATGTTGATACTTCTTTAAGGACAAATTCAAGGAGACTATCACTCATGCCACAGAACATAGGCCAAAGCTGTTGTTCGTTGCTGACAGCTGCCAGTTCCTCAACGATATTGGTGACGTAGCACTGCTCATCGTCAAGTTTCAGACTCTCGGTCTTGTCGCTCACGATGGCCTTGGCTATCTTCATTAGTTCTGTAGCACCGTCGCTACGTGTGATGCCAGGGGATTTTGCCCAGTCTGGGTGCTTCTCACACACCCAGCATAGCACACGCAGGTGGTGCTCTGGTGAAATAAAGAAATCTTTCTCTCTGCCCCAATAATAGTAATCCTGCCTCAACATGCCTCGTTTATCTAGTTCCTTGACGCAAGTCTTCAGCGATTTCTGCGTCGTGCCGAGCTTCTTGGCAATGGCATTCAGGTTGCCGTCGCTTGTCTCTTTGCCTGTATATGCCAGTGCGGTGATTAGTCGCTGCTCGAGTTCTGTGAGTAAATCGTAGTTGGGAGAATGCTGTAAAGTCATGGTTTACGTCAATATCTTTATTTGCGCTGCAAAGATAATAAATAAAAATGAGAAGAGAAAACAGATTGCAAAAAAGAAGAGCGCTCCCGGATTGGGAACGCTCTCCTGTCAAAGCTTTATGTTAGGAAAGGATGGGGCTTATAGGCTCCAATCCTCCTGAGTCTTGCGGATGTAGGTCTTGTAGCGGCGCTGTGCAGCAGCCTTACAAGCATCGTAGAGCTCCTGAGCCTCCTGGGGAGCAGCCTTCTTCAGAGAGAGGAAGCGAACCTCACCCTCGAGGAAGTCCTGGAACTTATCCCAATCGGGTTCCTTGCTATCGAGCTGGAAGGGGTTCTTGCCCTCAGCAGCGAGCGCAGGATTGTTGCGCCACAACTGCCAGTAACCGCACTCAACAGCCTTTGCCTCCTCAGCCTGGCTCTTACCCATACCGCCCTTGGCCTTCAGACCGTGGTTGATACAGGGAGCGTAGCCGATGATGAGTGAGGGGCCGTTCCAAGCCTCAGCCTCGCGGAAGGCCTTCAAGCACTGGCTCTGGTCGGCACCCATAGCTACCTGAGCTACGTAAACATTGCCATAGGTAGCCTGCATCAGACCGAGATCCTTCTTGCCTACACGCTTACCGTTGGCAGCGAACTGTGCGATAGCGCCGATAGGAGTAGCCTTAGAAGCCTGACCACCGGTGTTAGAGTAAACCTCGGTATCGATAACGAAGATGTTAACGTCCTCGCCCGAGCCGATAACGTGGTCGAGACCACCGTAACCGATATCGTAAGAAGCACCGTCACCACCGATGATCCACTGTGAGCGCTTAACCAGGTAGTGGTCGAGTTCCTTGAGCTGAGCGCAAACGGGGCAACCAGCCTCGGCACCAGCACCGATCATAGGCTTCAGAGCAGCGGCTGCAGCCTTGCTGCCCTCAGCGTCGTTCTGCTGCTCAATCCAATTCTGAGCGGCATCCTTGAAGTCGGCGGGAGTCTTCTCGTCGGCGATAAGACCGCTGAGCAGCTCGGTGATACGCTTCTTCATCTTCTTGTTGGCGAGTACCATACCCATACCGAACTCGCAGAAGTCCTCGAAGAGTGAGTTAGCCCAAGCGGGACCCTGACCCTTCTCGTTCTTGGTATAAGGAGTTGAGGGGATAGAACCAGAGTAGATAGAAGAGCAACCGGTAGCGTTAGCCACCATCTGACGGTCGCCGAACAACTGGCTGATCAACTTAACGTAGGGAGTCTCACCGCAACCAGAGCAAGCGCCGCTGAACTCGAAGAGAGGAGTAGCGAACTGGCTGTTCTTGGGGCTCTGCTTGATGTCTACGAGATCCTGCTTTGAGGTGACGTTCTTCACGCAGTACTCCCAGTTCTTAGCCTCCTGAGCTGCAGCAGCTGAAGAGTCGTCGTAAGCCACCATCTTGAGAGCGCTGCCACCGAGCTTGGGATTGCCGGGACAAACGTCAGCACAGTTGCCGCAACCCAGACAGTCCTTAACGCCTACCTGCATTACGAAGTGCATACCCTTCATAGCAGCGGGAGCCTTCATCTCGATGGTCTGACCCTCGAAGCCTGCCTTCTCCTCGTCGTTCATGACGATGGGACGGATACAGCTGTGAGGACAAACGAATGCACACTTGTTACACTGGATACACTTCTCAGCATCCCAAACGGGAACGAAGCCGGCAACGCCACGCTTCTCGTATGCTGCGGTACCCTGCTCCCAAGTACCATCCTCAATACCCTTGTAAGCGCTGACGGGCAGGTCGGCACCGTTCTGAGCGTTGATGGGACGTACGAGGTCTGAAACGAATGCGGGTTCGTCGCGAACGATAGCCTCGTCTGCGGGCAGGTTAGACCATGCTGGATCAACAGCCAATGTCTTGTACTCGCCACCACGATCAACAGCAGCGTAGTTCATGTCGACAACGTCCTGGCCCTTCTTGCCGTAAGACTTCACGATAGCCTTCTTCATCTGTTCTACTGCCAACTCAACGGGGATAACCTCGGTGATGCGGAAGAATGCAGACTGGAGGATGGTGTTGGTACGGTTGCCCAAACCAATCTCCTGAGCAATCTTGGTAGCGTTGATATAATATACGGTGATGTTCTTCTCAGCGAAGTACTTCTTCACGCTGTTGGGGAGGAAGTTAACGAGTTCCTCACCCTCGAAGATGGTGTTCAGCAGGAATTGGCCGTTCTGACGCAGACCGCGGAGCACATCGTACATACGAAGGTATGCCTGAACGTGGCAAGCTACGAAGTTGGGAGTCTTGATGAGATAGGTAGAACGGATGGGAGTGTCACCGAAACGCAAGTGAGAGCAGGTAAAACCACCCGACTTCTTAGAGTCGTATGAGAAGTATGCCTGGCAGTACTTGTTGGTGTTGTCACCGATGATCTTCACTGAGTTCTTGTTAGCACCTACGGTACCGTCAGCACCTAGACCGAAGAACTTAGCCTCGAAGATACCCTCGCCACCGAGAGCCATCTCCTCCTTAGCGGGCAGAGAGGTGAAGGTGAGGTCGTCAACGATACCTACGGTGAAGTGATCCTTGGGCTGAGGCAACTCGAGGTTCTCGAATACACCGAGAATCATGGTGGGAGTTACGTCGGCAGAACCCAAACCGTAGCGGCCGCCTACGATAACGGGAGCATTCTCCTTGCCGTAGAAAGCGTCCTTAACGTCGAGCAGCAGAGGCTCGCCGTTGCAACCGGGCTCCTTGGTACGATCCAGCACAGCGATGCGCTTGCAAGTAGCGGGAACAGCCTTCAAGAGGTGCTCTACGCTGAAGGGACGATAGAGGTGTACGCTAACGAGACCATACTTCTTGCCATTGGCATTAGCGTGGTCGATAGCCTCGCGAGCAGCCTCAGTACCTGAACCCATCATGATGATAACTTCCTCAGCATCCTCAGCACCATAGTAGCTGAAGAGGTCGTACTTGCGACCGGTACGCTCGCTGATGGCAGCCATGTACTTCTCTACGATAGCGGGAACTGCATCGTAGTAGCGGTTGCAAGACTCGCGGTGTGCGAAGAAGGTCTCGGGGTTCTCGGCCATACCCTTAGCCTGGGGATGCTCGGGAGAGAGGGCGCGTGAGCGGAACTCGCTTACAGCCTTCATATCAACGAGGTCGCGGACGTCCTCGTCCTCGATGAGCTCAACCTTCTGATACTCGTGTGAGGTACGGAAACCGACGAAGAAGTTGATGAAGGGAACGCGTGCCTCGATAGCTGCGAGGTGAGCTACTGCTGAGAGGTCCATAACCTCCTGTACAGAGCCCTCGGCCAGCATAGCGAAACCTGTCTGGCGGCAAGCCATCACGTCGCTGTGGTCACCGAAGATACACAGTGAGTGGCTAGCTACGGTACGAGCTGATACATGGAAGACGCTGGGGAGCAACTCACCGGCAATCTTGTACATGTTGGGGATCATCAGAAGCAGACCCTGAGAAGCGGTGAAGGTGGAGGTGTGTGCACCAGCCTGCAGCGAACCGTGAACGGCACCTGCTGCACCAGCCTCAGACTGCATTTCCTGAACCATTACTGTGTCGCCGAACAAATTCTTGCGACCCTGAGCTGCCCACTCGTCAACATGCTCCGCCATAGGAGATGAAGGCGTGATGGGGTAGATGGCAGCAACCTCGCTGAACATGTATGCTACGTGTCCGGCACAGGTGTTACCATCCCATGTTACAAATTTCTTTTCTTTTGCCATTTTTTTATATGTTAAAACGTCAATATTGTCTTGTTGAATCGATGATTCGATTTTTTCGATAATTCGACGATTCGATTTTTCGATAATTCGATGTCTCGATTATTCCTTTTAATACAAGAAACCAAACAGCCAGAGGGGTATCTGCTTGTCGTGGCCCTTGTTGATGCCGCTACGCACATAGTAGACATCGCCCGAGAAACGATGAGGCTCGTCGTTGCAGAGGCGGAAACGCTTGCCATCCACGTAGAAACCACAACTGCGGTCACCAGCTGCTACGCTGTGCAGTGAGCAGAGGTTCTGCTGGAAGAACGTGTCGTTGAGCATCTCTTCGTCGCTGAAACGGGGGAAGATGGCGTAGAGCAGATTGGTATTGTGGAGAGTGATGCGAGCAGGCTTTTTGGCTGACAATTCTCCCTTGCGATAAATCATATTGATGAGGCGTGCATCGGAGAGGAACTTGAAATAGTTCATTACCGTAGCACGGCTCGTCTGTACGTCGGCAGCTAACTGGCTCACGTTGGGGGCAGAAGGACCAGCTATGGCCAACAGGTAGAGCAACTTCTTGAGTTTGTTGAGATACTTCAACTCAATCTGCTGAATGTGCAGGATATCCACCTCGACCATCATGTTCATGGTCTTCAGCAGGTTCTCGCTGAAGTTAGTCTGCTCAAGGAAGAAGGGGTAGTAGCCGTGCTTCATGTAGGCCCTCATGTGGTCTAAGGGCTGTACCTGACGCAGGATGTTGGCAGCAATCATCTCGTGACGTGTCAGGATGTCCTGCAACGAGTACGAAGACAGGCTGAGACCTGTACGCAGGTTAATGAATTCACGGAGTGAGAATCCTTTGAGATGGTAGGAATTGCAAATTCCATTCAACTCTGGGTTCTCCTCCTTCAGGCGCATGACGCTACTGCCAGTGAAGACAATCTTTAGTCCGGGATAGAGCTCGTAGCACTTGCGTAGCTCGTTTGCCCATTCTGGCAGTTTGTAGACCTGATCGATGAGCAGTACTTGGCCACCACCACGATGAAACTCCCCGGCAAAATCTGCAAGACTCTTCCCCTGGAAGTAGAAGTTGTTCATGTTAATATACAAGCATTTGCGGTCATTGATGCTGAAATGCTCGCGCGCGTATTGCAAAAGGAATGTGGTCTTACCCACACCGCGCGATCCCTTGATGCCGATCAGTCTGTCATTCCAGTTGATCTCATCCATGAGGGCCCTCCTGACGGGAGCTTGCGTGTGCTCCACGAGGTAGGCGTGTGTCTTAAAAAAGGCTTCCATTTAATGTTTTACTGCAGTTAACGCGGCAAAATTACAAAAAATATGCGAAATTGCAAAGCGGAGATTACAATTTCGTATATTTTTAACATTTTATTACATTTTTATTTTTCTGCTGCCAATGGTTGTGTTTTGTGTTTTATGCTGTGCGTTTGGACAGTTTTCTCTGCCAGCAGAAAAAGGGGATGCATAGCGTCAGCATAACAGCGATGCCGCAACCGATGCCGACAGCATAGGGCAATTGTAGTCCTTCGGGAGCAACGACGATATAACTGGTGCAGACCGTTGTCATGAAGAGAGCCGGGATGAGGCTGACCCAGAAACACTTGCCGTGGCGCGCCAACCAGACGGTGATGGCCCAGAACGTGAAAACGGAAAGCGTCTGGTTGACCCATGCAAAATAGCGCCAAATGACATTAAAATCGATGAACATCAAGGCGATGCTGACTGCGAAGATGGGCAGGCAGAGCATGAGGCGGTTACTGATCTTATTTTGCTTGATCTTTATGAAGTCGGCCGTGATGAGACGGGCGCAGCGTAGGGCCGTGTCGCCTGACGTAAGGGGAGCTGCCACGACACCTAAGATGGCGAGGATGGCTCCCACGCCACCCAACCAGTCGTGGCAGATGCTGTTGACGATGAGAGCAGGATTGCTGCCGCCGGTAGCCTCTACGCGCATGGCGTTCATTAGTTTTTCATAAGGTGTGTTGCCGTCCACGTTGAGCATGTCTGCAAACTTGATGGCTGCTGCTGCCCATATCAAGGCTACGAGTCCTTCGGCTATCATGGCGCCGTAGAAGACACGCTGACCCAGTCGTTCGTTCTTCAGACAACGGGCCATCATCGGACTCTGCGTGGCGTGGAAGCCGCTCACCGCTCCACATGCAATGGTGATGCAGAGACCAGGGAAGAGGGGAAGCGAATCTGCTTTGGGATGGTGGTTGGTGAAAGCATCGGTGATTTCGGGGAGGTTTCCGTCATTGCAGAGGATTCCCACCATAACGCCTACGGCCATGATGAGCAGGGCCAGGCCAAACAACGGATAGATGCGACCGATGAGTTTGTCGATGGGTAGGAGCGTAGCCAGGATGTAGTAGGCAAAGATGATGGCGCACCATACGTAGACGGGATTCCATTCACCCCATATTGCCCATCCGCTGGTCATGTTTCCTAGCAGTGAGGCTGGCGATTGCGCAAACACTGTGCCGACGAGTACCATGAGGATGAGCGAGAGCACTCGCATGCCGATACGCGCTGTTTTTCCCAGTTCGTCGCCTATAACCTCGGGCAATGAGGCACCTTTCTTGGAAAGTGAAATCATACCACTCATGTAGTCGTGCACAGCACCGCCGAATATGCATCCGAGGACAATCCACAGATAGGCAGCCGGACCATACAGGATACCAAGGATGGCACCGAAGATGGGACCTGTTCCGGCGATGTTGAGAAACTGGATGAGAAATACCTTCCAAGTGGCCATAGGCATGTAGTCCACGCCATCTGCCATCGTGTAGCAAGGGGTAACACGTTTTGAGTCAAATCCGAACACTTTGGAAATGAAAGTGCCGTAGATGACGTATCCGAGTACAAGGATGGCCAGAGCCGTAATAAATGTGATCATATTCCGATTCTTTTGAAAAAACGGCGGCAAAAATACAAAATAAATCACAATTCGTAGTGCATAGGTCACATTTATTTTGTGGATTTGTACATTTTTCGTATTTTTGCAAGCAATTTTTAAGTTTCGTATGTGTAATAGTCAAAAATCCTATATACCTTATTATATATTAGGAGTGCTGCTTTTCCTTATGTCGAGCAGCTTGTTGGCCCGCGATTATGTGGCCCCTTTCCCCTTGCAGAACAAGATTAGTGACGAGTCTTATCCTAAACGTGAGGCACGTGCCGTATGGCTAACCACTTTGGGCGGATTGGACTGGCCGAAAAGCAAGGCCAGCTCGGCTGCAGGGCGTGAGCGACAGAAGCAGGAACTGATTGATATCCTCGATCGCTTGAAGGCCATCCACATCAATACCGTGTTGCTGCAGACCCGAGTTCGCGGCAGCGTAATCTACCCCTCGAAGATTGAGCCTTGGGATGTGGCTCTGACTGGGCAGTACGGCATGGATCCTGGTTACGACCCCTTGCAGTTTGCCATCGACGAGTGCCACAAGCGCGGCATGGAGCTGCATGCGTGGGTTGTCACCATCCCAGCCTATAAGGTGGCTCAGACCAAGCAGATGGGCAAGACGGGAATCCATGCCAAGAAAGCTAACCTCATTAAGAAGCATAACGATCAGTACTATCTCGACCCAGGGCAGCCAGGCACGGCCGACTATCTGGTAGATATCTGTTCGGAAATAGTGCGTAACTACGATGTGGACGGTCTTCATTTCGATTATATTCGCTATCCCGAGAATGCAGGCAGTTTCCCTGATGGCGATTCATACAAGAAATATGGTAATGGCCGCAACAAGGCACAGTGGCGCCGCAACAATGTGACTCACATCGTGCGCTCCATCTATCAGCGTGTCAAAACGCTGAAACCCTGGGTGCGCATCTCGAGCAGCCCTGTGGGCAAGTTCCGCGACACACAGCGTTTCTCTGCTCGTGGTTGGAACTGCTACGATGCTGTTTATCAGGATGCACAGGGATGGTTGCGTGAGGGCATTCACGATGCGCTTTATCCTATGATGTACTTCAAGGGCAACAACTTCTATCCCTTCGCCGCCGACTGGCGTGAACAGGACAATGGGCGTTTCGTGGCACCGGGATTGGGTGTCTATTTCATGGATCCTGCCGAGAAGAACTGGCCTTTGAGCGACATCACCAACGAACTATATTTCGTCCGTTCCTACGGTTTGGGTGGTCAGTGTTATTTCCGAACGAAATTCCTGCTGGACAACGTGAAGGGGCTGTACGACTTCCTGCACGACACCTTCTATGCATTCCCGGCTCTCACTCCCGCCGCCACGTGGCTTGACGATGTGCCACCCACGTCGCCCAGCAATTTTCGTACCGAGATGCTGCCCGATGGCATGGCGCGTCTGCAATGGGATCCTGCCACCGACAATGTGCAGGAGGGCGGTGTGCGCTACAATGTCTATGTGAGTCGTCGTCAACCCGTTGACGCCAGCCGCGCTGTCAATCTGGTGGCTGCGGCGTTGCCCGAGCCTTACTTTGATTACAATCCCAAGATGCTTGAAGCCAGTGGTTTCCATCTCCTCGTGACGGCTATGGACCGTTTTGGCAACGAGAGCAAGGTTGAGACAGTGAGCGGTAGTGACCAAGATTCAGAAGTCTTGTTCACCGACTTCGCGGAGGCTGCAGCGAAATATGGTTGTGTGGAGGCCGATGCGCAAGGCCGTGTAACACTTCCTCAGCGCGAGGCTGCCTTTTATGCTGTCACCGACTTGCAAGGCCGCATCCTCACCACGGGCAACTATGCTCCCGTCATCAATGTCTCTTCCCTCCCTGCTGGTTGGTATCAGGTACGCACCTTGCAGAAGAAGGGCATATCCCGCATCGTTCTGAAATTCTGGAAAAAATCCTAATTCCTCATTACCTCCTATGCGAATCACCTCATTATTACTATCTTTGTTTTCAAGTCATTTGGCACTATGTGCCATGTCGTGTCAGTCCTCCACCGCCAAGCAGGATGGCGATGCTTCTGAAGTTGCCGAGGAAGTAGTGGAGGCAGAAGCACTGCTCTCGCCTGTCGATGCCCGTGACAGTATCACGCTGGCCTTCACCGGCGATGTGCTGATGGGCACGAACTTTCCCGACAGCAGTTATATTACTAAGGATCGTGGTCGTTCACTCTTCATCGAGTGCGACTCCATCCTGAGGCTTGCCGATGTGGCGATAGGCAATCTGGAAGGCACCTGCTACTATGGTACGCAGGGCGAATGCCGCAAGGCATCCCGTCCTGACTCCAAGACTTATTTTATTTTCCGTATGCCCGGCGACCATGCGCAGCGTCTTGTCGATGCCGGTTTCGATGCGATGGGCATTGCCAACAACCATGCTGGCGATTTCGGACCTACCGGTCGTAAGCTCACGCAAGAGAATCTTCGCAGCGTCGGTTTGCAGTTTAGCGGGCAGAAAGGCATGGCCGAGGAGACCGTCATCGAGCGCGACGGCATCCGTTATGGCTATCTGGCCTTTGCTGCTTCGTGTGGCAACACCCTCGACCTCAACGATGCTCCGGCTCGCGACGAGTTGATCAAGCGTCTTCGTCCGCAATGCGACGTACTCATCGTCAGCTTCCATGGTGGAGCAGAGGGCACGTCGGCTTGCCACGTTCCCAAGAAGACAGAGTATTTCCTGGGCGAGAACCGTGGCGATGTACATAAGTTTGCACACGAATGCATTGACCGCGGTGCCGACATCGTCATTGGACATGGACCTCATGTGCCTCGCGCCATGGAACTCTATAAGGGTCACCTCATTGCCTACAGCCTCGGTAATTTCTGCGCTCCCTATCGCATGGGAACGGGAGGCGCCACGGGCTATGCTCCCCTTCTTTGGGTACAACTCGATCCTAAGACGGGTGAGTTCCAGAAAGGTAAGATTCACTCTTACAAGCAGATCAAGACCGTAGGCCCACGTCGTGATGCCACGAATGCCGCAGCTCATAACATCGCCAACCTCACCAAGCAGGATTTCCCCAATTCCGGTTTGACGTTTAGCGAGGATGGTGAGATTACAAGATAATTATTTTGTGTCTAAGCCCAATTGTGATTCTACACGTTTTCAATGCCGACAACGATATGGCTCTGGCAAATGGTGAGCCAGGCTATACACCTCCTGCATCCATACAGAAGATGATGCAACAGACGGCCTTGTTGCCTACCCGATGGGCGGCTCAGGGTGACGGTGTGCTGACGGCAGATGGTGTGTGGATGGTGGATAAGTCGTTGTTTCCCAGACAAGAACTTGATGATGCTGTCTTCGATCCTTGGACGAACAGCATCGCCCCCGGTGCAGGCCATTATATTTCTATTGCCGAAGCGCTCCCATTGATAAGCGAAGTCAGGCCATGGGGGTGGAGTCCTGCCGTGTGCCATCGGTTGCGTTGTGTAGGTGTAGCCGATTCTTTGCTGCCCGATGCTGCAAGGTTGGCGGAGTTACGCCGGTTGAGCAGTCGTGAAAGGGCTGTCGAGATGTTGCCTAGGCTGACGGCTTTGGATGAAAGA
Source organism: Bacteroidaceae bacterium (assembly GCA_045629085.1). Lineage (GTDB taxonomy): Bacteria > Bacteroidota > Bacteroidia > Bacteroidales > Bacteroidaceae > Physcousia. The sequence goes on from JAZQQO010000056.1 coordinate 48,117, forward strand.
CTTGTGGGAGAGTCCGTGTTCTGCACAACCTTCGCAGTCGTGCAGGATGCTATGGCGCAATGGCCGAGGGCAATTCTTAAGGCGCCATGGAGCAGTAGCGGAAAGGGAATCCGTTACAGCCAGGGTGGCCGTGAGGACACGCTCTCCGGATGGTGTCAACGCATCATCCGCAGTCAGGGTGGGGTAGTCGTGGAGCCACTCTATGACAAGTTACATGATTTTGCTATGGAGTTCTGGAGCGACGGGCAGGGAAATGTGGAGTATCGAGGTCTGTCTGTCTTTGCCACCCATCCCAATGGGGCGTATGCCGGCAACCGCCTCTGGACGGAGTCTCGCAAGATGGCTTGGCTCTGCCAATATGCTGATGAAGCACTTGTTGCTCGTCTTCGTCAGGCGCTGGAGTGGTTGCTCGGACAACTCATCGGACAGACCTATCGTGGCCCTTTGGGTGTGGACATGATGCTGCTTCCTGATGGTTGCATGCATCCTTGCGTGGAGATTAATATGCGCATGACGATGGGTTATGCGTCGCTTCTCATCCCTTAACAACTAATCTCCTAAACGACTAAAAACTTGAATAATTGTTATTTTATGTAAATTCTTTGGCGTATTATTTGCACAAGTCGAGGAATGTTTGTAATTTTACAAAAAAATAAATTGTAGCAACAAAAACTTGTGATGATTATGAAAAAGATTTTCTTGGCCATGTTACTGGCTGTAAGCAGCCTGAGCGCGTTTGCTCAGTTTGAGAAGGGGACTAAGTATGTTGGCGCAACGCTTGATGGCATGGGTCTAGACCTGTCATTCCAGAAGCATACTTTGAACTTTGGTTTGAATGCAAATGCCGGTTATTTCTTTGAGGACGCTTGGATGGGTTACGCTCAGTTTGGTTACAATCTGCACAATGTCAAGGGCGATGGCAATGACACCAATACGATTGCCATTGGTGCTGGTGCACGCTATTACATTCGTCAGAACGGACTGTTCCTGGGACTTGGCTTGAAGTATAAGCATAACTACAACTGTGGCTTCAACTCCAATGATTTTTGTCTTACACCAGAGGTGGGCTACTGTTTCTACCTCAACCACTACGTCAGTATCGAACCTTCTGTTTACTATGACATAAGTCTGAACCGCTTCTCCGAGGGTAGCAAGGTTGGTCTGCGCGTAGGCGTAGGCTACTACTTCTAACAATACTAACTACATTTTCCCATGAACCTGAATCTGAGCAACCAAATATCATTGAATAACGTGCCGACCAAGTACTACAGGCCGGCTGACAATATTGAGAGAAGTGTCCTGACACGCTATGAGAGGATTCATACCGACATCTTCCCTACGAGCGTGGAGGCTTCGCGTAAGGTGGCAGAGGAAATTGCCCGTATTATTCGCAAGAAGCAGGCTGACTATCGTTCCTGCGTGATGGCTTTGGTGGGTGGCAATACGCCTCAGGAACTCTTTCACCAACTCATTAAGATGTATGAGGAGGAGGGACTGAGTTTCCATAATGTCATCATCTTCACCGTCTACGAGTATTTCCCCATTCCCAAGGATCAGCCCAACAGTAACCTGCATACACTCGAGGAGCAGTTCCTGAGTAAGGTTAATGTGCCCAAGAGCAATATCTATAACATCAACGGATCTATTCCGCAGGAGTATGTCGTGGAGTATTGCCACAACTACGAGGAGCGCATCGCTCAACTCGGAGGCATTGACATCATGGTGTTGGGTGTGGGAATGGCCGGCAACATGGCCCTGAACGTGACGGGTTCGCAGCTCAACAGTCGCACGCGTCTCGTCCTGCTCGACCCCACTAGCCGTGGTGAGGCTGCCAAGGTGTTCGATGGTGCCGGTTCTGTGCCTGTGTGTGGTATCACGATGGGTATCAGCACCATCCTTTCTGCTCAGAGCATCTTTCTCTTGGCTTGGGGTGACCAGAAGGCCGAGGTGATACAGAAGGCCATCGAGGGCGAGATGTCCGATCAACTCTCGACTTCTTTCCTGCAGATGCACAACAACGCTAAGGTGTACCTCGACCTGGCTGCTGCCAAGACGTTGACACGTATCCAGCGCCCCTGGTTGGTGACCAGTTGTGAGTGGGATGCCAAGCTGACGCGTTCGGCCATCGTGTGGCTTTGTCGCGAGACGGGTAAGCCCATCCTCAAGCTCACCGATAAGGACTACAATGAGCATGGATTGGGTGAGCTGTTGGCTGTCTATGGCTCTGCCTATAACGTGAACATTCGCATCTTCAACGACTTGCAGCACACCATTACCGGTTGGCCCGGTGGCAAGCCCGATGCCGACGACACCTATCGTCCCGAGCGTGCCAATCCATTCCCCAAGCGTGTCGTGGTGTTCTCTCCGCATCCCGATGACGATGTCATCTCGATGGGTGGCACCCTGCAGCGCCTTGTCAATCAGGGGCATGATGTGCATGTGGCTTATCAGACGAGTGGCAATATCGCCGTGGAGGATGAGGAGGTTTACCGCTTCCTGCACTTCATTTCAGGTTTCAATAAGCGTTTTGAGTGCGGCAACAAGAAGGCAGAGGAACTCGTACTCAGCTATTTCGATGCCATACAGCATAAGAGCGTAGGCGACATTGACAGTGAGGAAATACTAGCTGTCAAGGCGCTCATCCGTCGTGGCGAAGCACGCATCGCCAGTCTCTACAATGGTTTGACCTACGATCATATCCACTTCCTTAATCTTCCCTTCTATGAGACGGGGCGTATCCAGAAGAATCCCCTCAGCGAGGCTGACGTGGAGATCGTCCGTAAGCTCTTGCAGGACGTACAGCCGCACCAGATCTTCCTGGCTGGTGACTTGGCCGACCCGCATGGCACACATCGTGTCTGCACTGATGCCGTTTTGGCTGCCATCGAGGCAGAGCGTGAGGATAGTGCCGAGTGGCTGAAGGATTGCCGTGCCTGGATGTACCGTGGCGCTTGGGCAGAGTGGGAAATCGAGAATATCGAGATGGTGGTTCCCATCAGTCCCGAGGAGCTTCGTGCCAAGCGTAATGCCATCCTCAAGCATCAGTCGCAGATGGAGGCCGCTCCATTCTTGGGCGACGACGAGCGACTGTTCTGGCAGCGCAGCGAGGACCGCAACCATGCCCTTGCCGAACTCTACAAGAACCTTGGCCTGGCTGCCTACGAGGCCATGGAGGCCTTTGTGGAGTATAAGGGATAGTTCTCTCTATGAATAAACTTATAACCTTTGTAAGTTGCCTGCTTTCCGTTGCCACCCTCTCTGCCCAGGAGGCTGTGCTGCAGGGGCGTGTGGAGCATCCCAAGGAGGATGACTACTTGCAACTCTATGTCACGGGCACGGTCGATGTCAAGACCATCGAACTTGATGAGAAAGGGGAATTCTCTTGCAGTGTCGATCTTTTTGAACCTACTCGCTGCATACTTTTCTGGAAGGGACGTGGCGATGATGACTGGAGCTTTGCGCTATGGATGCAGCCCGACAGTACCGTTTCTGTCACGCTTGATGTGCAGAAGGTGAAGAAGGTGCAGCGTCCTACCATCGCCATACGCGGAGCTTGTGCTGCCCGCTCGCATTACACCAACCTTTATTACCAGACCTTCGAGCTGCAGAACATGCTCGATTCCAATCATCTGTCCGATCTGCCGGATTTTCGTTCCTGTCAGACCTACATCCAGCAGACGCTCCTGCCTTTGGGCGAATCCTTGCTGAACGTCACTGACGATGAGTTTGGGGAAGGTGAGGAGCCTGAACCGGAGGAGCATCTCTCTGCAGCCGACGATGAGGATGAAGAGGCTGCTGACGTTGGTTCTGCTGCAAGGTTCTGTGAGCGCGAGCGCAACGAACTTGACTTGCGGCAGGTGGAGGCGGAGTTTGCTTATGCCATCCTGTCTGAGCGTTCCGGTCGCAGCATGGAACTGGACAAGGCCTTCGTGGAACGTCTGGCGGAGATTGACACCACGGATGTCGATCAAGCCCACGTCATGGCGCTGATGACAGAGTGGAGCGTCGTGGCTCACCCTGACCGTTATGCGCCTCTCACCGATGAGGCAGCCCAGTTGCGTTGCCTCTCTCTGTACGTTGCCGATGAGGATGTCCGCAATGCCGTGGCGGAGTATATCATGCAGCATTTCTTCCTTCGTGTGCAGATGGATGAGGTCAATCCCTCATCCCCCTCTTGTCGTCCTCTTTACGAGGAACTTCGCCGTGTCTCTACCGATGACTCCTACGAGGAGTTCATCGAGACTCAGTTGCAGATGATGGATCGTCCCGATCTCTTTGAAGAGGATAAAGACGAAGAGGAAAATGACGAGGGTGAAGACATGCAAAACTAGAATTAGAATAAAAATTTTTTTTTAATGCAAAAAGGTTCAAGGGTTCCGAAAGATAGATGTAAATAACTTATAATCTTAGCCTTACGTACGTCGAGCCCTACGTCGAACCCTGCGTAAAGGTTCGACAGGGTTCGACATAGTGGAAATACAACAATCTGAATATCAAGCCAGCCGTCTTTACTCCGCCTTGATGTGGCTTTTGCGTCGAACCCTGTCGAACCTTTACGCAGGGTTCGACGCAGGGTTCGACGCTTATAGTATACTGTATATCAAGTAGTAAGAACTAATAAATCGGAACCCTTGAACCTTTTTGCCGTTTTAAAACTTTTATATAACGATTGTTGTTTTCCCTTCATTCTTATTCCCCTTCGTAGCCTCTCGCCATCACATTGCAGCGGCTATCGACCAACTCCCGCTGCGGCTTTCATTTTTCCGCCATCAGCGGAATAAAAAATGTTGCAGCGGCATTTGTTTTTCCGCCATCGGCGGGAAAAAAACTATCCGAGCGCTCATCGATGGAAAACTAAGCAGCTGTGCTGCATCTTTACTACGCATAAGAATGCATGCCGGAAAGGAAATAGTTGACGCCGAAGTAGGTCATCAGTACAGTGAGGAACGCGAGGAGCACAAAAAGGTGGTATCGTGCTGGCGACCATGACACAAAAGAGCGATGAAGCGGGATGGCATAGATCATGAGCGTGATGAGCGCCCAAGTCTCCTTAGGGTCCCAAGACCAATAAGTTCCCCATGACACGTTTGCCCAGACAGCTCCCACGAAAATGCCGATGCAGAGTGTGACGATAGTAGGATAGAGTAGCAACTGGGAGAGTGCTGTGGTTCGTTCAAGTTTATCAAACTTCCGGCTTCGTGCAAGATAAAGACCATGAAAGGCAAGAAGCGTAATCATCGCCAGAAGGGCGTATGCTATCATCACCATTGCTACATGGATGCTGAGTAAAGGCGATTGGAGAACAGGCATCAAGCTGGTAATCTGCGGGCTTCCACTGGCAAGCGTTGCCACGAGCATACAGAATGAGGCAACGACAGGGCCAAATGCCCGGAGTATCGGGATGCGACGCGTCATGAGGACGGTGATGAAGAGCGTAACTAATGCCATGAAGAGCATCGTTTCGTAGCCATTGCTCATAGGAATGTGACCGCTGATAATCCAGCGCAGGGCGAAGAGCACAGCGAGGAATGTCAGCAAAGCAATAATGTAAAGCGTGTCGAGCCAACGTACTACTCGTCCACCCTTTTCCGACAATAGGAGGAGGCATAACAACAAGCTCAGCGTAAGACAAAGGAACGTCACCCAACGGGCAGACATTAGCTTGTTGTAGAGTATCTCGATGCTGATCATCGTCTTTGATGGGAGGGCATCGCCCACCTTCTCTTCCTGGTAGAGCCTTATCTTGGCTATCATCTGCTTGGCACCCGAAACATCGTTGGCAAGAATGGCTTGCACAAGACGATCCATGGCGTGATTGATGAACTGGAACTCCTTTTCGGGTGTACCAAGTGGCAGCTCGGTGCTGCCAGGTGCGTGCCAGGCTAGTTGTTTAGGAGATTGGTCGTTTAGTCGTTTAGGGGATTCCAACGGAAACATACGAAGCATCTCGTTGCTATAGAACATGCTGATGACTTGCATCTTCTCGTCGGCTTCACGAATGGCCTTGCGTGTGGCATCCGAGAGGTCTGAAGTCTCTCGACGGAGCGATGAGGAGTTGGTATTCTCTGCCCCTTGGGAGAGTCGGAGGAGGACTTTCAACTTGTACTCGCCCTCTGAGGTGTAGAAATCACGCACTGAAGCCCATTGTCCCTCAATGCCCAGCAATTGCTGCACCTCTGCGCTCTTGATGCGGATGATCTTCTGCTGCTCCCATTCCGAATAGAATATCATCCAACCCATAAAGATTTCGTCGGCAGAATAGCCATTCCAAGAGGCTTTGCCGGAGAGCTTTGTGACGAAGTCCGTGGCTGCCGTGTTGATGGGACAAAGGCGGCCATTGTAAAGGATGACGACCTTGCAAAATTCATGTGCTATCTCGCTGGAGACAGTTTGAGGTTCTTTTTCCGCCGACGCTGCGTCAGAGCCGAGCGCTGATGTTTTTGAGGATGCAGAAACATGCTGTGACGTAAGGCAGAAGAGCGCAAGAAGAACCAGGGGCCGTGTGGCTATGCGATACAGATGGCGGATGCGTGTGTGGCGAGAAAACACCGTCCACAGAAGGCTGACGAACAGCATCAAGTAACCAATGTAGGTGACGGCAATACCGTATGGGTCGTGCGCTACGAGGAGGTGTGTGCCATGCCCGTCATCATCGTACGACGACTGATAGAAACGATAACCCAACGCCTTGCCGATATTATTCATGGATACAATCATCTTGTGGTTTTCGTTGCCGTTTCCGTCACCGTCATCATTTCCGTTTCCATTTTCGTTTTCGTCACTTATCTCTATCTCACACCGGTAATCCATTACCGCATCTGTGCCCGGATAGCAAATGATGTCAAACGACTTCAGTCGCATGGTGAAGGGCAGATGTTGCACACGTTGTTCGTTGTCGAGGAACGTCTGCACATCTTTGTCCATACGCAGATGCACCGTCCCTTCCTGCGAGGTGAGATGCGTGATCAATGCCCCTGCCAGCATCACCACAAATGAGAGGTGAAGCAGGAAGATGGGCACCCGTTTATGTACCTTCATCCGCACAAGAAAAGCCATCCCTACGATGGCCAGCACCCCCCACAGGGTGATGAACCACCACGATCCATAAATGTGCTCGCCAGCAAAGTCCTTGCCATGAATCTTCTCTACAATGGTGGCAACCCCCATACACACAATGAGGAGTGTGTACAGGGGGAAAAGAAATCTTTTGAAATTTGTATTTGTCATTATATCGACTCAATGAAATACACAATCTGGTCGCGTTGCTTCTTCGTCAGCTGGCGGAACTTCTCCACCGTGGCGTAGGCATCACTCTTGCCTCCCTCTTGGGTGCATCCGTGCCACATGATGGCCTCGATGACGTTGCGGGCACGACAGTCGTGCATGCGTTCAACACCCGAACCGCACTTGCTTGCCAATCCTCGTCCCCAGAGCGGAGTGGTGCGACACCAACCTGTGCGCAAGTCGTTCTTCATGAAAAGGCGATGCTGCACCATGTCAGTGTAAGGCCAGATTTTCTGATACGGATAGCGAGGCATGTCAGCATTGGAGAACAGCATGTTAGGATCCTGAATGTCGTCCTTACCTGTTGTCCATGAAGGACGGTGACACTGAGCACATCCAATCTGCGAGAAGAGTTCCTTACCTGCCTTGAAGTCCTCGGTGGTGGTGTTGCGAGCGGCAGGCACTGCAAGTCCACGATGCCAGATCATGAGGTTCTTATACTGCTCCTGAGTCATCTCTGCATCCAGCGTCTGACTGGTTAGGTAGGTCTTGATGTCCGATTCAAGATTGCCAGTATGCCACTCCGGATGCTTCTTGTCAGGATCAACAAGGGCGATGTACTCCTTGAATCCCACCTGCACCTCTGGATCCTTGGATGAAGTCTCGGCATAATACTTGCCGGCAAGATCAAGGTAGTGATAGCGACGGTCGGGACGTGGCACATTGGTGATATTCCAGATGGCATTGGCTCCGGCAGCATCCATCAGAGGACCACGACTCATGGCGTAAGTGAAGCGACGCACATACTTCGTACCATCACCCTGTTTAGAGTTGCTGTAATAGCTTTTCCATGTGTCAGTTGCCTGATCCCACATGGCAGGATTGAGTGTCACGTAAGGCGACTCAGCCTTCCACTGGGCGGTGATATCCTCATCGGGTATGGCATCCAGAAGTCCTGTGCCATAGATGCCGATGGTCGATTCCAGACGCACGCCTATGTTCTCATCATGGTCGGCAGCAGCAATCTCTACATCCTTGCCGTCACGCTGCACCACTACAGGCGCATAGAACGCCGAGGCAGGGATGGTGACTTCGGGATAAGTCAGCTCG
>JAZQQO010000057.1:0-33556 GCA_045629085.1 Bacteroidaceae bacterium
TATCAGTGTAATCACACATCTTCCCACTTCCTTTTATTGTCACTTTACCATCATCAGTAAGTGACCAAGTGACACTATCACCACAATTATAGTTCTTACCCAATTCATATTTATTTCGCTTCAAATTGAGCATTGAACCACAAGACACTAATATTATGGAGAGCAAGAATAGAATTAGACTATTTCTCATTTTGAAAGTATTTGTTATTTATTATGTTAACGAACCTATAAATTATAGAAGTCTTATAAGGTGCAACATAAATGCCGACGAAAGGTGTTTCGTATTGAACTCGCTTATACTCATCCGTAATGAAACTGCTATATAAAACAGGTTGATTAATGGCTTTTTCATGGGCTTTTTTGTAAAATGGATTTTTTATACCTTTTTCTCTGCTTCCTACTCCTTTCTCCATCGCTAATTTTGCACCTATATATGATTCTGTTATTTCATGAGCCATTGCCGTTCCTTTTCTTTTTATATAGGTGTCCGCAGCAGACAATTGCGTGGGGTTTACTGATTGATATGCTTCCGCGTATGTTAGTCCTTGTGCGTCTTTCTTCACTTCATTACCCATAAAAGCACCACCAGTAATTTCTTGACGCGTTTCATCTCCAACTGTTTCCAAGTTCACAATAATGTTTTCATTATTGATAACATCTAATAATTTTTTTGTAGCTTTATCTAGTTTTGCACCATCTTCTACTGTGGCAGACACTTTTCCATCATTGTCTAAAGCAATTACAACTCCTTTGGAAACAAAGCTATTTATTTGCTCAATGGCTTCCTGCTGATATTCACCAGTTATCCGAATTGTTCTTCCATCCGGATCCATAAACCTTATAGGATTATTTGCGCAAAAAGCATAGGGGCTTATGGAGTAGTACTTCTCGCATAGCGGGTCCATGGACATGAAGCGGCCGAGGATGGGGTTGTACTGTCTGGTAGACTGGTCATACCACAAGAGGCGGTTGAGGCGGTTCAGCTCCTTGCCGTTGTACTTGTAGGGTTGTGTGGATGCGGAGCTTATGTTCATGAGCGCTCCGTAGGGGTAGTAGTGATTGTACTCCTCGATGTTACCGTTGGCATCCGTCACGACACGGTTGCTGCCGAGGTGATCCTTGATGTAGAAGTGATATTGTGGCGTACCATTGCTGAAAGTGATGAAGCCACCCTCCACCAGTACGCGCTGCAGGATGCCGTCCTCGTAGACGAAGTTACCGCAGTAGCGACGACGCAGCACCTCACGATCATCATCGGTCAGCGTGTTGGTAGCACCCTGAAGGTACACAGGCATGAAGGACGTGTACTCATCCGTGCCCAGACGGGTCAGCCTATTACCATCATGCGTATATGTCAGCACGTCGAGAGTCTTCATTTATTCCACATGTTTCTGCAAAGGTACAAATTATTTCAATCAATTTGTTATAAAAATGCAAAAATGTTTTGAAAAAATAGCCCCATTAATCCCATCTTTTGACTTAGTCAAAATGTAGGGAATAAGAATGAGGGAAAAATGGTAATTTTGTTATAAAAAATAGTTTTGAAAAAGTGGTTTCAGCTTTCAGTCGGCATTGTCCTAAATTATTTCGAGCTGTACAAATGGAACTTTTATTCCGAAGGATGCGAAGCACAATCGAGTGATAAATCATAATGATAAATCAAGGAAATGTTTTTTCTACGTATTGATTATCAAAGAAATGCATACATAAAGGTAGAAAAGTGATGTCGTATGTTTTGGGGAAATTTGAGGCGTTGTTACTTATAACATTTTAAATTAATTTAAGCAAGGGCGGATTCAAATAACAGGTGCAATAACACACCCACCAGTCTGTTTCGACCAGTTGGTGTGTCATCTATCTAATTATCAATCATACACAATATGTGAGGATTGCGAGGTTATTTTTCTTCGTCTTCTTGTTCTCTTTATAGGAACCTATATTCCATCCAAGCCAGTGGCAGATTTCTTCGAAGAATCACTTGATGCTGGTTCCCCATCGGCAGTGATGAGCCATTCTGATGAGCATGACCACTTGTTGTTATTTATTTCCTACTACTGTTTGTTTTAAGTTTATTTCGGATCCAATCTGTATTTGAACGTAAGACTGACATACTGGTTCATGAACTTTTCTCCGCCTTCGGTGTGGGTTGTGGCAGTGATGGTGGAGAAGTTGTGCTTCTGCTGGTTCAGCAAGTCGTGAGCGTAAAGGACCAATTGTGCGCGATTTTTCAGGAAGGAATAGTCAACTTGTGCGTTGAGCAGGAACTGCCCACCGTTCATGTGACTTGATTCATAACCATGGTCATAAACAAACTCTGGTGAGAGGCTAAACTTCCATTTATTGTATTTGTACCGGGTACGCAGTTCGGTAGTGTAATTCAGGATATTACGTGTTATTTGTGCATCACTACTATAGGCGTAGCGGTTCCAGGAGAATATGTTGAACGAATAGACGGACCAGTTGCCAAGCTCAAGGAGCAAATTAAGATTGTCCTTCAACAACGACTGGTTTTGACGGTTGTAGGTAAGTCCTGTGGCATCATCGACCATTGTCGTGATGCCGTATGTACAGTCGTAACCTCCTGATATAGTATTTTGGAATTGCAGATTATCTGTAAGGTCGCGTTCGTATGCCAGATTTACACTCAACAGATTGCCTCCTCTCACATTATGCTTCTGCACAATATAGCCACCCGTCTGTGAATTGTAGTGCATGACCATACCTATGGGGTCGTACGTCTTTTGATAGTTAAATGACAAGGAGATAGACTGGCTGTGTTTTGTTAGCATCAGAGTGTATAGAAGTCCTGCATTCAACGAGTGAGATGTCTTGAGGTCGGGATTTCCCATGCGCACATAAAGGGGATTGGTGTCATCTACATAGCCAATACAATCGATGAGATCGGCAGGACTGTTGTTGTAGGCGAGTGTAGCTTTAATATTCATCTGCCTCTGCAGCCTATAACTCAACTCGAGAGAGGGACGCATTTGCAGTAGGTTACGTCGAGCCAGTGTGTCAAGCACAGCGCGTCGGTAGTCTGTCTGTTCATACTGGTGCATAAATTTCAATACAGGCTTCATGCTGAATGATCCAGACTTAAAGTTGGCATCGAACATAAGCAAATTGTTCCAATTATCATCTTGTCGGTACATGCTGTTTTCAAAATCGTACTTATCGTCACGCCAGCGGCTCTCGTCCTGATGACGGTAGTTGTAACTCGTTTCCCACAAGCCGTGAAGCGTGACATTCCGGCCAACGGCCTTGTTATACTCTAACAACCATGCGGTTGTGAAATTTTGATTGGGAGAATTGAATTGCTGTCGGTCAGTCCTTGATGTAGAATTCTGGAAGTATTGGTATTCACCGATGGAAGTTCCTTCTCGTTCCATGTTTTCGTAGTTTATGCGGAGAAGAGAGGACAATGAACCATCGGGAAGATAATGAGTAAAACGAGCACTGCCATTTGCTTTTATTCCCTCTTTGGACTCTAATGACTTATAGCTTGATGCATTGACTTTTGTACCCAAGTCCAGGGATTGCGTCTCCTGCTCCGAGTTATCTTCTTTCCGTTCGCAGGTGTAGGATAGACTGGCATCCAATGACAGTGTGTTCTTTTCACCAAGATTGAAATAGGAAGTAAAGTCAATAGGTACCTTGAGATTATGATCATAGGAGCGACTGGTGCTGCTATTTTGCATCGTTGCTGTTCCCGGAATGAATGTCTGCTGATTGTTCCATCCTTCTGTACTCTCGTCCCAATGGTTGACGCCAGCAGTAATGTCCCATTTGTTGTCTCTTTTCGTATCCACGTTCTGTGGTTTCCACAAATGTCTGTAAGCCATCGCTCCAACTTGCTGTCGAACAGGCACGGGGCTCTGTCCATACCCTCTTCCATTCATGGTCATATAATCATTCTTTTCTATGTCGTCGGCAATCCTTCCATAAAGCATAAAGGGATTATTGTCGCTCAATTTCGTAGCATCCACGCTTGCAGCATATTCCTTGCCTGCGTAAGCCTTTGCCTCAATTGTGGCGTATACCTTGTCCATGAATCCTCGCTTGATGGTCACATCCAACACATGTTGCTGATTACCGTCGGCAACGCCTGTTCGGTCTTGCAATTCACTTGTCTGATCGAAGGCCTTTATCTTGTCCACTGCCTCCACAGGCAATTGATTGAGCAGCATGTTCTCACTCAGCGCATCTTTGCCGTTCATCATGATTTTCAGCGGTTCGCCATTCCACAGCAGATGGCCGTCCTTCACGCTTACTCCTGGCAGCTTCTCAACCAGAGCGATCAGTCGGTCTCCCTCTTCCAGATGGAATGCCTCGGGATTGAACACTACCGTATCGCCCTTCATGTAGAAGCGTTTCATTTTCGCATTGACATTAACCTCCTTCAGCAGTTCTTCACTAGGTTTGAGCTCTATCGTACCTACATCTACAGTGTCGTTGGTGTTGTACAACATGGTCGACACCTTTGCTTGGTGATAGCCAAAGTAGTTGACCTTCAGGGTTACCCGAACTTGCATTCCCGACATCTCTACACCGAATCGACCGACGGAATCTGTCAATAGGAGCATCTGCTGCTTTTCATCAAAATCCAGAATAGTCAGATCCAACGTGATGGATGCCTGTTCCAATGGCTCTTTGGATTCCGAGTCTATCACACGACCTTTCAAGACATCGGCAGACATGGTTAGGGCGTGAAGGTACAGGAATGCCAAAAGAAATAGCCGTTTCATTAACTTAATGAAACTTGAAATAAAGATAAAATTTTTCATCGTTGCAATTTTATGCGCGTTATACTCTCTGGCACAAAATTACTACGATAAAAAGAATCTCTTTAAATAAATATAGGCAATGATTACACGAGATTACACTTTTTTTCTCGTCGTTCAATAAGAATCCGTATGTAACCTACTAACATTAAACTATGTATAATCAAACAGAAAAAGATTACATTTAATTTCACTTTTTAGCGGAAATTGGTCTTCGACCTTGCCTAAATGCCCGTATAGATGTCGTATCTCTCCTTGAGATTGTTGACCAGATTCTTGGCAGAATGGTCATTGAAAAGAACTGAGTTTATCTCTGATTTCAGATTGGATACGCGCTGGATGTTTGTCTTCAGGATATTCGCAATGTCGCTGGAACGGAGATCCAGTGCAAATAAAAGACATGCATGAATACCTTGTTTTGTTATCTGAGAGTTCTGCTGCAGGTCGTGAACTAGTTCGGGGTAATACTCTGAATAGACTTTGATGAGTTGTTTCCATTCATTGTTGCTTAATGCACCCAAAGGTGATTGTGTGAGACGAAGCACTTTCTGGATTATGGGTAGTGAGACGAAATCAGACTTTTTTGTCACATTAACTGATATCCCACCCTGTTTGCTGAGATCATCGATCTTATGCTTCAGCCTCTCTATTTCCTGTCTATGAACATCCATGAGCTCATTGTACTGGCGATTGATTTCAGCTACTTCCTTCTGGGATTCTTCATATAATACTTGACGATGATCAGCTTCTGACCTTGATGCTTCTAATTCCATCCTCACAACTTCGTTCACTTTCTGGTGTGTCTGCTCCAGCATACTTAGATGTTGGATTTCTTCCTCGTAAGTTTTCTCGGCCTCTTCAAGTTCACAGGTGAGACGTACTATTTCTATTTGTTTCTTTTTCCTATTCCTTCTAAGACTAATGATAGCAAAGGACAGGCATAGCAACAGGATTATGGATGCTGCCAGCACCAGCAGTAGCTGTTGCTTGCGTTCTGATGCAATCCTACTTTGGGTGCTTGCTTCCTTTTGATACCGGCTATACTTGTATGCTGCAGTCATTCTTCCTACCAGTTCTCTATCCTTATGGATAATAGATGAATCATTGGCCTCACAATACAACTGGGCATACTTAACAATAGAATCAGCCACGTGATGTTGCTGATAGACGTGCAACAATCCCCGATACATAGCATCCTTTTGAGTATAAGGCATATTTTGATATGCCATCGTCCTGTAGCATACTTCCGCAGAATCCAGCATTCCCTTTGCCTCGTAGAATTTTCCTTTGAAATAATGGAAATATCTTTGTACATCTGTCAAAGCAACTCCCTCTGTTCCTAAACCAAAAGCGGACTCATATTTCGCTATTATTTGTTTTGCCAACTCAAGTTTATCAACTTGCTTCAAATAAATATCAAGGAGTATAGGAGAGAATAAGAGCCAATCCTCCTCATGTCCGCTCTGTATATATAACTTCCTTCCTTTCTCAAGGACTGCCTCAGCTTTGTCGTATTCGTTCAGTAGACAATAGGCAGCAGACATCTTGCAATAGTCTAACGCCATATAAAGGGTGTCGCATAGCTGTTCGGATAAACGAATGGATTTTTCACGAACTTCTATCTCTTCTGACAACAATAATTGCTTATGATATAAGTTAGCCATTTGGGAATAAATAGAACTTAAAAGCCTCTTCTCTGTTTCCGGATTCTTATCATTATCAAATTGCGTTGCGCTATTGTAAGCATCAATAGCAAGAGGAACCTCCCCCATATCGCGGTAAGCACACCCTAACACATAATAAGCTTGCATTTTTTCAAATTCAGTTCCAACTTGCTCGAAGTACTCTACCACTTCCTTCACGATACTGTCTGTGTCAAAATCCACAAATGCCTTATTCTGAGCTTGTGCATACACCAGTTCGTATTGCATACGCTGCGACTTTGGCCACCTCGCTTTTCCTTCCTTGATGGCATCAAGGATTGATAATGCAGAGTCGGGCTGCGCATCAAGAAGTTGCTTCGCTTCGGCAATAGCCTTCTCTGCTCGCTCGTCATGAGCACATCCTGTAAAAAGAATGGTGAAGAGCAACAGGATGAGGAGGGATAATATGTAATGTTGGAGTTTCATTATAGTTGGATCGACCTAAATCTTGTTTGGAGTTTGTTGATTTCGCCTATGAGAGTTTCAAAATCTAGCGAATCTGCATAGATGAAACTCTTCTGCATATCTTTGTAATCAGCCTCGTATTCTGAGCGAAGTGCGTTAGGTGGAAGGATTGTTATCTCTGATGGCATTTCTTTTGAATAGTCAACATAGCCAACATGATAGAACTTCTCACGGTGTGCTACAATGTCTTTGTAGAGTTGAGTGTCTGTCAAGGCAATTTCTGCATAAGGAGTATGCATCAATTTCTCCAAATCATAGAAATGCCGAGTCATGCGGCGAGTGCGTGGCTTGTCCCTCGTCTATATTGCGCGAATTAACAACCCGCTGTATCATTGCCTTACGCTCGGCAACGCTGAAATCTATCCATTTACTCATCGCAATCTTTCTGTTTATTGTTCATTATAAGCTGCCTTATCCATACAGGAGCAAGCAATATGTCATGTTCAAAAGTTGCGGTTTCAGGAGTCTCTGATAGCAGCAACCTCACACGCTTGCAATCATCTTCTGTGATGTTTTTTTCTCCAATACTCTTGAGTGCCTGTACCAGAATTGGCATCAATTTACCTTTGAAAGCGAAGTTTCGGGGTACGCCATATTTGAGTGTTACTGTGCGATCGCCCAACTTCAAATCACGGGTTGTGCCTGATGTCAGGAAGCATGATTTCATCGGAACCTGCGTTGAGAATCCGAGCATATTTTCTGCTGTCTCACCAGTAGGGAGAATCATGGCATGATCTCTTTTTGCGACCTCAGCCACAATTTCCGCAGCAGTGGGATATAGTATTCCAAACTGCGTTTTTTGCGCTTTAACATAAATTCCCTTAGATATACGAGTGATGATTCCTTCCTTCTCAAAGACTGCAAGTAACTTAGTGACGTACTCTACATTGAACTTTGGGAAAGAAGAAACCATGAATACCTCGCCGTATTTACTGCGAGCTATCTTTGCCCTCATCTTTTGAACTACTGCCTGTTCCATTTGTCTGACTTTGTAGAAATGGTCGGAATTAAACGACTTTTTTCCGACTGCAAAGATAGGGCTAATTCTTCAGAAAACAAAAAGTTTTGCAAGGAATCATCTATCTTTTAACTAAAATCGGGGCTTTGAAGTGGGAAGGACACGGTGATAGGGATTGCCAGCAAGCATCTGCTCGATGTCTGCCTTGCGGATGAAAGCCATACGGCTGCTGATGCGTGAAGCCGTGAGTTTTCCCTCGTTCACCAACTTGTAAACATACTGGCGAGTGCATCCCATGAGGATGGCTGCCTTGGAAAAGGTAAGATACTCCTGGCTTGCGATGTCGATGACAGGCTCGACTGCCTTGATGAACTCCTGTTGCTTCTTCTTGCGCTGAGCCTTTGCTGCTTCGGCACAATGTTCTGAGCAGTACTTCTGCGAACCTTGTTCAATAAGATTGTTCTAATCGATTGCAAGCGAAGCGCCTAAGATTAAAGCCATTGAGATGATCTTGTGCGAAATTCTTGTACGCTGATTGCACAAAGGATTGTTGACGAAATGAAAATCTATTCGAACAATTAGCACAAGACGCGATTAAAGGAATGTATTTGAGGCGCACTGCGTGCTTGCAATCGCTTACAAGAATCGACCAGAACAATCTAACAACAAGAATCACTCCAAATATCGGATAAACCTCTTTTTATTTCTAAAGTGTGCAAATCAGCATTACTGTATTGATAATAAAAGCGCTATGGGAGGAGTATTCTCTACGCCACGGCCGTGGCGTAGAAGCGTGTCGAGCGTGGCGTATATACGTCACGGGCGTGGCGTACAAACGTCTCGGGCGTGGCGTAGAGAATTCATGCGAAGGAAAATGGAAATTGAAGCATGGAGAAACAAGATTTGAAGTATGGAAAAAATAACATTTTATGACAGGGAAATGAGTATGCTTTGCACAAAAATTGCAGAAAATATGCCCTAAGACGCCAAAAACGTGGAGGCTTGAAAGTAGCCTCCACACATATAATGCACTGAATGATAGCCTATAACAAAGATTGTGGAGGGTGGAGGCTTTTTTAAATTTCCTAGGAAATGCGCGCGCATGCGCGCGCGTACGTAAAAGAAGAAAAAGAAAACGCCCAGCCTGCGAAATCACTTCGTTGACTGGGCTAATTGTATGCAATAATAAGGGTGAATTTTTCTTTATTTAGCGACCACCACGACCGCCACCATGTGAGCCACCGCTATGAGAGCCGCCTCCGCTGAAGCCACCTCCGCGTGAGCCGCCTCCACTGAAGCCACCACCGCGTGAACTACCTCCACTGAAGCCACCGCCGCGTGAACTACCTCCACTGAAGCTGCTACCGCCGCGTGAACTTCCTCCACTGAAGCTGCTGCCACCGCGAGAGGTGCTGCCTCCATAGTTGCTGCCGCTGCTGCTACCACCGCGTGAGGTGCTGCCTCCATAGTTGCTGCCACTGCTGCTACCACCGCGAGAGGTGCTGCCTCCGTAGTTGCCACCGCTGTGGCTGCTACCACCGCGTGAAGTGCTGCCTGAATAGCCGCCCATGTTGTCGTTGCGTGAGCCACCCATGTTGTCGTTACGTGAGCCCATGTTGTCATTGCGTGAACCACGATTGCCGATGCTGTAGCCGTTGCCACCTCGTGAGCCGCCATTGTTGCCACCTCGTGTGCCACCATTGTAGCCTCCTCTTGAGCCACCATTGTAGCCACCACGTGTACCGCCATTGATGTGGCCACCTCTACCGGCGCTTATGCCATGTCCACTGTGATGTCCCATGTCGTGACCTCTGAAACCGCCATTCCAGTGAGGACGACGTCCTGAATACCAGCCTGAACGGTAGTGGTCTCTGCAGTGACCGCCACGATAGCTGTAGTAGAAGCTGGGGCATGAGTAGTAATAATGACCGTGGTTGTAGTAACCGTAGATGGGGAAGTACCAGCTGCCGTGACGCCAATAAACGGGATGATAGAAGTAGTCGGCTGCGATGAAGAGTGACCACTGCCAATCGTAGAGGATGGCTCGGATGTCGGCATTACGATAGTTCAGGTAATTGCCGTAGACATCGTCGGCTGTAGTCAGCCCCATGAGATAGTCGAGGTTGATCTCATACGCATATTCGTACTGCTGGTCGTTGAGGTTCAACTCATAGGCCATCTTGTCGGTGAGATAGAGAGCCTCCTCTCTTGCTGTTTCATAACTCATGGCTTTTGCACCAATGGTGGTTGCCAAAACTGCGATAAGGATTAAGATGTAACGTTTCATATCTTTTGTGGTTTTTTTGTTTGTCTGGTGCAAAGGTAGGCCTTTATTTCGGATGTGGAAAGGGAAAATGCCTATCTGGGTTGGGGAAAATCCCTATTAAAGGGAATGGCTGTAGAAGAAATGGGGGGAGAAGAGCTCGCGATACGCTGACGGATCGTTGCGGAAGAGACCGAAGACACTGCTTCCTGAGCCCGACATGCAGGCGTAGGATGCACCTAATTGGTAAAGACGGTGCTTGATCTCGCTGATGACTGGATGCTGTGGGAAGACGCTGTCTTCGAAGTCGTTGAAGAGTACGTCTCTCCATTGCCCTACAGGCTTTGCGATGGCTTCCGTCAGGGGGAACTTAGGTGCCGCAGGCTTAATCATGGAGTATGCTTCGCGCGTAGAGACAAATTCCTCGGGCTTGATGAGGGCTATGTACCAGCCGCAGAGGTCGACCGTGACGGGAGAGAACTCGTTGCCTATGCCTCGGGCCAAAGTAGGCTGCTGCTTGATGAAGAAGGCACAATCGGCGCCAAGTCGTGATACGCGTCTTTCCATCTCTTCGTCTGTCAGGCCAAGGTGGAAGTTCGTGTTGAGCAGGTGCATCATGCTAGCCGCATCACTTGAGCCACCTCCAAGTCCGGCTCCCGAGGGAATGTTCTTCTCAAGGCTGATACAGAGGGGAGGGATGTGGAAGTCCTGGCGAGTCTGCCTGAGCACGCGCATGACAAGGTTGTCGGACGCATTGCCTGCCACTGGGATGCCGCTGAGCAGCAGTTTGTCCTCATCGTCCTCATTGATGCTGAGTGTGTCAGTGAGGGGGATGGGATAGAACACGGTTTCTATGTTATGGTAGCCGTCAGGTCTTTTCTCTATGACGTAAAGTCCAAGGTTGATCTTGGCACAGGGATACAACTTCATGTTACTTTTTTCTGCAAAGGTATGAAATTTTGTCCAAAGAAGAAATGAAAAGTGCTGAAAAATGTGGCGTTATATTTGGAAAATACTATTCTTCTTCGTACCTTTGCGCACAAAATAAAAAAAATATAGTTATGATGGAACCCAAGTTAGAGTCTGTTCTTGATCTGAATTCTAATAATGTGTGGGGCATTGAGGCCCTTGAAATTGCAGAGTTGTGGGAGAATGACAAGCAGGAAGAGGACTTCCGCAATTGTGAAGACAAAATATTGAACACCATTCGTCTGTGCTTCGAGGTTGTACACTACAATCCTAATGATGCGCGTGAACAGGCGAAGTATGAGAATGGTAATTGGGCTACTTTCTCGCATGTGGATGCCAAGCGTGGATCAGTTGCTATCCGCAGGAAGGAAATCAAGCGTATCACTGACCTGAGCTACGAAAACATCAAGCACATCTCGGCAGCCTTGTTGCTGGAATTGATTGACCGCAATTTCGGAGGCGGATGGGACAGCATCCAACTGTCGGTGAAGGACATCATCGAGAGCGGTTTCGAGGTGAGCACCACGACGCTGCCTACGAGTCGCCTGCATAGCCCCGGCGGTACGTACGAGAAGAAGATCAATGCAGGTTTTGAGGTACTGGAAGTGCCTAAGGGAAACTGGACAGAGGCAATCTTTGCCAAGAAGAAGGATCCCGTAGCGAAGCTGCGCTTCCAGAGCGACTCACGCTATGACGAGGACGGCAACCTGATTTCTACTCCCATCGATGATGATGCATCCTTGAGTGATGATCCCGAGATGGATGGTGACGTGACCGAGGACGAGACCTTCTACAGTTCATACTCTGCCGAGGCTGCCAAGAGCAACGACGAGGATGACGAGGAACTGGGCGGACTGAACGTTGAGGAGGATTAGCCTTTTTCAACTTGCACTAAGCCCTTCTGCGAAACTCGGCGCAGACGATGGCAGTGGCAATGGCCACGTTGAGACTTTCCACCTTGTCGCGTTCGGCAGGGTAGGGAGGAATGAAAAGTCTGCTGTTGACGAGTTCGGACACTTCGCGCGATACACCTTTACCCTCATTGCCCATGATGATGACACCATGCGCAGTGAGGGTCTTTTTATAGATGTCCTCTCCGTCGAGATGGGTGCCATAGATGGGTGCCTTGCATGCTTTCAGCTCGCTTGCTAAATCTATATAATGTACACGTACGCGCGCAATGGCTCCCATGGTGGCCTGTACGGCCTTGGGCGAGAAGATGTCAGCCGTGTCGGGGGAACAGAATACGTGCTTGATGCCAAACCAGTCGGCCAGACGAACGATGGTGCCTATGTTGCCTGGATCCTGCACCCCGTCGAGAGCCAGGCAGAGTTCCTTGGCAGCAATGTCGGGGAGCGAGACTGTCTCGGTGGGAATTCGGAAGAGGCCTATCACTTGCTGAGGCGAACGCAGCAGACTTGCCCTCTCAAGTTCCTCCTGGCTGATCACGTCGCATGTTTTTGAAAAAGACGCAGCGTCTTTTCCAGAGAGACGCAGCGTCTCTCCATTATTCATCATCCATTCCTCGGTGGCAGCCACGTAGACGGGTTGCCACACGGCAAGGAGTTCTTCCATCATCTTCGGTCCTTCTGCCACGAAGAGCCCTTCTTCTGTTCTGTATTTCTTCTTTTCGAGCGAATGGATCAACTTGATTTTATTCTTGCTGAGCATGACAAACTACCTACTTTAAATTAAATTTTCTGCAAAAATACAGTTTTTTTGCGAATAAATTGCTATCTTTGTCTCGTGATTTTAGCCGTTCGATATAAAATGCTGTGTTTAGCACTGCTCTTGTGCGTGGTGTTAGGCTCATGTACCGTGTCGCGTTTCATCCCGGAGGGAGAGTACATGCTGGACAAGGTCAGCATTACGTGTGACAGTGCATCACTTAAGACGGCAGCCTTCCAAGGCTATGTGAGGCAGCATCCCAACAGCAAATGGTTTAACCTCTTCAAGGTGCCCTTGTTGCCTTACGTGCTTTCCTCTACCGACAGCACGAAACGTATTAACCGCTTCCTGTGGAGGGTGGGAGAAGCCCCGGTCATTGAGGATTCTGTGTTGACTGAGCGTTGCCGGACGGACATCCAGTCGGCCGTGAGAAACCTTGGCTATCTGGGCGCCGAGGTGAACGTGGAACATCGTTACCGCAAGCATAAGGTGGACGTGAAGTATAGGATTGATCCGAAGGAGAGGTATACGGTAGGACTGCTGGAGCACGACTATCGCGATGGCGGGCTTGACTCGTTGCTACGTGCCTCTGAGGAGAAATCGCTGCTCTCCATGGGCATGCCTTACGACCTGAACGTGCTGGATGCGGAACGCTCGCGCCTGAACAATCTGATAGTCAACAGTGGATATTATCGATTTAACCGCGAGTACATCCGATACGAAGCGGATACCACAGAAGTGCCTCTCCAGGCATGGCTGCGACTGATTGTTGACCCTTACCGTGCTGTCGACAAAGCGCCTTCGCCACACCTGCAGTATAGGATAGGCAAGGTGGGGTATGACTTTTCAAACAGTAATTCCTCTATACGTAAGAGCGTGCTCAATAGGGTGAACCATCTGGTGGAGGGTGACCTCTACAGCGAACAGGCTGTGCAGAACACCTATAGTGCGATGGGTGGATTGGAGGCTGTCTTAGGATCGAGTATTCAATTTCAGCCCGACGCTGAAGACAGCACGTTGCTAAACTCCACCATCAGCATCACTACCAACAAGCCCAACACTATCAATGCTGAGTTGGAGGGTACGAACTCGGCAGGTGACCTTGGTGCGGCGGTGGCCGTGTCCTATCAGAACAGGAATCTCTTCCACGGCAGTGAGGTGTTTGGCATCAAGTTGCGTGGCGCATTTGAGGCCATCAAGGGACTGGACGGATATGACGACCAGAATTACTTGGAGTACAGTGCAGAGGCTACGCTGAAGTTCCCCGACTTCATCTTCCCCTTCCTCTCGCGTGACTTCCGTCGCTCCTCGAAAGCAACGAGTGAGGTGTCGCTGATGTACGACAGTCAGGACCGTCCGGAGTTCCATCGCAGGGTGGTTTCCGGAACGTGGCGCTACAGGTGGATAGGCCGTAACAGAAAGGTGCACAACCGCATTGACCTCATCGACCTTAACTACGTCTACATGCCATGGATCTCTGCTACTTTCAAGAAGGACTATCTCGACGATCCCTCTTCGCGCAATGCCATTCTGCGTTACAATTACG
The DNA here is from genome assembly GCA_045629085.1 of Bacteroidaceae bacterium. Classification (GTDB taxonomy): domain Bacteria; phylum Bacteroidota; class Bacteroidia; order Bacteroidales; family Bacteroidaceae; genus Physcousia. Next base: position 14,354 of record JAZQQO010000057.1, read on the forward strand.
AGAACCTCTTCATCATGAAACTCGGCTACGCGTTCACCTATTCCACTATGGTCAGTGGCGTGACTTCCACCTATGGTACCAATGCCTATAGTGTACGTTTCAGTATGGAGACGGCAGGCAATCTGCTGCAAGGCATCTCGTCGCTTACCCATGCGGCCCGAAACGAGGATGGAAACTATAAAGTCTTCAACATAGCATACGCTCAATATGCCAAGGTGGACTTCGACTTTGCCAAGAGTTTTAAGATCAATGACCGTAACTCTCTGGCCATCCATTTCGGCTTGGGTGTGGCCATGCCTTATGGTAACAGTAAGATACTTCCTTACGAGAAGCGCTACTTCTCGGGTGGTGCCAATAGCGTTAGAGGATGGTCGGTACGCGAATTAGGTCCTGGAAGGTTCAAGGGCTCTGACGGACGTATTGACTTCATCAACCAGACGGGCGACATGAAGCTGGATATGAATGTGGAGTATCGCACCCATCTTTTCTGGAAAATCGATGGTGCTGCCTTTATCGATGCCGGCAACGTGTGGACGCTGCGCGACTATGAGGAGCAGCCTGGCGGACAGTTCGGGTTTGACACCTGTTGGCGTCAGATAGCCGTGGCATACGGCATCGGTTTCCGTCTTAATTTCGACTATTTTGTGTTGCGTCTCGATGGTGGTATGAAGGCCATCAATCCTGCTTACGATGATGTCCGACGCCATTATCCCATTATCCATCCTAACTTCGGAAGAGACTTCTCTTTCCATTTCGCTGTCGGCCTCCCATTCTGATTTGTTGGCGCTTATATCGTTAAAAGTGCTAAAATTCTTTGGAAAAGTGCGAAAAAAGTATTAACTTTGTCCAAAATTGTTCATGCCATGATTAAATTCCTATGTTTGGGAAGTGGGAGTAGTGGAAATAGCTATTTTCTGACGACCGGCAATACAAGCATTCTGATAGATGCGGGATTGAACATGCGAACCATGCGTAACGCACTAAAACCCAATGGGGTTGACGTGGACTGTATCGATGCTGTGTTCGTGACTCATGACCATGCAGATCATATCAAGGCCGTTGGAAATCTGGCGAATGACCTCGACATTCCCATTTTTACCACCCCAGAAGTGCATCTCGGTATTAATCGCAATTATTGCGTGACAAGTAAATTGACAGAGAAGCACGTACGTTATATAAATAAAGGTGAAACCATCCGTTTGGGTGAGTTTGCCGTGACAGCCTTCGAGGTGCCCCATGACAGCAGCGACTGTGTGGGCTATCGTGTGGAGGCAGAGGGAGTAACATTCTGCCTGATTACTGATGCAGGCCATGTCACCGAGGAGATTTGTGAGAAGGTGGGTGAGGCCAACTACCTCGTGCTTGAGAGTAATCACGACGAGGAGATGCTGGCGCGTGGTCCCTATCCTGCCTACCTGAAAGGGAGGATACGCAGTGGGCGTGGTCACCTCAGCAACAAGGAATGCGGTAAACTGTTGGCAGAACATGCCACGGAGAAACTAAAGCACGTGTGGCTGTGCCATCTGAGTGAGGAGAACAACCATCCTGAGCTCGCAAGAAAGACAGTCAGCTCCATTCTTCGCGGTTATGGCATCATTGACGGTGTGGATTTCAAAATGGACGTTTTACGTCGGAAGACACCCTCTTTGCTCTACAATCTTACTACATAATAACTTTTTTTCAAAAAAAGGCGAGAAAAATTTGGCGGTTTCGGAAAAATGCCGTACCTTTGCACCCGCAAACGAGAGATTACGCGTCCTTAGCTCAGTTGGTAGAGCAATTGACTCTTAATCAATGGGTCCAGGGTTCGAGCCCCTGAGGGCGTACAAAAGAACAAAAATAATCTCTCACACGCGTCCTTAGCTCAGTTGGTAGAGCAATTGACTCTTAATCAATGGGTCCAGGGTTCGAGCCCCTGAGGGCGTACGAAGGAGAACCGAGCCGCAAGCTTGGTTCTCTTTTTTCGTTAAAAGACCATGACCATACCTCTTTGTAATGCTTTTAATGCTTTTGTTGAGATTAGAAAACTAACTATAATATTATGAAACATCATTTTATGAAAAAATCTATCATGTGTGTATTGGTGCTTTGGGCAGCCTTTGCCTGCAGCATCATGGGTGCAACCAAGAATGCGCTGCGCCCTTCGGCTTATCCACTCATCACCATCGACCCCTATACGAGTGGATGGGCATTCAACGATCGACTTTACGACGACAATGTGCGTCATTGGACAGGCCGCGACTTCCCCTTGATGGGAGCCATCATCGTGGATGGCAAGGCATACCGATTTATGGGCAAGGAGAATCCTAAGATAGAGATGCTGGCCGCTCCTACTGAGGCTGGTGCATGGCCTTGCCGCTACACCTTCGATCGTCCTGAAAGAGGATGGGAAAAACCTGAGTTTGACGATTCGAAATGGAAGTCGGGTAGTGGTGCTTTTGGCAACTACGACTATCCGCAGAAGCATAGCGAGTGGGACACCGAACATATTTGGTTGCGTCGCACAGTTACGCTCAGTGAGGATGTAAAGGGTAAGCGTGTGATTCTTGAATACTCACACGACGATGATGCCGTTTTCTATGTCAATGGCATCCGTGTGGTGGACACGGGCGATAGCTATCGTATGCATCAGCGCCTTGTCCTCGAGGGTGAGGCCTTAGCTTCGCTTAAGCCTGGCCGTAACGTAATCGCTGCCACTTGCCTGAACCGCCATCATGGTGCTTTTCTTGACTTCTCGCTCGAAGTGGAGAGCCTCGACGGAACTTACGCCCGTGTGGCTACGCAGAAGAGCGTTGACGTGCAGGCGACACAGACACACTATACCTTTAATTGCGGTGTAGTACAGCTCGATCTGACCTTCTGTGCGCCCTTGCTGATGGATGACTTGGAATTGGTCTCTCGTCCTGTGAACTATATTAACTACGAGGTGACAAGTCGCGACGGCAAGTCGCACGACGTACAAGTGGTGCTTGAGGCAGGCCCCGAATGGTGTGTCGACAGCAAGTATCAGTCTGTAGAGCAGTCGGTTGTGAAGGCTAAAGGACTTACGCTCCTTAAGCAAGGCAACAAGCAGCAGAACGTCCTGGCTCGTAAGGGCGACGACATTCGCATCGATTGGGGCTATTTCTACCTTGGCGGTAACTCAGCCAATACGCAAGCTTCTGTACGCAATGGTATGCTGCTTATGAAGCAGGATCTGGGTAAGGGCAAGCAACTCAAGGGCTACGCCATGCTGGGTTATGACGACATTTACTCTATTCAGTATTTCGAGACCAATCTCCACGCCTACTGGAACCGCAGTGGTAAGGAGACCATTGAGCACCAGTTCGAGTTGGCTGCCCAGCAGCACGATGCCTTGATGAAGCGTTGTCAGCAGTTCGATGAGCAGCTGATGGCAGAGACCGAGGCAGCCGGTGGCCGTGAGTATGCAGAACTCTGTGCCTTGGCTTATCGTCAGACCATTTCTGCACACAAACTCGTGCTAAGTCCCTCGGACGAGGTTCTGTGGCTCTCGAAGGAGAACTTCTCGAATGGAAGTATCGGTACGGTAGATGTATCTTACCCCTCAGTTCCCCTCTTCCTTGTATATAATGATGTATTGGCAGAAGGTCTCATGAACCATATCTTCGACTACTCTGAGCACAAGGGTTGGACGAAGGACTTCCCTGCTCACGACACGGGTACTTATCCCATCAGCAACGGTCAGACCTATGGCGGTGACATGCCTGTGGAGGAGGGTGGCAATATGCTCCTCATGGCAGCTGCCGTCTGCAAGTCGCGTGGTAATTCCGATTATGCCAAGAAGCATTGGAAATCGATGACAACATGGGTGAAGTATCTGGAGAGATATGGCCTCGATCCTGAGGATCAGCTCTGTACGGACGACTTTGCTGGACGTTTTGCCCACAACACCAACCTCTCTATCAAAGCCATCCTGGGACTTGCTGCCTACGGCTACATGGCAGGTTTGCAGGGCAATGCCAAGGTGGAGAAGAAGTACATGGCAATAGCACGCGAGATGGCTATGAGGTGGGAGCAGATGGCCAATGAAGGCGATCACTACCGCCTCTGCTATGACCGTCCCGGAACATGGAGCCAGAAGTATAATCTCGTTTGGGACAAACTCTTCGGCTGGAATATCTTCCCGGAGAAGATTGCAAAGACGGAGATTGCCTACTATCTTGAGCATCAGAATCGCTACGGCTTGCCTCTCGACAGTCGTAAAGAGTATACAAAGACCGACTGGGTGTGCTGGACCGCCACATTGGCAGATTCACAGCAGGACTTCGAGGAACTCATTTCGCCCATCTACTGTCAGGTCGACGAGACAAGTTCGCGCATCCCTATGAGCGACTGGGTATGGACCACCGACGGTAAGCAGACGGCATTCCAGGCACGCAGCGTAGTAGGTGGATATTTCATAAAACAATTGGAGAAAAGATGGAAGAAGTAGGAAAATTCATGCAGATGGCCATCGACGAAGCTCGTCAGGGCATTCGTCAGCAGCATGGTGGTCCTTTTGGTACCGTCATCGTGAAGGATGGCGAGGTGGTAGGACGTGGTCACAACTGTGTGCTGCGCGACCATGATGCCACGGCTCATGGTGAGTGTATGGCCATTCGCGATGCAGGCCGCAACCTTGGTACGTTCGATCTCTCGGGTTGCGAGCTCTACACCACAGGCGAACCCTGTCACATGTGCCTCTGCGCATGTCTCTGGGCTAATATCGATAAGGTGTATTACGGTTGTACGATTGAGGACAACGGACTTATCGGCTTCCGTGATGACAAGTTCGACAAGATCTTTGGTGGTCGCGACAAACTGCAGGATTTCCTCATTCCCTTAGACCGTGAGAAGTGTCTTGAACTCTTCCACGAATATGCCGCATCACAGCATGAAGGATATTGATTGGTGCTGGAACAAAAACGAAAATAGCAAATTATGCTGAAGCAAAACGAAGGCATAGCAACATGGTTGGTGGCAATGTTGTCAGTGATGGCTGGCATCTCTGTCGCCAACCTCTACTATTGTCAGCCTTTGCTCAACTTGATACGCGAGGATGTCGGACTGACTGAGTTTCAGGTTAACTTAATGCCCGTTTCCACGCAAGTCGGCTATGCCGTTGGCTTGCTCTTCATTCTGCCTATGGGCGATCTTTACAACCGGCGCACTACGATACTCACCTGCTTTGGCGTGCTCATTGGTTCGCTGCTCACCCTCTCTGTGTCATGTAATGCTCCGATGTTGTTGGCAGCATCCTTCGTCACCGGTGTGTGTTCTGTTGCGCCGCAGGTGTTCATCCCCTTTGTCTCGCAATTCTCGCGGCCAGAAGAGAAAGCCCGCAAAGTGGGACTTGTGCTCTCAGGTTTGCTCATCGGCATTCTGGCATCCCGCGTAGTGAGTGGCTATGTGGGCCACATGTTCGGTTGGCGCACGATGTACGTCATCGCTGCTTCAATCATTGCCCTTTCTGCCTTGATCCTCTTCAAGGCTTTTCCATACGTCTCACCCACCTTCCACGGACGTTTTACCCAACTCCTTCGTTCCATCCTGCAGTTGGCACGTCGCCATCCGTTGAGCCTCCGCTACAGCATTCGCTCGGCTTTTGCCTTCGGCTCGCTGCTGGGCATGTGGGGATGTCTGGCTTTCCGCATCAAGGAAGCGCCCTTCTTTGAAGGTAGCGACGTGGTAGGATTATTGGGACTCTGTGGCGTGGCTGGTGCCCTGACTGCATCCAACGTGGGGCGTTATGTGCCTCGCTATGGCGTGGAGCGCATCAATGGGATAGGGCAGTGTCTCATCATCGTGTCATGGGTTATCATGTATTTCCTGCAGGATAGCTATGCGGGTCTCATCGCTGGCATCGTGCTCATCGACATTGGCATGCAGTGCATACAGCTCTCCAACCAAAGTGCAACGCTGCGACTCGAGGTCTCTGCCTCCAGCCGTATGAATACTATCTACATGACTATCTACTTTGTTGGAGGTTCACTTGGCACGTTCCTTGCCGGCACGATGTGGACCCTCTTTGGCTGGACGGGCACAGTGCTCTCTGGCCTCGCACTGATGCTTCTGTCTCTATGTGTGAATCTTTTATCTCCAAATAAAAAATGAAAAAAAGTTATCTGCTACTAATCTCGTTTCTTCTCATACATGGCGGCATTATGTTGGCCAAGCCGGCCAAGAAATTGTCCCTATCTAAACTTCCTGAATACCGTGAAATAGTATGGAAGGCATGGTGTGAGGAATTGGCCGCCAAAGATACACTTCCGCGCATCTCAATGGCTGCGCTCAGTGAAGAAAGCACGATGAGTTGGCAGTTGCCGGAGGAGTTGGAACCGAGTGCCACTATGAACTTCTACTCAGGCGTGAAGGGCGATAAACCAGATGCCGGTTATCCAGCCTTCGTGTACCTGCATGGCTCTGGTCCTCGTATGATAGAATGGTTTACAGGCCACAAGCTTGCCATGGATTTCGAGGACAGTCCCTCGCTGTATGTCATTCCGCAGATACCTAATGAAGGCAAGTACTACCGTTGGTGGCAGCAGAGCAAGCAGTGGGCATGGGGACACTTGTTGCAGCAACTCCTTGCCAATCCTGCCGTCGATCCTGCGCGTCTTTATCTGTTTGGAATCTCTGAGGGCGGTTATGGTTCGCAGCGCCTGGCATCCTTCTATGCCGACTACCTTGCTGCGGCAGCACCTATGGCTGGAGGCGAACCCCTGCGCAATGCTCCGGCAGAGAATTTGTGCCAGACGGCCTTCAGCCTTGTCACCGGTGAGCAGGATGTCATGTTCTACCGTAACCTTCTCACTGCTCGCACCAAGCATCGCTTGGATAGCCTTGAGCGCATGACTCCTGGTGAATACGTGCATCGCGTCTATCTTGAGAAAGATAAAGGCCACCATATTACCTACGGTGTGTCTACGCCATGGATGATGACGCATCGTCGTAATGCGCAACCCAAGCACTTCCGTTGGGAGAATTACGAGATGGATGGGCAGAAGCGTAATTGTTTCTACAATCTTGAGGTTTTAGAGGAGCATTGCAAGGAGCGTTGCGACTACGAGTTTACGGTTGTTGACAATACCATACGTTTGGAAGTAAAGGATGTGGAGTACATCATCACCGAGCGCGACCCTCAGTACGGCATCGAACTTAACAATACGCGTCGCTACACCAAGGCTGAGCATGGCAAGGTGCGCATCTACCTCAGCGAGCAGATGGCTAACCTCTCCAAACCTGTCAGTCTTTTCGTCAATGGAAAGCATATGAGTAGCCAAAAGCCTCAACTGTTGCGTGAGACGCTGGAACAGAGTTGCCGTCTCTTCGGCGATCCCCTGCGTCTCTTCCCTGCCGTTATCGAAGTGGAGTGGTAGTTTAACACAATAATAATCTTAATAATATAAACAATGAGAAAGCTGAAAAGATTTGCTTTGTTGGCAGCTGGCCTTGTCATCATGGCCAGTTGCGGTAAGAGCAAGTATGACTATGAGACGGTAGAGGGTGACCCCATGAACACCCAGATCTACACGCTTGAGAATGGTCTGAAAATCTACATGACCGTTAACAAGGAGCAACCACGTATTCAAACCTACATCGCTGTGCATGCCGGTGGAAAGGACGATCCCGCTGAGAATACGGGTCTGGCTCACTACCTGGAACACCTGATGTTCAAAGGAACCAACCATTTCGGTACCTGGAACTACGAACTTGAGCAGGTGCAACTGCAGAAGATTGACTCGCTCTATGAGGTCTACAATCAGACGACCGATGCCGCTGAGCGCAAGGCCATCTACCATCAGATTGACTCCGTGAGCTATGAGGCATCACGCTATGCCATCCCCAACGAGTACGACAAGCTGATGGCTGCCATCGGTGCTGATGGCACTAACGCCTTCACGAGCGAGGATGTGACTTGCTACACTGAGGACATCCCTTCTAACCAGCTCGACAATTGGGCAAAGATTCAGGGTGATCGTTTCCAGAACATGGTTATCCGACTCTTCCACACCGAGTTGGAAGCCGTATACGAGGAGAAGAACATCGGCATGTCCAACGACCAGAATAAAATACTCCAGGCCATTGGTAAGTCGCTCTATCCCCATCATCCTTACGGTACGCAGACTGTCATTGGTGAGCAGGAACACCTCAAGAATCCCTCCATCATTAACATCCGCAAGTACTTCAACAACTTCTATCGCCCCAATAACGTGGCCATCTGTCTCTCGGGTGATTTCAATCCCGATGAAGCTGTAGATGCCATCAAGAAGTATTTCGGCGAATGGCAGCCCAACGACTCCATTGTGCGCAAGGAACTCAAGGAGGCTACCCCCATCACGGCTCCCATCATCCAGGAGGTCATTGGCAAGGAGGCAGAGCAAGTGTGGGTGGCATGGCGCACACCTGCAGCCAGCGATGATGACAACATTGCTATGGATATGATCAGCACCATGCTGTCCAACAACGGTGGTGCCGGTCTTCTTGACCTCGACCTCAACCAGCGTCAGAAGGTTATGGCATCAGGCTGCTTCAACTATACCCGTGAGCAGGGCTCTGAGTTCATTCTCATGGCTTACCCCATGCCTGGTCAGTCACTTGACGAGGCACGCCAGTTGCTGCTCGACGAGGTGGAGAAACTCAAGGCTGGCCAGTTCGATGACCGTCTGCTTGCTTCAGCCATCACCGACTACAAGCTGAGTAAGGAGAAACTGCTCGAGGATAATGAAGATCGTGCCATGGCCTACGTGAATTCCTTCATTGAGGGCAAGAGCTGGCAGCAGGTAGTCGATGAGGTAAAGAAGACCGAGGCTCTGACGAAGGAGGATATCGTGCGCGTGGCCAACAAATATCTTGGCAAGGATAACTATGCCGTAGTGAACAAGCGTCAGGGCGTGGATACCAGCATTGTTCAGATCGAAAAGCCTGAGATCAATCCCGTCATCATGAACCGCGACTCAGTGAGCACATTCCTCAGCGAGGTGCAGCAGACTAAGGTGAAGGACATTGAACCCGTCTTCCTCGATTACAAGAAGGAACTCACCTTTGGCAAGGCAGACAAGGACATCGAGGTCATCTGCAAGAAGAATGACCTGAACGGTCTCTTCCAGCTCTCGTATATCTATGAGATGGGTAGCAATGCCGACCGCGAACTGGAGTCTGCCATCAGCTTCATCGACTACCTTGGCACCGACTCGCTCACAGCCGAGGAGATCAAGATGATGTTCTATAGCCTTGGATGCAGCTTCCACGCAAGTTGCAGCCAAAACCGCACCTATCTTACGCTTTCAGGTCTTGAGGAGAATAAGGTGGAGGCCATCCAGTTGATGGAGAAAGTGCTGGCTAACCTCAAGGCTGACGACGAGGCACTTGCCAGTGTGAAGATGGCCATGTTGCAGAGCCGTGAGGTGAACCTGAGCGAGATGGACTACTGTGGCCAGTTGCTGCGCACCTATGCAAACTACGGTGAAGAGTTCGTGAAGCAGAACACGCTTACCAACAACGAGATCATGGCACTCGATGCACAGCAGCTCGTAGACAAGGTGAAGCAGCTCAGTCACTTGCAGCATAGTGTTACCTATTATGGTAAGGCTGACATCAACGACGTCATTGCCCTCGTCAACACTGAGCATAAGACCGGCGACAAGCTCGCTGCCGTACCTGCCAACAAGAAGTTCTACGTACTGCCCACACCCGAGAATACGGTTTACCTGGCTCACTACACGGCTCCCAATGCCATCATCGCCTCTGTCACCACCTTCGACAAGACGTTCGATCCTGCCATTGAGCCTTCGCGCGTCCTCTACAATGAGTACTTTGGTGGTGGTATGAACACCGTCGTCTTCCAGGAGATCCGTGAGCGTCGTGGTCTGGCTTACCAATGCTCAAGCCGTTTCCAGAGACCCAGCTATGCTGACGATCCCTACTGCTTCATAAACTTTGCCAAGACGCAGGTCGATAAGTTCAATGACTGCAACACCGTATATGCCACTATCATTGAGGAGATGCCCGAGTCCGAAGCTGCTTTCGATATTGCAAAGCAGTCGCTGCTCACTCGTCTGCGCACCCAGCGTACCGTGCGCGATGCTGTTATCATGGACTACATTGATGCACGTGATCACGCCATCGACTACGACACCAACAAGACCGTCTATGACGCCGTGCAGTCTATGACCTTGGCTGACGTGGTGAAGTTCCAGAAGGAGCATGTCAAGAACCGCACTTACACTTACAGTGTCATAGCTGACCGTTCACTCATTGACATGAATGCTGTCAATTCCCTCGGAACCGTCAAGGAGGTTAAGATCTCCGACATCAGCGGATTCTACGAGTGATCATCGTAGCTGCAATAATAACTGCTATTTCCCAACCATTTCGATCAAGGCGGCCTTTTCAGGCCGCCTTGATTTATTATGAGCATAATGAGAGGCTCTCGTATTGACACACAAAAAAACATGATCACAGCCTGTATTGCGGCCGTACATTTTGCACGTCGGCAAAAGTCCCCGTGCGGAGTGGGCGAGGGGAGCAGCCGTCCGGTCTGCCCCCCTGATTTACTTCTTCTTTCTCAACCCATCGATGATGGTTTGGCATTCCTTCACAATCTGCACGTTTAGTGAAGCCACGTTGTCTGCTTCGTAGGCAGAGTTGTCGATGCGGTAGAGCTGGGGAGAATTGAGGTAGCCTGATTCTATCTTAGGGCCAAAGGAAATCATCGGGCCTCCGTTGCAGGGCTCAATGTATTTCCAGTTATCCTTGCGCAGCACCAGAGCGTGGTTGGCAGCCATCTTCACAGCGTAAGGACGAGACTCCTTAGACTTTCCAAGCCATGTTTTGCTCATATCCATACTGTTGGGGGCTGCACCATCAGGAAGCTTCGCACCTGCAATCTTGGCCAGCGTGGCAACAGCGTCAATCTGGCTCACCAAAGCCTTGCTCTCACCCTTCTTGACGTGGCCAGGCCAACTTACGATGAAGGGCACCACGCTACCCGCCTCAAAGGCACTGTATTTTCCACCACGGAAGGGGCCTCCAGGCTTGTGTGTACCTGCCAGCTCTTCTGCCTTGTCGTCATATCCATCGTCCAGCACAGGGCCGTTGTCGCTCGTGATGATGATCAGCGTGTTCTTGCTCAGTCCCAGTTCCTCCAACTTCTGGGTGATGATGCCCACCGTTTCGTCGAGCGAGAGGATGGCCTCGCCACGCAGTCCCATGGGACTCTTGCCGCGGAAGCGCTCGTGAGGCATGCGTGGCACGTGTATGTCGTTGGTGCAGAGATACATGAAGAAGGGCGTGTCCTTATTCTCCTCGATGAAGCGTACGGCATGTGCTGAGATGCTGTCGGCAATGTCCTCGTCGCGCCACAGTGCCTTGCCACCACCTTTCATGAAGCCGATTCGGCTGATGCCGTTGACGATGCTCATGTCGTGCCCATGGCTTGGACGAAGCTTTGTCAGCAGTTCGGGATGCGAGGCACCGGTGGGCTCACCCTCAAAGTTCTTGCGATAGCTCACCTCCACGGGAGCCGAGGGGTCGTAGTTGGCGATGTGTCCCTGTTCGATGAATACGCAAGGCACACGGTCGGCCGTAGCGGCCATGATGTAGCTGTAGTCGAAACCGAGGCTGTCAAGCGCCACGTCCAACTGTCCGTTCCAGTCCTGCTCACCCGTCTTCGAGCCTAGTCCCAGATGCCATTTGCCGAAGGCTCCCGTGCGGTAGCCTGCCTGCTTCATCGCGTCAGCCAACGTGTACTGCGAAGGGTTGATGATGGTACCCGCATTGCCAGCCGCCACGTCGGTGCCGGGATGCAGGAAGGGGTATTCGCCCGTGAGGATACTGTATCGGCTTGGGGTGCTGGTGCTGGCACAAGCATGCATGTCGGTAAAGCGCAGTCCCTGTTTGGCTACCTTGTCGATGGCAGGTGTCTTTACCCTCGATGCACCATAGCATGAAATGTCGCCGTATCCCAAGTCATCGGCCATAAGCCAGATGATATTGGGTTTCTTGGCTGCCTGTGCTGCAAGTGGCAGAGGCAGGAGCAGTAATGCAAGTTTTCTCATAGTATCTATTTAATATAAGTATTCATTCATAATATGCTGCAAAATTACGAATAAATATGGAATTGCCAAACATTATGGGCTTTTCGTGCTGAAAAAACGCAGATTTTAGGCCGATGATAGTGGCTTTATGAATAAAAATTACGAACTTTGAGGAAAAATAATCCTTTTAATACCATGAACTCAATAGCATCTATTCAGAGACGCTTAGCCTCCTTACTGCTTCTGTGGTGCCTTTTCCTGAATGCTGTGGCCAAGATTGACCGTCGGGCATTGGTGGAGCGCAACAGCCCTGTCATTACTTCCATTGACACGCTTGGCTCCTTGTCCGTAGGCAATGGTGAGTTTGCTTTTACATGCGATGTTACGGGGCTGCAGACGTTTCACGCGCTCTATAGCCGTGGGGTGCCACTCGGCACGATGGCGCAATGGGGTTGGCATAGTTTTCCCAACGATGGCGACTATCGTGCGGAGGAAGTGCTGCGTCCCTACGACTTCGGACGTGGGGCAGAGGAGTGGTATTCGTGCCAGCTGAAGGATGATCGCGGCAAGGCTGCCTCCGACTATCTGCGTGCCAATCCTCATCGCCTTCACCTCGGTATTGTTGCCTTTCGTGGTATCGAAGCAGATGACCTGAGCGACATTCATCAATGGCTTGATCTGTGGAATGGCCGTTTGGTGTCCGATTATCGTTGCAACGGGAAACCGATGCACGTCGTCACCACTTGCCATCCGCAGCGCGATAGGGTAGTGGCACAAATCGAAGATCCTAAACGCCATTCCGTGGAATTGCGCTTCCCTTATCCCACGGGCAAGCACAGCGATGATGCCTGCGACTGGAGTGAGAGCCATCCGCACAACGTACGGCTTGTAGCCATGGACGGCCATTCGGCCACTTTCTGCCATACGCTCGACAACCAAAGCTACTATATCCGTCTCACTTGGCAGGGAGCCTCCCGACCCACCCAGCAGGGTAATACGCTATGCCTCACACCGCAGTCCGATCGTTGGTCGATGTCCGTGGAATTCAGTCCCACCCAACCTGTTGAGGAACGCGTTGACTATGCCTCGTCAGTTCGTGATACTCGTCGCTATTGGCGGCATTATTGGCAGAAAGGCGGCGCTGTTGATTTCTCGCATTGCACCGATTCGCGGGCTCGCGAATTGGAGCGCCGTGTTGTGCTTTCGCAATATCTCACCGCCATACAGTGTGCTGGTTCCACTCCTCCGCAGGAAACGGGTTTGACCTATAACTCATGGTTTGGTAAGTTCCATCTTGAGATGACGTGGTGGCACGAGGCGCATTTCGCCCTTTGGGGGCATCCCGAACTCCTTGCCCGCACCTTGCCTTGGTATCATCGTGCTTTGCCTATGGCTCAGCAGATAGCCTCCCGTCAGCACCTTGATGGTGCCAGATGGATGAAGATGACCGATCCCTCTGCTGCCGAAGCACCTTCCAATGTGGGGTCTTTCCTTGTATGGCAACAGCCGCACCTCATCTATCTTTGTGAACTTCTCTATCGTGCCACCCACAAAGCAGGTTCTGCAACCTTGTGCGATGCAGAAGTACTGCGACAGTATGCCTCGCTTGTTGAACAGGCGGCTGCTTGCATGGCTTCACTCACCACCTACGATGCCATCCACCAGCGCTATCTCCTCAAAGGGTGCATCCCTGCTCAGGAAACACTCAAGGCGTCCGAAACCATCAACCCTCCCTTCGAGCTTTCCTATTGGCATTTCGCATTCAGTGTGGCTCAGCAATGGCGTGAACGTCAGGGTGTTGCTCGTAACGAGCAATGGGATAGGATTCTTGCCTCCCTCTCTCCGCTCTGTGCCAAGGATGGCCTGTATGCAGCCTCTGAGAACTCCCCCAGCTATGCACTGTTGCCCAAGGGCTCTGAGCAACCTCATGCACTGGCTTCCGACCACATGGCAGTGTTGGCTGCCTGCGGTGTATTACCCGAGAGCCCGCAGTATGACCTTACAACAATGAAGAGCACCCTGCGATGGGTGCTCGACAATTGGAATTGGAATAAGACGTGGGGATGGGATTTCCCAACCACTGCTATGACTGCTGTTCGTTGCGGTGAACCCGAGCTGGCTCTTGATGCCTTGCTGCGTGATTGCCGCACCAACACCTATCTTCCCAATGGCCATAACTATCAGGATGGCCGTCTACGTTGCTATCTGCCCGGCAATGGTGGACTCCTCACAGCCGTAGCGCTCATGTGTGCTGGCTATGATGGTTGTTCAACCTCCCTTCCCGGATTCCCGCACGATGGCACTTGGGATGTTCGTTACGAAGGTATCTTGCCTATGCCGTAATTCGCCTTGGGAAGTTATAGGGAAGTAAATAAGGAAGTTAGAAGAAGTTATAGGGACGACAGTCCTGCTTCGTGAATACTTGACAAAAGCGAATACTATCGTCCCTATAACTTCCTCTAACTTCTTCTAACTTCCCTCTAACTTCTTCGGTTCCTTAACTCTTAGATGGGGTAGTCGGTGTACATGAAGCGCTTGATGCTCTTCTTGGGAGTCTTCTCGAACTCCTGGTCGATGACGCGGATACCTGCCAACTGGCAATAGTTGGGGAGGTTCACATTCAGCTCCTTGCGGTTCTGCTCCATGATGGCCTCGAGATCGCTCTTGGCGAGGTTCAGCTTAGCGGCTTGCTCCATGTCGGGGTAAACGAGGCCATAGAGCTTCTCGCCCTTCTGGATGACCAGACACTCATTGACGAGTGTTACGTTGCTCAGCTTATCCTCAATCTCCTCGGGATAGATGTTCTGACCATTGGCACCGAGCAGCATCGTCTTACAACGACCCTTGATGAAGACGTTACCCTCCTCGTCCATGACGCCCAAGTCGCCGGTGTGGTACCAGCCATCCTTGTCGATGGTGGCCTCCGTAGCCTCGGGGTTCTTGTAGTAACCTAACATCACGTTGGGACCCTTGGCCAGAATCTCGCCTGCCACATTCTGAGGATCGGGACTGTCAATCTTCACCTGCATGTTCTTGGCAGCCTTACCGCAGCTACCCTTCTTGAACTTCTTCCAGTCCTCATAGCAGATGATGGGAGCGCACTCCGTGGCACCGTAGCCTACGGTGTAGTTGAAGCCCACGTCCTTGAGCAGGGCCTCAATCTCCTGATTGAAAGCGGCACCACCAATGATGACCTCGTAGTACTTGCCGCCGAAGGCATCACGGATGCCCTGGCAAATCTTCTTCTTGATGCGGTCGCCGATGATGGGCACATTGAGCATCAGCTTGATCTTGGGATCCTGAATCTTGGGCAGCACAGCCTTACGTACTACCTTCTCGATGATGAGAGGTACGCAGATGAGCACGGCGGGCTTGATGTCAGCCAATGCCTTGAGCAGGATGACGGGGCTGGGCATCTTGGTGAGGAAGTAGATGTGCATACCTACCGTGAACTCATAGATGAACTCGAAAGCCATACCGTACTCGTGTGCCATGGGCAACATGCTCAGGATGTTGTCGCCGGGCTTGAGATGCTCGCTGAGTACAGCCTCTGCAAAGTCCACGTTGCTCCAGATGGCGCGGTAAGGTATCATCACACCCTTAGAGTTGCTGGTCGTACCGCTGGTATAGTTGATGATGGCCAGTTCGTCAGCACTGTCCTTGTGGTATTCCACATGCTGAGGACGGAAGTTGTTGGGATATTTCTCACCAAAGAGCTTGTTGAGGTTTTGGCGTGCGTTGGTCAGCAGCTCGCTACGGCTGTCGAGGATGGTGAAGTCGGTGAAGGAGAGCGAACCTTCAAGGCCCTTCATGGCCTCAAAGTCAAGCGTAGCGTAAATCTGATCGGTCACGAACAGAAGCTTGGCCTCACTGTGGTTGACGATGTCCTGAATCTGTGAAGGATGGAACTCATTGAGGATGGGCACGGCTACGGCTCCGTAGGTGAGAATGGAGAAGAAGGCTGCACCCCAACGTGCAGAGTTGCGTCCGCACAGTGCTATACGGTCACCCTTCTGGATGCCGCACTGCTCATACAGGATATGCATCTTCTCGATGACACGAGCCACGTCCTTATACTGGTACGTGTAGGCTCCGTAGTCCGACATTGAACTCAGGTCCCAATACTTCTTGATGGTGTTAGCAATAATGCCGTTAAAACTGGGGATTTCCATACTTTCAACTATTACATGTTCTGAATTATTGCACAAAGGTAGTGTGTTTTGCGCAATTTTGCAAGGATTTTATGCGTTTTTTGCACAGAAAGCGCATTTTTGTGCCAATCAGCATCCTTTAATACACTCTTTGGCCGAAAATCTTACTTCCCACACGAATGAGTGTACTGCCATGCTTGATGGCGATGGGGTAGTCATCGCTCATGCCCATGGAGCATTCCTTGAAGTATGGGCAGTCGGCAAAGTAAAGCTCCTTTGCGTTGAGAAACAGGCGATGAGCCAATTCAAACTCGCCTGCTATCTGCTCTTCATCATCCACGTTGCTGGCCATGCACATGAGGCCCACGATGCGAATGTGCGGCATGTCGTGCCGTCTGCCACTCGCGAGGAAGGCCTCACACTCCTCTGGCGTGAAACCGAACTTCGTTTCCTCTTGAGCCAGATGCAGTTGCAGCAGCACGTCGATCGTGCGGTTGCACTTGGCAGCCTGCTTCTCTATCTCGGCAAGCAGTTTCTCGCTATCCACCGAGTGGATGAGAGCAACGTAAGGGGCGATGTACTTCACCTTGTTGGTTTGTAGGTGGCCGATGAAGTGCCATTCGATATCCCTTGGCAACACAGCCACCTTCTGTTGCAGTTCCTGCACATGGCTCTCGCCAAACACCCGCTGCCCGCCGTCGTAGGCTTCCTGTATCATGCTGGCGGGATGGTACTTCGACACGGCTACGAGCCGCACCCCCTCGGGCAACTCACCGTTTATCTTCTTGATGCTTTCTTGTATACTCATTTTCCGTATTTTTCGTTTTTCCGTGTCCGAAAAAACAATCTGTTTTGCAAATTTATGTATTTTTTTGTAACTTTGCAAGCAGATTACCACATTTTCATTCACAATGAAGAAGCTTTTCTTAATCTTGGCCATTATGTTCACAACACATAGCATAGCACAGCAGTCTGAAACCATTGCAGAAGAGGGGGATAGGACGGTGGAACTCACCTTCCTGCACACCAGCGACGTGCATGGCAGTATCTTCTCCTACGACTACCTCAAGCAGAAGGCCACGTCTTCGGGTTTGCCTTTCGTCTTCTCTGCTGTCGACTCGCTGCGTAAGGAGCTCGGCGACCGGCTCATCGTGACCGATGGCGGCGACTGCCTGCAGGGGCAGCCCACAGCCTACTACTATAACTTTGTTGATACCGTCTCGCCCCATCTCATTGCCGAGGTGATGAACCAGATGGGCTATGTCTGCAGCGTGATGGGCAACCACGACGTGGAGGCAGGGCATCCCGTCTATGACCGCTGGGTGCGCGATTTGAACATGCCCGTCCTGGGCGCCAATGTCGTTGATGTGAGAACCGGCAAACCCTATCTCACACCATATATTATCATTACGCGCGCAGGCGTGCGTATAGCGCTTCTGGGCATGGTCACCCCTGGCATTCCCTTTTGGCTGCCCCAGAACCTGTGGAAAGGCCTACGCTTTGACGACATCGAGAGCTCATGCCGCCAGTGGGTGAAGGCGATACAAGATGCCGAGCACCCTGACCTTTTGGTGGGTGTCTTCCACAGCGGATTCAACGGTGGCATTGACAACGAGCTGTGCAAGGAGAATGCAGCAGAGCAGGTAGCCCGCACGGTGCCCGGTTTTGACCTCATCCTCTATGGTCATGACCATCGTGCAGCCATCCACGAGGTGGAGTGTGTGGATGGGCGTAAGGTGATGTGCATGGCGCCTACGAGCGATGCGCAGCGCTATGTGCGCGCCGATGTGAGCCTGAGGTACCGCAATGGCAAGGTAGCCGAAAAGAGGGTAGTGCCTTCCTTGCCCTTCGTCAATCCGCAGCATACGGGCAACCACGACCTCGTGGCCCAACTCTTCGAAGCGGAGTTTGTCGATCAGCGACTCACGTTGGGTGAGTGGGTAAACCGCAAGATAGGGGAGCTGACGCGCGACATGGACGGCATGGATGCCTATTTCGGCCCCTCGCTCTTCATCGATTTCATCCACCAGATGCAGCTCGACCTTACCGGGGCAGACGTCTCCCTCGCCGCACCCTTATCCTACGACGCCATCATCAAGGCTGGCCCCATGACGGTGAGCGACATGTTCAGCCTCTACAAGTACGAGAACTTCCTCTACACGATGCGCCTCACGGGGCGTGAGCTGAAAGGCCTGCTGGAGATGAGCTACGGTCAGTGGGTCAACCAGATGCACAGTCCCGACGATCACGTCATGCTGCTCAAGCCGAATGCCAATGGTTCGATGTTCTTTGCCAACATGACCTTCAATTTCGAGTCCGCAGCAGGCATACTCTACACCGTCGACGTCACCCGCCCCATTGGCCAGCGCATCACCATCTCCTCGATGGCCGACGGCACGCCCTTCTCGCTCGACAAGGAATACCGAGTGGCCGTGAACAGCTATCGTGGCAACGGAGGAGGCGAACTGCTCACCGAGGGAGCAGGCATTCCACGCGAAGAGCTTTCCTCGCGCATCATCACGTCCACCGACAAGGATCTTCGTTACCTCATGATGCAGCGCATCCAGTCATTGGGCACCGTCACTCCTCACTTGCTTAACCACTGGCGCTTCGTTCCCGAGGAATGGGTCGCTCCTGCCTGTCAGCGCGACCGTGCCATCCTCCAAAAGCAATAGTTTCACTCTCTAAAGTTTTGAAAGTTTTGAAAGTTCTGAAAGTTGAACGCTAAGACACGGATTTTCTTTCTGTGATTTAGACGCAGATTTCGCAGATTTGACTACGTCGAGCTAAACCTTCACAGATTTTCACAGCTATCGCTTAACGTAAATTACCGTGAATATTTTACTTGATGAAAAGGTATTTACGATAATTCGCGTTTAATTTACTTTCTATGATAATCACAAAGTTTTTAATGTTAATATAGTTTAAAATGATTTATATTTCTGTTTTCGCTTATCTCGGGGGCTGCTCGCCCCCAACCCCCTCGGTGTTTTCAGGTATTAGATTTTCCTGAC
>JAZQQO010000058.1:0-120835 GCA_045629085.1 Bacteroidaceae bacterium
ATCAAGCAATATCCCGACCAACTTATCATCACCAATGCTGGAGGTTTCCCTGTTGGTGTTGATGTGGACAATATCCTTACGGTCAACAGTATGCCACGTTGCAAACTCATCACCGAGGTATTGCAGAAGGCTGGCTTCATAGAGAAGAGCGGACAAGGCGTAGATAAGATGTTCTATCACTGTCTGATGGATGGTAAGCATTTGCCTGATTATTCTCTGACAGACGAATGGCAGGTATGCCTACGACTCCCAGGCGAAATCAAGTACCCAGCCTTCATGCTCTATGCTCGTGAGTTGCAGAATGCCCGACCTGCAAACAACAAACTCAATGTTTTCGACCTTCTCGCTCTCTTCCGTGCTTCGCAAGGCGACAGCCAACGCCATACAGATGAGGTGACACTACGCAAACTTATCGACGAAGGATTACTCATCTCAGCACAAGATGGCTATAAGCTTTCAGAGAGGTATTATGAGATTGCTAAGAATGTCGGAACTGTCGATAATACTCAGAAGGATGTCCTGGTAAATGTCCCGGTAAATATCCCGGTAAATGTCCCGATAAATGGCACTACAAAATTATCGCAACTCACTGAAAGACAAAAAAATATTTATCATATCATAAATAATGACACGGTAAATATCCCGATAAATATCCCGATAAATGTCCCGATAAATGTCCCGATAAATGCTTCTGGTCTTGCAACAATGTTAAATGTTTCCGAGAAAACAATCAAACGTGATCTCTACGTCCTTCGAGATTTGAATCTCATCAAGTATGTAGGTAGTAACAAAACCGGGCATTGGGTAATAATTCAATAATGATGTTATCATGTTCATAAAGAATTGTAATCACATTTATGTCTATAAATAAAAAAAACTCATTACATATTGCACCATTCTTAAGATGGGCAGGTGGTAAGCGGTGGTTGGTAAGCCGTTTGCGAGGTAAATTGGATATTAACCAGTTCGCTTCGTACCATGAACCATTTATAGGTGGTGGTGCTATGCTTTTCTCTTTCTTGCCGGAACATGCTTTCATTTCTGATGTCAACGAGCAGTTGATGCGAGCGTATCGAATAATGAAAGAGAACCCGGAAGGAATAATCGAATTCATTCAGGCATTAAGGACAGACGAGGAAACCTATTATCGAGTACGTTCAATGGTTCCTCAAAACGAAATAGAAGCTGCGGGACGGTTCATCTATCTTAACCGGACATCCTTCAACGGAATTTATCGCGTCAATTTAAGAGGCGAATACAACGTGCCTTGGGGAAAGAAGTTGAACTATCAGTTTGACTATGAGAATCTACGAAAAGTCGGTAAGTATCTGCAACAGGTTGAGATTTCGCATGAAGATTTTGAACAATGTCTTGACCATGTGCAAGAGAATTCCCTCGTGTTCCTCGATCCGCCCTATATCATATCAAAGAACAATAACGTTTTCTTGAAATACAACCAGCGAGCGTTTTCCGAACAAGATCAAGAACGCTTGGCTGACATGATTGAAGAAATTAAAAGACGAGGTGCTTACTACATCCTCACTAATTCAAACCACGAAAAAGTGATTGAAACGTTCGACAAGGGCGACAATATAATAGAGTTAACAAGATCAAGCTTGATAGGTGGCACAAACGCAAAACGTGGCGCTTATGAAGAATGCATATTCACCAATTTAGAACTCACAATATAATTATGGCAAATCTGACGGAACAACAGATTGAAGACATCAAGGCCCACATGCTTCATCAGGAAGATGCACTGAGAACAAAGTTTAAGGCAAAGAATACTGAGTACATCACGATAAAGGTTCTCCACAACGAGGTTGAGGATTACGAAAAGAAAGGGTATTCTGAAGTAAGTCGTACCGCAAAGAAGACTACCATGAACCTCAAAAAGGATTCTGGCAGCCAATTTGAGGATGACATTTGGTGCATGTTCTACAAGTTAGGCTTCCGCACGTTGAACGCGGATGAAAATCTTCATATTCAATGGGGACCTAATAAGGAGGACACACAGCAGTTGGATGTGGTGGCAGTTGGTGAAGATGCCATTTTTGTCGTAGAGTGCAAAGCAACGACTACTCCAAAGCCAGGCAATTTCAAAAAGGAACTAAACGGAATGGAGCAGTATAAGAATGGTGTAGCTGATGCACTCAAACAAATTTATGGCAGAAAAAAACGAGTAAAGTTCATCTTTGCTACCCGTAATTATCGCTTCCAGGAAGAAGGTGAGGATATTCAGCGTATGAAGCAAAACGGAATATTCCATCTCAACGACAATTCCTTTAACTACATCAGCAACCTCATCAAGTCATACAAAGAAGCTGTTCAATATCAGTTCCATGCTTTGATGTTCAAAGACGAACTGATAAATGATGACAAAATTGTTATCCCCGCTTTGAAGGGAGAAATGGGTGGCAGAACTTATTACTTGTTCTCTATTGAGCCAAGTAAGCTTCTGAAAGTTGGTTTTGTCCTCCATCGTACGAAGGTAAATGATTCTATGGCACCAACCTATCAGCGTTTGCTTGTTCCGTCGCGCTTGAAAGGTATTACCAAGTTCATTAACGATGGTGGATACTTTCCAAATTCCATCATTATCAACTTTGGTGTAGAAGATAGTGGGCTAGATCTCCACTTTACTCCATCATTAGGAAAAACCGGCACTAATGCAGAGTTCGGGTTCCTTTACATTCCGAACGCTTACGGCTTTGCTCACATCATAGATGGCCAACATCGTGTGTACGGCTACGCAAATTCTGACCACAAAGACGACAACACCATTCCTGTTGTTGCGTTTGAAAACATGCTTTCAGAAGAGCAGTTGAAGATCTTCATGGATATCAATGAGAATCAGAAAGCAGTCAGCAAGAACCTTCGTATCGACCTTGAACAAGACTTGCTTTGGGATGCAAAGCGTCCGGATTCTCGTATGAAGGCATTACGTTCGTCTATTATCAAGGAACTCTCAGGAAGTTCGAACCACATCCTCTATAATCTCATTTCTATTGGTGAGGATCCTGCGAAACTTTCGTCTGCTCCTTTCAATAACGCACTTCAACGCTCTGGCCTTATCCCAAAAGCAAATGCTTCCCAATGGACAGGCAATACTGATACCTGTATCTATAACATTAACGAATGTGATACAGAGAAGGCTATGCGTGATTCTCGCAAAAGAATTACGCAATTCATTGATGGCGCATACAACATCATTTATGACCTATTGGAAGATGAAAAACGTAATGATTTCCTGTTGACCAACAGAGGCACATTTGCTTTCATTACACTCATCGGTTCCTTGCATTCTTACTTAATGAAGTCAGATGAATTCTCATTTGATTCAAGTATCAACACTCGATTAGACAAGTTGCGTCCGTACCTCGAAACTCTTGCGAATGCGTTGAACAACATTTCTGACGAGGAGAGTGCAAATCTCAAAGGGGCCTTAGGTTCTGGTGCAGATCCATTCTGGTTGCATTCATTCCAGAATATGGTTTATAAGAAGTTCAATGACTATTGCCCTGAGGAGTTAATCCAATGGCAAGAAACCCAAGACCAATCCATACAAGATGAAGGTAATGACTTGAAAGACGAAATACGAATCATGCTTCGCGAAACAGTACTTTCTCGTTTGCAAATGGTTTATGGAGTTAAGTGGGAGAACAGCGTTTATATGTTGAAGAACGAATGCGAAAGGAAAATCCTTGAACAATATGGCGACAACGAAGGCTTTGATCCATCAGAACATGACTGGAAAGATTGGATAGAGGTCACTGACTATAAGAAAATAATAGAGAAGAATTTCTCAGATCAACGATTTGTTGAAGCATTTGCAATAAACATCGGCTTACCTTTTAAGACGAAGAAGGAGAAGTTAGCATGGATTACAATGATTGAGACAAAGAAAGGAAAGAAGCAAACGCCACTTACAAGATCGGATATTAACTATCTCTGGAGAATTCAAAATCATCTATCAAACTTTGTAGAAACGAATGACAATGTATAGTGAAATAGCAAGAATCGACAATACATTACGCCCATACCAGCAGGAAGCAAAGGAAAAGATCTTCTCTGCATGGGATGAGCACGATAATGTTATGTTCCAGATGCCAACAGGTACAGGAAAGACTCGCTTATTCACTTCCATCATAAGTGATATAAAGACTTGGGGTATTCTCAATTCTATTGATACCAAGATTCTTATTATTGCGCATCGCATTGAGTTAATAGAACAAATAAGTGAGAGCCTTTCAAAGTATCGTATTCCGCATGGAGTAATCGCCGGAGGCAAGGAACGTGACCTGCGCCAGCATGTTCAGGTTGCGTCTATTCAAACCATCACACACCACTCAAACATAAGCGCTGCACAAGACCTCAACGTAAATTTCATCATCATTGACGAAGCTCACCATTCTGTTGCCAACTCATACAAGAAGCTTTGGTCGATGTATGAAGGAGCTAAGAAACTTGGTGTTACGGCAACGCCTTGGCGCATGAATCACTCTGGATTCCAGATGCTCTATGATGTTTTAATTCCTTCAAAACCTGTTAAGGAATTCATTGCTGAAGGTTGGCTTGCTCCGTACAACTACTATTCAATAAAGGATTCAAGCAAGATACAAAGAGACATTGATTCCATTGATGAATTCGACATAGAAGGCGATTATAAAGTATCGGCACTCGAACGTGTGATGGATAATGGTCGTATTCGTGCTCAGTTGCTTGAGAGTTATCAAAAGTATGCCAAGGGCAAAAAAGGAATCATCTACTCCATCAGCCGAAAGCATAGCGATCACATTTGTGCAGAATTCAAGGAAGCAGGAGTGAGCATTGTTCGCATTGACAGCAAAACGCCAAGAGACGAACGACAACTTTATGTAAAACGCTTCAAAAATGGACAGATAGACATTATTGTCAATGTTGACATCTTCTCAGAAGGATTTGATTGTCCCGACATCGAATTTGTTCAGCTTGCTCGTCCTACAAAATCGCTAGTAAAATATCTTCAACAAGTAGGTAGAGGATTGCGTCCTACCGAAAACAAGAGTCGTTGTGTAATACTGGACAATGTTGGCCTTCACATCACATTCGGATTGCCTGATGCAGATCACGTTTGGGAAACTCATTTTGAAGGTGAACCAAAACAGAAAAAATCGTCAAGTGGTGGAGGTGGTAGTTCCACAACAGGAGACCACAGCGAACCATCATTTGATGAAGGAAACGATGAAATGACTTTGATATGTGAAGCTGACGCTCCGCAGAAATCATCTGCTGCAAGTGAGAAGGTAATCTCTTTGACAGATGAAGACATTACATTGCTCCAAACACTTTATGTGGACAAGCATTGTACACTCGAAATGCTTGAAACCATATTTAGTGTACCTGCTGATTTCATCGCAAATGTACTGCGCGATTTGAATATTTACGCTGAACCACAATAATACTCGAATTATGTCCACCTTCCTCCTTCGCCGTCCCGTTGATTGGTCATTACTGACGAATGGATTCCATATTCCTACGGAGTTCCATCCGTTGGTGTATGCCATGCCCGGAGGCGAGTTGCACCACGGCGATAAGCGAGGAGTGAAAGTTGTGATTGAGGGAGATGTGTTTGATGCTCGAATGAATAATATCGGCTTTGACCAGACACGTTATCCTGGTCATCCTGATTTGTTGCAGATACGCTATTCGCCTGGTTCCCCAATTGCAAGGAAGTTGCAAAGCATGTTCGCCGATGAATTTGAGTATCTGAAGCATGCACGCGAGAATGCAGCACCACGAACGCAAGTTCAGTTGCCGGAGGAATACTCGTCCGAGATTGTCTTCTATGCTACGATGCAAGCTGATACATTCATCATTGAGTGCAATCATACGGTAGACAAGCAGGTGGACAAACAAGAACTGCAGCAAATGTCGGAACTCGACTTCGAAACATTTACGCCACGCTTTGACCCGAATGCAGGCATCAAGGAAAGAACCGCCATCCAACGCATTCGTCAGCTCGACCGCTCAATTGGCGACTCGCTGAAACTACTTTACGACTACCGCTGTCAGATGACAGGAGAGAAGGTGGGTGATGAATACAACGCCCTGGTGGTTGAAGCCCACCACATCATCCCCTTCACCGAGAGCATGAACAACGACACCTCGAACATCATCATCCTCTCGCCCTCGTACCACCGCATCATCCATAAGGCAAAGCCTGTGTTTGACCGTCCAAACCTCTCTTTTCATTTCCCCAACGGATTGGTGGAAAAGGTAAAGATAGATAAACATTTGAATGTATAACAGAATATGAACGAAGAACAGAAATATAATATACAAGGCTTGGAGGAATACATCCGACAAGGTGAACCTCAGCAACGTGAGCGCGGTAATGCTTGGAGTGTGGCTATCGGCTTGCAACAAGTGGATGGTCTATCAACTTCGGACTATCTGCTTGATACCGCTCGAAAACATATAGAGGGTGACATTACGATCGAGGAAGTAAAAGAACTGATTGATTCATACTACAAGTCGGCTGATGGCAGGAAGTCCGTAGAGAACGACCGAACGGAGGAGGCAGACAAGGTATCGGCTCGCATCACAGAGATTCTAGCAGAGAAGACGTTCTCGTTTACTCCGGCTCAGTTGACTTCCATTCACCGCAGGTTGTTCGATGGTATCTACAAATTGGCTGGCCGTATTCGTGACTATAATATCACGAAAAAAGAATGGGTGCTGGGAGGCAAGACCGTTTACTATGCAAGTGCCGATATGATTAGCGATACACTCGACTATGATATGGGGGTGGAACGTGAGTTCAAATACGAAGGAGTGAATGTAGATGATGCTATTCATCATCTATCTCGTTTCTGTGCAAACCTATGGCAGATTCATCCTTTTTGCGAAGGCAATACTCGAACCACAGCCGTGTTTATGATAAAGTACCTGCGTTCTCTAGGCTTCAATGTTGTGAATGATGTTTTTGCAAATAACTCATGGTACTTCCGTAACGCCCTTGTACGTGCCAATTTTCGAGACTTACCAAAAGGTATTACTGAAACCACCATCTATCTGGAGCGTTTCTTCCGCAGTATGTTGTTAGGTGAGCAGCATGATTTGAGGAATAGAATCATGCACGTGGATTGGGATAAGTCAGAAGAAAGTGCTGTTCATAGTGCAAAGCCAGAGTCCCAAAGTGCAAATACGAGTAAAGAACTGCCACTAAAGTGCAAAAATTGCACTTTGGAAGAAGCGGCACTACTCCGTATAGTGCAAAAGAATCCTACTGCAACTCAGAAGGAAATTGCTGCTGAAATAGGTAAATCGGAAAGAACTGTCAAGACGATTACCGTAAATCTACAGGAGAAAGGCATTCTGCAAAGAGTAAATGGCAAGCGTAATGGCCGTTGGGAGATCACGGATTGATGACCGCAGATTCTGCGAAGACTGCTCGGATTGCAATTATTCCGCCGATGGCGGAAAAATAAATGATGCAGCAGCATTTTATTTTCCGCTTACAGCGGAAAAAAGAAACGCCTTGCGGCATTTGTGCCACACACCGCCAGGGAACGTAAATGCAGGCTAGCAGGAACAAAGCAACTATGCCCAAGTAACATTTATTTCAAAGAGAAAGTTACGCAAAAAAAGTTTTAAAACGCCAAAAAGGTTCAACGGTTCCGATAAATGCTAACTATCCAACTAATACTCAACAAAATACAAACGTCGAACCCTCGTCGAACCCCACTTTAGGGTTCGACAGGGTTCGACGGGTTCAACATAGATTGCCCGTTCTGTCTTTCGCTTCACCACACAGCCAAGGTCGAACCCTGTCGAACCTTAAAGTGGGGTTCGACGTAGGGTTCGACAGACATAGCAAACTAATTATCAATTATTCATCCTATACAAATCGGAACCCTTGAACCTTTTTTTTGCAAAAAAAAAATGATTCATCCGAGATTTCGATTCCCCCTACCCTCCAGCTTTTGACTTCGGTCAAAATACAAATAGCGTGTAACTCATCGAGCCACACGCTATTTGATAGTGTTTTGTTATATCTTTACTTATCAGTCTTATTTGACCTCCTCAAAGTCAGCATCCTGAATGTCATCAGCGCCATGCTGCTGACCACCTGCCTGCTGACCGCCGAAGCCTGCACCGCCCATGTCGGGACCTGCCTGTGCGCCAGGCTGTGCACCTGCGGCATACATCTTCTGGCTGGCAGCCTGCATTACGTTGTTGAGCTCGGCTGTAGCGGCATCGATGGCTGCAAGATCCTGAGCCTTGTGAGCATCCTTCAGTTTCTGGATGGCTGCCTCGATAGCGGGCTTATCCTCAGCGGGCACCTTGTCACCATTCTCCTTCATGAAGTTCTCGGTAGAGAAGACCATAGAGTCAGCCTGATTGAGCTTGTCAATCTTCTCACGCTCCTTCTTGTCAGCATCAGCGTTGGCCTCTGCCTCTGCCTTCATACGCTCGATCTCCTCCTTGCTGAGTGAGCTGCTGGCCTCGATACGGATAGCCTGCTCCTTACCAGTTGCCTTATCCTTAGCACTTACGTTGAGGATACCGTTGGCATCGATGTCGAAGGTTACCTCAATCTGAGGTACACCACGGCGTGCGGGAGCAATACCCTCGAGATTGAACTGACCAACGCTCTTGTTCTGAGCTGCCATAGGACGCTCACCCTGCAGAACGTGGATGGTAACGGCAGTCTGGTTGTCAGCTGCGGTAGAGAACACCTGGCTCTTCTTGCAGGGGATGGTTGAGTTAGCCTCAATGAGAGGAGTCATCACACCACCAAGAGTCTCGATACCCATGGTCAGAGGAGTTACGTCGAGCAGAACGATGTCGCTCTTGTCGCCAGTGAGGACAGCACCCTGGATGGCAGCACCTACGGCAACTACCTCGTCGGGGTTAACACCCTTGCTGGGAACCTTGCCGAAGAAGTCCTCAACGAGCTTCTGGATAGCGGGGATACGGCTTGAACCACCTACGAGGATTACCTCGTCGATATCGCTGTTAGAGCAACCTGCATCGCGCATAGCGTTCTGGCAGGGAACCTTACATGCCTGGATAAGGCCGTCAGCCAACTGCTCGAACTTAGCACGGGTCAGGGTCTTCACCAAGTGCTTGGGCACACCACCTACAGCTGTGATGTAGGGAAGGTTGATCTCAGTGCTGGTGGTGCTTGAAAGCTCAATCTTAGCCTTCTCAGCAGCCTCCTTCAGACGCTGGAGTGCCATGGGGTCCTGCTTGAGGTCGATACCCTCTTCTGCCTTGAACTCGTTGGCCATCCAGTCGATGATAACCTGGTCGAAATCGTCACCACCGAGGTGAGTGTCACCATTGGTAGAGAGTACCTCGAACACACCGCTACCGAACTCAAGGATTGAGATATCGAAAGTACCACCACCGAGGTCGAACACGGCAATCTTCATATCCTTACCAGCCTTCTCAACACCGTATGCAAGAGCTGCTGCAGTAGGCTCGTTGACGATACGCTTTACTTCAAGACCTGCAATCTGGCCAGCCTCCTTAGTGGCCTGACGCTGTGAGTCGCTGAAGTAAGCAGGAACGGTGATGACAGCCTCTGTTACCTCCTGACCGAGATAGTCCTCAGCAGTCTTCTTCATCTTCTGCAGCACCATGGCGCTAATCTCCTGGGGAGTATACTGACGACCGTCGATGTCAACACGAGGAGTGTTGTTGTCGCCCTTCACTACAGAATAAGGTACGCGACCGATCTCCTTCTGAACCTGATCAAAGGTCTCACCCATGAAGCGCTTGATAGAGAAGACAGTCTTCTTGGGGTTGGTAATGGCCTGACGCTTTGCGGGATCACCCACCTTACGCTCACCACCGTCTACGAAAGCCACGATAGAGGGAGTGGTGCGCTTACCCTCGCTGTTAGCAATCACTACGGGCTCGTTGCCCTCAAATACAGATACACAACTGTTAGTTGTACCTAAGTCGATTCCAATAATCTTTCCCATAATTGTATTTTTTTATTTGTTTTTTTATTCTATTACTATGCGGACTGAACTCTTTTATTCTTGCGGCTGCCGCTTACCACAAGCCTTCGCCCTTATTTGTAACAAAGCGCGTGCCAAAAGGACATTTTGACGCAAAAAAATATGTTTTCTGCAAAAAAGGCGGAAAAAATGGCACAGTAATGACAAAAAAAACGGAAAAGAAAGTACTTCGTATGTATTTTTTATGTAACTTTGCCATAGAAAACTTGAAAAATACACATTAAATATATATATCAGTATGACAAAAAAATCATTTCTTTCAGTTTTATTGCTTTCTGCTTGCTTTGGCACCGCTCAGCATGCCATGGCGCAGAATGACTATTTCGTTTCAACGGAAGGAGCAGTGGTCAACGACAGCGTGGCAACAGAAAATGCCAATTTGTCGGCAGAACAACGATTCCTGAACGACAATTTCACGTACCGCTCGCTATGCGATTGGACGGAAGGTATGCGTTTCATGGTGATTCCTGGTGACAAGGACAAATACCTGAACACATTTATTGATGCGGCATCAGGCAATGAGATTCCAACCGGAAACCTCAAGCACAAGATCGTTATCTACAAAGGGTACGAAATAACTGACCGTAGTTGGATTCACCTGAACTTTGAAGTGATGGACACCAAGCAGAAGATTTACCACGAAGTACGAAATTTCAGTTTCGATGACTATTGCATGAAGGTTGCTGGTGGCGGTGTGCCCTCATTGGCATATCTTGACGAGGTAGACAAGGCTAAGGAATTACTGACAGGAAAAGTACTTTACGTGGCTCACGAACTCTTTTATAAGGATGATGCCTCATCACGAAGCGGATATAGAGAATCGGCCTTGAGCATTGACACCAAGGTTACTGTTACAGGCGTTGGCGTTGGTTCACGTGAATTCCCCGTAAAAATCGTAGTCACAGACGAGCACGGACGCAAATTCTTCCAGCTTTGCACCCTGAGTCACACGAACTGTGGACTCGAGGACAATGACTTCATTGCCAAGAATGAGCAGCACTTGTTTGACAACGCTTTCAGATTCACCAAGAAATACAACACGGACGAAGCACGCACCAATTCTGATCCAACCAAGGACTTCTCCGCTCTGCCTAAGACTGGTCCTACAAGTCCCACGAATTCACGCTATGTAAACTTTGCTGGTCTCATGAGTGGCGTAGTAGAGAAAGGCAACAACAAGGACATGATTAAGATGTCAAAAGGCACGCCTGACAAGAAGTGGACCAACAAAGACGGCTCTGTAACCTGGTGGTATGCAGACGGCACAGAGATCACTTTCAACAAGAAGGGTATCGCTACAAGAGTAGGCGCAAGCAGCAACCCTTCAGGAGGTAAGTAAAAGGTATTACCGCCAAGTCTCAAAAGACAAGACTTCACATCTCTTAAGCAAAATAACTGAGGGCTCCTCCTACCAAGGAAGAGCCCTCAATTTTTGAGACATTCTCTATATATAATATATATAATGTATGTCTTGCAACTTAATCCTCTGCTGCAGGAGCAGGATCCACACCCTTGAGTGCAGCATTAATCTTCTCTGCAATCTCGTCACAAAGCTCTGGATTGTCAGCCAAGGTGCGCTTCAAGGCATCGCGGCCCTGACACAGACGGGTATCCTCGTAGCTGAACCATGAGCCACTCTTCTTGATGATGCCATGCTCCACGCCAAGGTCAGCAATCTCACCGATACGACTGATACCCTCGCCGAAACCGATTTCAAACTCAGCCTTACGGAATGGAGGAGCCACCTTGTTCTTCACAATCTTCACGCGTACCTGGTTACCAATAGGAGTATCACCATCCTTGAGAGTCGTCACCTTGCGAATGTCAAGACGAACACTGGCATAGAACTTCAGTGCGTTACCACCCGTAGTGGTCTCAGGATTGCCAAACATGACACCGATCTTCTCACGCAACTGGTTGATGAAGATACAGGTTGTCTTCGTCTTACTGATGGTAGAAGTAAGCTTACGCAGAGCCTGACTCATCAGACGAGCCTGCAGTCCCACCTTGTTGTCACCCATATCACCATCAATTTCAGCCTTAGGCGTTAATGCAGCCACAGAGTCAATGACAATAATGTCAATGGCAGATGAACTGATCAGTTGGTCAGCAATCTCAAGTGCCTGCTCACCATTATCGGGCTGGCTGATCCAAAGGTTGTCTACATCCACACCCAACTTCTGAGCGTAAAAACGGTCGAACGCATGCTCTGCATCAATGAAAGCTGCGATACCGCCCTGCTTTTGTGCCTCAGCGATGGCATGGATAGCTAAAGTTGTCTTACCAGAACTCTCGGGACCGTAGATCTCAATGATACGTCCCTTGGGATAACCACCTACGCCAAGAGCATTGTTCAAGGCAATAGAACCTGTTGGAATCACCTCAACAGCCTCTACCTTGTCATCACCCAACTTCATGATGGCACCCTTGCCAAAATCCTTTTCAATCTTCCCCATAGCCTCCATCAAGGCTTTCATCTTCATGGCTTTAGGATCGATGTTCTCTGTTATTATTTCTTTTTTTGCCATTATACAAACATTATAATAATTCAATAGTTATAAAATTCTACAACAAAGTATTGCTTTTATCCATACTATTCCAAGCCCAGCAATTTCTTGCCATATGGAGTAAGAGCAGAAGCGTACTTTGTTAAGTCAACAGCCAAGTGAGGACAACCAGCTGCGCCATACGTAATCTCGTACTTGTCAAAAACAAATACGATGTTATTACCATAGAGATAGAAGGTATCGGGTAAGCTCTCTACACCATCCAAACCTTCACAATCCTCGTCAACATTTTGCTTCTTCAGTTGCTTCAAAACAGTACTCTCGTCCTTAACTACATCAAACAGCTGCACCACCTTGTTTGTCGTACAGTCAAACGTCAGATAGTTATAGCCCATGAACACACATGATCCTAATCCGCAACCATTATTCTCCGACCATATTGATTGAAAGGTAACATATTGGTGGAGAGAGTCAACACCGAGGCACGAAATGTGGAGATTGCAGTCTGTGTCGAAATAGAACATAGCCTCATCATCCTCTTCCTCTTCACCCGCAGTATCTTCTGTGCTTTCCTCGACACGTTTTGATACAGGCTCCATATCGAAGCCGATGCCAGAATCCGGACTCTCATTCCTAGCCCAGTCATCCACTATCTTCTGAATATCCGAACCGCTGAGTCTGGAGTTTTCCAATATGGCAGCCTGCAGAGCCTTCACATCGAAACCATCTGCCTTGACAGGCCATTCCACGGCGATGTTATTCTCGTGGTAAAGGTTCTTTTTAGCGTAGTCATACTTGAAGAGCATGCTTTTAGCATACGTTTTGATTTCAAGATTATACACAGGATCGGACACAACCTCTTCCACAGCGGGTGCAGCATCTTCCTCCACAGTCAAACTGTCGGCCGTTGCCTCTGTATTTGCCTGTTTGCCACACGATGCCACAGCCATGGCTGCAGCAAGAATGGGATACATATACTTCTTCATAATCAGGAATTGGAGTTAGGAGTTAGGAGGTCGAAGAGCTCGACGAAAACAATTTTGAATTAAAGTTCAAGGTCGCCGTCATGAATCTCATGCCAAGGCAGACCCTGGATGTTGAGTTGCTCCATGAATGGATCGGGATCGAACTCCTCCACGTTGTGTACGCCAGGCATGTTCCAAAGTCCCTTCATAAACATCATAGCACCAATCATGGCAGGTACACCGGTCGTATAGCTTACACCCTGCATGCCAGTCTCCTCGTAGGCAGCCTGGTGCGAGCAGTTGTTATATACATAATAGGTATGCTCCTCGCCACCACGCAGACCGCGGATGCGGCAACCGATGCTGGTCTCACCCTCATAGTTCTCGCCCAGATCCTGAGGATTGGGCAATACAGCCTTGAGGAACTGCAGGGGAACGATCTTAACCTTGCGCATAACGCCATCCTCATCGGGAGCCATGTACTCAACCTCGTCGATGCGATCCATACCGATATTCTGAATTACCTCCAGATGCTTGAGGTAAGCCTCACCAAACGTCATCCAGAAGCGGGCACGCTTGAGGGTGGGATAGTTGATGACAAGGCTCTCAATTTCCTCGTGGTGAAGGAGGTAGCTCTCGCGGGGACCCACATTGGGATAATTGAGTGGCTTGTGGATGGCCATGGGCTCTGTCACCACGTACTTACCGTCCTCCCAGTATAGACCTTCCTGCGTAATCTCACGAAGGTTAATCTCAGGATTGAAGTTGGTGGCAAAAGCCTTGTGGTGGTTACCAGCGTTGCAATCCACAATGTCGAGGTAATGCATCTCGTCGAAGTGATGCTTGGCTGCGTATGCAGTATAGATAGAGGTTACACCGGGATCGAAGCCACAACCGAGGATGGCACAGAGGCCAGCCTTCTCGAAACGCTCACGATATGCCCACTGCCAGCTGTATTCGAAGTGGGGCTGGTCGTCGTGATGAGGCAGGACAGCGTCCTTGTATGCTTCAGCCGAAGGGAATTCGGGTTCGTAGTTGGCTGTATCCAGATAGTTGCATCCAGCCTGCAAGCAAGCCTCCATGATGGTGAGGTCCTGATAGGGCAAGGCGAGGTTCATAACGAGCTCGGGCTTGTAGTCCGTCATCAGTGCCACCAACTGCTCGACACTGTCGGCATCCACCTGAGCGGTTGTCACATTCGTGCCATACTTCTCATTAAGGATGGCTGCCAAGGCCTTACACTTACTCTCCGTACGAGAGGCTATCTTAATCTCGGTGAACACGTCCTTGTTCTGTGCCACCTTGTGTGCAGCTACTGTGGCTACGCCACCTGCACCAATAATCAATACTCTTCCCATGATATATATATTTTGGATGTTTATTCAATTACCGACGGAAAGTGTTATCAAAATATTTCATCTGCGTTAACATGTTCAAGAAATCTTGGAGCTGATAGACATGCACACCACCTTCCCAAGCTCTAAAGTTTTCGTACTTACTGGGGAAGGTGAATAAGCCCTTTCCGTCGATTAGGCCATACTCAAGGCAGACTACGAAGTTAAACTCCTCGTCTGTGCCTTTGGCTATCAGCTCTCGGGCAGCATCGTTGAGTTTGATGTCGGTGGTAATCCTCAAAGGAAGAGAAGAGAACTCGAAATCGGGAATCTGGAGCACACGCCCAGATACAACGAAATTCTCGTGGTAACCGATGTCCGCAACCTTCATCTTCTCCTCGAACGGGAAAACGGTCTTTTTCTCACCGTCCTCGATAATCACATTAACGTCACAATACTTGAAGACATCCTCCGAGAACCCTGCCGTGTACTTGAATTTTACAGTCTCGGGGGTAGGTGTAGGTTCAGGCTCGGGTGTGTCATCCTTACCACAGCTTGTGAACATGCACATTGACGTACACAACATTGCAACGAGTACAAAGATTGAATAGATCTTTTTCATTTTACTTTTATATTATGAACTATGAACCAACTAAGTTTTAAATGTTATTTATACCTAAAGCGCGAAGCAACGGATATCCCAGCTGCCCGCACCCTACCCCTTCAAGGGGCTTAATCGTCAGCAACTTCACCTGCTGACTAGCAGATGCCTTTCTCACCAAATCTGCGACAGCTGAAGCCAACTCTGCATCAGGCACAATGACGAGGTTCTTCACCACACTGCTTGCCAACAGCAGTTCCACGCTCTGCACCAGCAAGGGATCACCCTCGTAGAGGTGCTCGTCCTGCACAACGCTCATCAGGAACTCGCCATGCTGCTCGTCGCGAAATGCCAGTCCATCCACTTCAGTCAAAAGTGACATGGGAACAAAGTGACGCAAGGCAGAATGTCCCTTCTCACACACGAAGACCACCTGCGTTTCCGACTTGGGTGTCAGCAAGACACCGCTCTCCATGGCTGCACTCACAATCCATTCCGCCAAATCCGCAGCAGGTATTTCCTGCCCCATCTCGGCCTTCAGTCCCACACGGAAATCACCCCCTACCCTATCCAGATAGTTGGCATCAACAATCATGACGGTTTCCTTGAATTGCTTCTGTTCCATAATTGAAGGCAAAGATAAAGAAAAAAGTTCAATGTCGCAAAAAAGTAATACGTTTTTTAATTTATGTACGTATATTTTTACTTCAGCAACTCATCCAACGTAGTTATCGTTTCTGTTTGCGAAGGACGTGTCATATCGGCATTGACAAGTTTCCCTTCTGGGTCAACCAGCACGAAACGAGGTATGCCGTTGACATCTAACTCACGAAGGAAATCATGTTCAGGTCCCATCCAATATTGATTACCCGTCATATTCACTGCCATGGCACGCCATTTCTCCTTATCCTTTGAGGCATCGGTAGAGAGACTCACGAAAGCAATGTTCTTACCCTTATAGCGTTCAATGAGTTTCTCCAGATGAGGAATCTCCTGACGGCAGGGATTGCACCACGTAGCCCAGATGTCGATATAGACATACTGACCGAGGAAATCATCGAGTTTATGGATCTTCTTATCCGTATCCTGTGCTATGAAGCGGGGACATGGTTTACCGGGCGCACTCAAATCCTTCATATAGACGACCTTTTCGAACGCAGCAACCAGCGAATCATCTGTCACATATGTATAATACAGGTTACGAAGTTCCTCAATGTCACGAATACCATAATACTGTATGTACTGAATGGCGGGCTGATGGATGACATACTGACGCACGGTGTCATTCTCAATACTGTCAGCAGCCCACGCCATGATGCTAAGCGGACGATTGATGGGTTTGCTCTGATGATGTTGGAAATTGGTAGCAAGCTGATAGCATGCCTCAGTCATAAACTCCATGTATTGAGGCAGATGGCAAACGCGTCCATCCTCTACCATTGCCCCACGGATAGCGCGCAATAACGTATCGGTAGGCATATAGCCTACTGTTTGCGTCATGCCCTGATGGCCGACTGGATACATCAGCAGCAGATTGCCGTATGAACTGCGTATGCGGGTCTGCTCGTCGCGAACGAAGTCTGCATCCTCCTTCTCCAGCTTCCAAGCCTTGAGTATCTTTTGTGCCGCAGCTTCTTTCTGTTGCACCTTCTGTACGTAAGCACCCTCGCCGAGCAGGTAGTCCTCATTCTCAAGGCCTGTCAACGTGATGGTCTGCTTATAACGCTCCACACGGCTTTGGGATGAGGTCTGCGCAAACGCAGAAGTGGCAAAAAGAAACAGCAGGCCCACACCCAGCCCCTCCCTCATGCGTGCAAATACGCCTTGAAGGGGAGTAGAATGAACTGCACGCTGAAAAGATGAGAACACTTTATTACTTTTTTGTTTTAGGTACTTTGTCATATTATACTTATTTTAGGTCATGGAAGGGACTATATATCCCATTCACTGATTATCTCTCTATATATCACATCCTTGATGGGAGCAAAACCCGACAGCTTCTGCATGGGTTCCTGCCCCTTGAAGACACCCTCTTGTGCCCATCCGTCATAGATGCGCAGGATGCCCACATCATCATTATTCACGGAACCGACGATCAAGTTATGCGAACGGGAAGCATTAACACCTTGTGTAAAGTGGTAGAACTTCAAGCACGACACGTATTCATCATCCGGCAACACAATATCAAGTTCTGCCGTGGGATTAGTCTGCGAAAGATTGACGCGATACACCTTATTATCCACCGCATAGTACATCATATTCTTCAGCGATGAGAAGGCAAAGCCTCTAGCCTTGGCAATGTCGGTACAAGCCGTCAGGTCTGCCTGCATGACAAGGGTGACGGTGTTGCCGTACTTTTCGTCGCGCAACCCCATCATGTCGCCCAAGGCAAGGCCGTAGACCATGGTCTTTGATGCCGACGACATCACAGCGTAAGTAGTGCCGACACCCATGTTCATGGGATCGTAGGTCGTATTCTCCATCCAGCGCAAATCGTAGGTGCGATCGGGGATGCTGAATAAACTGTAGTTGCCAAACGGGAAACCATAGACGGTGTACATCGCCTTAAGGGAAACGTCAACCGGCGTAGTCATACCCAACAGGTCCGTATTGCTGAACATCTCTGCGCATACCACAAAATTCTTGGTGTTCTGATTATAGAGCAGAAAGACAGGAATGAAATGAGGAGTCAGGAGGTCATATCCTACAAAGGGGGCGACGGCAAAGTTGTTGCTACGCTTTTTGTTGTACAGGCCATCGCCCATGATGTTGTTGCAGTAGTACACCCCACCTGCATTGTCCACAATCACCTTGCCCGGACCGTTGACAGCCACAAGGGCAGGCACTACGTTGCGGCTCGCCTCATCGCCCATCTCATAGCTGATGCGGTACTCTTCCTTCCATGCAAAGTCATTGGAAGAGAGGCGTGTCGTACCATCTTCGGTGACAAGGTAGAAGGGTGATTCCTGAATGCTATACTGATTGACGTATGATATGGAGAGAGGCCCATTCATGCTGCCCAAAGCAGGGGGAAGAATGTCAGTATAGAGTTTCTGCTTGATGTCGCTATACATATCCAATCGAGCACGCCCTGCATCATCGCACAACACCAGCCAACCAGCAGAGAAAGGCGTATTAACCTGAAGATCAGCCGTGGCACGATAGAAGAACCCACCCTCACGTTCTGTAATAGTATAAACCAAGGTATAGGCACCTGTTGGCAGCGTAACGTCGACATGCAAGTCGCGACTCGTAGCGAGCACCGTAGGCGCGGAATTGTCTGCGGGATAGACCTTCCATTCGAAGGTGTAATCTCTTTCATCGAGCGAACGGGCACTGAGACGAGGCTCGACATCGAGCGTTTCATGCAGCACGGCACTGAGCCTTGCCGGCATGGCTATCTCAATGTCATTGAGTTCAGTATAGGTATAGTTTCCCGTATCGGGAGAACATCCTACCAGCGCAAGCGCTGAAGTGAATAAAATGAAAAATATCTTATTGAGTCGCATTGTACATTATTTAAGGAAGTCCAACGTATTACCATCTTTATCGAATATCAGCGGATCGTAGTTCATGCCCATCATGTAGTACTGTATCTGCTGTGCGATGTAGTTGGTGACGGTTTGTTGCATATACGACCATTTAGCGAATGTAATGGCACCCGCCTCATTGTACATCTGCCGTGGAATCTCGGGGAAGAGCGACACAAGCAAATCGAGTTTCTCAGGCTTGAACGTGCCACCAAACATCGTCACCCAGCCGAGAGGTGGCACGGTGTATTGGTTGCTGAACGAGATACAATAGTGCAAGGCATCCGTACCGGCAGAACTCTCATCGGCATTAGGGGCCAATGGATAATTCGTGCCGAAATGCTCGTTAGGCGAGAGGGCAAGACGCAGCACCAACGTCGACTCGTCAAGCACGGGCGTCTTGATGAGACGGATGGTAAAGTTCATGGCACTCTGACCTGCGGGGATGACGGGACGACTGACCACCTCATAGTCCACGCCTTCCCTGGCGTTCTCGCTTGTAACCGCAATGGTAAAGGGACGGTCATAGTCTTTCGCACGGCCATACGTTTGCACTTTGACATCGATGTCAGTACTACCGAAATCGTAGTAGATGAACGAGAAGGCGGTGCTGTCGGACAGCAACTGTCCCGACGTGCGGTTGTTGAAGTAGATGCCGTCCGTGCCGGAGTAAAGAGGTATCTCAGATTGAGAACATCCACACAGGACCAAGCTTATAAATAATATTGTTAATACATTTTTCTTCATCGATAATCTTTTTCTGTATCAGGTAAGGGTACAACATAGATGGCATCGTCGGCCGGGGTATATAGCGTGGCAAGGCTGGTAGACAGCCCATAAACCATATTGGCAAAACAGCGCTTACGGTAGAAGAACACTTGTCCCTCGCCTACCATCTCACGAATGTACTCATAGACAAGACGCGAACGGTTATAGGCCGTGGTGCGAATGTCGCCTGTGCCACGATAGCGACGCAGTTCGTTGATGACGGCAGCACCTTCTTCACGCGAGGTCTGCGCCTCGGCAGCGATGAGGTACATCTCGCCCAAACGAATCAACGGCACCATGCGATTGCAAATGGCAGCGGTATTGCGTATATCGTCATATTTGTAGAAATAGAAACGGTTGCCCGACTGCTTCCAGTTGGCCACATAGCGATAGTCGTCCGTCGATGCCCAGAACGTATCATAGTTGTCGAAGATGAGTTTCGAGACGATGAGACTGTCCATCGTGAATACGGGTGAAGGTGCAAGCGAAGGATCGAAATAGTTGTCAAAGAGTTCGCCTCTGTGCTCGTCATTCAAGCCGAACACCACCTCGCTGGAGAAGATGCGATCGGGATTAGTTGGTGTGCCCAACACCAACGAGCGGTCTACCATCGGGAAGATGCCGTCGCGACTGGCTTGCAGCACCACCTCGGCATAGTGCAACGCCTTCTCTCTGTACTGAGCATCCTGTTCGCTCACGTCGCTGTAGTCGGTCTTACGTGGATCCCACATCCACTGATAGGCACGGGCCAACAAAGCATTGACAGCAAAATAGTTGAGACGGAAAGCACGATAGCGTTCAAAGTTATCGTTCGTCTTATTGTCCGGACTCATCAGCGTGCCTTTGGTGCGTATAGGATCGTCATCCAGATAGTTGAGCGAAGTTTCAAGGTCTGCGATGACAAGCTTCATCACGCTGTCAGCATCAAGGATGGGCGACACGTCCAAGTCCTGATGCAGGCGGTAGGGAATGCCGCGACCTTTTGCATTTCTAATATAGACAGGGCCAAAGAGACGTAGCATGTCGAAATGCAGATAGGCACGCAAAGCCAGTGCCTCTCCCTTGATGAGGTTATAGCGATTACTGGTAAAGAGCGCCTTGTCAGCGTCGATGTGGTCGAGTATCTTATTGCAGTTGGCAATGAGGGCATACGCCTTGTCCCACGTCTGGTCAAAACGGCTACGCCAGTACTTTGTGCCATAGCGATGGTTCCAGAGGTCGATGTATGAGCCCCATGTCTCCTCGTTGTCACCCACTTGCCATACCTGTCCCATCACTTCTACCATCTCCACCGTGAGCGACTTGCCATACAAGGCATCGTTGTTCAGGTCAAGGTAGATGCCATTAAGCAACTTCTCATACCCTTGCTGTGAGGACAGTAGTTCGGCCTCTGCTATCTGGTCGTAGGGCTTGACGTCGAGGTAGGAGGAGCAGGATGTCAGCACAAGCAGCCCCACCCCCAGCCCCTCCCTCATAAGGAGGGGAGTAGATAGTACTGACCGCTTGAGGAATCGCAGCAAGTTACTTAGCGTATTTATTATATAAGATAGTACTGAAATCATTTTGAGGTTATGAGGTTATGAGGTTGTGAGGTTATACGATTATATGCTTTTGAGCTGCCCTTCCCCTATCAACTCCCTCCCCTCGGGGAGGGGGCGGGGAGGGGGTCGCTATTAGAACGCTGCTGCCACTGTGAAACTTACCGTTCTTGCATACGGATAGGCTGTGCCTCGTTCCTGCTTGACGGTGCTGCGATAGAAGATGTCGTTCATGTTGCATTGCAGCGTGAGGGCAGAGAGTTTGGCAGGAGCAATGAGGCGTTTGGGGAACTGATAGCTGACCACAAACGACGTGCCCTGCAAGGTGTTGCGGTTCATAACGAAGCGCGAGCTCTTATCCGTTGTCTGGACGAGTGACATGCCCTTGAAACGCGCATCGGGGTTGTCGACACTCCATCGGTCATACAGCGCACGGCGATCCTGATTGTAGTTGATGTCCGTAAAGTCGATGTTTTCCACCTTATTGAAGAGGTCGGTATTGAACACCTGGCCACCAAGTTGGTAACTCAGATAAGCACCCACGGTAAGACCCTTCCAGTAGAAACTCGTACCCAACGTACCTTCGAGTTTGGGACGCGTGTCGCCCAACACCACCTCGTCGTCGGTACTGTAGTCGAAGGTGTACGTACCATCCTTCTTGATGAAGATCTCCTTACCCGTGGCAGGATCGATGCCCGCCGAACGTACTCCCCAAATGGCCGTAGGCGAACCACCATCGTAGTAGCGCGTCAGTTCGTTGGGCAGCAGTTTGTTGGCATTGTTCACCGCATCGAGCGCATTGCCAATCTTGCGGTATTCTGCCACATAGTGACGGGCATTGAGCGAGATGTTCCAGTTCATCTGCTTCTCTGGATTGTTGATGGGCGTCACGCGCAGCATGGCTTCCACACCCTTCGTCTGCTGGGCACCAAGGTTCATATAGGTATTCTTCACACCCAACGAACCTGGAGTGGTGATGTTGCAGAGCAAAGGATCGGTATCCTTCACAAAATAGTCTGCCGTGAGAGAGATGCGCTTCTGCCATGCCTCCAAGTCGACACCGACGGTCCAGTTGAGCGTGTTCTGCCATTTCAAATTGGGGTTACCCAGACTATTGATCAACACACCACTACCGAAGACGTTGGTCATGGCCGATACGAACTGATAGGTCGTGATGCTCTGATAGGCAGCAAAGTTCTGATTGCCAGGGTTACCCAGGCTGGTGCGAAGCTTGAGCAAGGTCACGGTTTGCTTCTCGAGTGCCTTCTGCATCCACGCCTCCTTATGCACATTCCAGCCAAGACCGACACTCCATGTGTGACGGAAACGGTTCTCGCTGCCGAACACAGAACTACCATCGTAGCGCCAGTTGGCATCAAGCAGATAGCGCTCACGCCACTGATAGCCACCGTTCACATAGTAGCTGGCGCTACGACGCGTGCTCTCCGTATATCGGGGTTTACCATTCTCAAGATATTTGTTGGCAAAACTGGGAGCATCGAAAGCATCTTCCGTAAATCCCGTGGCAGAATACCCATTGAGTGTCGTGCTGTTGTGGGCGAAGTTGAAGCCTGCCACCAGGTTGACCATGTGAGTTTCGTTGATGAGTTTACCAAACGTCAGGTTGGCATCTCCTTCGTACTTCAACGCCTTCTGCTGACGGTAGTCGAAGCGGCCTTTCTCTGTCTCGTCAGCACTATCGAAGCGCGTATCGAGAGGCGACAGGTGCATCTCGCCCGTCGTACCGGTATGCGTCACGCCAAACTTGACACGAGCCCTCAGATAGTCGGTAAAGAAAGCATCGGCTATGAAGTTATCAGTAAAAGCCAAGGCATTGCTGCGGTCATAGCTGTTGAGCGAAGCGTTATAGAGCGGATTGGAGACGGGTGTCTCATACTGATTGTCGGGATAATACAGATATTTGTCGATGCCACCCTCTGCGTTGTACTTGCGGTAATAGGGATTGGCGTTGGCATATTCCTGAAAACCGGTCGTGGGATCGCTGGTCTTTGTGTTATTCAGGATAAACTTGTTGCTGAATTGGAAAATGCCGGTACGATAGATCAGGTCGATGTTCATACCGAAGTTCTTACGGAAACTTTGCTCCATCACACCCTGCGTATTGCCGTATGTAACGCCGATGCCATAACGTATCTTCTCTTCACCACCCTCGGCATAGACGTTATGCTTCTGGTCGAAACCAAGGCGAATGGGTTCGCTCAGCCAGTAAGTGTCCACACCACGGGCTATTTCCTTCAGTCGCTCGTTGTGCAGGTTGTCAAGAGCAAGTTGGTTGAGGGAGATGCCACTGTTATCCTTGTACAATCCAGAAAGTTCCTCAAAACGCATCTTCTCGCTGGCGTTCATCAGGTTATAGCTCGTCAGGTCTGCCCAAGTCAGTCCGTAGTCGCCCTTGTAGTTGAGGCGCAGTTTACCGTGCTCTGGTCGTATCGTCTCGATGACCACCACGCCATTGGCAGCCTTCGAACCATAGATGGCCGTCGAGGCTGCGTCCTTCAGAATGGTAATACTCTGCACACGGTTCATGTTGAGGTCCATCACCGTCTGCACGTCAGTCTCAAAGCCGTCGAGAATGAAGAGTGGTTGGTTGGGGTCCTGTCCATACTCTTCCTGCAAGCCCACGATACTCGTCTTACCGCGCACCTCGATGTTAGGCATAGTGTTGGGATTAGAGCCCATCAGCGTGTTCTCGTTGATCTTGAAACTAGGGTCAAGGATACTGAGGTTTTTCAGCACATTCTGTGCACCCAGCATACGCAGTTCCTTACCACTGTAGGTCGCAGCACTACCGGTAAAACTCTCCTTCTTACGTTCATAGACGCCCGTCACCACCACATCCTTGATGGTATTGCTTACAGGCTTCAACCTGACCTTCAGTTGACGACCACTCCTGAGACGGTCGGCAGCAATGCTCTGCTTCTCGTAGCCGATGTAACTCACGAGCAAAGCATTATGATTACCATCAGGCAGCGTTAGCGTGAAAAGACCATCCTGATCCGTCGACGCACCTATCTGCGTTCCTTCCAGTCGCACGCTGGCGCCTACCAGCGTTTCGCCCGTCTCTGCATCGCTCACCACTCCTTTCAGCACTTGTGAAAGGGCAGCCAGCGGAATGCTCAATAAAATAAATAAGGTGAGAATTACACGTTTCATGCTGCAAAGATAATAATAAATTAGGAATTAGGAATTAGGAATTAGGAATTATTTCCAAAAGACGCAGCATGTTTTCAAAAAAGACGTAGCGTCTCTACAAAAGTGACGCAGCGTCTCCGCAAAAGTAACGCAGCGTCTCTGTAGAAAAGACGCAGCGTCTCTGTAAAAAAAAGAGCCCGAGGCATGCCTCGAGCTCTAAAATATTAGCGTCAGTTCGACGAAGTAATTTATGAGGGATTACTTCATCACCTTCTTGCCATTCTTAATAACAATACCCTTCTGATTTGCATTCACACGCTGACCAGCGAGGTTGAAGAGCATGTTCTGAGCAGTCTTGTCGGCAGCTACGCTGCTGATAGCATCGGTACCCTTCTTCAGGTTGATGCTAAGGATGTAGTACTGCATGTTGAGTGAGCAATAGCCAACAGCAGCACACTCGTACTTGTAGCCCTCGCCATCCTTCACAAAGTGGAGACCACCATCCTCAGCAGCCATATCGAACATGATGGGTGAACCATCCTCAGACATAGCTGCGTCAATAACGAAGCCACCGTCCTCAACTTTTGCATCGAAAATGGTAGAGATACCCAAGAAATTAAAGAGTATTACATCATCGCCATCTTTGCCAAGGTAAACAGGACAGGTGAAGGTACCCTCTTCCATGGTCTGACCATTCATATAGTTGAACTCCATGGTGTAAGACTCTACAGGATTACCACCAATCTCCGTGATGGTTGCACCGTCCTTGATAGCACTAGCATTCTGACTCACTCCTTCAATACCATTACCGAAATACAGGAAACCATTGGAATAAGCGGCCATAGCGGGCAGCTCAGGAACATCAGCATCAATGATGTAAGGTTTTGCATCCAGAAGTACGGCTGACATATCATCTTCTACAAAATACATACCGGTAAGAGGCTCATCGGTAAGACCAGAAATGGTAACAGCACCCTCAGCAGTACCGACTACGTTGATAGACTTCTGCTCGTAACCCATAACGGCACCCCAGCCAGGAATCACCTCAACAACATTCTGGCCGTAGAGTGTATAAGTACCAG
Source organism: Bacteroidaceae bacterium (assembly GCA_045629085.1). GTDB lineage: Bacteria > Bacteroidota > Bacteroidia > Bacteroidales > Bacteroidaceae > Physcousia. Next base: position 25,495 of record JAZQQO010000058.1, read on the forward strand.
TCAGCTCGGTAGCGTCGGCAGGCTCAGGTTCTACCTCAATTGAGTAATCGGTAACACCCTTTACACCTGCTACGCTGAAGTAAGCAGTGATGGTACCCATTACAGCAACCTCCTTACCGAGGTTCTGGGGATTGTCGATCAGGTTGAGCGCAGCACGCACATCGCTCTTACCGGGCAATTCAACAGGAATCCAGTTGCCCTCTTCGTCAGCCACAGCAATGTTAGAAACTACGTTAGCATCTGCCTCGTCGCCAGCGTGAAGTGCGCTACCAGACTTAGCCGTACCGATGATAGTACCGGCTACCCAAACGGGATCGGTGGGACAAGCGGACGTACCATAGAGGTTCTTCACGTCGTTGATGGTATAGGGATCGTCCTGGGTACCAGCACCCTCGGGCTCGTAGGGAGGCAACTCACCAGCCTCGTGCTTGATGTACTGAGCGTCCTTCATCTGAGGCTCGTCGTTGTGGGTAGAATACTTACCAACTACGGTCAGCATGTCGCCAGCCTTCACCCCAAGGCTCTCAAAGTTCTGGCTTGCGCCAGCCTTGTCGAGCACACCATAAAGATAAAGTTCGCTCTCGCCCTCCTTGATGGTAAGGTTGCCATACTTGCTGTTATCAATGCTGATGACCTGACCAGAGACCTCGTAAGCGGTCTCGGCATCAGCCTTAGCCAAGAACTCGGCGATGGTGATATGCTCAGCCACGATTGGATCAATGTCCTTCTCTGTCTTACCGTTCAAAGAGTACATCTTGCTGCCAGTGGTGAACTCGTAAGTACCCTTGTAGTCAACGAGAAGACCACAAACGACTACGTCGTCGCCATCCTCGAACTCATCCTCGCTGGTAAACTTAGCACCCTTCAGACCGTAGCCACGGTAAACGAGCAGCGTCTCTTTACCATCAGAGATGGTGTAGGTTGCATTACCGTTGGCTACAGAAATCTCCTGTACCTCAGCCACAGTACCCTTTACGTAAACCTCCTCGTTGAGTGCCTTGCCTGCCTTGATGATGGCGTTAGCCTGGCTTACGGTGTAAGCAGTCTCGGGAGTGTTGGCGATGTGTGTCTGCTCTTCAGCACTACCATTGAGTTCGATGGTCATGCTGTTCATATGGACGGTACTCTTGATACAATTCAGAGTTACGCTTGATGCGTTGCCAGTCCATGCACCATTGTTGTAGCCATCACCTGTCATGTTGCTGGCTCCGAGATTAGAACCATTAATGCTGATAGCGGTAATCTTGTCTGAGCCAGCAGCTGCGATGGTGATAGTTGCGGGCTTGTAGACACGCAAGTTTACCACGCCATCACTACCATTATCAGGATTAGAACGGTAGAAACGAACACCATTTCCCTCTGAGTAGTTTACAGTAATGGTAATGCCATCCTTGGAGATAACACCACCATTATCAATCTGAGTGTACTCTCCATTAGCAGCGGGATTGGCAATGCCAAAAGCCGAAGCATCGCTGAAATCAAGAGTTACCTCTGTCTTTGCGTTTGCCACAAATGCAAGCATCATGGCTGCAAAACTAAGTAAAAGTTTTTTCATAAGCGAAAAATTTGATTAATAAATTAAGTTTATACTTTTCGGGCACAAAATTACAAAAAACATTTGAATGGAGTGCAATATGCACAAATAAAAAAAGTGTTGCGTAACAAAAATGTCACACAACACCCTATTATTTAAAGAAAAGTATGCTATCAGAAGCCACCGCCACCGAAGCCGCCTTGGCCACCGCCAAAGCCGCCCTGACCACGGCCGCCGCCAAAGCCGCCCTGACCACGGCCGCCACCGAAGCCACCGTTGGGCATCTGACCACCCCAACCGCGCTGACGCTGACCGAACACCTTATAAAGCTGCTGGGGAGTGAGCATCGTCATCATCTGTGCCATGTACTTCTTGGTGATGTCCAGGCGCTTCTGGCTCTGCTCGATCTGCTTCTCCTGTTGCTCAAGGTTTTCCTTGATCTTCTCGTAGCACTCCTCGTCAGTCATCTTCTCTGCCTTGACTTCCTCCTCACGGCCACGACGCTGCTGATCCTGCTCCATCACAGCCGTCAACTCGCCCATATACTCGGCATAGATTTTCTCAAACTCCGTCTTCGTCTCGCCTTCCAGCTTCAAGTCCTTCGACATGCGCTCTGTCTGAGACTTCAACATCTCTGCACGACGCTGAGCACGCTCCTCGTCCGTCATACGCTGACGCTGTGCCATGGCACTACTGCATACCATCAAGGCTGCAGCCACAACAAATAAAAACTTCTTCATTTTCCAATTAGATTAAGCGTTAAACAATTCTCTATATCAGTATAGACGCGAAAAACTCACAAAGGTTTATTCTTGACTAAAAACAACAAAGAAAAAATCTGCGTAATTCGTGTTAATTTGCGTCTAAATCTCACCTTACCGTAATGTGGAAGCAGCTCTGCTTGATCTCGTACTTCACGTAGCAGGCACTGTCGGCACGCAGGTCGCGCAGCACCTCGCTCAGCACGAACTTCAGCGTGTCGTCGCGCACAAGGCGTCGAGCCGGACCATCGGGAGGAGAGACGGTATGGAAACGTGTGTAGCAGACGTCGAACGTCGTGCCGTAGCGATGGCAACTCTCAGGGCTCGCATTACCATTGATCTTGCGCAGGTTCTCCACGTCCTGCTCACTGCGCAACACGCTCGAAACGATAATCTTATGCAAGGGAACACCCTTCACGTAGAGCGAGTCGAAAAAGTTACGCCCGATGCGGTTCAGCAGCACACTGGCTCGCGGCACCAGATAGGGAATGCTGCTCGACATGCCCGGGTCAATATGGTAATATGGCGAACTGCCCACGTACACCAGTTCGTCCTTGCGACGCTCTGCCTCGGCACGGTCGTACGGCGGTTCCACACCCCACTGCTTGGCAGCCACAATCTGCACCTCCTGCAGATCGGGGAAGCACACACCATAGTCATGCACACCACGGATGGGGTGAAGAGTCCTCTTCTCACTCTGATCAGGCGATGCAGGAGCAGGCGTTTCCTCTACCAGCACCTCATGCTTCGCTGACGTACCTCCATCCACCGCAGCAACCATCTCATTGGCCACCGGCGGCTTTTCATGGTGCACATTCTTCATTGGATTCCATATCAGCCTAATCAGCGTCAGTAGCAGGAAAATGCCAAACGAATAAGCGTAGAATTTATATTTTCCTCTCAGTTTTATCATTTTCGGTCATAAAGTTGAGAACAAAGTTACAGAAAAATGGTGAAGAAACAAAAAAAAAGCGTAAATTTGCCGAAAATTTAGCAGACATCAATCGCGAATGACAGAGAAACACATCGTTTTGGAAGACATTGACCCCGTAATATTCTATGGGGTGAACAACGTAAACATGCAAATGATCAAGGCCCTCTACCCCAAGCTGCGCATCGTGGCACGAGGTAATATTATTAAGGTATTGGGCGATGAGGAGGAGATGGCTGCTTTCGACGAAAACATGCAGAAGCTGCAGAAGCACTGTGTGAAATACAACCAGCTTACGGAAGAAGACATCCTGCACATCCTGCGTGGCGAGAAGACCAAGAAGGACGGCATGGAGGGTGTCATCGTCTACAGTGTGCAGGGCAAGCCCATCACGGCACGCTCGGAGAACCAGCAGAAGCTTGTCGAGGCGTATAACAAGTCCGACATGATTTTTGCCACGGGCCCCGCAGGTTCTGGCAAGACTTACACGAGCATTGCCCTCGCTGTGCGTGCGCTAAAGAATAAGGAGATACGTAAGATCATCCTCTCGCGCCCCGCCGTCGAGGCTGGCGAGAAGCTCGGTTTCCTGCCAGGCGACATGAAGGACAAGATCGATCCCTATCTGCAGCCACTCTATGATGCGCTTGAGGACATGATTCCGAGTCTCAAGCTGCAGGAGATGATGCAGCAGAACATCATCCAGATTGCCCCTCTCGCCTTCATGCGTGGTCGTACGCTCAACGATGCCGTTGTCATCCTCGACGAGGCACAGAACACCACGACTGCCCAGATCAAGATGTTCCTCACCCGCATGGGTAACAACACCAAGATGATCATCACGGGCGACATGACGCAGATCGACCTCCCCCACGGTGTGAAGAGCGGCCTGCGCGATGCCTGCGAGGTACTCTCCAAAGTCGAGGGCATCAGCTTCATTGAGATGCAGAAGAAGGACATCGTGCGCCACAAGCTGGTCACCAAAATTGTGGAGGCATACGACCGATCAGACAAGGAGCGTAAGGCCGAGTGGGATAAGAAGCACCCCAGACTTGAGCCGCAGTAGCCCAACACATCGGTCCTTCAAGACATCGAATTATCGAAACACCGAATTATCTGAAAATCGAAAAATCGAAAAAACAATTAAACAACAAATAATTATGAACGCATTAACAAAAACAAACTACAACTTCCCTGGTCAGACAGGCAAGTACTGCGGTAAGACCCGCGATTGTTATTTCGTAGGCGACGACCTCATGGTAATGGTTGCCAGCGACCGTATCTCAGCATTCGATGTCATCCTTCCCAAGGGTATTCCTTTCAAGGGTCAGGTGCTGAACCAGATTGCAGCTAAGTTCCTCGACGCCACCACCGACATCTGTCCCAACTGGAAGTTGGCATGTCCCGATCCTCAGGTCACCATCGGCGTGAAGTGCGAGGGTTTCAAGGTTGAGATGATCATCCGTGGCATCCTCACCGGCTCTGCATGGCGTGACTACAAGAACGGTTGCCGTGAGATCTGCGGTGTGAAGCTGCCCGACGGCATGCGCGAGAACGAGCGCTTCCCCGAGCCCATCATCACTCCTACCACCAAGGCCGACGAAGGTCATGACCTGAACATCTCCAAGGAGGAGATCATCGCTCAGGGCATCGTCAGCAAGGAGGACTACGAAACGATGGAGGACTACACCCGCAAGCTCTTCGCCCGTGGTCAGGAGATTGCAGCCAAGCAGGGCCTCATCCTCGTTGACACCAAGTACGAGTTCGGTAAGCACGACGGTAAGGTTTACCTCATCGACGAGGTTCACACTCCCGACTCAAGCCGTTACTTCTATGCCGAGGGCTACGAGGAGAAGTTCGAAAAGGGCGAGCCTCAGCGCCAGCTCTCAAAGGAGTTCGTTCGTCAGTGGCTCATCGACCGTAACTTCATGAACCGCGAGGGCGACGTGATGCCCGAGATCACCGACGAGTACGCTATGAGCGTGGCAGAGCGCTACATCGAACTCTACGAGGGCATCGTAGGCGAGAAGTTCGAGCCTGTAAAGAGCGACTGCAGCATTGAGGAGCGTATCGAGAAGGCTGTCACCGAGTGGCTTAAGAACAATGCATAATTCATAATTCACAATTCATAATTATGAATTAACAACAGTGTACGAGCAAGAAAAGATAAATCCCTATTCAAGCGAAGGGGAGAAGCATGAACAGGTGGAGGCGATGTTCGATAACATCGCCCCCACTTATGATACCCTAAACCACACGCTGTCGCTTGGTACGGACAAAGGATGGAGGCGCAAGGCTATAGACAAACTCGGTGAGTATCACCCACACACCATCCTCGACATTGCCACCGGAACGGGCGACTTCGCGATATTGGCAGCAGAGAGATACAGGAGACCCTCTCCGGCGCATAGCGCCACCTCCCCCGTAATGGGGAGGGATTTAGATAGTAATGCCTCCCAAGAGACAAATCATTCTGAATCTTCCCTTAGGGAAGGCTCCTCTTCCCATAACGGGGGAGAGGCGGGGGTGAGAGGGTCTGTGGTATCGGTCGTCGCTTGCGACCTCTCCGAGGGCATGATGGCAGTAGGACGAGAGAAAGTCAAGGCGCTTGACCTCGACAACATCATCCGTTTCCAGAAGGAAGACTGTCTCCACCTCTCGTTTGAGGACAACACGTTCGATGCCGTCACCGTGGCATACGGTGTACGCAACTTTCAGGATCTTGAGACAGGCCTCAGCGAGATGTTGCGTGTACTACGTCCCAAGGGGCACCTCCTCATCCTCGAGTTGGCCACCCCACCCCATTTCCCCATGAAGCAGCTTTTCTGGCTCTACAGCCACGTATGGATGCCTCTCGTAGGTCGACTCATCAGCAAGGACAAGCAAGCCTACAAGTATCTGCCTGCCACTATGGAAGCCTTCCCGCAAGGCGAGGTCATGGAGAAGATATTATATAAGGTAGGATACTCGAAGGTAGAGTGGAAGCGCTTCACCTTCGGTATCTGCACAATGTATTTAGCAGAAAAATAATATGGAAAGATACGGTCTCATCGGCTACCCCCTTGGCCATAGTTTCAGTCGTAAGTTCTTCACAGAGAAGTTTGCTAACGAAGGCATCGATGCCGAGTATAACAACTACGAGATACCCGATGCAGCGATGCTCCTCGACGTAGTGAAAGACAATCCCAACCTGCGCGGCCTCAACTGCACCATCCCGCACAAGCAGGCCATCATCCCCATGCTCGACCAGATGAGCGATGAGGCACGTCGCATCGGCGCCGTCAACGTCATCAAAGTCATTCCACCGAAGGCTCCTCTCCCATTCGGGGGAGAGGCGGGAGAGAAAGGAGCTTTAGTTGGCTACAACAGCGACATCATCGGTTTCACCGATAGCATCAAGCCACTGCTCAAGCCCCACCACACGAAGGCCCTCGTCCTCGGCACGGGTGGTGCGTCGAAGGCCATCTGCGTGGGTTTGGAGAAGATGGGCATCGAGTGGAAGTACGTCAGCCGTCGTCCTGCCGAGGGTCAGTTCACCTATGACGACCTCACTCCAGCCATCATTCAGGAGTACCCCGTCATCGTCAACTGCTCACCCGTGGGCATGCATCCCCACGTCGATGAGTGCCCTGCCCTACCCTACGAAGCCATGACGGAGCGCAATCTGCTTTTCGACCTCGTGTACAATCCTCTCGAGACACTCTTCATGCGTCGTGGTGCCGAACATGGTGCTACTACGAAAAATGGCCTGGAGATGTTACATCTTCAAGCCATTGCAAGTTGGGAATTCTGGAATTCCTGATTAGTCCTCATCATAAAGGAAAGAATGACTGAGTGATATGCTCATGCTTTCCACATAATTATTGCGTTTACACTGTTGTTTTACAAATTCCGGAAACTCACTGCACTTCCTATCATTGATTCGATGCGGGGGTAGGATTCCATTCGCCCCATGATATTGTCTGTGTGTTAGCTACTTCTTGGTAGCCTTCATGCATACCCTCTTCAGGATCAGGACTGCCAGCAAACAAACACTCACCTTCTAAATCAACGGCAGTCACACGAGGAATGATATAGCGATTATTCTTCATAACGTATTCTTATTAAAAATTTCCAAGATTGAGTATCTTAGCACGCTCGAATGTCACAGAGTTCAAAGTGCCTGTCTTTGTCTGACCCGACGAATTGGTGAGAATGATTTTGAGATTGGTATATTTGCCAGGCCAAACAGCAATATAATAAGTACCGGGAACAAAGACAATCCCGTCAGGATTCTTTAACTCAACATCTTGGAAAGTATATTTTTCACTTGAATCAGAGGATGGATAAGAGAATGTAAGATTAGAGAGGTTTGTTGGTGCCTGGTCATCAGGATGAATTTCGATATTCATAGCCCCAGACAGCCAACCGTCTTTACACTCCAGTTTAACGCTCTTCAGGTCAATGGTTGAGGTAAATTTGACGAGTGCACAAGCGTTATACAACTTGGTGATGACAAAATCTGAGGATTGAGTATCAGGCATAGGAATACGAGCTACACTCACATTAGCTTTTGGATCAAAAGAATCCAAAACTGGGGTTTGAGTTTTAGGAATATCAGCATAAAAAGAACTGCTATTATTAAATGATGCCGTACTCTGATAAGGATAAAGGGCATAGAAAAAACCAGCAGCTGTGTGATGTGCCTCACCAGTAAAAGTTGCAGAAGGAGCATCAGCTGACAATGATGTTTTAAACTTATGTGGTTCAGTAGGTGGTTCTACATCATTGTCAAAAATACAAATCTCATCCCCATCATGGAACCACACCTGATTCTCATTATCTCCGTCATGCATCAGCACGGTGCGAGTCTCTTCGCCTGCATTTACAAGGAAGGACATCTTGACGAGCTCGGGTTTGGGATCGGGAGTGGGTGTGGGCTCCACTTCATCACTGCCGCAGGCTGCAAAGGCGCAGGCTGCCAGCATAAAAGATAATGATTTATTCGCGTTCATATTTCTTATTTAAAAACTATTGGATTATAGAAAATGGCGATATCACCGACAGCAGTGGTGTAAGCAAGAGAGGTGTAGATGCGCTTCGTGGTAGCAGAATAATACTTGAAGCACAAATCTTCTTCAGTATGTAGCATCATGGCAGTTCCCTTTACACGATTACCTGAGAATTCGAGCACGCCACGGCACTCATCACCGCAGAAGATAGCAGCCTCATCGCCCGGAGCAAGATTCTCGACAAAGACATCCGGCATGACAGAATTTACCGTAATCTTCTCGGGATAGGTCTGTGCTTCGGAAATATTCAACAAGTAAGGATCGGATATTTCACCCTTGACATCATTGTTGGCATAATTGATGATGTGTGGCCAATAGTATGTCACACTCGCTGAACTTTGCTTATAAGCCACGGTAATAGGCGTATTGAAATTCACGGGGCTGTAGATAGTGGCCATGAAGTACCATTTGCCATCGTAGAGCTTGGGGCTGGCGATGCCGACACACTCGTTCTCAGCAAAGAAACCGACGCTATCCTTAGAGTGATCCTGTAGATCCCCAGACTGTAGATTGTCAATCACACCAATCATGGTCATGTTGTAAAGGATGGAATGTGTTTTCTCATCCACCTTCCATTCGTAGACGGGCGTCTTGTTTTCTGCCACCTCCCAGCGAGGTGCCTTGCTGACTGCTTTTCCACCATCCAGGAAGATGTTGTAGGTGTTCTCCTCCTTACTGCAAGCGCAAAGCAGGAGTAAGATGCCCACCCACACCGTCAGTGTGGGGAGGGCTTTCAAACTTATCATCTTATTTTCCATTTCTTTATTTGATTACTTCCTTTTGATATTCACCATTCTTATCACGCGTGATGTAGATACCACGGTTGAGCTTGCGGCTTGGCATCTTGCGACCATTCATGTCGTAGACAGCATCCTCGGCATCGGTTGCGGTAGAGTTGAACTCGATGACGTAGGGCACAGCCGTCGTACCGATGGCAGCCTGCGAGTCGTACTTCAGCTTCGACGACGCGAGATGCTTCACATCATCGGCCGTCTCACCGCCACTGATCAGCACGAAGCTCAGTTCGCTACCCTCCTCCGCACTCGTCATCAGGTAGAAACGTCCGTCGCGGTCGGCCTCAGCCACACCCACCAGTTCATTGCCCTGGTAAGCGCAGATGATGTCACCCTCACGTGCCTGCTCACCGTCTTCGCCAATGGCGATGGCCAGTACGGGCATGTTGTGGGACTGACGAAGAACCTCGCGTGCAAGAGCCTTCTGCTCCTTTGCTTCAGCAGTATCGTCCTCATCATCATCCTTATCATCGGCACCACCAATGGATGACAACATCATGGGATAGATGAATTTAACCTCATTCTCAGCATTACGCTTGAGCATGTAGCCCACGCCAGGTCGCAGGTGAGTGAGTGAGCCGACCCAGTGCCTGTCTTCGTCCATCACGGCAAACTCGCTGTAGCCCTTGACGATGTCGCCAGGCTGAGCCTGCTGTGTATAGTCGGTCAGCGCTTCGTTGAGTGTGTGGATGCGGTTACTGAAATAAGGCAGATAGTTCCAACCCTGCTTGAGCACAATCGTGCGGTCATCCTCATTGTCAAGTTCGGTACCAACCACACTAAGCGTGCCAGGAGTCTTGATACGCATCATGTAGCTATGGCAGTGGTTCAATCCTTGCTTGCCGAAGTTCACCCATCCGCGTGCACCATAGGTAGCGTTCAATCCGTCGGACTTGATGATGTCGTTAACCGTGAACTGGTAATCGCCAAGGAAAGCACTCGTGAATCCCTTTGTACTATCATAGCGAGGCTTGATATTGAAGCTCACCCAGTTCCATCCTTGCTGGAGATCAAGCTGCTGAACAGCATGGATTCCCGTACGAAGCACAACAGGTTTCGCAGGCGAACCAGCCAACGTATCAGGAACGAAATCAACGGTTTTATCACCCTCAATCTCTAAAATGCTGATGTTGCCTGTGCTGGCTCTCCACAATTGGAAGTCGAGAGGCACGCCTCTTCGGTCATTCACACCATACACCGTCATGTAGAACGCATTCTTGCCGTTCTGCTTACTGATGTGAGCCTTGCCCACACAGAAACTGCCCATGAAGGCCGATACGATATCGCGCTCGTCGACATCCTCATACTCGATGATCTGGCCGGAAGCATTACGCTCCTTGACGATAACCTTACCGATGACAGACATCTGCTCGGAATAGGCATATTCGTTGATGTTCCATTCAGGCTCCTTCGCCTCGACATCGACCGTCACGACGAGTGGTTCACTCAGTCCGTTCTGGTCGGTGAGGTAGACGAGCGAGCTGTGCTGACCGGGGTCGAGCGTGTTCTTGACACGGAACTTCAGGGGGAACTCAGCCGTGGGAGCAGCGCTACCCATGGGATAGTCCACCTCAAGCCACTCGGGCAGATCCTCCACCTGATAGTACATCGTCGTACCCGTCAGGTTGCGCACGTCGACGCTGAACTCATCCTCCTTATTATATTCTATTTCGCGGTTCACGTACTTGCTGCCCCACTTCAGGGCGTTGCGATCCACGAACACCGTCCACGTCAAGGGGTCAGCCATCGGGTTACCCGCCAAGTCCTCCACATCGCGCACACTGATCAGTACGTTCTGCTTGTTGATGGTGCGGTCGGGCATGTCGAGGTTGATGACCAACTCATTGTCCTTGCTCACCCATGAGAAGCCCATGTTCGTCAAGATGTCGCTCTCGCGCACAGGAGCAATTGTCTGCGCGTCACTCATGCTCTCGGCCACGGCTGCGGGTGTCACCACAATCAGCGAGTCGGCAAATGCAGCCGTCTGCTCCGTCTTGACGATGTTGTTATGACCACTGTAGATGCACTCCCAGACGTTGTTGTCGTTCGTCCAACCCTTACTGAAGGGCAGGTTGACCATCAGACCCATCTCGCCACCCGTAGGCGCGTTGTTGTAGAATCCGTTAACGTATGATTCAGGCAGAGCCTGTGACCACAGTGTCAGGTCGTCGATGTGACCATTCAGGCGAAGATCATCCTTGTGAGTGACGTAGGTCTTCTCGCCCGTAGGCTCCGTCCAGTTGCACTGACCCAACCATACTTTCTTCACACCCAGTGCGCCGAGGCTGTCGGCAGGGAACTGTGTAGCCACCACGCCGTCGATGTGCAGGTTGGCCACGTTGTGCAGACGATCGACTGACAGTGCAAGATGATGCCAGTTGCCATCCTGATAGTTACCCTTGGCCTTGGCCACATAGCCATTCTGGCGCACAGCAAGATTCTTCTTCTCCAAACCGATGAAGAGACCCTGGTCGCCCTTATGTCCACGTCCTTCTGCGTAGATGGCCACCGTGTCGGTCTGCTGCGACTGCTCTGCCTTGAACCACATACCCAAGGTATAGTTGTTCGATTCCGTGCGCTGGAAGTACTTCTCCTTGAGCTGCACGCCATGCTTGCCGTCGAAGTTGAGAGAAATGCCGGAAGGCAACGTCCACGTCTGACCGCCCATGATGATGTGGGCACCGTTGGCCTTATCGCTGATCTGCTGTCCACGACCCTCGTTCATGGGGTAGTAGGCCAGGAGGCCACGCTCGTAGCCAGTCAGCGTCACGTGGTCGTACTGCTCCAGCATCTCCAAGTCCATCTGGCTCATCCAGAGACGAGTCTCCAGCATGTTACCGCAGTAGGGATTCGCTCCATCGAGCGAGTTACCGAAGTGCAGCTCGCTTGAAGCACCGTTGTACTTGGCGGGCAGATGGGCGTCGCCCTCTACTGGCTGCTGCTGGCTGCCTACGTAGAACTTCACCTCACCGTCCTCGTGGTTGTATGACACAGCCACTCGCTGCCAACTCGTCGACTTGGGAATCTCCTTCGACAGTACCTTATTATATATAAGGTGATTCATCATGCCGAGGTAGAGTTTGCCATCCTTCGTGCGACCGAACTCAATGCTGTTGTTCGCGTCACCCTGGCTGAAGAGCACCATGTCGTGCTGACTGGCTTTGACATCATCCACGTCAATCATCATGTCGATGCTGAAGTCGCTGTCGGCGAGGCTTCGTTTCACCTCAGTCTTGGCCTCGTTGCCTTTATTGCCGTCGAAGCTGAGCGAGGTGCTGTTGATGATACCCGTCTTGTTCGTATAGCCAAGTATCTGGAAGTTATTCTTCGAAGAGAGGATGTTGCCGGCAATGTTCTCGCTGAAGGGGATGCTGATGTAATCACCGATGCCGAGGATGCCGTCCTTAGGTGTCACGCTGCCAAAGAGCTGCGGGCGACGAGTGTCCTTCAGTCCGGAGAGCACCTTGCTCGACTTCGTCACGAACGAGTTGCCCAGACGGCAGAAGCTGACGGCACGCAGGTCGTAGTTCTGCTCCATGATCTTGTTGCCACCATAGAACACGATGTCGTCGATGACACCGCTCGTAATCATGCCCTTCGCACCCGATGCCTGAGCATAGAGCGTAGAGTCGGCATAGTAGGAACGCAGGTTCACGTAGTCCTCATCAGGCTGTGTCGACTTCTTGTACTGCAGCTCAATGTGGTCGAAGTTACGGTAGTTCACGTCGAAGCCCTCAATCTTGATGGGCAGGTAGTAGCCAATGCTGTCCTGCGGCGAGAGGGTATTCATCACCCACTTGTCGGTGGGCGTACTCAGCACGATGTCGGTAGAGGTGGGCTGGAAGTGTGCCGAGATGCTGGTTATCATACCGTTGTTGACATCGCAATCGGTATAGAACTTCATTTTCAGGTTCTCGTAGTCATCCACCGTACCGCGATACACCTCCAGTTTCTTGTGGACAGCCTGTCCGCGTGGAATGACGAGACTCAGACCATCGCTGAACGCCACGCCATCCATCATGAACTTCGCACCGTTGGGATTCGTCTCCTGCAGCACAGCGAGGTTCATCGTCATGTCGAGCAGCGCGCCATCTGCCTTAGGTGACTCCGTCTCGTTGCTCAGGATGATGTCGAACACGGCAGGCTGGTCGGTAGGCACATTGCCCACCACAGGATTGTTGACCACGATCTTCGGATCGTCAATCTTCAGCGTAGAACGTCCCAGAGCTGTATTAGGATGATAGAAATAGGTGTGCTCAGCAGGCTCATAGGGACAGCGTGTAGCACCACCATTGATAAAGTAAACAAAATCGGCAGCCTGATAATCATCGCTTGAGAGATTGACATCGACACCTTGGTCTGTAGCCAGGTTCTTGTCAATTCCATTATTTATGGCAAGCGAATTGATGTCTTTATCCCCACCCTTCAGGTTAGATAGATTAACCTGATTGAATTTTTCATCACTGCTAAGACGCTTGCGTGTGCGGTAAACACCGACATTGAGATGGCCACCGTTGCCTTCTTCTATCTTGAAGCCGACAGTACGAGAAGACTTCTGCGAGATATCACCCGTTTCTGTCTTGGTAATCTCGACCACAGGTACCACCTTGATCTTCATGCTGACGCCAGCAATATTGAACTCCTTCACATCATCCTTTTTCTCATTCTTCTTGGCTTCATCGACAAAGTATGCATAGATTAAGTCTTCGATTGACACATCTGGCTTTCCTTGAGAGATAGGCTTATATCCGCCATTAAAAAATCCTGAGCCGAAATTAAACATGCTTACAAGCGTAGAAGCCAGTTTTGTACCCAACTGGATTCCTCCATTTTTCGCCATCGAATTGTTGACGGGTGTATTGTAAGCCCACGAATTTGAGATGCTTTCCGAATACTGCTGTGATGAACCAGAGCTTACAGCTATATTAGTTGCTTTCTCAGGGAAGAACAAGGACTCCAATTCCAGACGTTCGTTCATTGCAATGGCATTAACCCACTTGGTGATAGTGCTGTTCAATGCAGCAATGGTGTCAACCTTCAATTCCTTGTATGTGCCATGATTAGGATAGATTATCTCGTATTCCGTACCGAAGTTGGGACTAGTCAGCGTGTCGGTCTTACTACGGTACATAACCTCACCCTTGGCATTGGCCAAAGCCTGAATCTCGTCATGTGTACCGATTTGCAGCAGCGAGTTACGCGTAGCAGTAAGCTCGGGTATAAGGTTCTTCAGGATATGCTTCTGAGTGTAGGCAAACTCAGTCTCGGGAATTACGGAGAAGTTGATCTGGTCGCTGATGGCAAGATGTACCTTCTTGCCGGCAGCATCCTTGCCTGATGCCAGAATCTTGATGTCACCTTCCTTCTCGGCAGCCGCCAGACGTACACGAGTCTCATCGCTGATGGCAGCAATGACCGAATAGCGATCCAGCCTCATGGAACGCTCTGTACCGATGAAGATGTTGCCCATGTTACCCACAAACTTGTCGCTGGCACTGGTTTGGATACGCTTACTTGTGGTATAGGTATAATTATAGGTATTCTTGCTCTTTACGCTTGTCACAAATCGGATAGGCAGGGTCTGCACACTACCATTTGAACTTTGAGTAGCAAGTAGAGCTGCTCCACCTACCGTACCAGTGATGTTCGTAATGCTCTTACCCAGGGTCAGGTCAATCTCACCTCCGTAATTGGCACTGAAGTCAACCGTGTACGTTGAGGAATAGGTAGTACCAGCCTCAAGCCATGCATAGCTGGCCGATCCGGGAGGATCGCGCAGCACGTCAAGCACGTCGATGTCGCGACCAACAATGTCACTACCCTTCTGCTTCACTCCCGTCACAAAGGCACGCAGGGGATTCGAAAGAACCTGCTCGCCATTTACATCCATCGAGAATGACAACGTACGTAGGGCATCCTCGCCTGTCAGTGTGAAGGTAGGATTGCATACGGTGACGTAAGCCGTACCCTTGCCCAAGGTGTCGAGCAGCACGTACTCCATGTCCTTGTCGGGACTCACGTCTAAGCCATTGCTTACCTTGACCTTGCCGCCATGCATCATCACCTGGTCGTGTCGGCCATATACCTTATCATTATTATAATAATAGTCCTCGTGGGCTGTCACGCTGAAGGTGTACTTGTTCTTTACCTTCGCGCTCGGCGTGATACCGTTGAAGATGGGATAACCGAAGGTGTATTCCACCTTGTCGCCATCCACCATGACGGCAGGAACCGTGCAGTCCTCCGAAGCGAAGTTACTCAGTTCCACAGTCTCGTCGCCATAGTAGGGCTTGGGCTGACCGTAGTTGGTCTGCTGGTAGGTAATGTTCACAGGCGAGTGATAGTTGATGCTATAGGTATCGTTGTAGAGGATAGGCTTCTGCTTATTGCCTGTGTCGATGGACTTCACTTCGAGCTTGTCGGTCAGGTCGACCACGGCTGCACCCATGTCCTTGGCAAAGAGCGTAGCGTAGCCCTTAGCCGTGGCTTGGGTCACCTTATACTTTACGGGAGGCAGATCCACAATATATTCACCCGTAAGCTGGTCGGGACGCACGGTGATGCGCTTCGTGTCGAAGTGTACCTGTGTCTTCAGCGTGTCGATGTAGTGGGTAAACGTGGTGTCGCGCTGCTTCTTGGTCAGGTCGTGACGGTCGAACACAAAGTGTGATACGTCATCGCCCTCAAGCGCCAGCACGAACTGCAGGTCGTCACCCAGGTTGTTGACTGACTTACCCATGCCGAGCACCTTGCTGTGCTGGTCGTTACCACCGGCAATGCGGCCAATCAGTCGCACCGTGGTGCTGTCCCAGATGTCCACCTCGTACATGTCTTCCTTGAAGTTCAGCACCTTGCTGTTCTTCACCTCCACAAAGCCATTATGATTGAAGCGGTGTCCCTCCTTTGTGGCTTGGATGCTGAAGTCCATGCCCTTGGGCAGGGTGAGTGCGTAGTTACCCTCGGTGTCAGTCTTGATGACTGTACCCTGGATATTCTTTACCAAAACATCCTTCTTCGCGTTGTGGGGATCGGTATTGAGCAGGAACGAAACGCCTGGCACGGGAATGGAAGTACCAGCGTAGCACACCTGACCCTTCATCACCACATATTCTGATGAATAGAGGTTATAGCCCTCGTTATTGATATGGTCATCGCCAATGGATACCTGGCAGTACTTGCCGTCGGGCGTACCGTTATTGAACTGATACCCCTTGCTGTCAACAGCCATGACGTAGAAGTTCTTAGAGGTGTAGGGGCGCTCGGGAATGATGATGCGGTAGGTACCGTTCTCGTCCGTCACAGCCTCAACAAAGTTCTTCGACGACTCCGCATCCTTTGCATTGTCAGCCATGACTGCCTTAACGAGAATGCCGCTGATGGCCATGCCGTTGGTGTACTGCACCTTACCGGCTATCAATGCCGTGCGGTTGCTGCGTCCCTTCACTGGATCTGCATACTTCTCGGATAGCTTATGGCAGTTGAGTACCGAGTACACGGTATACTCGTACCATTCTCCGCCCTTCACGTTGTAATCCTCGTAATAGGTATCGGTCAAGTTGTCAATAACTTCGGTCATATCCTTGCCATCCTCCTTCCAACGCTTGGTAATGCGGAAGTGGTCGCAGGCACCTGATGCCATCTTCCACTTCACGAGGACATGGTCGTTGAAGGTGTTGTCCGATGCCTCCACGTCCGAGGGAGCCTCCACGTCATCAAAATAGAGCTTGCCAAGCTCATCGGTGGAAATGGGGAGAGTCTCATAGTTGGGTATGGCTGGTGTACCTGTCATCGGCAGCACGTAGTCACGTACCGAGCCTGGGATGGACGTAGCGATGATGTGATTCTCAACGTCTTTGTCAATCGGCAGCAGCGTAGTGTATTTATCCGTCACCACGCGCGCCTCGTATGAATATTCCACGCAAGGCACAGCCACCACATCCGTGTAGGTGGCTTCCCATCGTTTGGACAAACGGTTATAGATGATGGCATTCTGCGGAATGGTGTACTCCGTACTGGTGAGTATCTTGTGTGTAATGCGGTCATGAGTATGCTGTATCAGCACCAACTGTGCCGTCTCGTTCCAGAACAGAGGACGACTCACAATTGTATATTCCTTTGACCCGTTCGCCATCGTATGCTCAATACGAGCAGGATAGCACTCGCCATCCATCGGAATCATCAGCTTAACCTTGCGATTCTGCTTGTAATCCTTATCCTTCTCGATAATTACCTTATGATTGTGCGAGGGAGCCGTCAGGTAGACAGGTGCCACGATGCTGTCGCGTCCAGCCCACTTGTGATCCCATCCCCAGGTCTGTGATGAGCAACGACGCACACGATAATAGATGGGCTGCTCGGGATCGAGCTGATTGGCGTATGCTTCGGGCATTGAGTCGATGTACTCGTACGTCAGAGAGCGATCTTCAAACTCTTCATCCTTGTCATAATCCTTCAGCAACAGTCTGTAGGGCACGGTGCCAACATCCTGCGCATCGCTGAAGTCGGGCGTATAGGCACGCTGGATCTCGAAGGCATCGCCAGCCATGATATCCTGCTGGTCAGCATGTTCCACCCTCCAGGTCAGCCGCTTGTGACCACGACTCATATCTTTATATACGCCAACCGTGTCGACAGCATCTTCCACTTTAAAGTCATACAACTTGTGGTAGGCAAGAATACGTACCACGTTGGATGTCAAATCCCAATACATGTTCTTACTGGGATCAGGATCAGCCTTTCGGAGAGCATGCATGAACACCTGGAAGGTGTGGGTCACCGTGTCAGATGAATTCACATAGATCATGCCACCCGGCTCCGTAGTATTTACATGCTTAGAATCAAGGTTTGTGTAGTAATAATCAGGAGCATAAGGCGAAGCGTAAGGAATGGCTATCTTGCCTGCATCCTTTCCTTCGCTCAACGGATAAAACACGGCATCGCTGACAATCAACGGCTGATAAGCGTATGACAGATTAAACGACCAAGTATTAGCTTTGGGATAGTTGTGTGAGTAAGTTGACCCACCTACCACACGCCTCTCATAGACAAACAACTTGACGGACATGCTTTTACTCATGTACTGCTGAGGAGGATACCAGTCAAACTCCACGAACTTGTTGTCATGTGTCTCCTTCACCTTGAAGTCACGACCCGTATTCTGGGGAATTGAGATAACACCTTCGCCATAGCTATTGGTCACTTTCACTTCACCCACAAGAGTGTTGACATGTCCCCAACCGTAATCATCATGTTTGTTGCGGTCGTTGTCTGAATAGTATGTAACAACAGGAATGGCATTGGTCTGCCCTTCTGGCACAATACTAATCGTGGATATCTTACCATCCTGCGAGCAAGCCCAGTGGTTGTAGGACGCTTCTGCCCACAACAGCAAACGGAAATGGATGGCACCGGTTCCCGTTTCATATACCGTAAAGTTGTGCTCATACTCGAACTCCTTGTTCTCCGCTCTCATGGTCTGCGCGCCTGCCACGAGCAGGAGCAGCAGCCACAGCGTCTTTTGCCACAATGATTTCATATTTCGTATCATTATATTTCTACTTTTTAACTACCTTTCTCACTACTCCTCTTTCATCCTTGATGATGTGTAGCCCACGGCGAGGCGACATGACGCGGCGACCCATGAGGTCATAGACCTCTGCCTTTCGGCCATCCGTCTGCACATCGTCGATGGCATCAGTATCGAAGTCCTGACGCTTTGCGCCACACACCGTGCACACATCGTGCGCATTATACTCATGCTTACCGCTGCAAGCCAGTACGGGAATGTCATTGAGCACTGACAAACCATAACGGTCGCCCACAATGGCTTTACAGTCATTGCACATCCAGTACTCCAAGTTACCATTCTCCGTGCAAGTTGGAGTTTTCGCAGGATACTTTGTCAGATGGGCATGGATAGATTTACCATCTGCTTCCTTGTAATTAGTATAGACGTACTCTGCTTTATCGGGAATGCAAGAACTCTTCGCCTCATATACTGTAGCCATTTCGCGAGTACGCTCTGCACTAAAGTTATAAGGCATCTTATCCTCGTTGATGACCTGCCCCCAGAACTGAGTGCCGTCCGTCACGCCACGGTTCATCTTATAGGCGGCTTCGCCAGACTCGAATTGCTTAGGGGGTAAGACTGTACAATTGGTCAAAATACTATTCTTATCCTCTCCTACCGTCTTTTCTGTTGAGTAACAATCAACAATTATATTATGCTCACTCGATGCACGACCGACAATACCACCTGTATTTTTACCATTTAAGACGGCAGTACTATAGCAGCCTATAATAGAATATGGTTTATTTGCTTGATTAGCCCATCCGCCAACAATTCCACCAACACGTATGCTGTTATCATGTCCAAACGTACCTGAACTGAAGCAATGGCGAACAACAACTGAACCAAATTCTGAAACTCCACAAATTCCACCAATACCGCTTTCACCATCCAGCACACCATCAAAAGAGCAATTATCAAATACGCTATTATTAGTAGCATATCCGGTAATTCCACCTATACCTGTCTGCCCCCTGAAATAAGAATCTTCCACCCTGACATTCTTAATTGTACAATTGAGAGTATTCGCAAATAAACCTTTATAACTTACATTCTTGTCAAAATACAAACCACAGATCTTATGGCCGTTACCATCAAACACGCCACGGTAATATCCATTCTCACCCATAGGCTCCCACTCTCTGAAACTCTTCACCACATTGGGATCGGGATTTAGTTTACCATCCACCAATACATTCTTATTGATAACAATATCGTTGACCAACCTACCCTTCAACGTATTTCCACCATTATTCACTCTTCGAGCAAACTCATACAATTGATGTGCCGTAGCAATATCAACAAAACCTGTCTCTGGGTAGTCCTTCTTGAGAGCATGGAACGAGCAGCAGTCATGACTCACACGCACCGAGTCTTCGGTAAAGGCTTCTACGGAATAAGCCGAGGTATGTTTGTGCAGCTTAGTCACAAGCTGGATGTTGTCATAACCTGCACCACAACCCTTATTCAGGTCGGTACCATTCTCCAAGAAAACAGGGTTGGCGTTATCGGAAACGAACATCTTGTCTGCAATTCCATATTTCTCCTTGTCACGAAGGGTAATATCGGTAATGCAAGTACTGTCCTTACCCAAAGCCCTGTTCCTTGAATAATAAAGGTAGAGGGGCACACCATCCGTTCCTTCGTTAAGATTACTTCCACCAATAGTAGGAGCTGGGTACATCTCATAACCATCCGATACGAAGTACATTGCCTTTGAGCTCTCCCATCCTTGACCCTCCTTAATCACCAGACGTGTCAATGCTTCCGTTACCTTATTGGTACGGGTATAACCTAAGTAGACGTACTTGCCCTTCAAGCCATGATTGAGATCATGAGGAAGGACGGTATAGCCCTTCTGCGTCAGCTGACGTCTGGCATCAGTAGCATTGTTGGCTACCGACACGCACACATCCTTGATGAATGTAGGACTATGGACGGCATTTACATAAGAGTCTTCACTTGCTCCTTCCTGGCGAAGTCGATAGTATGCATCAGGATTCTTGCAATCAGCATCTTCAAAAGTATAGGAGTAGACCGTGACAACTTTATCCTTATACTCATTACGCTCTGAGTACTTGTCAAAGTTTACTGTAAACTCAACAGGATTGCGGAAATCGCTGTAGTCGGAACGCTGAATGGTATACGCACCTTGAGGAAGTGGAAGATAGAAGTTACGATAAAGATCCCATTTGAGCACATTGCGTGAACTGTTATCAGCCTGAGCCACATGGTTCAGCGTCAAAAAATTAAATGGATCTTCGTTTTTTAGACAAGCAAAATCATAATGATAATTAGGACAATCATCTAAAGTCTTATTTAGAAATACACCATCTTTCCATATATCTATATTAAAAGATACACTTATACTGATATCTTGCGTTGGATCTACATTCTCAGGATTCCAATCACACTCAAAGTAATGTTTATCTGTTTCTCTGGATTGAATAAGATCGAGTCTTTCAAAATAATCAACTAACTTCCCATTGAAATACAACTTCCCCTTTCCATCACGGTGTATGGAAAAGTTCCCTTGAGGTGTACTAGCATTATAAGCAAGATGGAAAACACGAGTTTCTCCAGCCCCACCGTTACGGTAATAGATGTCAAGAGTTGAACGATATTCCTGTTGAATAACTCCTGTTAAATTATAAGATTTGGCAATTGTACTGGGATTCTTTAACGTAGCATATAACAGTTTAAAATGTAAACTGCCGTCGGGGTTACGCGTCACCTGGAAGTTCTCTTGCTTCTCAAACTCCGTGTAATCAGCTGCCCACCCCTGCATGGTGCCCGTCACCAGCAAGAGCATCAGCAATGATAGAATACGTAAACTTCGTCTCATATTGTTTCTGATTAATATTGTCCGTTAGTAAATAGTGTGCGGCGGAATGCACTATTCCACCGCCATAATCGTGTTAAAAGAAATATCGTAAAACTTCTGTGTGTGTGTAAATTGCCCGGATTATTTCTTAAGGAACATGTGGATTGCATTCATTTTTAACACCCTGTTGTAAGCAGAAGCTATCATCACTCTGTCTTTCAAGAATAACACCGTAATGACTTCCTTCTTTTCGCCAATGAGAATTTTATCCCCATCGAGACTATACTCAGCATTCTCGTACACATTATCTCTCAATTTCTCACAACACAAGCTGAATGTGTTGTCCGTAATCGTCATGTCCCACAACGCAGGAAATATTACAGGGATTACGCACGTGCCAAACCATGAGCCCTTCAGATCTTCTTTATTCAATACAACCTTACTATTGGTTGCCTCGGGCAGTACACCAAAGAAGACAGGCTTGCAGGGCTTGAGTTCGAGACGGCTCTCATTCTCACCGCTAAAGATGACTTTGGCCTTCTCGTCGTAACCAAACTCGCTGTCGGACTCAGTGGTTGACACCGTGACATGTCCATTATATATAAGAGTGGTCTTCTTGATGTGCTTCACGCCCTTTGCCCCATCAAAGCTGTAGGTAAACTCCGAATACACGTCGCACTCGGGAAACAGTTCCTTGAGGATAGTGAAGCAGACATGTATATGCTCGACACCCTTTTCCTTATCGGTAAACGTCACCGTATCCTGGAAATTGATCATACCACCCTCGCCATCCAACTCACGCTCGACGAACCAAGACGTACCTGCCAAGCGGGGATCATTGGGTTTATCAGGATCAGGAGTGGGAGGATCCACGGGATCACTGCCACAAGCCACAAATGTAAAAGCCGCCATCAGAGCCACGGCCATACTCATTATGTACTTTTTCATGTTGTTATTTTTTAATTTGCCGCAAAGTTACGCAAAATACTTTTTTTAACATTATGAAAACGTACTTTTCTTACACAAGTTTTTGCGATTTCAGCCGTAATTATACGAAAAACGTCCAATTTTGAACGATTTTATAATCGAAAGCACATAAATCGACATATTTTTTGTACCTTTGCGACAAAGCAGAAACAACAAAAGACCATGCTCGATTCGATACTATATTTCTTGCCTTGCATCGTGTCACTGCTGTGGTTCGTGTCCTTTTCCTTCAAGGTGAAGACGCACCGGCAGACATTCTTCATGTGGATGCTGGCATGTCAGGTGTTCTACTTCGCCACCTACGCCGTCTACATCTCACCCACTGCCGACTACGGGACGATGGTGCGCATGGATGCCGTGTGTACGCCCCTCACCCTGACGCTGGCCGCCATGATACTCATCTACCAAGGGATGCACATCAGGCGAAGACGCTTCCGCGCCGGACAGCTGCTACTGCTGCTGCCCGCCGTCATCGAGGGTACCATCGTCAACATGCTATATTATATGGTGGGTTTCGACAATGCGGCACGCATGGCGGAGATGTACGACAAGGACATCCCCTACCCTCCAGAGTTCCAAACGGAGATATACCGCCTGTACGACTTCTTCTCCGAGCCGTTCTTCAGCGCCTTAGGCACCGCCTTCACCCTGGCCATCATCATACGCGGCGTGATCATATCACGCAATGGAGGCTACCGCTTCGGCGACGCGTACCGCTTCTTCTTCCGGGGACAAGCCACCACGCCGTCGCGCGCCATCTCGTTGTTGCAAATGGCACTGATGATATCACTGCTGCCACTCGCCATCATGGGACGCACCTACATGATGCATCACCCCATCCTGGGTGGCAGCATCACCATCTTCATCGCTCTCCTCGCCCACTGTATCTGCCATGTGGAGTACTACAGCGACATCCTGACGAGGGCTACGCTCTACGAGATGAGCCACATCAAGCTGCGCAGTCAGAAGGTGGCCGAACCGGAGCAAACCGCCGAAGCGCCTCAGCCCACCCCGACGGTGAGCACGGCAGAGGCTAAGAAGACGCAGGCCATGATAAAGAACGACCTCATCGCCAAGAAGCTGCGCCACCTCATGGAGGAAGAGAAGCTCTACAAGCAGGAGGACATCTCACTAGCCACGCTGAGCGAACGACTGGGTGTGGGCCGCACGACGCTCTCGACGATGGTCAACACGCACTTTGGCATGTCGTTCCGCGAACTGGTGAACCACTACCGCATCGAGGCGGTGAAGCACTACATGCTGCACAATCCCACAGCGAAGCAAGAAACCATCGCCTACGAGTGCGGCTACAAGAATGCCTCGTACATGAACAGCAAGTTCAAGGAAGCCACGGGCTACACACCCCTCGTATGGCTCGTCAACAATTCGTAGCTACTGCAACGCTTGAGCAACAATGTGCGTCCTCTAGCGTATCACTGCGCCAGCCTCTCATTAAATCCCATTACTCATTATTCATTACTCATTATTCATTATTCATTGCTCATTATTCATTATTCATTGCTCATTATTCATTAACTCATTCAACTTGCGCTTACCTCATAACCTCAAAACCTAAAACCTAAAACCTTAAAACCTAAAACCTAAAACCTAAAACCTAAAACCTAAAACCTAAAACCTAAAACCTCATAACCGATGTCCCTTTTCCAACTAATCAAGAAGATTTCGCCTTTTGTAAGGCCATACAAGTGGCTCGTCGTTGCCACGCTTGTGCTCACCCTCATCGGCTCACTCATCGCACAGGTCAATGCCGTGGTGCTGGACTGGACCGTCGACACCATCAACGGCCTCATCGTGCACAATGGCATGGGCGAGATAGGCGAACAACACTTTGCATGGTCCACAGCAGCACGTATCCTGTTGACCATCACCGCCATACTCCTGGGCAAGGAGGTGCTGAGTGTCGTCATCTCCTACGCGCAGAACTATTACGGTGAACGTATGCGAGTACACGTGTCGAGAGATCTGGCACAGGCTGCCGTCGACCGCATCCTCAGCTATCGCATGGCATTCTTCTCGCGTTCAGGCAACGAGGCAGGACGTCTGCAGTCGCGCATCGATCAGGGCGTGGGCAGCCTGTCGACCACGGTGCAGAGCATCTTCATCGACCTGCTGCCGCTCTTCACCTCGGCATTCCTCGCCCTGGTGCTGATGTTCCTTGCCAACGTGTATGTGGGATTGGCGGCACTATTCATCGTACCTATATATATCGTCATCACCGTGCGACAGGCACGTCGCCTCAAGGGTTGGCGACAGGAGATGCGTAAGCACCGCGAGATGAAGAGCCACGGCATCGTGAGCATCATCGAGTCGATCAACGTCATCAAGTCGTTCAACCGCGAGAGCATCGAGAGCCAGAAGCAGCTCGACATACAGACACAGCTGACGGACAACCAGTTACGTACTCGCAAGGTGATGCTGTACTTCGACGGATGGAAGCGTTTCGTGCAACAGATCGGCACGGTCATCATCATCATCCTGACGGCTTACCTCGTGCTCATCGACTATCCCGGCATGACGATCGGTAAGATTATGTATCACGTCATGCTCTTCGCCAACGTCACGGCTCCCATCACACAGCTGCAGCGCGTATTCGACACGCTCAACGATGCCCTCATCTATGCGGAGGGTTACTTCGGCGTGCTGGAGGCTGACGAGGAGATAGAGGCATCGGGCACGTATCGCCCCGAGAAGATAGAGGGACGACTGGAGATCAGCGGTGTGGACTTCACCTACCCCAACGGCACCAAGGCGCTGCACGACATCAACATGGAGATTCTCCCGGGACGCATCACAGCCTTCGTGGGACTGTCAGGAGCGGGTAAGTCGACCATCGTCAATCTGTTGGATAAGTTCTACACGCCGGACTGCGGCAGCATCAAGCTCGACGGGGTGGACCTGAAGGACTACGACACGCAATACCTACGCGACAACATCGGTCTGGTGCTGCAGAAGAACCACATCTTCGACGGCACGATAGAGGAGAACATACGCTACGGACGTCCAGATGCCACGGATGCGGAGGTGGAGGCAGCGGCCAAGAGTGCCTATATATACGACCAAGTGATGAAGCTGCCCGACGGTTTCCGTTCGCAAGCCACGATGCTGAGCGGCGGACAGCAGCAGCGCATCGCCATAGCGCGTATGTTCCTCAAGAACCCTCCCATCATCTTCCTCGACGAACCGACGGCATCGCTCGACGCCATCGCCACGGAACAGATCAAAGCCTCGCTCGATGCCATCAAGCAAGGCCGCACGGTCATCATCATCTCGCATTCCATCTCGCAGATCATCGACTCTGACGTCGTCTATGCTCTCCGCGATGGCCGCGTAGAGCAGAGCGGCGATCCCGACTCCCTCTACCACAAGGGCGGCATCTACAAAGACATCGTCGATGCCTCTGCGCGTAGCCTCAACGTGGAGAAACTCGCACGACTCAAGTAAGGGGGGAGTGAGGTTGTAGGTTGTAGGTTTTGAGGTTGTAGGTTGTAGGTTTTGAGGTTGTAGGTTGTAGGTGGTAGGTTGTAGGTTGTAGGTTGTAGGTTATGGGGGTGTAGGTGGTAGGTGGTAGGTTGTAGGTTGTAGGTTTTGAGGTTGTAGGTTGTAGGTTTTGAGGTGGTAGGTTGTAGGTTTTGAGGGGGTGAGGTGGTGAGGTTATGGGGTGGTGAGCAGGCGGCATAGTTCATTCATGAGTTCACACTCGGCCTTGCCAGCCTTCTCGCTCTTAGGGCGATCCGCCCACGGAGCCAAGAGCAGCATTTCACCTGCTATTATGCAGTCCATATCACTGCGCATGGGCACTGAGGTGGTGCCTTTCTGGGGCGGGGTTTGCTGCCGTTTGTCGGCAGCATTTGCATTGAGCAGCCCCACCAGCGGTGCCTTGGCATACCACTCCGGCACATACTGGCTCTGCACATCGCGCACAGCATCACTGGGCTTAAACACATGCGGCATCGCCTCGCCCATCACCACGATATGCGGATAACCATTCATACGTGCCGCTTTCAACACCTCCTTCTCACTCCACGAGATGAAGGGTGATACCAGCACTGCGCCTTCTCGCTCACAAAGGCTGAGCAAACGAAGCATCTCATCTTGTAGCTGCTCCCGCGTCACTGATCGCGAGATCCTTACCCGCACCAACGGCCGACCCGCATCCAGCAAAGCATAATTACCGCACACGCGGAGGGCAAGGAAAGGAGTAATAGCATCATCCTGCTGAGAACCTGCGCCATGACCTGAAGCAGGGGGTAAGGGGGTGCTGCTCTGGTGGGTGGTGGGAGCATTGCGCTTTTTGCGCAGGAATTTCTGCACAAGCTCAAGATAAGTGCGCGCATAGACCGTCCCATCATGGCGAAACGCAAATGGCGACTGCACCTTAGGACGGTGAGCATCCCAATAAAGGGCGAAGTCCTTCATCTGCTGTGCCAGTTCGAGGGCAATGGGGATGCGCACATCGTGCACCGCCATCAGGGAGCTGTCCGCATGATACTTAAGCCAAAGGCGCGCCGGGTTGCGGGTGATGTAGCGCTTCAGGGTCGCAATCTGCCCATAGCGCGTCACGATGCGGTCATGATAGCCCTCTGCCCACAAGCCAGGCACATAGATGGGGGCAGACGAACTGCCCCCTACAGCACCGCCAGAAACATGAGCGGAAGTAGTGGCAGAAAGACCACCAGAGGCACCAGCAACGGCAGCGGTGGAGCCCCCTACTTGTGCGGCGATGTTTGCGTCAGCTTGCCTATCGCGCTGATGCTGGGCCTTGCTGAGGTCACGATTAAGGAGGTGGAAGCCACCCTCGGCAGCATCGAGGGCTTGGAGGTAGGCTTTGGTGGTAACGGACTTGATGGCACGCACCACAGCGCCGAGATGCTTGGCCATCGTGGCCTGCACCTCAATGAGCAAATGACAGTGATCGGGCATTACGACGCTATGCACCACCTCTATCTCGGGATAGAACTGCTGAAGGCCGCTCAACACCTCTGCCACGCGACTACCTAACGGAGTAAGCTTCACACACGCCGTATCCTCACTATCACCCACTATCTCGCCAAAGGGCCGCGATGCACGATCCTCCACATTCATGGTGATCATGTAGAAACCCTTATCATAGTAGTCGTGCCAGCGAGCACGGAGAATCTGATTACTAGCATCCATTATTCAAGTTTCGTAAGTTTATACTAGTTCACTTAACTTGAGCTAAAACGAAAGTTGAATGAGTAAATGAATAATGAGTAATGAATAATGAGTAATGGGATTTAATGAGAGGCTGGCGCTATGATACGCTAAAGGACGCACATTGTTGCTCATTAATCATTATTCATTACTCATTGCTCATTGCTCATTAAAAATACTATTGCTCAATAGAAGCGGCATTTTCTGTAGGCGCTGCATCACTCAGGATGTAGTACTTGTGGGTGCCGGCACCACACTTGACAAGCAGGGAGATGGGGCGACGGCAGAAGCGGTCGAGCTCGCGGCGAGCAGTAGTGTCACATAGCCCTGTCATCTGACGGTATGTCTTGACGTGGATAACACCGTTTTCTTGCAGGTACTCGCGCAGGAGGGCAATACGCTCGTCCTCGGTGAGTGGGGTGTCAAGGGGCGTCTGGTCATCCACGAACTTATCATGCATGGGATGGCAACGGCGACGGCACTCTTGCGTCAACTTACGCGAGGGCTTGAACAACACCTTGTCAAACTCGATGTGACGGGCATTGTGATGCACCATCTTGCCGTCTTCATTCGGTTCGTCGACATCCTTCACACGCTTCATGCGCAAGGTAGGCGTCAGGACACCCACGCCTTCGATATTGACACTGTCGCCTTCTGCCAACAGGAAGGGCAGCGACTTGGCCATAGCATCGAGGGCTGCCTTCATGATGATGGTGCTGAGACCACAATGATGCGCCATCTCATTCAGCAGATCGTCTGTACTACGCGATGCGGTGCGCGTGAACTCGGGTTTTACGATTTTCTCTCCGTCGGGGCGCTTGATGCCGCCCAGTTCTCGATAATGATAGTTTGCCATATTTTGAGGTTATAAGGTTTTGAGGTTATAAGGTTTTGAGGTTTTGATACAAGGAAATATTTTTCACGGGAAGACAATTCTCTACGCCACGGGCGAGACGTTTGTACGCCACGGGCGTGACGTTTATACGCCACGGGCGTGACGCTTATACGCCACGGCCGTGGCGTAGAGAATTCTCGGACAGGGAAAACATTATTCTCAACGCATTGCGACATAATACATCATGCACGAACGACTTTTGTATGACTCATAGCGTTTCTCTGAGAGGAGCGTGCCAATGTGCTGGTTGAGGTTCTTGGTACGCAGCAGGTAGGGGTAACGCTGCTGCAGGATGTCGATGACCTCGCTAATGCTGCGCCAGTTGGGAGACTTGCGGTCGGAGAGCTGGACAGGATCATTCACCGGGCAGAAGGTGGCATCGATCATCGCACTGGCATCCGCAAGGTGCTGGAACTGGGCGTTCTGACGCTGCAGTTCGGCCGTCTCCTCGTCATTGAGCCAGTAGCGCGCACCTTCGTTGATTTCATGCAGGATCTGAGCATAGAGTTGTTTGTGCTTGACGGGCGTCTCGAAATCGATGCGCGCCCCCTCGCGGACGAGGATGCAGGCAAAACGACGACTACCTGTCGTATCGAGCAGAGGGTGATACTGGTTCGTGGTGGCGATGAAGGAGGCATAACGGCGACGCTCAACGATGGCACGGCCAAAGGGAGGACGGAAACGCACCTCGCTCTTCGAGAGCAGATACTTGAGGACGGGTTGCTGCGACTTCTTGAGCGAATCGAACTCATCGATGTTGATGAGGGCGTAGTTGGAAAGGGCCGCCATGATATCGCCTTCACTGCGGAAATCCACCTTATCATTATAATATACGGAGAGGTCGCGCGGCAAAAGTAGCGAGCAGAAAGTAGACTTACCGCATCCCTGACCGCCGATGAGCAGCGGCACGAGGGCGTTGCCATGACGACGATCCTTGCCCAGCCAGTGAGCCACCATGGAACGGAGCCAGATGCGCAGGTAATGTTCGTAGCGAGGTGTGTCGGTAGGAATGCGCGCACAGAGGGCGGCGATGTGGTCGCGGCCATCCCATTTCGGAAGACGGCGAAGGTATTCATAGAGCGGATCGTAGGCGGGAATGTCGCGCGAGTCGACAATGCGACGCAAGTCCTTATCCCAGGCTCCGATGCCCATCTTGAGGGCCTCAATCGTCATACTGTTAAGGTCCTCATCAGTAAGCGGTTGGAAAGGATAGTAATAATTACTGCGATTGCGGTATTCCACCACGCCGGTCAACATATTACGACGCAAATCGTAGCGCGAATGCACGTAGGCCTCAGCGCGCATCATGAGCAAGGCCGAGTACTCCACATGACCGTACGGGATGAGGCGGTTCAGCTTCTCATCGTAGGCATTGGCAAAGGTGAGGCGCACGTGGTTATCGCGCTCCCAGAACTCACTCTTCCAGAGCGTCTGCTTGACGGCGAGTTCCATGTCGATGCCAGACTCATGGCAGTACTGCGCCAGGAGGGAGAGGTACTTCTCCTGTTGCTCCTCACTACAACTGACCTGCAGGCGCGACTCCTGCAATGCCTTGCGCGAGCACCACTGATAGCGGTCGCTCTGATCCTCGTATTCGTTCTCGGAACGGGCCAGTGAGTCATCGGGACGACCGGTGGGAGGCAGGACGTAGGCTGGCACGTTGACCTCTCCTTCCTGTACGAAGAAGGGTTGACTATCAGCATTATAGTAGGCATCGGCATCTCCCGACCACACGGTGCTCTGCATGAGGGTTGGCTCGGTGGTGTCGATGCTGATGTGCAGTTGCACGGAGTAGGCATAGTGAAGTTGTTTGTAGGCATTGCGCTGATACCTCAGCATCTGCTCCTCGGTGAGTTGGGGAGCCTTGCCATCGGAAGGACGTTTCCAGTCGAAACGGCACACGATGTGGAGGGAACGGCCATCGCGCCCACGATAGACGAGCGCGGAATAGGGAACGGCACAGGCAAGCTGCATGGCTTCGTCTACCTCCATGGCACTGGGAAGGTTGTGTACCTCCAAATGGCAGAGGCCATTGAGATGGCGCACGGTGGCCACGCCTTTGCGCTTGGCAATCTCGGACGCGAAGCAGACTTCGGGAAGTTGCATCTCGTGGTCATAGAGTCCGACGCAAATGGCCTTGTAGAGGTCGGAGAGCTCCATGCGACTGTAGGTGGTCGAATTACGACGCTGACGTTTGATGATAGTGATCATTTTTGAGGTTATGAGGTTTTGGGGTTATGAGGTTGTGAGGTTTTAAGGCGCAAAGATACAATATTTCTGCATGATTTGCAAGAAAAATGCAGAAAAATAGGCAAAAATCGACAAAAACGTGGAGGCTAGCAAACAGCCTCCACACACCTATCACACTAAGTATATGGAAATTATGAAGATTGTGGAGGGTGGAGGCTTTTTTAAACTTTCTAGAAAATGCGCGCGCGCGTAAACCGCAACATCGTTTCACACGAGAGCCTAACAAATAATGCGACACGGCCAAACATTTCTCATAAAAATAAGCCTAAGGGAAAATAAAGCAACAAAAAAATGCGGAAAAAGGATGGGCATATAAGATAATTTTATTATCTTTGCGCAAAATTTTAAGTATTATGAGTAACCAACGCTATATGATGCGCGGCGTAAGTGCCGCCAAGGAGGATGTTCACAACGCTATCAAGAACATCGACAAGGGTATCTATCCCCAGGCTTTTTGTAAGATCATCCCCGACATTCTGGGTGGTGATCCCGAGTATTGCAACATCATGCACGCCGACGGCGCCGGCACCAAGTCGAGCCTTGCCTACATGTACTGGAAGGAGACGGGCGACCTGAGCGTATGGAAGGGCATCGCACAGGATGCGCTCATCATGAACACCGACGACCTGCTCTGCGTAGGTGCGGTGGACAACATCCTGGTGAGCTCGACCATCGGACGAAACAAGATGCTGATCCCCGGTGAGGTCACCTCGGCCATCATCAACGGCACGGACGAACTGCTGCAGCAGATGCGTGATATGGGCGTGGGCATCTACGCCACGGGTGGCGAGACGGCTGACGTGGGCGACCTCGTTCGCACCATCATCGTCGATTCGACCGTGACATGCCGCATGAAGCGCTCTGACGTGATTGACAACGCCAACATCCGTCCCGGCGACGTGATTGTAGGTCTCAGCAGCAGTGGCCAAGCCACCTACGAGAAGGAGTACAACGGCGGTATGGGTTCGAACGGCCTTACCTCGGCACGTCACGACGTCTTCAGCAAGTACTTGGCAGAGAAATACCCCGAGAGCTATGACAAGGCAGTGCCCGAGGAGCTGGTCTATAGCGGCAGCTACAAGCTGACCGACGAGGTAGAGGGCAGCCCCATCAACGCCGGCAAGCTCGTCCTCTCCCCCACCCGCACCTACGCTCCCGTCGTGAAGAAGTTGCTGGATGACATGAAGGCGCTGGCTGCTGAGCGTGGCGTGAAGCTGCAGGAGGTGCTGCACGGCATGGTGCACTGCACGGGCGGTGCACAGACCAAGGTGCTGCACTTTGTGGGCGACAACTGCCGCGTCATCAAGGACAACATGTTCCCCGTGCCTCCCCTCTTCAAGGCCATCATCAAGGAGAGCGGCACCGACTATGCCGAGGCCTACAAGGTATTCAACATGGGTCATCGCCTGGAAGTGTACGTCAGCCCCGAGGACGCAGAGAAGGTCATCGCACTGAGCAAGAGCTTCGACATCGACGCACAGGTGATTGGACGCATCGAAGAAGGCAAGAAGAGCCTGACCATCAAGAGCGAGTTCGGAACGTTTGAATACTAACATCCACAACACACACACCAAGAAGAAAGGTAGCGAGAAAAGATGAATGAAGCTGCATATTACATAGAGCAAATTCAGCACTACAAAGAACAAAACGCTGAGAAACTAGGAATCCAAAGAATCGGAATCTTTGGCTCTGTGGCGCGTGGCGAGCAGAACGAGAATAGTGACCTGGATGTTTTCGTGGATATCAAGGATGCAGACTACTTCGTGCTGTGCAACATACACGATGACCTAGAAAAACTATGCGGATGCAAAGTTGACCTCGTACACCTGCACCGTTTCCTTCGTCCACTATTAATAAAGAATATAGAGAAAGATGCAATCCTGGCATAACGATATTGTCATAGACAGGCTGGAGCAGATACGCGAGTCTATCTCTCTGATAAACGAATGGTGCGAGCAGTATCACTCAGAGGATGATTTCCTATGCTCACCAACAGGAATGGCTATGCTTGACGCAAGCATTCTACGATTGCAAATCATTGGAGAAAGCATCAGGGCTATCGAGAATATGACACAAGGAGAACTTCTCTGTCATTACCCATCCATCCCATGGCGAAACATAATTGGGTTGCGAAACATTATCTCTCACGACTATGCAAGCGTTAATTACACGATGATTGTCAAGATCATCAAAAACAACTTGCAGGATTTGGACAACACAGCAAGGGACATTATTATAGATTTAAACAATAACAACACACATAAATGATAGAAGATAACGAGTTACTCTCGCGCCTTGAAGGCTTGGTTAGCCGCTATGAGGAGGTCAGCACGCTGATCACCGACCCCAGCGTAATCGCCGACCAGAAGCGCTATGTGAAGCTGACCAAGGAATGGAAGGATCTGGGCAAAATCATGGAGGCAAGGAAGGAGTACATCGGTTGCCTGCAGAACATCGAGGACGCCAAGGAGATGATACAGATGGAGGATGATGCCGAGATGAAGGCCATGCTGCGCGAGGAGATGGCTGAGAGCGAGAAGCGCATCCCCGAACTGGAGGAGGAGATCAAGCTGCTCCTCGTGCCTGCCGACCCTGAGGACGACAAGAACATCGTGCTGGAGATTCGTGGCGGTACGGGTGGCGATGAGGCTGCCCTGTTTGCCGGCGACCTGTTCCGCATGTACTCAAAGTACTTCGAGACGAAGGGCTGGAAGATGGCCGTATCGAACTTCAACGAAGGTGCTGTAGGCGGTTACAAGGAAATCGTGTGCAGCGTGACGGGCGAAGGCGTGTACGGCATCATGAAATATGAGAGCGGCGTGCATCGCGTACAGCGTGTGCCAGCCACGGAGACGCAGGGACGTGTCCACACCAGCGCCGCTACCGTGGCAGTACTGCCCGAGGCAGAGGAGTTTGACGTGGAGATCAACGAGGGTGCCATCAAGTGGGATACGTTCCGCAGCCAGGGTGCCGGTGGTCAGAACGTCAACAAGGTGGAATCGGGTGTTCGTGCCCGCTACATGTGGCGCAACCCCTTCACCAACGAGGACGAAGAAATCCTCATCGAGTGTACCGAGACGCGCGACCAGCCGAAGAACAAGGAGCGCGCCCTGGCTCGTCTGCGTACCTTCATCTACGACAAGGAGCACCAGAAATACCTCGACGACATTGCCTCTCGCCGTAAGACGATGGTCTCGACCGGTGACCGCTCTGCCAAGATACGTACCTACAACTATCCGCAGGGCCGCATCACCGACCACCGCATCGGCTACACCATCTACAACCTGCCCGCTTTCATGGACGGACAGATTCAGGACTGCATCGACCACCTCATCGTGGCAGAGAACGCAGAGCGAATGAAGGAGAGTGAACTGTAGCCCCACCCCCGCCTCCCCCGAAGGGGAGGAGCTGCATAGCAGCAAGAGGATGGTGGAAGATTCTAAAAAAGAGATAGTAATAAACACATAAACAAAACATAGCTGCACAAGCCCCCAATTAGCAATGCAGCTCCTCCCCTTTG
Organism: Bacteroidaceae bacterium; assembly: GCA_045629085.1. Taxonomy (GTDB): domain Bacteria; phylum Bacteroidota; class Bacteroidia; order Bacteroidales; family Bacteroidaceae; genus Physcousia. The sequence continues at coordinate 59,800 of JAZQQO010000058.1, forward strand.
GGGGAGGCGGGGGTAGGGCTTTTTTATGACACGATCAGAATTAGTAAAGAACATCTATTCGAAGCAGAGCTTCCTTTGCGTGGGTCTTGACGTTGACCTGAATAAAGTACCTCAACACCTGCTTAAGGAAGAGGATCCCATCTTCGCCTTCAACAAGGCAATCATTGACGCAACCGCACCCTACTGCGTAGCCTACAAGCCCAATCTGGCTTTCTACGAGGCTTACGGTGTGAAGGGTATCATCTCATTCGAGAAGACTGTCAAGTATCTGCAAGAGAACTATCCCGAGCAGTTCATCATTGCTGACGCCAAGCGTGGCGACATAGGCAACACATCAAAGATGTACGCTAAGACATTCTTCGAGGAGTACAACGTAGATGCTCTGACCATCGCTCCCTATATGGGCGAAGACAGCGTTACTCCTTTCGTCAGCGAAGGACATTGGGTTATCCTGCTGGCCCTGACCTCGAACAAGGGTTCGTTCGACTTCCAGTTGACTGAGGACAAGGACGGTGAGCGCTTGTTCGAGAAGGTCATCCGCAAGAGTCAGGAGTGGGGAAACGAGGAGAACATGATGTACGTGGTTGGAGGCACCCGTGGCGAGATGTTCAAGGACATCCGCAAGGTTGCCCCCAAGAGCTTCCTCTTGGTTCCTGGTGTTGGAGCACAGGGTGGCAGTCTGGAGGAGGTTTGCAAGTATGGCATGATCGAGGACTGCGGTCTGCTGGTTAACTCGAGCCGTGGCATCATCTTCGCAGACAACACTGAGCGCTTTGCCGAGGTTGCTGGCGAGAAGGCCAAGGAGGTACAGGAGCAGATGGCTTCAGTAATGGCACAATTGTGAATTATAAATTGTGAATTATAACTATGGAATTTACCGCACAAATGATAGCAGGCCTCATCGAGGGCACAGTGGTAGGCAATCCCGAGGCAAAGGTAAACAACTTTGCCAAGATTGAGGAGGGCAAGCCCGGTTGCATCTCGTTCCTGGCCAACGACAAATATGAGCACTACATCTACGAGACAGAGAGCAGCGTAGTGCTGGTGAACAACAACTTTGAGCCCAAACAAGAAATCAAGCCCACACTCATCAAAGTGGCAGATGCACGTGAGGCAGTAGGCAAACTGCTGACCATCTACGAAAGCATGAAACCCAAGCCAAAGGGCATCAGCGACCTGGCATTCATCGACCCCAAGGCCAAGATAGGCAAGGACTGTTACATCGGTCCCTTCGTAGCCATCGCCGAGGGTGTAGAGATTGGCGACGGATGCGTGCTGCATCCCCACGTCACCATCGGCAAGAACGCAAAAGTGGGCAACCGGACGGAGATCTACAGCAACGCCGTCATCTACCACGACTGTAAGGTGGGTAATAACTGCGTGCTGCATGCCGGCTGTGTGATTGGTGCCGACGGATTCGGTTTCCAGCCCACTCCTGAAGGTTACGAGAAGATACCCCAGATCGGCATTGCCATCATCGAGGACAATGTGGAAATCGGTGCCAACACCTGCGTGGACCGTGCCGTGATGGGTGCCACCATCGTGCACAGCGGCGTGAAGCTGGACAATCTTGTCCAGATTGCCCACAACGACGAGATTGGCAGCCACACGGTGATGAGTGCTCAGGTGGGTATAGCTGGCTCGACAAAGGTTGGCGAATGGTGTATGTTCGGCGGACAAGTGGGTATTGCAGGCCATGCCACGATAGCCGACCGCACACAGGCAGGTGCTCAGGCGGGCATCGCCAACAGCGTCAAGAAGGAGGGAACAGCCATTCAGGGCAGTCCCGCCATCGACTTCAAGAACTTCTGGAAGTCAAGTGTGATATTCAAGAACCTTCCCGACTTGAATGCTACCGTCAACCAACTGAAGAAAGAAATCGAGGAATTAAAAAAGAAACTAAATGAATAACAAACAATGTACACTGGGAGACAGCTTCTCCCTCTCAGGAAAAGGTTTGCACACAGGACTAAACCTCACGCTCACCCTTGAGCCCGCTCCCGAAGACTACGGCTACAAGATTCAGCGTGTGGATCTGCCCGGGGAGCCCATCATCGATGCCATTGCGGAGAACGTGGTGGAGACGACACGCGGCACCGTATTGGCCAAGAAGGATGCACGATGCAGCACCGTGGAGCACGCTATGGCGGCTTGCTACGCCTTGGGCATCGACAACATACTGTTCAAAGTGAACGGTCCGGAGTTTCCCATCCTCGACGGCAGTGCCGAGCTCTACATCAAGGAAATTGAGCGTGTAGGCATCAAGGAGCAAAGCAAGGACAAGAACTTCTACATCATCAAGAATAAGATCGAGATTAAGGACGAGGAGACGGGATCGTGCATCACCATCCTGCCCGATGATGAGTACAGCATCACCACGATGATTGCATTTAACTCGAAGGTGCTTAGCACGCAGTTCGCTACGCTCGACAATATGGAGAATTTCGGAACGGACATCGCTGCAGCACGTACCTTCGTTTTCGTACGAGAGATAGAACCTCTGCTGATGGCAGGCCTCATCAAGGGTGGTGACTTGGACAATGCCATCGTCATCTACGAGAACGAGATGCCACAGGAGAACCTTGACAAACTGTGCCAACTGACAGGTGCCGAGCAGCACGATGCCAAGGAGATGGGCTACCTGCAGCACAAGCCTCTCGTATGGGAGAACGAGCCAGCCCGTCACAAGTTGCTTGACCTGATTGGCGACATGGCACTCATCGGCCGTCCCATCAAGGGCCGTGTCATTGCCACTCGTCCCGGCCATACCATCAACAACAAGTTTGCACGCCTGATGCGCAAGGAGATCAAGAAGTATGAGGTGCAAGCACCTTCCTACGACCCCAACAAGGCTCCCGTCATGGACAACATCCGCATCCGCGAACTTCTGCCACACCGCTACCCCATGCAGCTGGTGGACAAGGTCATCGAGATGGGTGAGAACTACATCGTGGGCGTCAAGAACATCACTGCCAACGAGCCCTTCTTCCAAGGACACTTCCCCACAGAGCCCGTTATGCCCGGCGTACTGCAGATTGAAGCCTTGGCACAATGCGGAGGTCTGCTCGTGCTGAACGGCGTAGACGAGCCTGAGCGTTGGAGCACCTATTTCCTAAAGATTGACGACGTGAAGTTCCGCCAGAAGGTCGTACCCGGCGACACCCTCGTCTTCAAGGTAGAATTCGTGGCACCTCCCCGCCACAACATTGCCACCATGCGTGGTTTTGCCTTTGTGGGCGAGACCTGCGTGATGGAAGCCACATTTACTGCACAGATAGCAAAGAATAAATAAAATGAGCAAAATCAGTCCTTTAGCATACATTCATCCCGAGGCTAAGATCGGAGAGAATTGCGAGATCGGTCCCTTCTGCTACATCGACAAGAATGTAGAGATTGGCGACAACAACACATTGATGAATAGCGTCACGGTGCTCTACGGAGCCCGTATCGGTAACGGAAACATATTCTTCCCCGGTGCCGTGATCAGCGCCATCCCACAAGACTTGAAGTTTCGTGGAGAAGACACACTGGCCATCATTGGCGACAACAACAAGATACGTGAGAACGTGACCATCAACCGTGGCACGGCAGCACAGAACCGCACCAAGGTGGGCAACAACAACCTGCTAATGGAGGGTTGCCACATCGCACATGATGCAGTGGTAGGCAATGGTGTCATCATCGGCAACAGCACCAAGCTGGCAGGCGAGACCGTCATCGACGACAATGCCATCCTGAGTGCCGGCGTACTGATGCATCAGTTCTGCCGTGTGGGCAGCTACACGATGGTGGGTGGTGGCACTCGCTTCAGTCAGAGCATATTACCTTATTCTATATGCGCGCGCGACCCAGCAGCCTACTGCGGCCTGAACCTCGTAGGACTGAAGCGCCGTGGTTTTGAGCGTGAGATCATCAACCGCATCCATGAGGCTTACCTCATCATTCTGGGTCAAGGTAAGATGGCAGACAAGCTGGAGCGTGTGAAAAACGAGATTCCCATGTGCCCCGAGATCCAGTACATCCTCGACTTCATCGGATGGACTGAACAAAGAGGTTTCATTAGATAAACAGCGACTATGACACTAAAACTAATCGTAGCATCAGGCGAAATAGAAGACTTTGCGCTGGAGATTCTCATTGATGCCAACTGTACGTTCCTCGACCTGCATAACACCATCCTCAAGGCTTGCCGCTACGCAGAGGGTGAGAAGCATCGCTTCTACATCTGCGACGAGGACTGGCGCCCTGAGCACCGCATCCTCCTACAGGATGAGGGCATCACAAACTCTGACGAGGATCTCTACCTGATGGAGGACACCGTGCTGGGTGACTTCCTGGAGGATGAGGGTCAGCGCATGGCCTACCGATTCGACCCAGAAAGCAAACGCATGTTCCTGATTGAACTGACAGAGACCACATTCGGTTCACGCCAGGAGCGTCCTGAGGTGAAACGCCGCCATGGCATTCCCCCCATGCAGACATTGGAGGAGGACGAACCTACTCCTGCTCAAAACAACTCTTCCATCGCCCCCGAACTTGACGAGTCATTCTACGGAGACGAAGGATTTGAAGAAGACGAGTTCGATCCAGAAGGCTTTGACATCCTGGAATAAAGTTTCTTTCATCAAAAAAAAGAAAACGTGGTGAAGAAACTGATAGTAATACTTGGCCCGACGGGAATCGGAAAGACGGAGTTGAGTCTGCAACTGGCAGAGCAACTCGAATGTCCCATCCTGAACTGCGATAGCAGACAGTTGTTCCGTGACCTACAGATAGGCACAGCGGCTCCGACGGCAGAGCAACTGGCACGGGTTAAGCATTACTTCGTTGGCACATTAGGTTTGGAAGACTACTATAGTGCAGCGCAGTACGAGGAAGAGGCCATCGCACTGCTCGACGAGCTTTTCAAGACGCACGACAACGTCATACTCTCGGGCGGCAGTATGCTCTACATCGACGCCGTGTGCAAAGGTATTGACGACATACCCACTGTGGATGACGCCACAAGAACGATGATGAAGCAACGTCTTGAAGCAGAAGGGCTTGACTCCCTACTTAGCGAACTACGGGTGCTTGACCCAGAGTACTATGACATCGTGGACAAGCATAACACCCGACGTATCATACATGCCTTGGAGATATGCCATCAGACGGGAAAGACCTACACGTCATTCCGCACCAACGAGAAGAAGCAACGCCCTTTCCACATCATCAAGATCGGCCTGCAACGCTCTCGCGAGGAACTCTTTGACCGCATCAACCGCCGCGTGGAGATGATGATGGAGGAAGGCCTCCTGGACGAGGTGGCACGCAACCTGCAGAACCGGCACCTCAACTCACTCAACACAGTGGGTTACAAGGAGATATTCGAGTATCTCGACAACAGAGACAAAACAGAGGAAGAAAAGAAGGCCCTGCAATGGAAGGGCCACATCACTACCCTACTCGAAGCACAGGAGAGAATAAAGAAGAACACGCGTGTATACGCGAAAAAACAAATGACATGGTTCGCCAAGGACGAAGACATCAACTGGTTCCATCCCGACGACAAACAATCCATCATAGCCTTCATCAACAAGCAAAATGAAAACATTTAAAAGAATATGGCGTGCCATCTATGGAGGACGATGGTATAAGCGACTTGTCATGTGGATGCTGACACTCATAGTGGTGTTCCTGCTCTTCCTCGGAGCCGTCGACCACAATCTGTTCGGATTGTTCGGACCATCACCGGGCTTCAGCGACATCAAGAATGCAGAGACCTTTAACAGCGAGGCCAGTGAGATATACAGTGCCGACAGTGTACTGCTGGGACGCTACTTCAGCGAGAACCGCTCAGCGGTGAAGTACGAGGAGATCTCCCCCATACTCATTCGCACGCTGGTTGACACCGAGGACGAGCGATTCTATAGCCACTGGGGTGTAGACTTCAAGGGACTCTTCTCTGCGGCTAAGGACATGGCACAAGGCAAGGCACGTGGCGCCAGCACCATCACCCAGCAGTTGGCCAAGAACCTCTTTGTCAGAACCAAAAAGTCTGCCACCGGTGCATTGGGCGGCAACATCCTCATCAAGAAGATGAAGGAGTGGATCATTGCCACAAAACTCGAGATTGCTCTCAATAAAGAGGACATCCTGACCATGTACCTCAACACGGTAGATTTCGGATGTAACTCTTTTGGTATCAAAACCGCGTGCCGCACTTATTTCGGCACAACCCCCGACCGCATCAATTACGAACAGGCAGCCACGCTCGTTGGACTGCTGAAAGCCACCAGTTATTACAACCCACGCACCAACCCCAAGAACAGCCTGGAGCGACGCAACATCGTTCTAGGACAAGTCTACAACAAAGGCCACATCTACATCAATGGAAAACCTGCCACAAAGGCACAATTCGACTCACTGAAGGCATTGCCCATACAGGTGATTGAGAACCGCAATGAAAGCAGCAATGACGGCATTGCGCCCTATTTCCGACGTGCTTTGACAGACTACATTAACATGCTGTGTGACAAGGGATTCATTGAAGGATATGACGAAGACAATCATCTTGACCTCTATGCCGACGGACTGAAGATCTATACCACATTGGACACACGCATGCAGGCCTACGCTGAGGAGGCTGCACATCGACAGATGTCTATCATACAAGATCGGTTCAACAGCCATTGGAAAGGTATGAATCCATGGCGTGACGAACATTACAAAGAAATACCCAACTTCCTTGAAGATTTGGCCAAACGAACGGATTACTACAAGTATTACGATAAGGTGTACGAAGGCAACGAGGACAGCATATTCTACCACCTGCAAAACGATATACACCCCGTCAAACTATACAGTTTCGATGGTCCGAAAGAGGAAATGATGAGCGTCATGGATTCCATCCGCTACATGGTGACATTCATGCACTGTGGACTGGTGGCCATAGAGCCTGACACACGTCACGTCAAGGCGTGGGTGGGAGACCTCGACTTTAACTCATGGCAGTATGACAAGGTAACAGCGATGCGACAGCCTGGTTCCACCTTCAAACTCTTTGTCTACGCTGAGGCCATGAACCAAGGATTGAATCCCAACACACGACGACCAGACAAATACAAGGCATACCCCGACACAACTGCCGATGGTAAACCGACCACCTGGGCACCACACAATGCAGACGGACACTTCAGCAATGCTAACGTTTCGCTTAAGACTGCCTTTGCCATGAGCATCAACAGCGTGGCCGTAGGGTTAGGATATGAATGTGGCATTGACAAAGTGGCAAAGACCGCGAAAGCGATGGGAATCGAGAGTAAGTTAGAGGCCAAACCTTCATTGGCTTTAGGATCCAACGACGTCACACTCATGGAGTTAACCAATGCATACTGTACTCCTATAGCAGACGGGAAATACAATATGCCCATCATGGTGACCAAGATAGTCGACCGCCATGGCAAGGTGCTCTACGAGGCACAGCTCAACGAGACACAAGCCATCCCCTACCGTTCTGCCTTCCTGATGACAAAGCTGTTGCAGTCAGGCATGTCGGGCACAAGTTCACGTCTGCGTAGCCAATTGGGACAGACTTATAATCTGGCAGATTGGGGAGGCAAAACAGGAACGAGCAACAACCACAGCGATGCATGGTTTATTGGTGTCACGCCTAAGTTGGTATTCGGATGCTGGGTAGGTGGAGAATATCGCAGTATTCACTTCCGCACCGGTGAGTTGGGACAAGGCAACAAGACTGCGATGCCAGTGTGTGGTGACTTTATGCTACAAATCATGAAGGACGACCAGTTCGCCAAATATCGTGCTAAATTCGGAGAACCAAAAGAAAAGATTGATCCCAAAGAATATACAGGTGGCATACAATATATTGCTCCACCAAAACCTGCGGGCGAAGCAGAGCAAACTGAAACAGAATGAAAGAGATAGACATATCTGGACCGGAGTTTCAGAATGCCCTGAACCTCATCACACATACGCACCAATCACTCTTCCTGACTGGCAAGGCAGGAACGGGTAAGAGTACCTTCCTGCGTTATGTGTGCCAACAGACCAAGAAGAAATATGTAGTGCTCGCACCTACTGGTATCGCTGCTATTAACGCAGGTGGGCAGACCATGCATAGTTTCTTCAAGCTTCCCTTTCATCCGCTCGTACCCGATGACCAGCGCTTTGCCGGCAAGCGCATCCGAGAGTTCCTGAAATACAGCAAAATTCACATCAAGTTACTACGAGAGCTCGAACTGATTATCATCGACGAGATCTCGATGGTGAGAGCAGACATCATTGACTTTATCGACCGTATCCTGCGTACCTATACAGGTAACTTCCGCACTCCTTTCGGAGGCAAGCAAATGCTACTGATTGGCGACGTGTACCAATTGGAGCCTGTGGTCAAATCCGACGAACGCGACATCCTGCGACGCTTCTACCCTAACCCCTTCTTCTTCTCTGCCCGTGTATTCCGCGAGATGGAACTTGTCAGCATCGAACTGACCAAGGTTTTCCGTCAGAAGGATCCCGTCTTCATACGTGTACTCGACCATATCAGAATGGGCAAGGTGTCGGATGCTGAGTTGAGGCTGTTGAATACGAGAAGGGTCACCCCTGGCGCATTGGGCAGCAGTCCCAGCAGCCCTACAGAAGAGACTATTGACCCAGGCCTATCCATCACCCTCGCCACACGTCGCGACAATGTAGATCACATCAACCAAACGCATCTGGACGAGTTGCCCGGAGAGTCAACAATTTTCAAAGGAAACATCAACGGAGATTTCCCCGAATCCATGCTCCCTACTCTTATGGAACTGGAGTTGAAAGTAGGAGCACAGATCATCTTCATTAAGAATGACCAAGACAAGCGATGGGTGAATGGTACGCTTGGCACCATCATCGAAATCGACGAAACTGCAAACGAGTTAAGCGTCATCACCGACAATGGCGAGGAGGTTGTCGTAAAGCAGGACATCTGGGAAAATGTACGCTACACCTACAACGAGAAAGAGAAGAAGATTGAAGAAGAATGTTTAGGATCATACGTGCAACTGCCTGTAAAACTGGCATGGGCTATCACAATACACAAAAGCCAGGGACTCACCTTCGACCGAGCTACGATTGACCTCACTGGTGGCACCTTTGCTGGAGGACAAGCCTACGTGGCACTCAGCAGATGTCGCTCATTGGAAGGCATGACCCTTCAGCAGCCTATCACACAGGCAGAGATATTCGTACGTTCGGAAATCACACAGTTCGCCTCTCACTTCAACGATCCCGGTGCCGTACAGCGAGCTTTGCAGATTGCAAGAGCCGACATCGAATACGAAGCCACTGTAAAATATTTTAACCAATTCAACATCCCCGAGGCACTCAATCATTTCTTTGTTGCCATCCATGCCCGCTATGACATCGAGATGCCACTGCAACGCCGTTTCCTGCAACGCAAATTAGGAGTGGTACGCAAGCTGAAGGACGAGAATGACGCGCTGCGCAAACGTATGGCAAAGCAAGAAAGGCAACTGGAGAAGTATGCCAAGGAATATTATGAAATGGCAAACCAATGCGTCACCGAAGCACATAATAGCAAAGCTGCCATCCGTAACTACGACAAAGCCATTGAACTATGCCCCACATATGTGGATGCATGGGTAAGGAAAGGCGTCACACTCATGGACGAACAAGAGTTAGAGGAGGCACAACGCTGCCTCACGAAAGCCACAAAGATGAGTCCAATGCATTTCAAGGCATGGTACAACCTCGGCCGACTGCATCAGGAGATGGGTGACTACGAACGAGCCATCAACGACTTTGCCCATGCCACCACCATCAAGGATGACCATGCGAAAACATTCGAACTCTTAGGAGACTGCTTTGCGCGTCTCGGTAAGGAAGATGATGCCCAATTAAACTGGGCCATTGCCGAGCAATTACGCAAAAAACACAAAAATTAGTATTTTTTACGCGCTTTTACGCGCGCACGCTTGCAATTATGCAAACTTTTCGTTACCTTTGCCCTGATTTCATATCGCAAAGGACACTAACCAATTAGACTAATCAATAAAAAAACTTAATAAACAACATGAAGAACAAATTCACAAAAATCGCAGCAGCTTTCCTGGTAGGTATGGCTGCCACCACAAGCCTACAGGCTAAGTCTGACAAGTACACATCTTACTTGTTCACCTATTTCACCGGTAATGCACCCGCTGAAGAGCAGATCCGCTACGCCCTGAGCGATGACGGCTGGACATGGAATCCTCTGAACAACGGCAACCCTGTCATTGCCAGTGACTCCATCGCTCTCAAGAAGGCTGTGCGTGACCCCCACATCCTGCGTGGCGAGGACGGTTATTTCTATCAGGTAGTAACCGACATGGCAAGCAGCCAGGGTTGGGCAAGCAACCGTGGCATGGTACTGTTGCGCAGCAAGAACCTCATCAACTGGGAGCATCACACCGTGCACTTCCCCGAGAAGTACAAGGGCACTAACTTTGCCAACGTAACTCGCGTATGGGCACCTCAGACCATCTTTGATGCAAGCGTAGGCAAGTACATGGTTTACTACAGCCTGCTTACCAACGACGGCACTATCCCCTACGACAAGGTTTACTATCAGTATGCCAACGCAGACTTCAGCGACCTCGAGGGTGAACCCAAGGTACTCTATGATACGGGCGACGCAGCCATTGACACCGACATCGTGAAGGACGACAATGGTGACTATCACATCTTCTTCAAGACAGAGAACGGCCGTCAGAAGGGTATCAAGCAGTTCATCGCAAAAGATCTGCACAAGCCCCAGGAGTGGAAGCTGCAGGATGGTTTCTGCCAAGACACTCGCGAGGCCGTTGAGGGCGCTGGCGTGTTCCGCCTGCACGATGGCAGCTGGTGCTTGATGTACGACTGCTACGGTGCTGGCTACTACCAGTTCTGCAAGAGTGCCGACCTTAAGACTTTCAAGCGTGTTCAAGACACCGCTACCCGTGGTGCGTTCACTCCCCGTCACGGAACGGTCATCGCCATCACAGCCGAGGAAGAGGCCCTGCTGAAGGCATGGAGCAACCTGAGCATGGAGATTGAGCACTTGCAGAAGCGTGCCGTCCCCACCCTCACCCTCTATCAGTTGCAGAACCGCAAGGCCATGATTGCAGAAATCAAGGCTACTCTCAACGGTCCTGCCAGCATCAAGAACTACGAAGCTCAGCAGAAGCGCCTGAAGGAGTTCTACACCAAGTAAATCTAACTTAACTAACCATAACTCACGATGAGACTAAAACTTTTTTTGACCGCTCTGCTGGCATGCGTATCATCAGCTTGGGCGAAAAACACAACCACGGAGGTGAAGCAAGTCACCGAATCGGTACAGATTACTGATGACGTGGACTATGTCATCACCGATGCCACCCCCTTTGGTGCCATGGGTAGTGTTGACATTCTGAACACGGAAAATGCTGTGGTTATCATCAAGAACATCAAACCCAGTGTAGTCATCAGCAAGTGGCTCAAGAATCACGTATTCATCAATGGAGTACAAGCCACCAACGGTACAAACTGTCAGGTACGCATGTTCAATCGTGGTGCGATCATCTTCCCTCACGGCAACAGTTACAAGCCACTGACTTGTTATACTGAGCCCAACTACGAGGGCAAGAGCTACAACGGCTACACCGAGGGTAGCAATAACGGCTTCATGCGTTCGCTCACGGCTACACAGCTCAACAACAGCATCCAGTCCTTCAAACTGAAGCGTGGCTACATGGTAACCTTCTGCGTAGGTAAGGACGGATGGGGTTACAGCCGTTGCTTCATTGCCGACATGGAGGATCTCGAGATTCCTGTAATGCCCGCACCCTTCAAGGGCAGCATCTCATCTTACCGTCTCTTCCAGTGGTACAACGCATCAAAAGCGGGTGTTCACCATACCGGCAAGGAGGCTAATGCCGCTCTGCGCACCACCTCTTGCTTCGACTGGGGTCAGGGTAACGCATCCCTTTTGCCCGACGTAGAGTGGATCTCACACCATATCTATGAGGACTGGCCATCGGCATCTACTTGTGGCGGTGTGAGTCAGACTTGCCACATGAAGACCAACAACGAGCCTGGTAACAGCGCCGACGACCATCCACAGGATGTGGCTACGGTACTTAACAACTGGCAGAACCTGATGCGTACCGGTATGCGTCTCTGCTCAGAGTCCAGCCACGACGGCAGCATGGGTCACCTAAAGGAGTTCATCACCGAGATCGACAAGCGCGGCTGGCGCTGCGACATCCTCGACCTGCACTGCTACTGGGATGGCCAGTGGAACAGCCTCGACTGGTACATCTCAGAATATGGCCAAGGACGTCCCTGCTGGATCAGCGAGTGGGTATGGGGGGCAAGCTGGAGTGGTGGCAGTGGTGCCTTCGCTAACGGACGCCAGAACGATGACGCCACCTATAACGGTACCGTGCCCATCCTTGAGCGTTTGAACAGAACCAGCAAGGTAGAGCGTTACTTCTACTGGAACAGCGAGGCGTGGTACACACAGATCTATCGTGATAATGCATTGACGAAACTCGGCAAGTATTATGCAGAGATGGATGTACCCTTGGCATTCAACGAGGCTAACCAGTACGTTCCCAAGGTTGTATTCAACGCACCCAGCGACATTACCGCCAGCTACAACAAGAACACCAAGCAGATCACACTCAACTGGACTGATCCCAACGGTGACATGCTCGACTCAATCGTGGTACAGTATCAGGCTCCTGGAACAACCAAGTGGGTGAACGTGAGCACAGTGCCTATGCTTGACAAGAGTGGCAGTGGCGATTGCGCCTACAAGCATACTTTATCACTCGAACCTCAGTTGGGTGCCAACAAGTTCCAAGTGGTAGAATACTACACACAGGGGACAACAAAGAAGACCTTCAAGACCAACACCTACACCGTCACCGTGGCCGCCGCCAACAATACCGGTCTGGTACAGTACGGTCATCTGGAGATTGGCAACACCGACGTGCTCAGTACCGAGATTGCAGAGACAGACACCGTGCCCTACGTGATTATGGGTATGATGTCAAACAAGAACAGTGGCAACGGCATCACCAACCAGGTACAGAGCATCACTAAGACCGCGTTTAAGTTCCGCTTCTATCCCTGGCAGCTTGACGCTCCCGTCGAGTTCAAGAATGCAGAGACTGTGGACTATCTCATCCTGCCTTCTGACACCGTCATGCATCTGCCTAACGACATGATGCTCATCTCACAGAATGCAGGTTCCATCAAGGATTCTACACGTATCGTATTCCCTGAGGCTTTCCCCGAAGGTGTAACGCCTATCGTCGTGGCACAACAGATTTGCAGCACAACCAGTTACAAACCTGTAACAGTGAAGATCATCAACGTCACCAACGAATATTTTGATGTCAAGTTGGTACGTCAGGCTGGCGAGACGGCTACCTTCAACAAGCAGAAGGTTGTTTACTACGCTTGCTCGCCCGGCCAGATATCCATCGGCGGTGGCAAACTGCTCAGCGCAGCACGCAACAATGTCACTCCTGTAGGTGGTTCAACGCGTCAGACGGTTGAATTCCTTGACAAGGACGGACAACAGATGGCACTCACCAACCCCGTAATCATTGCCATGCCTCAAACCGACAACTTCCCTGCTGCAAGCATCTTCCGTGTACAGTCATACTCAAAGGATGATAATGGCAACATCATCAGCCAGAGCACACGCCGCCAGATCGACGGTACTGCAACAGATTTGCCCATCAACAATGCCAAGACCAACGGTGACTACATCGGTTATATCATCGTCAGCGACGATCCCAATGGTTCACCCGAGGATGAGCCTATCATCACTGCCATCCGCGATATCGCTGGCACAAAAGTTCAGGGATTCAGCGTAAGCACTGCTGGTCGCATGATCCTAACGAACGGCAAAAATGTGAATGCATACAGCATCTCTGGCCACAAGGTTGCACTTGGCAAGCCTGTACCTGCTGGCGTGTATGTTGTGACAGATGGCAAGAAGAGCGTTAAGGTAGTGGTAAAGTGACATAACAAACATTAGTCTTACAAACAATGGTAAAAATTAAACGATTCGCCTTGATGGTGTTGGCAGCAGCCAGCACCATCATTGCAAAGGCACAGTCCACAGACGTGACCAAAAAGTACATTGAAAATGCCGACTTCCAGGCTCGCTTTGCAGCCTGGGTCAACCCCGGCAGCTTCACCTACAACACCAACCTAACCTCCTTCGAGGGCAGAAGCGGTGAGATATGGATGGAGAAGTGGGTTCAGAGCGGCTCATTGAACAACAACGACGGCATGTATCAGACATTGCGCGACTTACCTACAGGTACCTACACACTGGTAGCTTCTGCCAAGAACATCCTGCAGAGTTCGAAGACCAAGGTATGCAAGGGTGCCTTCATCTACGCAGGACAGGAGCAGACCGAGATCAGCGCACCTGGCGACTACAGCGTAGTATTCACTGTAGTCAATGGCAAGGCTAACATCGGCGTACGTCTCAGCGGATGTGACGGAAACTGGGTATGCGTTGACAATTTCCGCCTGTATTACAATGGCGAGAATGCCGACAGCATCGCAGCCGAGCAGACACGCATCGACAAGGAGTTGGCAGAACTGAAAGCACACTTGGACAATGCCACGGGTACCGTGCCCAAAGTGACCACTTACGGTTTTGTACCTACTGGAAACACCATCGCACTAGGTCGCAGCACTATCAGCGGAACTGCCAAGGAAAAAGGCTTCTGCTGGAGCAGCACCAACCCCGAGCCAACCATCCTTGATGAAACAACGACTGAGACATTCAGCAACAACGGTACCATCTACGTAATGCGCAACCTCAAGCCTGCCACTACATATTATGTACGCGCATACGCGATGACAAGCGGATATAAGGTAGGCTACGGTGATGTTGTAAAGATCAACACCCTGCCGGCAGGCAACATGACATACGGATTCTTCAACGACAACGGTGGTGACGCGGAAACTTGTGCACGCATCAACTCCGCCTCGGCAGAATGTATCTGGATGTACAACAATCTCTCATACATCCCAGGTTTTTACCTCAGTGTACACTATGTGCCCGGTGCGGGTGCAGGTGGAGGAACGGCCGACTGTTCGTATGGCGGTTGGATGCGCGTCAGCCAGAACATACCCTACCAGCAGACAGGTACCATGCTGCACGAGACAAACCACGGCGTGGGTGTAGGTACGACAGGTGCATGGTATAATAATGCAAACCTGCGTGCTGATGTAAGCCGCGGACTCTGGCTTGGCCCTATGGGTACCAAGATGGTTCGCTTCTTCGAAAACAGCGAAACGGCTACCATGACGGGCGATGGCACACACATGTGGCCATACGGTATCAACGGAGCAGGCGAGGATTCTTACAACCCCTCAAAGCAGGTACTCTACTACGCCAACATCCTCATCACGCACGCCCTGCATCAGGATGGTCTTCCCTGTACAAGCGGTGTAGGCTTTGCCTCTCCCGCCTACGTCTTCCAGCAAGATGATAACGCCAAGTACTACATCAAGTGTGAGGAGCCCAACGCTGGTGGCACAGATGCATACCTGTCCATGACCAGCACCGGTACCCTGCGCAGCATCCAGTGCAGCGCTGCAGAGGCTGCTGCCAACGACAACTACGCATGGACTATCAAATACGATCCCAAGACACGCTACTACTACTTCCAGAACGTGGGAACAGGTAAGTTCCTCTCCAACAACAGCGGCACCATCAAGGGTGTAGAAAAGACTAACGCCTCTGCTAACGAGAAATTCCACCTCATGCCCTCGCGCCAGCCCATCATACAGGGACAATACAAGGGCGAGAGTTACTGGATCATGACCGGAAGCGGACATAACGCCATGGAGGGCGGAAACTACAGTACAACAGGCAAGTACTACTCTGTAAATACTAAGGCCTACAATGCAGCCAATAGTGCCACAGCACAGCGTTGGGTGCTGCTCAAGGCAGACGAAGCATTGGCTTACGATCGTGGTGCCGTAGCCACTCAGCTCGATGAACTGAAGAAACTCGTAGAGGTCATAAAGAAGAACTTGGCTATTCCCCATCAGGCAAACAGCGAGGAGGAAGACACAGAGACCATTGACAATGCCCTACAGAGCGTCATCACGACCATCGAGACGCAGATGGAAACCTACTCTACTCCTACCGAAGTCAACGCCGCTATCCAGACACTTACAGATGCCAGCATGGACTTCCTGGGAAATGTCAGCGTAACATTCGTAGCACAGCCTTTTGACCTTACATATTTCCTTACAAATCCAGGATTCGATAGTGACTGCAATGGTTGGTCAGCGACGACTTCTGTCAACTATAGTTGTGCAGAGTTTTTCCAAAAAAGCGAGGATATTAATCAAACTACTGCACAACGCATGCCTGTAGGAACTTACAAACTTATGGCGCAAGCATTCCAACGTCCCGGAAGCTATGCAGACGTACTGACAGAATGGCAAGCTGGCACCAACAACGTAAAGGGTGTACTCTACATAAAGAGTACCCAGAAACTTTTGAAGAATATTTACGAAGACGCGCAAGAGAAGACGCAAGGTTCAGGCTCTGTAGCAGCCGCCACAAAGATGTACATTCCCGACTCACAGCAGGGTGCTTACAACTTCTTCCGCAGAGGCCATTATGAGAACGAGGTGATAACCACCACCAAGACGGCAGCCACCATGAAGGTGGGCCTCAAGACAAACATGGCAACCGACAAGTCATGGACCTGTTTTGACAACTTCCGTCTGTACTATTATGGTAAAGTCAGCGAGGAAGTCATCACCGGGGTCGAGACTCTGAACGACAATGCAGAAAGTAAAGATTTTATCTTTGATCTGCAAGGTCGACGTGTCATGCGCCCCACCAATTCTGGCATCTACATTGTCAATGGCAAAAAGGTCATTTATTAAGCTAAATGCAGTAAGTAAGAACTTACGTCATTCGTAAGTCTCAGTCCAAAATCTATCAATGCCCCGTCGATTGGCGGGGCATTTTTTTGACCCTTTTTATCGAAAAAGGAGAAAAATAAGCCATTTTTTAATTTTTTTTAGTAAAAAATAGCGCTCATTATGATTTTTTCTTTAACTTTGTGGCACTATACGTATACCAGCGCATAATCAAAAGACCCAAACTATGCCTTGAAAAGTGCAAAGATACCTTAGTAAGCGAGAAAAATCAATAAAAACAAATTAATAACTATCTAATTCAAACTGTATGAAAAACCGTTTAAGCAAAATGGGTAAGTCAGCATCCTGGATGCTCGTCTTACTTGCAGCCTGCGGCGTTACATCCTCATGCAAGGACGAGTACAGACTTGATGACGAAAAGCCTAGCTACTTGAATCAAAGTGTCTATGCCAGCTTGGAGTCTCAGGGAAACTACAAGTACTACCTCCGTCTCTTGGGTGATGCTGATGTCAACCCCGCTAATGCACGACCTCTCACAGAGGTGCTTTCACGCACAGGTTCAAAGACCGTGTTCGTAGCTGACGACGAGGCTTGGGACGAGTTCTTTAAGAAGAACGCCACCCTGCCCGAGAGTAACCCTTGGCACACTGCCACGAGTTACGAGAATCTGAGTATATCTCAGAAGAAGCTCCTCATCCACACGAGTATGTTGAACAATGCAATCGTTATGGAGAACCTTGCCAGCAACCTCCAGAACGGTTCAATGACCCGTGGTGAGTACATGCGTCGCTACACCGACGTGGAGTCAACCGACTCTATCACCTACCTCGATGGCAATTCACTGCCCGTCAACTACAACGTCGGCAACGGTGAGAAGGACTTCTGGTGGCGCTTCCGCGAAGAGAATGGCGGTAAGGGTCTCTATCTTGTCACCGACTCTTCACAGAGCATGATGGTGCATTTCACCAACGAGCACCTGAAGAAGAACAACGTGACTGACGAAGACTTTGCCATTTTCATGAACGAGCCCCGCAACACTGAGGACGTTCACATCTATGATGCCAAGCTGCTCGAGCAGGACGGTGTCTGCGAGAATGGTTATGTTAACAAGACATCCAAGCTGATCACTCCTCTGCCCAACATGGCCGAAATGCTTCGCACCAACGGCGAGACCAACATCTTCAGCCACATGCTGGACCGCTGGTCAGTACCTTTCTACAACCGTGGTGTAACCCAGGCCTACAAGGACATTATGGAGTCACGCGGCATCACTTGGGAAGACTCAATCTTCACCAAGCGTTACTTCAGTGACATGAGCTGGGGACATGGTCCTCTGAGCTGGGATCCCGATGGCAACAAGTTTGCTGACTCACAGTCTTCAACCGTTGCATTGAAGTTCGACCCATCATGGAATGCGTACTACAACGAGAAAGCCAATGCCCAGTATGACATGGCTGCCATGTACGTTCCCAACGATGAAACTTTGTGGAAGTACTTCACCGAGGGCGGTGGTGGCTGGCAGCTTATCCGCACCTACTACATGAAGGAAGGTACTCCTGAGGAGATCCCCTATACAGAGCCTACCACGTTGGATGATCTGTATCACCAGATTGACCAGATTCCCATCAGTACCCTGCGTTCATTGCTGAACATCATCATGTTCAACAGTTTTGTTGCTTCAGTTCCCAGCAAGATGACCCAGCTGCGTGACGATGCTCAGGAGCAGATCTTCTATGCAGACGACATTGAGCATATTAAAAAGTCACTGTTGGCCAACAATGGTGTTATATATATTACAGATAAGGTATATGGCCCCGCCGACTACACCTCAGTTGCTGCACCTGCTTACATCAGTGGTACCAACCTCGTTGTACGTTGGGCTATTTACAATGGTTCAACCAGCAGTGAGCGCGACTTCATGGGTCTGAACTACTACGCATACCTCAAGGCTATGCAGAGTAAGTTCGTCTTCCTGTTGCCCAGTGATAAGGGTATGGCTTACTACTATGACCCCCTGAGCTTCAACAGCCAGAAGTCTCGTATGCTGAAATTCTACTACAAGAAGAATGGTAACAACATCCCCATCAGCTTTGAGATGTATCACTATGTGACGAAGCCCGAAACCGACAAGGATGGCAACACTTTTGAGCGTGGTGACATCGCACAGATCTATTCAATGGAGAAGATGTCAGACTCTGAGATCAGCAACCGTATGAAGGACCTTTTGGAGAGTCACACCATCGTACTTGAGGATAAGGATGAGATTGATAGCGACATTGACGAATGGTACATCGCCAAGAACTACTCTCCTGTCAAGGTTACCCGCGAGAACGGCAAGGTGGTGAAGGCTCAAGGTGGCTTCCAGCTCGAGAACGAGACTGATGGTATCGAAGGTCGCATCCACGAAAAGAACAACAACAAGTACCTTGAAGTAAAGGGTATTCAGGCATGTAACGTAAACGAAAGAGATTCCATGAACAATGGTACCACTTACATTCTCGACAGTCCTGTCATCCCCGCTTCACGCAGCGTATACGCAAACCTCTCTACCAACCCTGAGTTCTCATCATTCTACGAGAACTGCTGTACTCCCGATGATGACATCACGAAGGCTTGCGGCCTTGTAGACGTTAAGAACCTCACCTCAGTTCAGGTTAAGGCTGAGATCAAGAAGTTCCAGGTATTCGTCAACAACAACGATGCTCCTGACTACAACGTACAGTTCTTCAACAACTATCACTACACACTCTTCGTTCCCGACAACAAAGCAATGCAGGACGCCATCGATGCTGGTCTTCCCACTTGGGATGCAATCAGGGAGTACTATAACGAGCACCTTGATGAATTCGGCAATCTGGCTACCGCTGAGGACAGCCTCTATCTGCAGGCACAGATTACTTATCTGACCAATTTCGTACGCTATCACTTCGCAGATAACAGCGTATTCGTAGATAACAGCAACTTTGGTGAGACAGACTATGTAAGCTCAAGCTACGACAATGTCAAGGGCTTGTTCGTAAAACTTGAAGTGGCACGTAACAACAGAGAAATCTCTGTAAAGGATGTCAACGGTGATGTATCTAAGGTTAACGACAACTTTAACATCCTTGCACGTGATATCGTCTGCTCAAAGAATCCCACGGGTCAATCAACCATGAATGGTATCACCATCGATGGTTCAAGCTTCGCAGTATTGCACCAGATTGACGGCGTGCTCAACCATGTGTCCCTGGTAAATGGTCGTCATGACAGCACCTGGGCTACTCCCACTGAAGCACGTAAATATTTGAAGCATTTTGCAATCCAATAATTTTGTACTACCATGAATAGATATATCAAATTCCTATTGCTCGGAATCGTCAGCCTGATGGCGACCCTTCCAGCCAGCGCTCAGTCCAAGCGTATCTCTGGTACCGTGAGCGATGACATCGATGTGGTAGTTGGCGCCAATGTGAAGGAGGTTGACAAGAACAACCGTATCGTGAGTCAGGCCGTGACTGACTTCAATGGTAACTTCACCATGACAGTCAAAGACCCCAAGAACACACTGCAAGTATCATACATTGGCTACAAGCCCTTCTCACAGGTGATTGGTGCCAAGACCGTCTTCAAGATTCACTTGGCCGACAACACCAAGCAGATGAAAGAGTTTGTCTTAACAGCCAAGAAGAAGGCTCCTACGACAGGTCTTGACATTCCCGCACGCGAGTACGCGGGCGCAGTTTCCAATTTTAATATGGACGACATGGAGGGTCTAGCCTTCGAGTCTGTCGACCAGGCCCTGCAGGGTCAGATTGCCGGTCTTGACATCGTAGCCAACTCTGGTAACCTGGGTTCTGGTACCACCATGCGTCTGCGTGGTACCACCACCATCAATGGTAACGCACAGCCTCTGATCGTCGTTAATGACCACATCTTCGAGCTTCCCGATGACGCACAGACCATCAACTTTGAGGATATGGATAACGAGGAGCAGTTCTCTACTCTTTTGAACGTAAATACCGAGGATATCGAGAGCATCACCGTATTGAAGGATGCATCATCAGCAGCCAAGTGGGGTGTTCGCGGTTCAAATGGTGTTATTGAGATTAAGTTGCGCCGTGGTCGCCGCGGTCCTACTCAGGTTAACTTCAGCTACAAGTTCAACGGAACCTGGCAGCCTGATGGTTACAACATGTTGGACGGTGATGGTTACACCATGATGTTGAAGGAAGCTTACTTCAACCCCACTCAGACAGCCACCTCTATTCCCGAGTTGGACTACAACACTGAAATGCCTTACATCTACAACCACTTCACCCATAACACTGATTGGGTAAAGGCTGTAACACAGTTTGGTAAGGAGCATCGCTACTATGTGAACCTGACTGGTGGTGGTGACAAGGCCACCTTCCGTATCGGTGCCGGTTACAACAAGTCTACTGGTTCAGTCATTGGCCAGAAGATGGATCAGTTTACTGAGAGCTCAACCATCGACTACAACGTCAGCGACCGCATCCAGTTCCGTGCTACCGTGAACATGACGTTCACCAACAACCACAAGAACTACGGTAATGACATCTTGGCTCGTGCCTACGGTGCTATGCCTAACATGAGCATTTACGAGTACGATGCTATGGGCAATCGCACTGGCAACTACTTCAACATGCTGCCTATTGCTGCTACCCTGAGTAACTCAAGTACAAACCGCTTCGAGAACGACGGTCACTACACCAGCTATGAGTTGCGCGACCGTTTCAACAATGGTAACCCCGTGGCACGTGCTTACGGTGCATGGCACTTGATGAAGCAGTACAACCTGACTCCTCAGTTCGACGTAACCTACAAGCTGTTGGGCAAGGACGGTGATTCTCATCGTCTGGACTACGTCGGTGACGTACAGTTGAGCATCTTCAACACCAGCGATGACAACTTCTGTCCCTCTAACCTCCGACCTATGCCTTGGGTATGGGGTGGTGACAATGGTGCCCAATTAGGTAACAACGAGCGAAACCTCGTAAGCAACAGTGAGTATAAATCACTTGGTTTCTCTACCCGTCACGACTTGCGTTACTACAGTGCATTTAAGAACAAGGACCACAGCCTTTCGGGTATGGTTCGATTCGAAATGAACACTGGTAGCAGTTCTACCCAGAACATTGGTCTTTGGAACGTGCCCAATGGCATCACCGATCCTACTGTTATCGCACTTATGAATTCTGCTTCTGCCAGCAACAGCGAGTGGCGCGGTCACTCTTTCATGGAGCAGATCCACTATTCTTATAAGAGTAAGTATTCATTCGATGCTACGGTACGTACCGACGGTTCAACCGCCTTTGGTCGCGGTTACAAGTATGGTACCTTCCCCAGCTTCGGTGCACGTTGGAACATCAGCGACGAGAAGTTCATGGAGAAGACCAAGAGCATCATCAGTATGTTGGCATTCCGTCCCACATGGGGTATCACGGGTAACACCGGTGGTGCTGGTGGTAGCCAGTACAACAAGTACAGCTCAGCCGGTTACTACAATGGTCACTCAGTTGTTCGTCCCGATAACCTTTCTTTGACCCGCATCAAGTGGGAAAAGACACAGCAGTGGAACCTTGGTTTCAACCTCGGTTTGCTCGACGACCTGTTGAACTTTGAGTTTGAAATCTACAACAAGAAGACCACCGACCTGCTGATGAGTAACCAGCGTATCTCTTCAGCCAATGGTTTCAGCAGTTTGAGTTGGGTAAATGCAGGTACCATGCGTAACAAGGGTTGGGAGTTGAACGCTTCTACCGCTAAGTTCGCTAAGGTAGGTAAGTTCGCGATGAAACTCCGTGGTAATGTATCACAGAACTTCAACACCGTAGAGGAGATGAATGAGCTTATTCTCGAGAACCTGAACGGTTCAGAGACTTGGGAGCCCACTAACCTCTCATTCAACCAGCGTGTACAGATCAACAACGCATTGGGTTCTATCTATGGTCTGAAGTCTAAGGGTGTTTACCGTTTTGACTATGACCACAACGGTTATACCAACGCTTCATGGAACGCTTACGGTTATGCTGAGGTGGATGCCAATGGCAACCGTTTCACCAATGCTGACGAGGCAGCCAAGTATGGTACAGGTTTCGACAAGAATGGTCATCCCATCAACACCGCTGCTGCCGCAGCTCGTCGTGGTGAGAACAGCACCTGTCCTATCGCATTTGATGCTGACGGCAACATGCTGACTGATGCTAAGGGTAACCCCCTGCCTATGTGGTACTGCTACACTGAAGGTAGCCGCTACCAGTTCCAGGGTGGTGATGCCATCTACGAGGATATCAACCATGATGGTAACATCGACCGCTACGATGTTGTTTACCTCGGCAACTCTAACCCCAAGTGCTATGGTGGTTTCGGTATCAACCTCTACTACGGCAAGTTCGAGTTGAACGCATCATTCAACTTCCGTATGGGTAACCAGATTGTAAATATGGCACGTGCAAACTACGAGAGCATGCTCAACAACACCAACCAGAGCTTCGCTACCACATGGCGTTGGCGTAAGAACGGTGACATCACCGAGATTCCTCGTGCACTGACCCACCAAAACGGTTATGAGAGTTATAACAGCTTGCCCAGCGACCGTTACGTGGAGAATGGTGACTACTTGCGTTTGCAGTACATCCAGTTGAAGTACAACTTCGATGCTAAGCAGCAGTGGTTGAAGACACTCGGTGTCAAGACTCTCTATTTGTCAGCTACCATCAACAACGTATTCTGCTGGACCAAGTACACGGGTGTAGACCCCGAGGTAGGTATTGGTGGCTATGCTGTGGCAACTGACAACAGCAAGACCCCCCGTGCTAAGTCATTCACCTGTAGTGTAAATGTTGGTTTCTAAATCTAAAGTACGATGAAAAAGATAAATAAAATTACAAAGGCAGCCCTCCTGGCGGTGATGACATTTGTCACCACCTCCTGTCAGGACTGGTTGACCGTATACCCCCAGACGCAGATCGTAGAAGAGAACTTCTGGGAGGACAAGAATGACCTTGAGGGTGTTCGCTATGCAGCCTATACCAGCATGTGCGGCACACTGGAGAAAATGGTACTGTGGGGCGACCTGCGATCGGATACGTATGTACTTTCAACCGCAGACGAGAACAAAGGTACCCAGGATTTCTATAATGAATTACGCGAGGGCCGTATCGACCGCGACTCTGCCAACACCTATTTTGATTGGGCAGGTTTCTATACGACCATCAACTACTGTAACAAGATCCTCAGCCATGGTCAGGACGTGTTGGATAACGACAAGCAGTTCACTCCCAGTGAGTGGAACCAGATGAAGGCAGAAATCACCGCACTCCGTGCGCTGAACTACTTCTATCTGCTGCGTTCATTCAAGGACATCCCCTACACCACCAAGGTGATCAACAAGGATGTAGAGGTAGAATACTTCGACGCCACCAACCAGTTGGTAGTACTCGACTCACTGATTACCGACGTAGAGAGCGTCAAGGGACAGGCAGCCAACCGTTTCGTATCAATCAAGGATACGAAGGGCTTGATGACCAACACGGCTATCTACGCATTGTTGAGTGACCTGTATCTGTGGCGTGCTTCACTGCATCAGGGCCGTGGTATCGATACTGATACCGTATTCGTAAACAATGTACCCAGCCTGGCCAACATCGAGAACCTGACTGAGCGCAACGACAGTGCCTTTGTGGTTCACACCGTTGAGGGTGACTACCAGATGTGTATCAAGTACGCAGACCTCTCACTTCAGAAACTGAGCGACCAGACCCTGCTCAACAACAGCAACTATGGTTCAAATCGCCTAGAGACCGAGAACTATGGTCTGCAATACTGTGACATGATAAAGAATGACTTCCGTAACTTCAAGGAAGGTGGTAGCGTGTTATTCACTGCTTACGACGAGATCTTTACAATCGGCAACAGCGACGAAAGCATCTTCGAGTTGCAGTTCAACAACAGCGACAACCGTACAAATGGTGTTGTAACCGCTCAGTGGGGATACAGCAACACAGTACACTTGGCCATCAGCGAGGCAGCCATCGATGCTGTATATGGTGGTACCAAGCGTCAGTACGACTCACGTATCTGGTTCTCTGCATGGAACAATGTTTCAAGTTTAGGTTCTACCAACATGACCTCGGCACTGCCCGGTCTCTACTGCTTCAAGTGGAGAGATGCATATATGTATACACCTGAAAACGGTAGAAATACTGATGCCAGCATGAAACTTAGAACAAGTACCGAAGGCGAGACGTACCGCAACTGGATCATCTATCGCATGAGCGACGTGATGCTGCAGAAGGCAGAGGCATTGGCTTGTCTCAGCAAAAAGGAGAATGACGCTTTCTCAACAGAGGCTAAGCAGATTGTCAATGCCATCCACCGTCGCTGGTACTGCCCCGATGCCACACAGGCACAGGCAGCAGGAACCGACGTGACAACAGCAGATGGATCAAAATGGTTTGCTTCAGGCACTCCCGCCACACACGGTAACATTGCACAGCCTGCCGCATCAGAGAACAGCAAGGAAGTCTTGCTGACCGAGACTGCCGTAATGAACGAAAGACAAATTGAATTCATCGCAGAGGGTAAGCGTTGGTTCGACCTCGTACGCTATGCAGAGCGTCATGCCGGTGGTATGGACGGTACCCAGGATCCCCGCGAGTACAGCGAAGAGCATCCTATTGGTAACGGTAAGAAGGGTATAGACCTGATGGTGAACGACTTTATGTCACGCACCTTCAGCAGCTCACTGTGTGCTGCTCTCAAGAACCACATGAAAAACCGCTATGGACTATATAATCTAATCTATTACAAGGAGATTCAGGCCAGCAAGGATGCCAATGGCGTACAGCACATTGAGCAGAATCCTGTTTGGAACAAATCTCTCTATGATTAATCACTTTTCAAAAAGAGAAGATTATGAAGAAGATTAGTAAAATTAAAAGTTATGCCTTAATGGCAGCTGCCGCTGTTGGCCTTACGCTCTCACAGAGCTGTACGGAAAACATCGACATGTCTGACCGTTATACATTTACAGAGTATACCGTCAGCAGCTACTTGGAGCAGCATGACACCACCTACAGTGAGTACTACAAGTTGTTAGGCGAGGTCAAGATTAGTCCCCGCTCACAGTCAACCGTACTCCAGTTGATCAGTGCTCGCGGTAATTTCACCGTATTCGCTCCCAACAATAAGGCCATCCATGACTACCTCGACAGCCTCTGTGCTAAGGGTATCATCAATGAACCCTCATGGGACGGCTTCCGCGACCAGGTTACTTTGGACTCAATCCGCAAAGTCATCGTGTTCAACAGTATTATCGATGGTAAGGATGACAACGAGGCCTATCAGACCAGTTCATTCCCCAATGATGGTGAAGAGTTCCTCATCAGCAACATGAACGAGCGCAAGCTCACCGTTGTCTATGGTAAGAACCCTGATTCAGTTTACGTCAACGGTATCAAGGACAAGAAGACCAAGGAAGTCACCGGTGGTGCCCTCGTCGACTTGAAGAACAGAGATATCGTAGCCATCAACGGTTGCATCCATCAGATGCATCAGGTCGTTGCCCCCAGCAATGAGACTGTAGGTGACTTGATGAAGAAGTACATTGACCTCAACAACGAGACCTTTGCAGTAAGTGCTAAACTCATTCAGGCTTGTGGTCTTTTCGACACCCTCAGTCAGGTAAAGGACGAGGTGTACGAGCAGATGATTCTGAACGGTGACTTGCAGAAACTTCCTGATCATCCCACAGAGCCCCGTGGTAACAACAGATCAGGTGCACTTCCCGAGCACCGCAAGTATGGCTTCACCATCTTCGCTGAGACCAACGAGTTCTGGGAGAATGCCATTGGTAAGCCTTCTGCGGATATCAGCGTAGAGGACATCAAGAACTGGGTTATTGAGCAGGGCTTCTACCCCAATGCCAAGGACAATGGCAAGTACAACGATCCTGAGAATGTACTGAACCAGTTTGTGACCTATCACATCCTGCCCATGCGTATTCCTATTGACAAGCTCGTTATCCACTATAATGAGAAGGGATACTACTACAACCCCAGCTCAAATCCTCACACGGTTCCAGCATGGGAGTTGTACACCACCATGGGTAAGCGTCGACTGATCAAGATCTATGAAGGTGGCAAGAATGCTCCTGACGGCATCTTCCTGAATCGTTTCCCCACACTCGACAATGGCCGTCATGGCACTTATCGTGAGACGGGTTGCGATGAAGGCAAGGAAGGTGTTAAGATCAACACCATTGACGCTGAGAATGTAATCAATGGTTACATCTATCCTATTGACAACGTACTGACCTACGATCAGGCAACACGTGAAAACTTCCAGAAACAGCGTCTGCGCTACGATGTAGCAGGTCTCTTCCCTGAGTTCATGAATAATGACATTCGTGCCAACCGCGTGGAGGATTTGGTAACAGGTATTCCTATCAGCGAGAAATATCCATACCTTGAAGACCTGGAAATCATGGAAGGTACCCGATTCTACTATCTGCTCGGTCTTAACCACGGTTGGCAGAACCTGCAGGGTGACGAGTTGAACGTAGTAGGTTCGTACGAGATGATCTTCCGTCTCCCCCCCGTACCGGTAAAGGGTATCTATGAGATCCGTTATGCTGTACAGAACAACTCTAGCGTTCGCGGTATGTGTCAGGTATACTTTGGCTCGGACAAGAACCGAATGCCCGCTATCGGTATTCCCTTGGATCTCCGTATCGGTGGTCAGAGTCCCTTGGTCGGCTGGGCAGCTGACCAGACAGATGATGACGACTACAATGCCGAAATCGACAAGAAGATGCGTAATCTGGGCTTCATGAAGGGATCTGAATACTACCATGCAGGTACATCATCAGCTCCTATGGCTCGTGCAACCCAGACCACTACCCGACGCATCATCGTGCGTCAGGAGATGGATCCTGACAAGACTTACTACCTGAAGTTTAAGACTGTATTGGAGAAGACAGAGCTCCAGTTCTACATGGACTACCTCGAGTTCTGTGCTAAGGAAGTATACGACAACCCCCAGACGCCTGAGGACATCTGGTAACAGAAAGACTACTGCCCCACCCCTCTAGGCAGAGGGGAGGGTGCAGAAAGTCAAACAATAATATAAAGAAAAACATAAAGTATTATGAAAAATATCATAAAATTGGGCGCGGCCGTACTGGTATTTGCTTCTTGTACTGACACGTGGGATGACCACTACAACAGTAACGAGAGCTCTGCTGCGACTGACAATCTCTGGGAGCAGATTTCAACGAACCCCAATCTGACCAAGTTTGCAAGTCTCGCAGAGAAGGTGGTTTACTACAAGGATATGGTTCACCCTCTGACAAATCCCAAGACGAACAAGCCCTACACATATAAAGATGTGTTTAACGGCACACAGTTGATGACCGTATTCGCTCCCGAGAATGACGCCATCTCTGACGATGATTATAACAAGTGGTTGAACATGCTGGAAACCAATCCCTACGGCGTACACCAGCAGTTGATGGCCAATAGTGTAGCACTCTGGCGTTATAATGCCATCGGTTCGGGCATTGACACCTTGCAGATGATCAACGGCAAGCGCATGGAGTTTGACAAGGAGAAGGCTACCATCTTCGGCATCAATCTCGATGACAAGAACATCGAGGCTACGAACGGAACCTTGCACACACTGAAGGGCAACATTCCTTTCAACTACAACCTCTATGAGTACCTGAAGGATGCTACCAATGCACAGAGCAACAATTTGATGACATTCCATCAGTACATCCTTGACACGGATACTACCTACTTCAATGAGCGCAACTCTATTGAGGGTAATCCCGATGCCAACGGTAACCCCACCTACGTGGACAGTGCATACGTAAACACTAACGAGATGTTCTTCTCTACCAAGCGTCTCACACCATCCAACCAGGACAAGAACCTGACCTATATTGAAAGCTTTGGTGCCAACATTGAGGGTGAGGACTCTGATTTCATCATGCTCCTTCCCACCGAAGCTGCATGGGAAGATGCCTACAAGAAGTTCAAGATTAACAATGAGGACGAAAACCTCTATCGCTATGCGAACAACTACGTAGACAGTGAAAAGGGCAACAGCAACGTAACAGCGTCACGATTCATCACCGAGGAAGAAATGGACTCTATCACTACTCAGAGTATCAAGATGGACATCATCTCACCCCTCGTATTCAATGCACATAAGCAGCCCAAGCGCAGCACCAGCGCACCTCTCTGGACTTCAGCAGAACTCCTCGCAGCAGGTGACGGTGAAATTGAGCACTTGATCAACACCTTCAACGACACCTTGCGTACCGATGACGAATGGATAAAGACCAGTCTGTTCGAGGGTAAGCAGGTACAGATGAGTAATGGTATCGGCATCGTAACCGACAAGTGGAATTTCCCCAAGAAGTTCTATCAGCCCAATCTGACCATTGAGGCAGGATGGCAGAGCTGGTACAACATGGGTAACTGGCAAGGTACTACAGCCACAAACTATGCATTCAGTAATGCTGTAGCATCAGAATGGGTGGACACTGTAGGTCGCGTTAGCTTCAACAACTTCTACGACATTGCTCCTAGTGGTGCAGGTAGTTCTATCAAGGCTATGATCAAGTTGCTCGGTACCGATAGCGAGAACAATGAGGCAGAGGTAATGAGTGGTACCTACGATATCGGTATCGTTGTCGTTCCCGATTTCTACAAGACCAGTACTGATTACATTACAGGTGACACCGTGCGTCACAAGATTACCTTCACGCTGAACTACTGTAACAACCAGGCAAAATCAGGAGCTAATCCTGTCGCTCAGGATGCACAGCTGAAGAAGAACTCTTCAAAGGACGCTATCGACTATGACGGTTTGAAGGTTGACACAATTTGGCTGGTTAAGGACTTCAAGTTCCCCTACAGCTACAAGAACCTGCGATTCAGCTATCCTACTCTGGAGATTGGTACGACCAGTGCTAGCGCTGACCGTAAGACCTACTACTACGATCCTGAGGTCTACGATCCCGAGAAGCAGACTCCTAAGATTGATCAGACAGCTTATGACAAGCTCTCTGATGAGGATAAAGCCAAGTACACTGGCAAGATTTATCCCGTCGCCAACAACCTCTGTATTGACCGTATCGTGATGGTTGCTAAGAGTGGTCAGTCTTCAGCAGAAGATAATGTGACAGAATAACCTCTCACCAAATTCAAATATTAGAATAATGAAGAAGAATAGCAATATATTCCTGCACAAGACCGCTAAATACGGTTTGTGCCTGGCTATGCTTACCAGCTTGGGTGCTGTTCCTGCAATGGCCCAGGACGAAAACGATGGTGACGAAGCTACCGTTGTCTACAACAAGCGCAAAGCAGATAAAGCTAAGGACGAGAAGAAATATGAGATGAAGGAGGTGAGCGGTTGCATCACCGACAACGCAACAGGCCAGCCCATGGGTGGTGTACGCGTTCAGGCTCTCGGCGGCGAGCGTTGGTCTTGCCTTACCGAGGAGGATGGTACCTACAAGCTCAGCGTTCCTACCTTCGTAACATCTCTCTATGTGTTTGCACCCGACTATCAGCCTCTGCAGATGGCTATCAAGGGCAGCGAGAAGCAGAACGCTTCGCTGCTGAGTGCTCAGCTCCGCGGTTACTACACCGACGGTACGGCTATCACCAGCCGCAGCGGCATTACCGTGGATCAGTCAAGCAGCATTACCGTAGAGACCGAGATTGAGAATCATCTGGCAGGTGATGTACGTAGCGTTAGCCGCAGCGGCATGCTGGGTCAGGGTTCCTACCTCAGCATCCGTGGTGTGAACAGCATCAACGCCAATGCACAGCCTCTCATCATCCTCGATGGCAACATCATCGACCCTGAGTACGAACGTACTTCACTGCACGAGGGTTACTACAACAATGTCCTCGCAGGTCTGGATCCTGAGAACGTGGAGAGCATTGAGGTATTGAAGAATGGTACTGCACTCTATGGTGCCAAGGGTGCCAATGGTGTGATTATCATCACTACCAAGCGCGGTCGCTCAATGGCTACCAAGATTAACGTACGCCTCTTCGGTGGTATGGAGTTTGTTCCCAAGAAGCTCAGCATGATGAGCGGTGACCAGTATCGCACCTACTTGGGTGACCTCTCAAGTACTGTAAAGCAGTTCCGTGAGATGAACTATGGCAGCACGGATAACGTGAACACCGCGTTCCTCAACGACAACCCCAACTACTACTACGACGTGTTCCACAACAACACCGACTGGCAGAAAGACATGTATCACAACACCTTCGTTCAGAACTACAAGATCAATGTAGAGGGTGGTGATGAAATTGGTATGTATAGCCTCTCATTGGGTTACACTCAGGGTCAGGGTACACAGGTTGGCAATGACTACAGCCGCTTGAACCTGCGCTTCAATACCGACATCAAGATTGCAGAGAAGCTGTCTACCGCTCTTGACGTGGCTTACAACCAGACTGCCTACAACGTACTTGACAATGGTTGGAGCGAGAACTACGACATGCAGAACATCGGTTCTACCAACGTGCTCGGTCTCGTATCCGCTCCTATGCTGAGCCCCTATGCTTACTATATGGACGAGCACAACAACAACCAGTTGTCACTCTCGAACGAGTATGCCGGCAAGTATGCAAAAGAGAACTCTACCACTTGGATTCAGAACCCCTTCAAGTTCCCCCAGTATCTCGGTATCAACGAGGCACTTCGCAATCCCTACTGGATTACACGCAACGGCCAGGGTAAGAACAAGAACTATGCTGAGATGACTCAGATCAACATCAACGTAGCTCCCAAGTATCAGATCACAAAGCAGTTCTCTATTCAGGATCGTTTCAACTACCAGTTGAATCGTAACAACGAGAAGTACTTCCTCCCCATCTCGGGTACAACCAGATATGAGTTGACCGACCTGGGTGACATTACCTCTGTACTGAAGTCACAGTTCACCAAGGAGACAACCGTGAACAACGATTTGAGACTGGAGTGGAAGAACAACTATGGTGCTCACCACATCGGTGTGATGGGTGGCTGGCGCTACAACAACTACTCATACTCATACAGCTTCATGCGTGGTTACAACAATGAGAATGATAAGTTGCCCAACATCTCTAAGAACATGCAGTTCGTAAACTATGGTGGTACCAAGGATAACTGGATCGACATGACCTACTATCTCGATGCAACCTACAACTACGCTAACCGCTATTTTGCAGAGTTCACCGTCAGCAGCGAGGCCAGCTCTAAGTTTGGTGACAACACCAAGGATGGTCTTCACATGTGCGGTGTGAGCTGGGGTATCTTCCCCTCACTGCAGCTCGGTTGGGTGCTCAGCAACGAGAAGTGGTTCAAGACCGGTAAGGGAGTCAACTACCTCAAGTTGACCGCTGGCGTAGAGCAGAATGGTAACGATGACCTCGACTACTATGCAGCTCGTACCTATTGGGAGAGCCAGCGAGTTACTGAGAACACCGTAGGTCTCTACTTGAAGAACATTGCAAACAGTACTATCCAGTGGGAGACCACAACCAAGTACAACGTAGCACTCGAGGGTTCATTCCTGAACAACCGTCTGCACGCTGGTCTCGATCTCTTCTGGCACAAGACTGACAACATGCTTACCATCAAGGACCTCTCATACATCTCAGGTATGAATCAGTTCTGGACCAACGAAGGCGCTATGACCAACCGCGGTTTCGAGGTAAATGCCAACGCTATCTTGGTTAACAAGAAGGATTGGAAGTGGGAAGTAGGTGCAAACCTTGGCCACTATAATAATAAGGTGACCAAGATGCCCGAGAACAACATCATCACCCTGACTGACGTTAATGGTAACGTGACCGGCACTCTGAACGGCTACACCAGCAGCGTATATGGCAAGAGCAATGTGCTGACCGCTGTAGGTTATGCAGCAGGTAGCTTCTACGGATGGCAGACTGCCGGTATCCTCGCAAGTGATGCAGAGGCAAGCCAGGCAGGTGCTATGGGTTACCTCAAGTATCCCACCGGCTTGGTTGAGAACCCCTACGTAAACTTCCAGGCAGGTGACGTGAAGTTCATCGACCAGAATGGTGATGGCGTAATCGATGATGCAGATAAGGTTGTCATTGGCAATCCCAATCCCGACATCTATGGTAACATCTACACCAGCCTCAGCTACAAGAACCTCCGTCTGGATGTTAACTTCAAGTATTCTCTTGGCAACGACATCTACAACTACCAGCGTAGCATTCTGGAGGGTGGCAACACCACTTACAACCAGACTACTGCTATGATGAAACGATGGTCATTCGATGGTCAGAAGACTGATATGCCTAAGGTATGCTATACCGACAGCGAGAACTGGCGCAACAACGAGCGTATGAGCGACCGCTGGATTGAGGATGGCAGCTATCTGAAGCTGAAGAACGTACGTCTTACCTATAGCCTTCCCTACAGCAACTCATGGTTGCAGGGTCTCAAGATCTGGGCAGAGGGTAACAACCTCCTCACCATCACCAAGTACTTGGGCACCGATCCTGAGATGTCAGCTCGCAACAGCGCACTGTATCAGGGTGTAGACAATGGCCTCGTTCCCCGTGGCCGCAGCTTCAACATCGGTCTTTCAATTAACCTCTAATCACAAAGCATTATGAAAATTAAAGCAATCATATTATCCCTCGTGGCAAGCATCTCGCTCGGCGCCAGCCTTACCTCATGTAGCGACATGCTTTCTCCCGAAAGTGAGCGTCACTCATACGAAGTGGCAGGCGACTCCTTGTATTCATACTGGGGTATCCTTCGCTCACTGCAGAACGTAGCCGAGCGCTACGTGGTGCTCGGCGAATGCCGTGGCGACCTGGTGGATGGTACCGCTTACCTGAGCGACAGCATCAAGACCATCCTCGACTTTAACATGGACAAGGCAACTGACGGTTCTTGCCGTTACTTGCGTGCCAGCGACTACTATCATGTCATCAACTCATGTAATGCCTACTTGGCATCTGCTGACACCACCCTCATGACGGGCACCAACCAGCCCTACATGATGAAGGAGTATGCACAGGTAGAGGCCATCCGCGCATGGACTTACCTGCAGTTGATTCAGGTGTACGGCGAGGTTCCCTTCTATACGGAGCCTCTGCTGACCACCGACAAGATCAACAACTTCATGAACGACCCCAATCATCAGGTAGCCAATGCTGACAACCTGGCAGACTTGTTGGAGCCCTTCCTTACTCGTGCTCTCGCTATCGAGACACAGTACGGCTTCCCCAGCTACGAGAAGTACGGCTACACCAGCACCGTGTGCCACAGCACCAAGGCCATGATTCCTCTGAACATCATCTTGGCTGACCTCTACCTGACCAAGGGTGACCAGGTCAGCTGTGAGAAGGCTTGCCAGTACTACTACAACTACTTTACCAATACTCGCGGTATGGGTCACATCGAGCCCGGTGGTGCATTGCCTTCAGGCTACAACTACAACACCTACAAGACCGACCGTATGGATAAGGTTCAATTCATTTCAAACGAGGGTGGTACAGCATGGACTGAGACTGGTGCAACCAGCCGCACACAGGAGGCCATCACAGCCATTCCCTCATCTACCAACAAGTTGTGGGGTACCGTGTTCCGTGGTGTGAACGACCTCTTCGGTTACACCAGCGAGATCAGCGTACACACTGATTCTAACGACTCTATTACCTCTGCCAGCATCCGTCTGACTCCTCAGTATGATGCAAAGCAGCTTATCGCCAGCAAGGGCTATGAGAACATCTGCAAGGCTCAGAACTATGAGGTACTTATCGGTGCATCAACCCAAAAGCCTTCAGCAATGGAGATCAGCACAGTGGAGAACTTCAGCGATGCACGTCAGTACTGGGTGAAGGATGTATACCAAACCTACAAGAACGGTCTTTCAAGCACCGAGAAGTTTGTCACCAAGCAGAACCCCAACGGTGCATTTACCACCGTGTTCCCCATGATTTACCGCAAGTCAATGGTATGGCTCCGCTTTGCTGAGGCCCTCAACCGTGCAGGCTATCCCAGTTACGCATTCGCAATCCTGAAGAATGGTCTCTGCAAGAACGAGAAGTGGTATCCCAGCTTCGACGAGGAGAACGGTTACATCGACTATGCTGTAAAGGATAGCTCATACTTTGCATTCTACAACAAGCTGGTTGAGACGGGTGAATTTGACGAGCAGGGTGCTCCCATTATGGAAACCGTTGTTGTAACATTCCCCGATCTGCCAGAGGGTGAGGTTAGCCCCTATCGCACCAAGGCAGAGGTACTCGAAGCACTTTTGGCACAGGGTGTAGCCGAGGAGGACATCGTCACGTTCCCCTGGGAGCCTATCAACTATGAGAACTACTGCGACGAGGCTGCAAGCGCTATGCTCTACTACGTTGACGCACGCGAGGTTAAGAAGAACGCTCCCTTCCTCAACTTCGACCGTAACGAGCTTTCTGGTAATGTCAACAACTACTACTGCCATTACACTGCTGACCTCGCTAACATCAGCGCATCATGGGTAACAGAGCAGGCTGACGGTGACCGTGGTACCGTAGGTATCCACACTCACGGTTGTGGTATCATTCCTCCCTCACTGAACCAGAAGAGCTCATACGACTACGTAAGCCTCATCCAGAAGGCTGCATCTGCCGAGGGTAAGGACTTGACCAAGCAGGACATCTACAATGGTGAGTACGATGCTGACATCCAGAACTACATCGAGGACCTCATCATCGACGAGATGGCACTTGAGTTGGCATTCGAGGGTACTCGTTTCTTCGACCTGATGCGTGTGGCACACCGTCGTAACGATCCCACCTATCTGGCAGAGCGTGTCAGCAAGCGTAGTGGCGAGAAGAATCAGGATCTCTACAACAAGCTCATGAACAGTAAGAACTGGTACTTCCCCCTCCCCCAGAAGTAAGTAAACGCTAACAATTACTCAATAATAGCCGCTTCTCAATCCGAGAGGCGGCTGTTTTTATTCCAGTGCAATAGAGATTTTGAAAAGAATCTTTTGGTAGAATCTTAGGTGGAATCCAAGCATCAAAGATGCGCCTTCCTTAAAATCGTCCGATTTATCTTCGGAAAAAACATGCTGCGTCTCTTTGAAAAACACGCTGCGTCTTTTTGAAAAACATGCTGCGTCTCTCTAAAAAACACGCTGCGTCTCTCAAAAAAACCAATGGATCAACAGAGGAAAACCAATGGATCGACAGAGGAAAACCAATGGATCAACAGTGAAAACACAATGGATGAACTCAAAAAAAAGTTTGAAAAAAGTGGTTTCAGTTTCAGTTATTATGCTAACTCTATATTTTTCAGCTCAACAGGTATAAAAACACCCAGAAACTGAAACTGAAACCACTTTTTTCAAACTTTTTTTTCGGCACTTAATATTTCCCCCTCATTCTTATTCCCCCTGCATTTTGACCGAAGTCAAAAGCCGGGGGTTAAAGGGGCTACTTTTTACTTCTTCACGGGAACTACCACGTAGGTGAAGTCATAATCCTTATAAGGCATCTGGTACTCGCCACGAGGCCAAGCACCCCAACTGTTGACACAACCAACACCCATCTGACGCTGCTGTATCTGAACAACAGAGAAGTTGCGAGGGATGAGGTCACCAGAATGGTGCTGGAACTGGCCCTTATCGGTACCGTCATCAAGATCCTCAACCAAGTAAGGAATAGTAGAGCACTCCATAGCGCCCGTGGCACGGAACTCCAAGCCTTCACCTGCAGCGTTCAGCACACGCCAGTAGCGGATGTCGGTCTTGTTACCGCTCTCTTGAGGACGGATATAGCCCCAATACTGGTCAGCCACCTTCTGGGTATATACACCGATGCGTTCGCAATCGTTGCGGTCGATGTAGTTCTCATTAGGACCACGACCATAGAAACTAACCTGATCGTACTCCTGAGGCATTACCCACTGCATACCGTAGCGCAGCAGCTGTGGCTTATCCTTAGCATTCTCATCTACGTCGAGCTTCTCGTTGACGATAATCTCACCATTAGCTGTCAGTGCGTAGGTAATGACCAGAGCAGCATTTGCACGAGGCAATTCGTAAGTCACCTTGATAGCCTTTGTACCCTCGTAGGTGGTCTGCTCCACATTCTTCATCTTCATCTGAGCATCCTTCCATACGCGGAACTTGTTCTGGAACTGTGCTCCGTAGTCGTTGTCGGTGGGAGCGCGCCAGAAGTTGGGAGTCACACTGTAGCCATCCTGCAACATGCACTTACCATTCACATCCACATAGTCAAGGTTGCCCGACCAACGGTTCACGGTGATGTCGGTACCGGCAGCGCTCAGGCTGTAGCAAGCATTCATGCCGTCCTGCTTGATGTTACCCTTGGCAGCAGCGAGCTCTGAGGGAACAGCAAACTTGTAGGGCTGCAGGACGAACTGCTCCTGACCTACAGCATATCCTGCATCGAGCAGGCCTTCTGCGGCACGCAGCAGGACGTCGGCATTAGCCACAACCTCCTTACCGGGATTCTCAGCCATGAACTGCTTCACCTTATCCACAAACTTCTTCTCAAGCTTAATGGTCTGCGTAGCCTGAGGCTTGATGTCGAGGAAATACTCGTCGAATACAGCTATCTGCTGTCCCTCGCACTCAGCCACGATGTTGAGGCGTACGTTGTGAGCATCCTCGAAGAAGTTCTCGTTGTAAACCTGCACGGTACCTGCGGTCAGGTCGAGGTTCTTCACCCAGAAGTTCTGGTAGTAAAAACGAACGATATGAGCGTGAGGATTGAGGCTGCGGTCGGGAGCAATCACACCATTGCAGTTGAAGTTGTGGTCGCTGGCAGGATAACGGCCATCATCACCACCATAGAGCCAGATCTGCTTGCCGGTAACCTTACTGACACCACGCATACCCTGGTCTACGAAGTCCCAGATGAAACCACCCTGATACTTGGGATACTTGCGGGTGAGATCCCAATACTCCTTGAAACCACCCATTGAGTTACCCATGGCGTGAGCATACTCACACTGGATGAGAGGCTTATACTTGCTGTCGTCCTGGCAGTAACGCTCGCAGTTGTTGTAGTCGGCGTACATGGGGCAGTAGAGGTCGCTCTTCTTGTTCATGTCCTGATATGCCTGCTCATACTGCACGGGACGCTGGCTGCCGAACTCCGTCTCAAGCTTCTTCACTGCATCGTAAGCAGCCTCGAAGTTATCGCCATAACCGCTCTCATTACCAAGGCTCCAGAAGATGACTGAGGGATGGTTGCGCTGCACCTTCCAGTTAGCCACGTTACGCTCCACGATGGTCTGCTTGTACAGAGGATTCTGAGCAAGACGCTGATCGCCGTAGCCCATACCATGGCTTTCGAAGTTGGCTTCTGCACAAACGTAGAGACCATACTCGTCGCAAAGGTCGTACCAACGGGGATCGTCGCTGTAGTGACAGGTACGCACGGCATTCATGTTGAGTTGCTTCATCACCTTGATGTCCTGAATCATACGCTCCACGCTCACTACGTAACCGCCATCGGGATCTAACTCATGACGGTCGGCACCCTTGATGAGCACGGGCTGACCATTCACCAGTACCTGTGCATTCTTGATCTCCACCTTGCGGAAACCTACGGGACGAGAGATGCTTTCTATCACCTTGCCGTTAGGCTCCTTCAGGGTGATAACAAGGTCGTAAAGATTAGGCTCCTCAGCACTCCAGCGACGACAATCTGTCACGGGAATCTTGGCCAGGAACGGGCCACCGGTCATCTTCTCATTCTCTGACTTATAGGCGGGGTGCTTCGTGGCACGGTCAATCAAGACCATATCGATCAACTTACCAGAGTTGTTGGCAATGTTGATGTTCAGGTTGAGCACACCATCCTTGTAGTTGTTCACGAGGTCGGGCACGATGTCCATATCGTTCACGTGAGTAGCAGGACGTGAGTAGAGATACACCTCGCGAGCGATACCGGTGAAGCGCCAGAAGTCCTGATCCTCACCATAGCTACCGTCGCACCAGCGCATCACCTGCATGGCCAGCAGGTTCTTCTGGCCGGGCTTGATGAATGAGGTGATGTCGTACTCCGACTCCATCTTTGAGTCCTCAGCGTAACCTACCTCCTTGCCGTTCACCCAAACGGTGACGTTGCTGGTAGCAGAACCGATGTGCAGATAGACGCGCTGTCCCTTCCAGTCAGAGGGGATCTGCAACTCCTTGCGGTAAGAACCCGTGTAGTTGTTCTTCTCCTCAACGAAAGGAGGATTGTTGTCGAACTGCGTAGCCCAGGCATAGCCGGTGTTCTTGTAGATCTTGTCACCATAGCCATTCAGCTCAAAAAGACCGGGCACGGGGAAGTCCACCCACTGCGAGTCGTCGAAGTCCAAAGTCCAGAAGTTAGCGGGACGCTTGTCATGGTCCTTCACGAAGTTGAAGCGCCACTTGCCCTCCAACGAGATGTAGCGTCCACTCTTTGATTTGTCGGCCTGCTGGGCCAACTCAGTTGTCTCGAAGGCGAAGAACGAAGAACGTGGAGCCTCAGTACCCACACGGTTGACGTTGGGATTCAGCCAATTCTCCTTTCCCACCTGCTGCGCACTCGCCGACAAGGTTGTTGCCAACGCACACGCAAGGATCAGTTTTGTTTTCATTTTAGATAATAATTGGTATTTAGATTAGAAATAAACATATAAATCCGCAACAAAGTTAATAAAATGTTTAGAATTTAGGGACTGAAAGTGCCCTTTTTTCACTCTAAGCAAAGAAAATACCTTATTTATTTTATATGCACGCGAGGGATTGAAGTTTTTTTCGTAACTTTGAACCGCAAATACTATAA
The DNA here is from genome assembly GCA_045629085.1 of Bacteroidaceae bacterium. Lineage (GTDB taxonomy): Bacteria > Bacteroidota > Bacteroidia > Bacteroidales > Bacteroidaceae > Physcousia. Next base: position 99,582 of record JAZQQO010000058.1, read on the forward strand.
CTAACCCAAATGGCAAAAAACAAGAAGCCTACCTACGAGCAGGCAATAAGCAACACCAAGAAGAAAAATTCCGCCACTGTGACGCACAGTGTCGAGAAGAAGAAATGGGCGCAATGGGCGCCTAAGGTCATCCCTCCTACCCTAATCCTCGTAGCGCTCATCGCTACAGGATTGCGTCTGATAAGCCTTGAGAGTGAGATTCTCTACAAGAGCCAGGAACTCAGCCTCTGGATTGACGACGACACGTTCTACCAGATGTTCAGCATCTACCCCGGTGGATGGTTGTCGTACGCAGGTAGCTACATGACGCAGTTCTTCTACCATCCTGCTACGGGTGTATGGATGCTGATGGCGGCATGGGCCCTCATCACATTGCTACTTCGTCATCTATATGAGTTGAAAGGGTGGAAAATGCTGCTGGCCGCTCTCGTTCCCATCATGTTGCTGGCCGCATTCACGCAAACAGGATATTGGATTTACTATCAAAAACTGCATGGTCACCTATGGGTTCCCACGCTGGGCATTCTCATCAGTCTTGCTGCAGCCGTCTTGTATAAGGGATTCTGCAACAACATCTTCGTCATCAAGACCATGGTGGATGGCGTAGAGGTCGAGACGAAAGGCTCACGCATTTCGCGTTACATCCGTTTCGTTATGAGTCTGATATGGATGCTTGTCTTTGGCTGGTATGGCTATCGCTATATGGGAGCCTGGTCATTTGCAGGATTGGGTATCATGGCTACTCTGCCATTGAACACTCCCTTACCCAAGTCCTACCTCAACAACCTCATCAGTGTGCCCATTGCACTTGCCATCTTCTATTTCGTGCCGCGAATAGCCTACAATAGCGAGTTTGAGCAGACCATCTTCAATGAAATCTACACGGCTGGCATGCCTTGTTTCCGCTACGGATTCTCAGACATAGCTATCTACCGAAAGGCATACTATCTGCTTGCACTCAGTTTCCTGCCTATGGTGCTGGCATGCCAGCTTCCCAAGACGATATGGGAGAAGAAGAGCTACCGTTACGGAGCTGCCATCGTCCTCATCGCTTTGCTAGGACTTTCCGTGCACTTCTGCCTTGGACGCTGGAACCATGACAAGAACCTCCATGCCGAGGTGGCCATGTCGAACGCCATCGACCGTCAGGACTGGGAGGGTGCGCTCAACGTCATACGCTCTACTGCAAGCGACACGATTGCTCCCACACGAGCCATGGTCATGATGAAGAACCTCTCGCTCTTCCGACTTGGCTGCGTAGGCAACGAGATGTTCAACTACCCCGAAGGTTCACGTCTACAGAACATTGACGAATACTACAAGTATGGCGACAAGATGTATAACTTCCCCGCAGAACTGGACACCATCTCTGACGAAAAGAAGAAGGAGGACGAGAAGAGCAAACATCGTTGGCAAATACGCTTGACACAGATTGCCGGAAAGAAACTCTATTACAACTACGGCAAACTGAACTTCTGCTACCGCTGGTGCATGGAGGATGCTGTGGAATTCGGATGGCAAGTAGAAGGGCTGAAACTCATGGCTCTCTGCTCCATGCTCAAGGGCGAAGATGTCGTTGCAGAAAAGTATTTTAACATCTTGAAAAAGACACGCTACCACAAAGAGTGGGCAGAGAAGTATGAGGCTTTCCTTGGACAGCCCGAGAAGATTAAGGCTGCCCCGGAGTTCAGTCCTATATGCTACCTGATGAACTACGGAGACCGCTTGGATGGTGACAACACGCTCATCGAACTCTATCTGTTACAGACCTTCGCGAACGGACGTGGTGCAGATCCCATTTATCAGGAAGCCACGCTCATGTGTGCCATGTTGATGAAGGACATACAGCTCTTCTGGCCCCGATTCTCTGAATACGCCACGATGCATAGCAAAGAACCGAACTTCAAGATGCCTCGCCACTATCAGGAGGCGGCCTATCTCTATGGTCAGTTGGAGCCTCAGACCCGTCCCGCGAACTTCGAGCAAATGCCCTTTGACCAGAGCGTGAAGGACACTTACCAGCAATTCATGGCCTTCAACAACCAGCCTCACATCGCACCCCTGAGCGAAGCGGAGAAGGCCAAGCAATTCAAGCCACAGTTCGGCAACACCTTCTACTACTTCTACTTCCTGGTACGCAACCAAAAAACAAACTAAACATAGAGCATAGCAAATGAAACTACTGACAAGAATAAAGACGTTAATAGGAAGCGCGGTTTTGCTGATGTCTTGCGGCCATACCGCATCTGTACCCACGACTTTCAGTGAGAGCGACCAGCAGCCCGTCACTTATCCCGACTATGCTGGCGTCACCGTGCCATGCAACATTGCTCCTCTGAATTTCGCCATCGAGATTGAAGCCAACGACTACGTGACACGCATCAAGGCAGGACAGAAGGAATGGGTCATTGCCGGACAAAGCGTAATGATCGACCCCGAAGACTGGGAGGAAATGAAGCAGTCGGGCGACAGACTGTCCGTGGAAGTCTTCACAGAACATGACGGAAAGTGGATACACCACCTGCCCTTCCCCATCCATGTTTCCAAGGACAGCATTGATCCCTACATCTCCTATCGTCTCATTTCTCCAAGCTACGTGACCTATGAAGGCTTGACCATCAACCAGCGTTGTCTGGAGACATTTGATGAGTCGCTCATCTACGGCAATATGATCAACACCAATGAGCAGGATGGACAGTGCATCAACTGCCACAGTTTCCAGCAGTACGATCCTAATCGCATGCAGTTCCATGTTCGTCAGTACTTGGGCGGTACAGTCATCAGCTACGATGGCAAGACTGAAAAAGTCGACCTCAAGGTAGCACCCGGTCAGGTCAGCGCCGGCGTATACCCCGCATGGCATCCCACACTGCCACTCATTGCCTATAGCACCAATCACACTGGCCAGACCTTCCATACCTACGATCCACAGAAGATTGAGGTGCAGGACACCTACTCCGACCTCATTCTCTATGACGTAGAACAGCATGAGGTACTCCCCTTGGAGAAGGACACCAACGACCTCGACTGCTTCCCCTATTGGGATCCAGCCGGCAAGTATCTCTACTATTGCTCTGCCCACTACGAGCAGAAGGACAGTTCGCAAAGCAAGGAGATGGACCTCATCATCAATTATCAGGACGTACACTACAACCTCTACCGTCGCAGTTTCGATGCCGAGAGCCATACCTTTGGGCCTCGTGAAATGGTCTACGACTGCGCCGACACCTGCAGTGCTACCCTTCCCCGCATCTCACCCGATGGACGTTACCTTATGTTCACACGCGGAGACTATGGAGTATTCCACATCTGGCACAGTTCAAGCGAATTGTATCTTCTCCCCCTTCAGGAGGATGGAGCTTCTGCCCGCTGTATCACCGAGCTGAACTCACCCGAAGTGGAGAGCTACCACTCATGGTCTCCCAACGGCCGTTGGGTCATCTTCTCTTCACGTCGTTACGATGGCAACTTCACACGCCCCTTCATTGCTCACTTCAATGCTGACGGCACCTTCGACCGTCCCTTCGAACTCCCACAGGAAGATCCCCGCTATCACCAGATGTTCTTGCGTTCCTACAACATTCCAGAGTTCATGAAGGGTCCCGTCACCATCCGTCCTCAGGACTTAGCCGTTACCATTGCTGGTGACACAGTCAACGTCACCGTCTCGCCTTTGGCTCCTAAAACCGATGCCACAACCGGTGCCACCAAGCAAGTTGACGCTACAACAGGAGCTACCAAGCAAGCTGACGCTACAACGGGAGCCTCACCAAAGAAGTAGACACGGAAAGTAGGAAAAGTCGACATAACACGAGGGCGCAAAAAATGTTTTTTGCGCCCTCGCAGTATAGCAAAAACCATCGAGTTTGGAGCGGAAAGTATACAGTTTACTATACATTCCGCTCTAAACTCGACACTTCTTCACTCCCAAACTTACCAAAAACATGTCAGATTCGAGCGGAAAGTACAATTAATTTGCAGATTCCGCTCGAATCTCGATAATTTTATATACCTTTGCGTACAAATTTAAGACTCACAATTATGTTAATAGGAAGGCAATATGAAAAAGGCCGCTTGCTGAGTGCATACGAATCCGAGTATTCAGAATTTGTGGCAGTCTATGGTAGACGCCGTGTAGGAAAAACATTTCTTATACGAGAAACCTTCAACTATAAATTCACATTCCAGCATAGTGGGCTTGCGAAATCTCCTCGTGCAACGCAACTGAAGGCTTGGCGAAATTCGCTCACAGCGCATGGGTTGAAAGTCAAAAGCACACCTTCCAACTGGTTGGATGCCTTTGAACTGCTGAAGGAACTTATCAATCAGTCAAAGGACGAGAAGAAAGTTATATTCATTGATGAGCTCCCATGGATGGACACACATGCTTCGGGATTAATACCTGCTTTGGAGCATTTCTGGAATTCATGGGCAAGTGCTCGCAAGGATATACTTCTCATCATCTGCGGAAGCGCAACTTCATGGATTATCAATAAGATAGTAAAGAATAAGGGAGGGTTGCACAACCGTGTTGACTACAAGATTCCATTGCGTCAGTTCACACTGAGCGAGTGCGAGCAGTACATGAAGAGCCGTAAGGTGAACATGACACGAAAACAGATTGCTGAAGGCTACATGATAATGGGAGGCGTGCCTTTCTACTGGAAGTCCATACAGAAGGGACTGAGTCTGGCGCAAAACATTGATTTGAACTTCTTCACGCCACAAGGCGAGCTATACGAGGAGTTTGATGCCCTCTATGCCTCACTATTCAAAAAGCCAGAGGGTTACATCAAGGTTGTCAGTCTGCTGGCACGCAAACGCCGGGGACTGACTCGAAACGAACTACTTGCAGGAGGAAAGTTTGTTGACAACGGGAGTTTCTCTCAAATGCTTGAGAACCTAGAGAACTGTGGCTTTATACGCAGCTATACAGCAATGGGAAAGGAAAAGAAAGATGCCCTGTATCAGCTGATTGATCCTTATACAATCTTCTATTATGAGTTCATCAAGGGGAATAAAGACAATGACCCAAAGTATTGGTCACATTGCCTGAACACTAACACCTATCATACCTGGTGTGGATTGAGTTTTGAGCGTGTATGTCTTCTCCATGTAGATCAGATAAAACAAGCATTAGGAATATCTGGCGTTATATCAAGGGTATATTCGTGGAGAGCAAACTCCGGAAAACCTGGCGCGCAGATTGATTTGCTGATCGACCGTGATGACGATGTCATTGATTTGTGTGAGATGAAGTACACGAAAGAACCTTGGGCGATGAACGAGGAAGACAGTTATGCCATGGCTCGAAAAGTATCTGTATTCCGCAATGAGACAGGAACTTCAAAATCGGTCTTCACGGTTTTGGTTAGTGCAAATGGTGTCAAGCGAAATGCATATTCTGATGACATTCAAAATATCGTGGCGTTGGATGATCTTTTCAAAGATTAAATACAGTCGTCAGTTTATCATTGCATAAAGTTAGCAATAGACGAGGGCGCAAAGAAATGGATTCTTGCGCCCTCGCTGTATTGTCAAACTGCTAATTCTTACTTGAAGATAAGTGGAACAAACTGGTTGAGGCAACGACGCCAAGTAAGCCACTCGTGGGCAGTGCCCTGCGACTCGTAGTAGTGCGTCTTGATGCCCTGAGCATTGAGTTTTTCATTCACTGCCTTACTGCCCAGATTCTCCTCCGTTCCCGTACCGATGAATATGGTGTGAAGCTGCTTGTTGACCTTCGCAGCATCGGCAAAGACACCATCATAAGCCTTGGTGATGTCACCACCGGCAAGCGAGAAGATGGCTCCGCTGAATGAACCGAGATGAGAGAACTTGTCGAGGTTCTGGAAGGTGATGTTGAAGCTCTGCAGACCACCCCATGAGAGACCTGCCATGGCACGACCATCACGATTGGCCTGAGTGCGGAACGTCTGATCGATGTAGGGAATAATATCATCGGTCAGAACCTTGTAGAAAGAAGTGCCAAAGTCGGCCATGCTTTCACCGGGCTTGCTGCCGAATCCATAGTCGCAGTTACCGTTGTCCATCACGACAATCATAGGAACAGCCTTACCCTGAGCTATGTTGTTATCAAGGATATTCGCCATCTTTCCCTGAGTGTGCCAACCGGTCTCGTTCTCTGCCATACCGTGCTGCAGATACATCACGGGGTAGCGCTTCTTGGGATTCTTGTCGTACTCGGCAGGAGTATAGACATAGCAGTGGCGAGCCTTGCCCTCTACGTTGCTCCAATACTGGCAAAGGCGAACCTGACCGTGAGCAACATCCTTGTTGAAGGTGTAGTAGTCACCGTCGCCGTTGTCCTCAGGCACCTCGAGCTGACTAGCGTAAAGACCGCAACCATAAACAGCCTGTGAGGCAGGGTCGCTGACGCGGGCACCATCCACCTCAATGAAGTAGTAGTGGGGCCCTACCACGAGAGGATCGGTAGTAGCCGTCCAGTTGCCCTTGCCATCGTTTACCATATCATATTTCTTATTACAGATGTCTACGATAACCTTCTGCGCTCCGGGTGCCTTGACAAGGAACATGCCACGCTTGTCGGCAGTCACCTTGGGGAACTGGCTCTGTGAAACATTCGTCTCTGCAGGCTGGGGATTCAATGCCTCGGGTGCTGCAGCGACAGAGCCACCCTTCACGCCACGTGCCTTGTTGAGAAAGTTGACCATGCGGGCAAGGTTCTCCTCAGTGTACATGTTGAAGCCATGACCACCACCCTCAACACTGTAGAACTCAGTAGTGATGCCTGCTGCCTTGATCTCGCCAGCAAACTCAACACCTTGGCAATGAGGAACCACATTGTCGGCAGTGCCATGGAAGACGATGATGGGAGGATCATTCTTATCGAGGAAGGAGATGGGGCTGAGTGTACGATACTTATCAGGATTCTCCTGCTTGCTGACACCACCGAGCAGGTTACGCTCGGGTGGGAAGTCGCCCATCTTCATGGCTTCGCCGCAATCCATATTCAAGAGATCAATAGGACCACTCCAGTCAACGGCAGCAAAGATGGTGCTGGACTGGTTGGTATACTTACCTAAGCTGCCCTCAATGTCAATCTCCTCCTTACCCACCTTGCCGGTCTTGGAGCCAGAGGTGGCGCCCATAAAGCTTGATAGATGACCGCCACTGGAGAAACCTGAAGTGGCAATGTACTGAGGGTCGAAATGATACTTCTCGGCATTGCCGCGAATCCAACGGATTACGGCCTTGATGTCATGGCTTTGTGCGGGCCACTGGGCATCCTGTATGGAACGGTGATTGGGACATACCACAGCATAGCCTGCCTTCAAGAGGGCAGTAACGATGGTTCCCAAGTCAGCAGCACCCTTACTGCTGTTGCTCATCCAGGCAGAGCCATAGATGTGTACTACAACGGGATACTTGTCAGCCTTCACTTCGGGTAGATAGATGTCCATCGTATGTTGTGCCATACCATCATCGGCATAGTTCACGTCAGCATACTTCTGTGAGTAATGCATGTTCTCGGCCGACAACTGCTGTCCGCCAAAACCAAAATTCTGTGCATTTGCCGTGAGGCTCAGAGCCAACAACGGCGCTAAAAATAATCTTTTCATATTTCTTTTGTGTATCTTTGGAGGTCTGGTCATTTACTCTACTTTCATAAATTATTTAACAGTGCTTTTCCATCCTCCTTTTTTATTTTTTAAAACGCGAATTACCGTGAATTATCCGCGAATTTTTCCGTAAATTTTATTCTTGAGGAGTATCTTCGTATGGGTCGAACTCATAATCGGAATCAACCTCATCTGGTACTATTTCCATCCAACGGTCGAGCAGGTGACATTCATTGGTTTCTGGATCATAACCATACCGTTCGCCTTGGAGACTGCTGCAACCGAAATTTATAAGCAGACCGACTGGGTGCTTTGTGAGACGCATATAGTTAAAGAGCTGTGCACGATGAGCAGGAATAAGATCCTTTACAGATTTCAGTTCAACTACTATATCATCGACTACTATGTCCATCTTGTATTTCTTGTCGAGGAGGTAATTCTTGTAGTAGCAATTGATTTCTTGTTCACGTACGTTTTTTATACCACGTTCCTCAAGTTCCAAGTGAAGTGCCTCCTGATAGATTGGTTCAAGCAGGCCCCAATTGAGTTCGGAATGCACGGTCATTGCTGCTCCAATGATTTTGTATACAGTGTCTTTATATTGCTTGTATTCCATAACCAAATAAATAATTTTCGCTTAAATTTACGGAAAATTTACGGGCATTTTCGTTAGCCGAAGGCCAAAATAATTATCACATCATCAATAAATCTGATTCATTTACTCAATATCCAGCAATCTCCACTTAGAGTTATCGCTATTGAAGTCGAACTGACCCAGTGTGGGGGTACTGTCGGCGATGCTGATGAGGCAGAGCTTCTCGTTGGTGCCGGGGATGCTCTTGGGCATGATGCGGTAGGTGCCGTCGGTCAACTGGTCGATCTGCCAGAGCTGCTCAGGAGCACCAGTAAATTCTGCCACAGTGCTTACCTCCTTGTCAGCCGTTGCACAGAGGGCACGATTTGTGCCGGCAATTGTAATCTTGAAGAAAGGCTGACCAAGGAAACCACCTACACCCTCGACAGGAGTGATGGTCCACTGCTGATGAGGACGATTCATAAAGTCACCGTTACGTACAGCAATGTCACCTGTAGGCCATGCACTCTTCACATCGTCAAGCGACTGTAAGGGAATAGGCTCAATCTTGAAGTTTTCGTCACGCTGGAACCAACGACGGCGAGCCTGCTCAAGACGCTTGAAGTCGACAGCCAACTCCAACGAGTAGCCATGACGCTGCGACTCCAACTCGTAAGTACCAGCCTTGACGTTCTGTCCGGCCTCGGGCCAACCGTTCTTCCACACAATAGGACGGATGGCCAGCACGCTCATACCGCTGCGGTCGAAGTCAGCCTCCCAGTGGAACGACATCTTCTCCAATCCATCCGTCACAACAGTACGACCGAAGTGGCCCGCACCATTCTGGCGACCGTGCGCCTTGACCACCATCTTGCCGCCACCCTTCAGCATATCGCGTCCTACATTATCTAAATAAGGGCCTGTCACATTGCGTGAGCGTCCACACACGATGTTGTAGGTGGAGTTGACACCATCACAGCAAGTGCCATGCGTACCCAACAGGTAGTACCAACCATCCTTATAGAAGAGGGCCGATGCCTCGCAGTCGATGGCCACATCCAGTTCTTTGTTGCCTTCTACGCGTTTACCCGTCTTGGGGTCAAGTTCGAAGAGACGTATGTTGCCAAAGTACGTGCCACAGGTCAGCCACAGACGGCCTGTAGTGGGGTCGAGGAAGAGGCAAGGGTCGATGCAGTCGAAGTCATCGCCGTCCACACTGCCCGCTACTTCCACAGGTTCGCTGAACTTGAAGTCGGGTGAATTGGGGTCGAGTGTCTTGTTCCACATCGTCAGCATACGGCCGCTGTGCGTACCACCCAAACCGCCGCCCGTAGCGCCATAGGCAATAAGATAGCGGTCATCAATCTTCAGCACATCAGGAGCAGCACCACCACCGGGGCGCACAGCACCCGAATCCCATGTCCATCCGCCATCAGAAGAAATCAAACCTCCCTGACCAGTACCAAAGGTGTAATACTTACCATCACATTCAGCCAAAGTAGAAGGGTCGTGAATGTATGGGTTACCTGTTTGCGCACGAGATGACAATGAAGCTGTAGCAAATACAGCACAAGCAATCAAAAACTTATTTCGGATCATAATAAATTAGTCTTTTTACCGTTATTACTTAATTGTATAGCCATTCAGAGCCTTACCATTCTCGTCAACAATCTTGACACAGAAGTCACTCATGCCGGGACCATTGATGATGGCACCACGAATGATATTCTCGCCTTTCTTCAGCGTAATGCGATGCGACATGGCATCGTCAGCCACCATGCGGCGGTCGCCCGACAGCAAGAGCACATCCTCACCATTCACCCACCACTGTGAGGCAGAGTTTGAGCCAATGGAGAGGCGCACATTCTGCATCTCTTCCTTACAATCGATAACGGTTACAACCCAATAGATGACACCATAGAGACGATGCATCTCATACTCACCAAAGCGCATGAGTTTCAAGTTATACGTCTTACTATCCAGTTTATGCCAGCACAAAGTCTCTGTTCCGGTGATTACCTTTTGAGGTCCTTGCGGAGCACGGCGGAAATCGGCAGGCTGCTCCACTTTCTCAAACGAGGCTTTTACCTTCTGACCGTCCTTAGGAACCATGGTGGTTTGACCCTTGAAATACTCTTTGGCAAATGTCTCACGAAGATAGGTGTCCGTAAACACCGTGTTCGAACGGTTGGGTTTACTGATAGGTTCCAACACCGTCCAACGACGGATGAAACCCTCGGAGTCAGGCGTGGCAGCCTCTTTACCAGCAGGAAGGAAGTACTTTTCCTGCGCACTCACCGCACCACACAGCATCAGCATCAGTGCAAATAGTGTCTTTTTCATAAGCCATTATGTTTTTCTGTTCTGCAATTTATGATTCCTTAATGCAAAATTAACAAAAAAAACACAGCACTCTTTATTAATATGTAACAAATGTTTTAAAAGATGCCATTTTCATGCCATAATGTATAAATTTCACAATTTACGGCAAACTTTTTGGGCATAACCATCACAAGAAACAAACAAAACAACTAACTTTGCATAAAGAATCTAATGTAGAAACTATATTCAAGCCATATGAAAACAAGAATTATTATCCTTTTGACGGTACTATTCTCATCCAACTATGCTCATGCATACAGCGATGGCCTCAAACAGCTCGTTCAGGGCAAGACGTATGCCACCAAGGCCGACTCGCTCAACAAGGTGCTGGTCGACAACTTCATGGACAAGACCAAGGGAACCTTTTGGGTTACCCCACAACACATCGAGAGCGAAAGGCAGTACATCTACTGGCAACAAGCCCATGCCATCGACCTGGTGGCCTACGCCTTCGACCGATACGAAGGGACCAATGCTGCCAGGGCCTACCTGTACAAAGGATACATGAACAACTGGGTCAAGAACCATGGCAACAACTACCACCACGACAATAGCGACAAGACGGGATTTCTGAACCCCTACACCGATGACATGGCATGGATATGCCTCACGCTGCTACACCTCTCAGAGTCGCTCGACAATCCCAGCTATGCACAGACGGCCAAGGACGTCTATGACAAATACATCATTACTCGTGCCATACGCACCATGGAGGGCGAGAACGAGGACGTCCGTCTGCCCTGGAACTGGGACAAGAATCCTGACGGCACCTACAAGAACGATGGAGGCGCCTGTACTGACGGTTCGGCATGCCTGGTAGCCGTAAAACTGCACATGAGGTATGGCGACGAAAAGTATCTCGCCGATGCCATTGGCCTGTACAACCACATGACAAAATACGTATGTCATAGCGACGGTCGATGCGAGGAGCCTCCCCTCACCTACACCCAGGGCACCTTCGGCGAGGCATGCCGCCTACTCTACCATGTCACTGGCAAAGCTACCTACAAAGTCAAAGCCAACCTTTACCTGCAATATGCGATAAAGAGCACCAGTCGATGCGTCTACAACGGATTGCTGCGTAACGAGGGTACCTCGATGGACCAGAGTCTCTTCAAGGGCATCCTTATCCCCTACCTTGTCAATTACATTCTCGACGAAGGATTTGAGCTCACCAAGCGTACGGAGGCACTGAAATTCCTCATCAAGAATGCTGACACCATGTGGAATAACCTCGACAAGGAAGCCTACCCTCAGATGTATTGTCCCTACTACTGGGGAGACAAATACGACGCCTCACAACCCGCCTCAATGGGTGCCATGGTCAGTGGTGCCTCGCTGATGGAGAACATGGCTCGACTGCAAAAGGCATTTGATGACGAAGAGACAGGAATTGAAGAGATTGAAGATAGAGACATAGAAATTGCACAATCAGCTTCAGGCATCTACGACTTCAATGGACGCAGGATTGCTGATCAACATAATGTTCAATCTCTCAAGAAAGGCCTCTACATCGTCAACGGCAAGAAGATATCTGTTAAATAATTCACTCTGCTATTTTGCCGTAAAGCTTGTCACGCTCGTTGTACCCTTCGCACTGCTGCCCAGATAGAGACCATGGAATGTGGTCGTGGCATCAGTAGGAGCCTGGGTACTGTACTTCACCGTGTAGGTAGATCCTTTCACCATGCCCGTTGCCGTAAACAATGCGCAACTGCTGTTGACATTTCCTTCAAAGCTATAGGTCACGAGGTTATTACCGCTGTTGTCAGCCAGCGTATAATAGCGTCCTGTCTGGTAGCTGATGCTGGTTGTGACGAAGGCATATCCCTGTGAAGCAGTGGAGAGTGTACTACTGCTCGAACCGCCCTGATTGCCGCCAGCACTGACACAAATGCCCTTACCGGTAATCTGGATATAGCTATTGCCGTCGCAGTCAAATCCCATCTCTGCGCCTCCCTTCGTAGTGTAAGTCAATAAGATTCCATCACCAATAACAAGGGCTCCCGCACGGCCATAGTTTGAGTCGACAGCATCGTTGCCCGTTGAGCAACAAACAGTGATGCCGCCATTGAAGGCAATCTGGCCGCTACAGTTGATGCCGTCGTCATAGCATTTCAAGTAGTTTTTTCCACCTGCAATATTGATGCTCTTCTTCGACTCAATGCCTTCTGCCCCTTCTGTTGCAGTAGAGATTGTAAGCTCACCGCCATAGATGTCGATGGCACCCATGGCCTTGATGGCCTTGGCAGATGAGCCACTGCTCGACTCACCACCCATGCCGCCGCCGGGATTCCATCCGCCACCGCCGCCCCAGCCACCAGGGCCACGGCCACCACCAGTATTGCCGCCCGTACCTGAACTTGAACCGCTACTGAACTTGCTGCCCGTAGTAGTGACTGACATGGCAGGACCCTCGCCATTCTCCTTGTTGCCGATGGTGATGGTACCATCCGACTTGATACCCTTACCGCCAGCACCCGTTGCCTTGAGCGTCAGCTTGCCACCCAGCAACTCTGCGGAAGCATCGGCACTGATGCACTTAGCAGTCTGCACATCGGTACCTTCTGCAATGGCCGTACCAGAGTTTGTAACGGTTATGTCGCCATCCTGCACAATGACAGCGTTAGCCTTTACACCCTTACTGCCAGCACCCGTCATAGTAATGCCCATGACGGGCACACTCTTCTCAGCATTGACGTGCAACTCCGTATCAGCCTTCAAGCCAGCAGCATCATCACCACTGCACTTGATGTCGAACGTGCCGCCCTGTATCCACAGCGAACCGTCGGGCAGGTCACCATCGTAAGCCTCATCACCACTTGCTTCTGCCTGTATGCCGTCGGCTGCCACACCACTGATAGTAAGCGCGTAGCCATTGGCCAGGAAGTATTGTCCGCAATGTATGCCGTCGCTCTTGGCGCCGAGGATGTTAATCGCACCTTCAGCCTTCTTCAGCTGAATGTATTCCTTGGCGCTGATGGCATGCTTGGTGTTGCCCGTCACGTTGAGCGTACCAGCCTTGTCTATTTCCAGATGCCCCTTGCAATAGAGCGCGGCCTTCCAATCGCCATCCTTACCATCGGCAAGCGTATTAACCGTGTTCTTCTTCAGTTCCAAAGCAATACGCTTACCACACTCAATGTCGATGGCTGGTCCTTTGGGATTGGTGATGCTGACACCATTCAGCACAAAAGTTGCCTTGTACGAGCCCTGATAAAGCAACGAACCGCCAGACGTCTCGCCCGACAATTCGAAGGTCAGTTCTTCGGTAGTATTTGTATTGCTGATGGTCACGTCGGCACCGTCGATCCTCACCGAAACTCCCTGAGTAAAATAGGGATTAAGTACCGTAGCCGCTTCGCCTTCGTACTGCACAGTGAGCGCAGCCGGAGCCTCGCTCAGCGAAAGATCTACTATGTCACGCACCTCTACGTCAAACGTCTCTCCCCCAGTGGTAGCAAGCATCATCACGCTTGCACCATCTCTAAACGAGATAGAATCCACAAGACTCGTAGGCACAGCATCAATCACGCCACCTGCACGACGTATCATCAGGGCTTGCTGAGCCATCAAACTGTTAAAAACGGAGGCACATAAAAGAACAAAAAAGAGTATTCGCTTCATCGTTATGTCTATTTTATAAAGGTAAACCATGACTTACTGTCACAGAATCATATAATTTGGCGACAAAAATACAACTTAAATTCCTATTTTAAATTATCTTTTAAGACAAAAACATGTTCTTTTGATTACTTAAGTGCATTTTTTATGCAAATTTAGCAAAAAAATACGGCATTTTGATTACTTTTGCATCGTAATACCACTCTATGAAACAGCAGAACCACTCCATAAAAGACGGATTTCATCCTCAGGCACGCATCTTCGGCGATTCGTTAAAGGATAACGAGGAAGTATATTTCGGAGAAGACCTGATCGTGATGCACTCCAACTACCAGATGTTGCGGCACACCATCGGAGACGGCTCTCCATACAGACTGCACAGCATGCGCATCGGCTTGCTGACACAAGGCAGCATGGACAGCATAGTGAATATCGAGGAGCGTCACACACGGAAAGGCTCGCTTGAGTTCTATAGTTCAGGCACACTGTTTCAACTCAACAATGCCACTCCTGATTTCCGTGCTTTTGAACTAATCTTCACGCTATCTGATCTGACCGAGCAGCTGAGCAACGACCTGCCAGCACTTTTCCACATGCAAGCCACAAGCATCAGTGTCGAGATAAATGAAGAAGAGGAACAGCGATATTTCGACCTGCTCAATCTGCTACTTTATTTTGCCAAAACGGAAGGCGAACACAGCCCCATAACGCGTAGCATGGTCAACACGTCCCTGCACTATGCCGTGACGCTTTTTCGCAAATACATGAAACGAGACAACAAGCCCAAGAATCGTCAAGAGACAATATTTCATGAGTTTGCACGTCTCGTCACACTATCCCATGGACGCCAACGCCGGCATAGCTATTTTGCAGAGCAGCTCAACGTCAGCGAGCACTATCTAAGCCTCGCCGTAAAACAATCAAGCGGCATAGCAGCCAAGGAGTGGATTGATCGCGTTGTGGTGTCGGAGATAAAGCTGCTACTACTGCACACCGACCTCACCATTTCACAGATTGCCAATGAGCTTGACTTTCCTTCTGACAGTTTTCTCTGCAAGTTCTTTCGCCGCCACACGGGCATGTCGCCTATGGCATTCAGAAGTAAGAAATAAAGTCAAAGAGGGTGCGAGGTGAGGGGCTTCTTTATTTCCAGTCCCCAAGATCCACGGGATTCTTGATGATGGAAGGTATCTTCTCGAAGATGGCCTTGATGCGGGCATTGTCGAACTTGGGACGACGGTCGTAGAAGTAGATGCCGTTCTTCTCCTGCTCCACGTCGGTAATCTGGGTGTAGCAGAAACCAGTGATGTGCTTGCAGGCGATGACGGCGTCAACCTCTTTCTCAAGGATGTCATAGAAGTCATCGAGCGTGTCGATGTTGCTGCCATAGCCCCATGAGTTGGCACGTTCCTCCGCAGGAATCCAAGGAAGACCACCAAACTCATCAAGCATATAAGGCTGACCGTTGTAATTGGCCAGGAACTTCTTGTTAGGCTCATTGCGATAGGGTTCCACACCCTTGTGGAAGGTGTGACGCTCGACGAGACGATCGTACTCGCGGGTGTAGTCATGTACCGCCCAGATGTCCGTCTTGACATGGCCGTCGCCGCTCGCATCGTTGACGGGACGAGTGGGGTCAATGGCATGGGTGAGGTCATATACATCTTTCATCATACGCACGTAGGCGCCTTCACGACTTCCCCACGTCTCGTTGAAGGGTGTCCAGGTCACAATGCAGGGATGGTTGCGATCACGCACGAGTATCTCTGCCCACTCGCTCAGGAAGTTACGGGCTGCCAGGTTGCTGTTCTCGTCCATTCCCCAGCTTGCCTGCTCGCCCCAGCAGATGTAGCCGAGCTTATCAGCCCAGTAGTAGTAGCGCTCCTCGAAGACCTTCTGATGCAGACGTGCGCCGTTGAAGCCCACAGCCTTGCTCATCTCGATGTCGTGACGCAGAGCCTCATCGCTCGGAGCCGTCCAGATGCCATCGGGATAGAAACCCTGATCGAGCACGAGACGCTGGAAGTAGGGTTGGTTGTTGAGGTAGAAATAGCCACCAGCCAGATGCACCTTACGCATACCGACATACGAGCTTACCTCGTCGAGCACTTTGCCTTGTGCATCCTTCACCACATACTTGAGGTCATAGAGGAAGGGGCTCTCGGGGCTCCACAGTTTAGGTTTCTTTACAGGTAGCACCACCACACTGCCGTTGCAGGCACGCACCGTACGGCTGGCCACCACCTTCTTGCCATCTGTCATTTGTACAGTCAGCATGGCGTCATTGCTCTCGCCGAAGAATTCGGGACGTATGACGAGCTGCTCCTGATCGATGTCGGGCAAAGCGCTTACCGTCTTCAGTGCCAAGGCATTAACGGGTTCCATCCACACCGTTTGCCAGATACCAGTGGTACGGGTGTACATACAGCCATACGAGTTGAGCTGTGAGCTCTGCTTGCCTGCAGGTTGCTGGCTGTCGCGCAGATTGTCATCGACACGCACCACGAGTTGTGCCGTCTTGCCTGGCTCTGCGAACTTGGTGATGTCCACGGCAAACGAACTGCCACCGCCAAAGTGCTTGTCGACATACTTACCATTGATATAGATGCTCGTTTCGTAGTCGCTGGCACCGAAGTGCAAGAGTACCGTCTGACCACTCCATGCCGAGGGCACAGTGATAGTACGGTGGTACCAGATAGTGTTGATAAAATCGGTATACTGCACCCCCGACAACTTGCTCTCAGGGCAGAAGGGTACGGTAATCTTGTCTGTAAATCCTTTGCTCTCCCTGTAGCCCTTCTCATTGCCCGTACGGCCAAAGTCAAAGGCATAGGTCCACTCACCATTGAGGTTCACCCACTCGCTGCGCTCAAACTGCGGACGGGGGTACTCGGCACGAGGCAGCGACTCTGCCTTGGCAGAAAGATTGATAAACGAAAAGCACAGAAGCCAAAGAACTGAGTAAAAGAAGTTTTTTTTCATAACAAATAAGCTAGTTCTGAGTCAGTTTGCAGTGAGTCTGTCGAACAGAAGGAAAGCAAAGACTAACATGTTTGATTTAAAGGTTTCAGTTTATGTATTATTAAACTTGTCGTTTCAACTGTTCTGCAAAGTCATGAAGAGCTATAACGTCTACTTTTGGCCAAGGAATGGAGCGAAGTACGGAGAAATGGCTATCATTTGTCACTATGTACTCTGCATCTGATGCAATTGCACAATCTACAAATTTATTGTCATCCACATCTTGCTCTATCAATCCAAAATGGACGTATGCCTCTTGATAGAATGTGGTTGATAGTCGCGCAATGGCTTCAACCACATTTTTTGCAATCTCCCGTGTTGTTTTGATTGATAGAATTTCCTCGTATTCATTGAGTATTTCTGTGTTTACACACAACACAACTTTACCTTCCAAAATCTGCTTCCATACAAGATGGTAATTGCTTTTGGATGGTAAAGATTGTAACAGGCAATTTGTGTCGAGTACAATTCTACGCATGACGGTATGGTGTGCGCATGTGTTCGTTTCCCCAAGCCTCAATAGTAGACGCGTTTATCGTACCTTCGTCCCATAAAGCATCTATCGCTCTCTGGGCTTTTGAGGCAAAATAGAGAGCTATCATGTTCTTGAAATCATTTAATTCACTTATGGAGTTGATTCCCTGAACAGCACTTAGCACTTCAAGTTTTGCAAGTTCGTTGTATGACATAGTTCTTATTTTGTTTTCGTCAATGCGTTGGCAATGACAGATTATTCCATTAGACGCAAATCTTTCTTCGGCAAAGTTACCAAAATAAACCCAAACCACAACAAAAACAACAGGATTTTATGCGAAAACGGGACTGATTAACGCAAATTCATAAATATACAGGCTACAAATACAAAGTTTTATTTGTACTTTTGCAGCAGAAAAAAAAATCTACCCTTTATGAAGAAACACATTTTACTCCTCATTATGCTGGCTGCCTCGATGGGAGCCACGGCAAAAAGCGTGGTATTCACATTGAAGAACGGCACGCTCGTCTACTACCTTCTCGGAGGCGAGAAGAATCCCGTCATGCGCTTCACTGAAAGCGGTATCACGGTCAACGCCGACGAGTACGAATTCTCGGACATCAAGAACTTCTACATCTCTGCCACCGATGACCCCGACGGCATCGAGCAGACATTGGCAGCCGAGAAGATATCCTTCAGCGCCAACCGCTTTGTGGCAAAGTCGGATGCCAGCAACGTGAGCGTGCACACCATGAGCGGAGCCAAGGTGAGCGCCATGGTCGAAAGTGCAGGCGGCTACGTCACCGTCGACCTCTCGGCCTTGAAGCAGGGTGCCTACATCATCACGATCGGAGAGAGTTCGTTTAAGGTTATGAAGAAATGACAGTCCCTCTCCGTCAGCAAAGCTGCCCCCCCGGAAGGGGAGGGGGCTGCGCGATGAAGGAGACTTGACGGACGCTCATTATTAATTGCACATAAAAAAACTATGATGAAATACCATATTAACAGCATAGGTAAAAGCCTACTTGCCCTATTTTTCACTATTCACTTTTCACTTTTCACTTCAACGCAGTTGAAGGCTCAAAACATCTGGGCACACTTCGAAGACCGCTTTTGCGCCATCGACTCCGTACCATTGACAGGCATCGACAGCGTGGAGTTCACCAAGACTGCCTTTAGGCGTTACAAGACGAACCCAACGACGGGCAAGGTCACCTCCACGACAAAGTCCTACAACAACAATGCCACGTATGACTTCACCTTCCAGCGCACCCTCGCCAAGCCCAGCGGCTACAGCAACTGCGACTACACGAAGACGTCGTCGCAGTGGTGCTTCCAGCGCAGCATGGAGTCCGAGCATTTCATCTGTTTCTGGGAGAACGGCCTGACGAAGACGAGCTCTAACACCATCACCTATGGCGGCTATACCATGAACGTGAAGACGCTGCTGAACAATGCCGAGAAGATTTTTGATACGTACGTCAACAAGCTTGGATTCCTGGAGGTGGGCAAGTCCGTTACCGACAAGACGAAGATACACATGTACATTGTGAAGACAGCGTGGGATGGCAGCGACTGGCGCGCCGACGGTTCGGGTCAGGATGGCACGGAGTGGTACTACAGCGGCACGACGAAGAACAGCCGCTCCACCTACGTGGCTCTCTTCCACTGCACACCACGTGCTGCCACGGCACGCAACGGTCACACGCCGGCTCATGAGATTGGCCATGCCTTCCAGTACCTCACCGGTGCCGACTCGAAGTTCGCCCACGGCATGAGCTACGGCCTCGGTCAGGGCAACGACAACGAGTGGTGGGAGGATTGCGCCAACTGGCAGGCCTACAAGGTGTACCCCGAGATGCAGTACTCCGATGGCGAGTACTACGAGCAGTACCTGGGCAAGCACCACCTCAACATCCACCACGAGGACATCCGCTACACCAGCTGTTTCTACCAGGACTACTGGTGTCAGAAGTATGGTCAGGATGCCATCGGCCGCATCTGGCGCTCCGCCAATGCCAGCAAGCGCGAGGATCCCTCACAGGTCTTCATGCGCATCTTTGGCCTTGATGCCGCTGGCTATGGCGACTTCATGTACGAGACGTTTGCCCACCTCACCTCAATGGACATCGAGGGCATACACGCCAACAGCCAGGCGAAGATAGGCAACGAGCCGCAGCGACTCATCGAGCCCTCCGAGGCCATCCGCACCTCGCTGCTCGATGGCGACAAGAGCTACTGGATCGTCGATCCCAACTACTGTCCGCAGAACTATGGCTACAATGCCAACCCCCTCAAGATTCCCGCTGCCGGCACCACCGTCACAGCCCACTTCCGCGGCTTGGCCGGATGCCAGGGATATAACAAGGTACGCACGAGCTATGCAGGATGGCGCTATGGCCTCGTGGCCTACACCAAGGACGGCAAACGCTATTACTCCGACATGGGCAAAGCGAAAGAGGGCGACGTAAGCCTTACCGTTCCCGAAGGATGCCAGAACCTGTGGCTCGTGGTCATGGGAGCACCCACGCAGTACTGGTCACACTCTTGGACGAGCGGCGTGGCCAGCTCCGCTTTCCCCGACAACAACGAGCAGTGGCCCTACGCTGTCCGTTTTGAGGGAAGCGACCCACTTGGCGTAAGCCGCACCTACGGCCCCTTCCCCGACGATTATGCACGCCGCGACACCACCGTCACCATCGAGGCCAACCTCGCCGCCAGCTCTTCGTCATGGTCAAGCACCCGCGTACAGCTCGACACGGACGCCATCTCTGAGGCTCTGGGCGTGTCAACAGCCCAGCTGCAGGCTGCCGTTTGTGGCAAGAAGTCATCATCAGCCTACCCCTACGTTCGCATCGCCGCCGTCAATGCAGCCGGTAAGGAAACGAACAGCAAGACCATCTCCGACACCGATGTCATCTTTGGCAACTGGTTCACAACCACGGGCAACGTGGAGAGTGGCCTCACCTCGAACGCCGCCATCTACACCAAGATCTACCACGACAAGTATGGTTGCTACGTGGGTCAGAACCCCGGCAAACTCATCAAAGGCCGTACCTACACCGTGCGCCATGCCGTCATCTACACCGACAAGAATGGCAAGGAGTACAAGGCCACGATGGAGATTCACTTGAATATGAAATAAAGATGAAAGAGGCAGTGTGAATCGTTGGGGCTGCCCCTATCGATTCATGCTGTCGACGGTGTCACGTCTTGTGACGTCATCTTCCTCCACATCTTTGAACAGGGGGGAAATGGTGATTTTGCACTAAAGGGAATTTCTTTGGGGAAAAAATATCGATTTTTTTGATTGTGTAAGCATTTGTATTTCTGTCGATTGTGTACACTAAGGGAGAAT
The DNA here is from genome assembly GCA_045629085.1 of Bacteroidaceae bacterium. GTDB lineage: Bacteria > Bacteroidota > Bacteroidia > Bacteroidales > Bacteroidaceae > Physcousia. The sequence goes on from JAZQQO010000058.1 coordinate 120,620, forward strand.
TTTCCACTTTTTTTCTTATAAACTCTCTATACGCGTGCGTATATAAAAGTTTTATCATAAAATATGGAATTTCTTCCCTTATAGCATTTACATATCTGATTATGTGCAAGTTAACATATTGGAAAATAACAAAAAAAATCCCTTAAAAAAATCCCCCGGAAAAAGAACACCATTAAATACCCAGCCCCCAATAAGCCCAAAAGGGAAGATGAGCAT
>JAZQQO010000059.1:0-70378 GCA_045629085.1 Bacteroidaceae bacterium
ATCCATCGCCGATAAATCTTTACTCAAAAGAGGATGCCCTCAAGTGAGACCATCGGGTATTAATCTTTCTTTCGAAAGGCTATCCCCGAGCCATGGGTAAATTGGATACGCGTTACGCACCCGTGCGCCGGTCGCCATCAAAGTTTGCAAGCAAACTTCATGCTGCCCCTCGACTTGCATGTGTTAAGCCTGTAGCTAGCGTTCATCCTGAGCCAGGATCAAACTCTTCATTGTACAATATTGTTCTACCTCATAATAAGAGGATATGTTCTGATTCAATAAGGTACGGAAGACATCTCCAAGGCTCCTGCATTATATCTATAAGAAAAGACGGTTCGCTTCTTATTTCTTGTACTACAATTACTGTCTATGGAAATCTGTCAAAGAACTATTCTCTTGCGCCCGAGTTTCCGTATTCACCTCAGTGGAGGAGTTCCTTTCTCGTTTGCGGTTGCAAAGGTACGACAAATTACTAAACCCACCAAACGTTTCGCAAACTTTTTTTCAAAAAAATGCAATTTTCTACAAAAAGGGCAAAATACATAAGTATATACCTTATTTAATATTCGCGCGCGAGGAAATGCTCAATTTTAGCAAAATTACGCACACACAAAAAAGTAGCCCCCCTAACCCCCGAGGGGGAATAAGAATGAGGGGGGCTAATAACTATTGTTATATAGAAGCAGAAAAAAACACAAGATAATAAAAGAAATATATAGGGAAATAAGAGAAAAAACGAATTAAGACCATATTTTGCTGAAAATATTTGTAACTTTGCACCTATAAACAGAGAATGTATCCACGAAAACAAGTACTGCATCCATAAAAAATCAATCATGAAAATCTGGAAACCCATTTTAAGTCCCGTCATTTTTCTCTTCTCTCAACTAATTGCAGGAATCATTGTAGCAATCTTCAGCATAGACTGGAACGAAACATTGCAAGGCTTTGTGGAAAAAGAGGCGCAAATAGACGAAAATGCTGCTGCCTTACAAATGCCTACAGAAGCGATAGCGTGGGCAAACGCACTCTCAGGCATTATCAGTGTGCTCGTCATTTGGCTATTCTTAAAAAGTATTCGTCTGCATGACACATTTACTCCCCGCAATGCAAACATCGGCAGCAACTGGTTCTACGGAGCACTTGCCATTGTTGGTGCAGCTTTTGGAATCGTTAGCATCAACATTCTCAGCGAGCAAATGCAACTGCCTAACATCATGGAGGATCAATTTATAGAATTATCAAGCAGTGTGGTCGGAGCACTTAGCATTGCTGTCATAGCCCCCGTTGTTGAGGAACTGGTTTTCAGAGAGTCCATTACCGGTTATCTACTACGAAACGGATGCAAGCCTTGGGTTGCCATTCTGTCCTCATCACTCATCTTCGGAATTATTCACCTTAACCCGGCACAGATTCCTTTTGCGACAATCATCGGAATCATCCTGGGCATTCTATACTGGAAGACTGGCAATGTCATACTATGTACGATTGTTCATATTGCCAACAACTCACAAGCCGTAATAGAGATGGACATCATGGGCGAAGCCTCCAAAGACTACACCATTACCGAAGCCCTTGGAGGAGAAGGAGCCGCATGGGGGTACACCATTGGTACACTGACGCTATGCATAATCTGCATGTGGGTATTCTGCAGATATTATAAAAGAACACAACTAATCAGTGAAGATGACTAATTACATACATCCGCTTATCAGTCAGGAAGAACCGCCACAACAGTTCACCTTTCCGCACTGCTATACCCCCCACCCTCTCGTACTACAAGCCACAGAACTTGTCAAACAAGAACTGAGAAAGCACGAGGAGTGGGAAGAGGAAATCCAGAAAGGCAAAATGTTTGGCGTATTGGTATGCAAAAAGGGAGAAGACCTATGTTATTTGGGCGCCTTCTCCGGCACTTTAGGCGGACGCACAATACAAAATTATTTTGTACCACCCGTATATGACCTCATGGCAGAGGGAAGCTATTTCAAACAAGAGGAAAGCGCCATCAGCATATTGGCAAGAAGCGAGGATAAGGCAAAAAACACCGAAGCAAAGCAACGTTCCATCGCTTTACAACGATGGCTTTTCTCACAGTATAGTTTTTTTAATGCAGAAGGAGTAAGTGCGAGCATCAGTCAGTTGTTCGGTGAAACAATCCCACCTTCAGGTACAGGCGATTGTTGCGCACCGAAACTACTGCAAGCAGCCTACAAGAATGGTATCACCCCACTCTGTATGGGAGAATTTTGGATGGGACAATCACCCAAGCAGGAGATACGCACAGAAGGTAACTTCTATCCCTCCTGTAGCGCAAAGTGCAAACCCTTGCTCAGGCACATGCTCATAGGACTTGACGTAGAGCCCAATCCACTGCTGAAGACCATCAAGGAGCCGCTTTCCATTGTCTACCAAGACGAAGACATCGTAGTAGTCAACAAGCCATCAGGTATGTTGGCCGTACCAGGAAAAGATGCGCTTCCCAATGTACAGGAGGAAATACAGGAACTTTTCCCACAAGCCACAGGGCCACTCATTGTTCACCGCCTTGACATGGATACGAGCGGCCTAATGGTCTTGGCGCTCAACGAAGCCAGTTACCACAACTTACAAGAGCAATTCGTACAGCACAAAGTTTCAAAGAGATACACAGCACTACTCGAGCATGAGCTTCCCATCGGTCAAACCGGGCGCATCGACCTCCCTATCTGTCCTGACATCACGGATCGTCCCCGCCAGATGGTGAACTATGATTACGGAAAGCGCTCCATCACAGAGTACAAAGTAACAGGTAACATCAATGGGCACGCCGTGGTGCACCTTTGGCCTCACACGGGAAGAACCCATCAACTGCGCGTACACATGGCCCATCCTTCAGGACTGGGAAATCCCATCATGGGCGACCGTCTATACGGCACTGCAGGCAAAAGGCTTTGTTTGCATGCAGAAGAACTGAGCATCACGCACCCCACCACGGGCGAGCAGAGAAAGTTTGAAGTCATCTTGCCATGGGAAGCCTAGAAGACAAACTAAAGTAAAGCAAACATAAAGACTGTGAGAAGGCAAGTGATGGACGACATGAGGAGAATGCGAGTACTACGATAGCGCAACATCACCCATAACTCTGCAAAAAGGAGATACAGCAACACCACGTGCCCCCAAGAAACGTCAGGCACGTAGACATTTGACATTGGCAAAGAAGCGAAAGAGGACAATATGCCATCTTGCATATCCATCATTTTATCAAGTACTTCCGACAGATGAGCTTGTAAGGTAAAACATCCAAATGAGCCCAGCAGAATAACGGCCACCCCGCCATACAAAACGATGGAAGTAAAGGGAATCAACACGATACTGACCAAAGGCTGCCACAGTTGCACGCTGTGAAAATAAAACAAGACCAGTGGTAGCGTGAATAGCCAAGCAGAAAAGGAGACAAAACAGAAACGAAGGAATTGCCTGATTTTCCGCAACAAAGCAAACCACTTCCCTTCGTTTTTCATGCTCACAAAAGGCACAACGCCATCAAGCGTGGGGAAAAACACCGTTAAGCCAACCAAAGCTGCCACACTGAGTTGTGCACCAATATCAAAAGCGCACATAGGATCGACAAGCAACATGAAAAGCACTGCTGTTGCCAATATGTCATATCCTTTGGTAGGGCGCAGCGAGAACTTACCCAGCAGAAACAAAGATGTCATCAGCACCGCACGCAAAAGAGATTTCGGCATTCCCACCATATAGGCATAAAACCACATCAAGAATACCACAAGAAAGAAAGCCGGCCACCGCCATCGCCCAAAACGAACTACAGGCACAAGCAAGAAACCAAGTAAAGCCAGCAAGATGCTCAGATGCATACCCGACAAAGCCAACAAATGCTGCACACCCGAATTCCGAAAAAGAGATTTCTGATCTTTCGAGAGTCCATTCCTATCTCCGAGCAACATGGCATTCAGCACAGCCTTGTGTTCTTCAGAGAGATGCGAGCGAGCTAACGTATCTTCAATTCGCTGAACAGTTTGCGAGTTCAACATCTCCTTTTCTCCTCCCCCCATCTGCAATCGCAAATGACCGTATACGCCACCTAAAAGAAACGAGTTGAGCAAGAAAACGGCCATAATACCATGATGCATACGATATGACATCCACATCGTCAGCATACCGAGAATGAGCAAACCCAACAACCATCGCCAAGCCTCGCCCAACTCCGGCGAGAGAAAGATGCCTAAGGCGAAGGGGATGGTGAGGTACCAGCGCATGGAGAAAGTAAGAAAATAAGGAAATGAGAAAGTAAGGACAGTTTAAATTGGCAGAACAACAACCTTCGCTTCGGTGACGCGGAAACGGACTTCCTTGCCGGCAAACTCCATCGTGTACACTCGCTCCGGATCATCTTGATAGTGCGGACGTGGATCCTGCGACAGCACTTCGCACAAGGTAGAAAGCTGTGCGCCAGAGAGTTCACGTTCGATGCCATCGGGCAACACCACCTCCAACGGTTCCACCGTACTGTTCACCGCAGCCGCAAAACCGCCCTTAGCATCAGGATGGCTGTCCGTAAAAGGAAGATAGGGCTTGATGTCGATGATGGGTGTGCCGTTCATCAAGTCAGCACCTGAAACGTAGATGCGTGGGCCTTCCTGCGAATTGAGTTCGACACGCTCTATGCGGACAGAACTCAAGCCGATGGGATTGGGACGGAATGGAGAACGCGTAGCCCACACCCCCATGCGCTGATTACCACCCAGGCGAGGCGGCCGCACCGTCGGTGTCCACTCACCGTCAGGGCGATGCGCCTCGCTGAAGTCCCATATCAGCCAAAGGTGCGAGAAACCCTCCAACCCACGCAGCGCCTCCACATTGCGGTATTTCGGTTCAAACACGATCACCGCCTCGGCACTAGGTGCCAAACCACTTTGGCGAGGTACGCCAAACTTCGTCTTGAAATCGTTGCGGATAGTCGCTATCTTCTCGTAGTTCATTTCGTTTTCTTCATAAAAAAGTCCTGCACACCCACAAAGGAGCATACAGGACCACCCACCATATCGAGCTGCTTCCGAGAGTTGAACTCGGGACCTCATCCTTACCAAGGATGCGCTCTACCACTGAGCTAAAGCAGCAACACTCGTGTGCTGTCGGAACAGGCGAAATAGCCTTTATTTCCGTTTTGCGGGTGCAAAGGTACGTCTTTTCATCGAACCTACCAAACTTTTTCCGCTTTTTTTGCATCACAATGTGATTTTTTATGTAACTTTGCATTTGTGACAGCAAAGAAAACTATAGTCTATACATAATTTATTTAATACATGCAAGCCATTATCCTTGCTGCCGGCATGGGCAAACGCCTCGGCGAATATACGAAAAACAACACGAAATGTATGGTCCCGGTGAACGGCACGCCACTCATCGACCGTATGCTGGAGCAACTCTCCACCATCCCACTCCAACGAGTCATCATCGTCGTAGGTTACGAGGGACAGAAACTGATGGACTATCTCGGAGAGGAGCGCTTTGGCCTCAGGATCGAGTACGTCATCAACCCCATCTACGACAAGACCAACAACATCTACTCCCTAGCCCTTGCCAAGGACAAGATGCAGGAGGATGACACCATCTTGCTGGAGAGCGACCTCATCTTTGAGCGTGGAATGCTGAAACTGCTCATCGACAACCCCTTCCCCAATCTTGCGCTGGTAGCCAAATACGAGACGTGGATGGACGGCACGATGGTGTGCATCGACAAGGAGAACTGCATCGTGAACTTCGTCCCGAAGGCTGCCTTCAACTACCAGCACGTCGACCAGTACTTCAAGACGGTCAACATCTACAAGTTCAGCAAGGAGTTTGCACAAACCAAATACGTGCCCTTCCTCGAAGCCTATTCCAAGGCCGTGGGCAATAACGAATACTATGAGAACGTGCTGCGTATCATCACGTTCCTTAACAGTCACGAACTGAAGGCATTGCCCATCAACCATGAGAAGTGGTATGAGATTGACGACAAGCAAGACCTCGACATTGCCGAGGCCATCTTTGCTGAGGAGAAGGACATCCTGCGCAAATACTATGGCCGCTTCGGAGGCTTCTGGCGCTTTGCCCAGATGCTCGACTACTGCTACCTGGTGAACCCCTATTTCGGGGAGAGCCGCATCATCGAGGAGATGAAGGCCAACTTCAACACGCTCGTGGCAGAGTATCCCTCCGGCATGAAGGTCAACACGCTGTTAGCCAGCAAATGCTGGGGTATCAAGGAGGAGCATATCATTCCAGGTAACGGAGCTGCCGAGCTTATCAAGGCGCTGATGGAGATGCTGCCCGGCACGATGGGCATCATCCGCCCCACCTTCGAGGAATATCCCAACCGCCGCAATGCCGACGAGCTGGTCACCTTCGTTCCCCAAAACGACGAATACCGCTACACGGCCAGTGACCTCATGGAGTATTTCGGTCAGCATCATGCCGACAACCTCCTGCTGATCAATCCCGACAACCCCACCGGCAACTTCATCCCCTTTGCCGACCTGCTAACATTGGCAGCATGGGCAGAACAGACGGGCACCCGCCTTATCGTGGACGAGAGTTTCGTGGACTTCAGCGAGGACTATGAGCACAACACCCTGCTGCACGACGACATCTTAGAGGCCCATCCCCACCTCATCGTCATGAAGAGCATCTCCAAGAGCTACGGCGTTCCCGGCATACGTTTAGGCATACTTTGCGCTGCAGATGAGGAACTTATCAGCGCCATGAAGAAGAAGGTCAGCATCTGGAACATCAATTCCTTTGCCGAATTCTTCATGCAGATTTTCAACAAATACGAGAAGGACTACAAGACGGCTTGCGACAAGTTCATTGCCGAGCGCAACGATTTCGAGCAGAAGCTGCGCGAGATCAGTTTCCTGCGCGTCATGCCTTCGCAGGCCAACTACTTCCTCTGCGAAATACTGCCTCCGAAGAATGCCAACGAGTTGGTGCTGACCATGTTGAAGCGTTTCAACATCCTCACACGCGACTGCTCCGACAAGAAGGGTTTCGACGGTAAGCAGTACATGCGAATTGCCGTACGCAGCCATGAGGACAATGCAAAGTTGATTGAAGGATTCAAGGCTATAGAATGACAAAGATCTGTATCTGCGGTGGTGGTTCGTTAGGCCATGTCTGCGCAGGCGTATTGGCTTCGCAGCAGGACGTGGAAGTGCGACTCTTCACCCAGCACCCCGAGCGATGGAACCACGACATTGAGGTGAGCGACATCGATGGTAAGACGTTATACGGACATCTTGCCATCGTCAGCAGCCACACCGAGGAGTGTGTGCACGACTGCGACATTGTGCTGCTCTGCCTGCCGGGCTTTGCCATCGAGAGTGAGTTGCTCGCCATCAAGCCATGGCTGAGCAGAGAAGCCAAGGTGGGCAGCATCGTCAGCAGCACAGGTTTCTTCTTTGCCGCACATCGCATCTTAGGCGACGAGGCCAAGCTATTCGGTTTTCAGCGCACACCGTTCATCGCACGCACCAAGCACTACGGCCATTCTGCCAGCCTGCTTGGCTACAAGCCACAAGTTGCCATTGCCACCGAGAACATCGACGACCCTGAGTCCTTCCGTCAACTGGTTGAGCAGCTATGGCTCACCCCCACCCTGCTGCTGAGCAGCCACTACGAAGCGTCGCTCACCAACAGCAACCCGATTCTGCACACCGGTCGGCTCTTTGCGATGTGGAAGGATTGGGATGGACAGCCCTTCGACCACCAGATTCTCTTTTATAAGGAATGGACCGACGAAGCCAGCCAGACGCTCATCGACATGGATGCCGAGTTCATGGCGCTGCTCAGCCACCTGCCCGTAAGGCCAGGTGCCATTCCCACGTTGCTTGACTACTACGAGAGTCACGACGCTGCCAGCCTGACACGCAAGATCAGCAGCATCGCTGCCTTCCAAGCCATCACCGCTCCGATGAAGGAACAAGACGGAGGATGGGTGCCCGACTTCTCGAGCCGCTATTTCACTGAGGATTTCCCTTACGGCCTAAGCATCATCCACGACCTGGCACATCAGCACCAGGTCAGCACGCCCACCATCGACAAAGTGTATGAATGGGGAATGCAGAAATTGTATTAGGAACGAAAATTAAGAAAAAAGAGAAAAACTTCGCGAGCTTCGTGCCTTCGTGTGAGTTCTGATCTTCAACTCTTCCTTCCGAAGAAATTCTCCGAGAAGAGAGGGCTGACGCGCAGGATATTGCTGATCAGCAGGCAGAAGGCCACGACAATCAAGGCAGGCAGGAGGCTTGCCAGGAAGTCCAGCAAGAAGTTAGGCTGCACCGTGTTCAGCCACTTGCCTACAGCAGGCAGTTTCGGAAGAAGCAGATAATGAATAAGGTAGACGTCCAGCGTGCGTGTACCTACATACTGCAACCCACGACCCACCACCGTTTGGCGCGTGAACCATCGCTGGTAGTAGCGGAAGAAGATGACGATGATCAGCAGCAGGCAGTACATGGCCATCGTGCGAGGCAGGTTCGTCCACACGAACTGCAGGTTATGCCAACGGAAGATGTCGGCACAGCAGATGAAGGCCAGCACGCACAGCAAGGGGTAGAACCACCGCGAATCAAAGAGGCGCTGCGTGCGGTCCCAATAGCGATGCATGATGTTTCCCATCAGGAAGAAGTGTAGGTATTTCATCATCTGTATCAGTCCACTGGCATTCAGGAAGTCGTTGTGCTCAGCATCAAAGACCTTCGGCATGTAGCAGAACTCATAAGCCACGAGCGAGAGCACCCACAGCCCCCACACGCTGATGTGCTGCCAACGTTCCGGCAGGCGCTTCACGCAGAAGCAATGCAGGTAGTACACGGCAAACATCTGCAGCAAGCACCACGTAAACCAGTAGCCACCCTTCGTGGCAGACTCCATACAACCGCCAAAGGACTCAAAGAAATGTTTCTTGAATAAAATCAAGCTGATGCAGAGAAACACCAAGGCAGGAAACACCTGTATCTTGAACTTCTTGCTCAGCAGGCTCAGCGTGTTGGAGGCCGACCACACGAAGCTGGCGCGGTAGGCCAGGAAACCGCTGACGAAGAAGAACAGCGGCATACGGAACAGCACAAGAAACGGCAACGAGGCCGACATCTTGAAGTTCTGCATGTACGACATCTGTGCCACGTGATAGGCCACCACCAGTATCATCGTAAAGCCTCGCATGGCATCGAGCCACTCCAATCTGTGGCCGACCTTCTGTTCACTCATTTTTCAATTTTCTATTTTCATTTGATATTTCTCGCCTTTTAACAATTACTAGCAGCTTACAATGAGCAATGAGCAATGAATAATGAGTAATGAATAATGAGTAATGGGAATAATGAGAGCTGGCGCATTGATATTCCATAGGACGCACATTAAATCCCATTACTCATTACTCATTGTTAATTATACATTGCCCATTAATCTCATTATCGCTCAAGGCTAGGAAACTTTAATTTTCAATTCTCATTTGATATTTCTCGCCTTTTAACAATTACTAGCAGCTTACAATGAGCAATGAATAATGAGTAATGAATAATGAGTAATGGGAATAATGAGAGCTGGCGCATTGATATTCCATAGGACGCACATTAAATCCCATTACTCATTACTCATTGTTAATTATACATTGTCCATTAATCTCATTATCGCTCAAGGCTAGGAAACTTTAATTCTCAATTTTCAATTATCAATTCTCAATGCTCACCCTCCCCACGTGCGGTTGAAGTTTGTCAAGGTCAGGCAGCTTCATGTAGTCACCAAACATGCGGGTGAGGTAAGCATCACAATCGTGCGGCACAGGCAACTCATGCCCCTCGAATCGTGCCGTCGTCAGTGGGAACACGTCCGCCAGACGGCGAGGACCGTGATAAGGCACACCAAACGTGTGGCGCACAAACTCCTTTCCTGCAAAGCGGCTCAGGAAGCGAAACACGGGGTACAGGAAACGATGATTCAGCGCATACCAGCGGCGTACCGACCTCACGGCAGCCTCCGTGTCCTCCGTTGTGCGCAGCACCTTGTAGACGTGGCCTATCGTGTCGCACGACAACTTGTGCAGCCACAGTGGGCAGCGTTCCAACACAAAGATATCTATATAGATGCCCTGCTCCTTGAAGATACGGTCGTAATGGTTCGTCTCTTCCAGATGGCTGCGTCGGTCCCTCAGTTTGGGGTACGAGAAAAAGTAGTTCGGATCGGTGTCATGACTCTGCAAGGCCAGATGCGCAGGCAGCTCCTTGGGCAGGATCTCCTTCAGGCGAAGATAGTCCTCGCGCAGCATCTCGATGTCCACGTCGTCGTCCCAAGGGATGAAACCGCCGTGGCGCACGCATCCGAGCAGCGTTCCCGAACTCAGCCAGTAACGTATGCCATGACGTCGGCATATCTCGTCGACGACGAGCAGCATCTCCAGCATTCGCTCCTGCTGACGGCGCAGCAGCGAGCCCTCCGGATTAAACCGTTTCCTCAGTTCCTCGCTGTTCACTTCTTTCACTTTGCACTTGCCAGTTCCTTCTCGATAGGATCATCATACTGCTTCTGCAGCTGCTTCAGCTTGGCATGCATCATCTTCTGCACCTTGGCATAGGCAGGGTCGCCATACACGTTATGCATCTCCGAGGGATCCTCTTTCAGGTCGTACAACTCCCACTGATCCACGTCGTTGTAGAAGTGTATGAGTTTATAGCGATCAGTACGCACACCATAGTGACGCTTGGCACTGTGCTCGGCAGGGAATTCGTAGAAGTGGTAGTAGATGGCGTCGCGCCACTTGCCCACCGTCTTCTCCCCTCTCAGCAGCGGCACGAGACTCTTGCCCTGAATGTCGCCGGGCACCTTCACGCCCGCCATCTCGAGGAACGTCGGCGCATAATCGATGTTCTGCACCATCTCGCCAATCTCGCCACGGCGCTTGTAGCCCTCGGGCAGCATCATCACGAGCGGCGTGTTCAGGCTCTCCTCGTACATGAAACGCTTGTCGAACCATCCGTGCTCACCCATGTAGAAGCCCTGGTCGCTGGTGTAGACCACGAGCGTATTCTCCAGCATATTATTCTCGCGCAGGTAGTCCAGCAGTCGACCCACGTTGTCGTCCAGGCTCTTCGTAACCTTCGCATAGTCACGCATGTAGCGCTGATACTTCCAGTCCGTCACGGCAGCCACCTCCATGGTTCGCTGTCCTGCCACGCCGTTCAGCTGACCCGCCAAGGCACGCTCACGCATCTCGGGGAAGCGGCGGTAGAAGTCGCATGAGATGCTGTCATGGAAAGCCCAGTACGTCTGTCTGTCCTCAGGCTTCAGTCGGTTGACGTAAGCCAGATACGTGCCCGCCAGACGGCTCTTGTCGCCAGGCAGATACACCTTATTATCATATACGAGGTCCATGTCGTGCGCACTGGCAATGGTCATCTCCTGCTGCTGCGCCGCGATGCGTCCCTCCCACGTGTCGTTGAAGTTGGCAGGCTTCGTGAAGGTCTGATCCTCAAACTCACGCATATACTTCAGGTCGGGCAACCAGTCGCGGTGGCACGCCTTGTGGTGTACAAACAGGATGAAGGGCTTCTCCTTGTCGCGGTGATCCATCCAGTCGATGGCCTTGTCCGTGATGACGTCGGTGCAGTATCCCTGCGCACGCTTCGTCGTACCGTCCATCTGCAGGAAGTCGGGGTTGTAGTACTCGCCCTGCCCATGCAGAATCTCGTAGTGGTCGAAACCCGTCGGCGTGCTGATGAGGTGCCACTTTCCGATCAGAGCCGTCTGATAGCCCGCCGCCTGCAGCAGCTTAGGCATCGTCTGCTGTGAACCGTCGAAGATGCCATGCTCATTGTTCGTGAAACCATTCTTATGCGAATGCTTACCCGTGATCATGCAGGCACGCGATGGTCCGCTCAGCGAGTTAGCCACGTAGCTGTGTCGGAAGAGCACACCCTCCTGCGCAATGCGGTCGAGGTTAGGCGTCTGCATATAGCTGTTGCCATAGCACGACATCATCTGAGCCGTGTGGTCATCCGTCATGATGTACACAATGTTAGGTCGCTGTTGCTGTGCCATGGCCTGAGCAGCCAGTGTCAGCAGAGGCAGTACGGTTAAAGCTTGCTTCATAGTATTACGTTCTTTGTTCTTCTATAATTTAATGTTTATTCTCAACATCTTCTTACGAGCGCAAAGATACGAAAAAGATGGGAGAATGGCGCAAAAAAAAGGGAAAAAATTGGTGATTTTGCACTAAAGGGAATTTCTTTGGGGAAAAAATATCGATTTTTTTGATTGTGTAAGCATTTGTATTTCTGTCGATTGTGTACACTAAGGGAGAATTTTCCACATTTTTTCTTATAAACTCTCTATACGCGTGCGTATATAAAAGTTTTATAAAAAAAAGTGGTATTTCTTCCACCAAAGCCTTTACCTGTTTGATTATGTGCAAGTTAACATATTGGAAAATAACAAAAAAATTCCCTTAAAAAAATCCCCCGGAAAAAGAACACCATTAAATACCCAGCCGAGTTGGCAAGACCCAACAACAAGCTACTGTTTTAAACGAAAATTCTAAAAATTCAGAAAATTTTCTCCTTTTTCTTAATTTTCGTTCCTAATCGAATGTGAATGGCGGTGCGAAGCCCCCCAACCCCTAAAGGGGGAGAGAAGTATGCTGCGTCTTCCAAAAAATCACGCTGCGTCTTCCAAAAAATCATGCTGCGTCTCTCCAAGAAAGACGCTGCGTGAACCGCTGGGGTCTGACCACAACAATTCAAGAAAACTTTATCATCAAGATTTATCTCCTTAATTTATCACTGATCCGAGGAGCCAACGGCGACGATCTCGTAACACATCGTTCTCTCATGTCTTCGGCAGATTTAACACAAATTTTTGATAAATTTACCGCAAACAGAATGAAGGCTTTTTAAGAGGATCGGGCTTCGCCCTTGAACTTGCCGTAGGCCAGTCGCGAGACCGAAGGCGAGTCCGAAGGATGCGAAGCACAATCAATGATAAATCATAATGATAAATCTAGGAGATAAAAGCTATTTTATGCCATTTTTGGTTTCTAAAAATCACTCTCTCACACACGATTTCCACAAGCAGACATACAAATTGTCTTCTTTTATATGACGGGTGATGACGCAGGGCGACAAGGCACGACAACGGATGGGAGAAATGTCGTAACTTTGCAGCGTGAAAAGAAAACGGCCTCTCCCCCGCCTCCCCGTCTCGGGGAGGGAGCTAGATGGGGACAAGGCATGGAGGCAATAATGAGATTAAACGAAAATTCTAAAAATTCAGAAAAATTTGGTTGAAAAGAATCTATCAAAGATAAACATCACCCCATATTCCTGCTGAACAAAAAAAAACTATTGTTCCTCTCGCGTTTTTGTATTATGCTTTTCTGTTCCATTTTATTCATTTCACCTCAAAAAGAGAGAAAACAAGTGTCAAATTGAAAGATTTTTGATATTTTTTATTGCATTTCCAAAAAAAAAAAAACACTAATTTTGCGCAATTTATTACTGAAAAGGTATTAGTGCACTTATTTGATTCACGAAAATTTTATATGAAGACTATGAAGAAAGTCCTGTTATTAGGTTTTGCTTTTCTCTCACTATGCACCGCACAGGTGATGGGTGCTGAAAGGCCCGAAGCAAACGGCTCGATGACAGGCTTGCAACCCGAGGACTATAATGTGCGAGGCACGGTGGTCGATGAGAACGGTGAGCCCTTGGTTGGAGCTGTTGTCAAGGAGAAAGGAAACGAGAAGAACGGCGCGATGACGGACGCAAAGGGTCAGTTCACCCTGCGCACGAAGTCGGCATCAGCACAGCTCGTGGTGTCGTACATCGGTTTCGTCACCCAGACGGTGAGCGTACGTGGCGGCAACGTCAAGGTTGTGCTCGTCGACAACACAAAGAATATGGATGACGTCGTGGTCGTAGCCTTCGGTAAGCAGACGCGCGAGTCGTTCACCGGTAGCGCAGGCGTCATCAGTTCCGAGAAGATTGCCGAGCGCCAGGTGGAGAACGTACTGACGGCCCTGAACGGTCAGGTAGCCGGCGTGCAGATGGTGGAGGGCAACGGTCCCGGTAGCGAACCCAGCATCCGCATCCGTGGTATCAGCTCCATCAATGCCAGCAGCTCACCTCTTATCATCCTCGACGGTGTGCCCTACAACGGTTACTACAGCGACATCAACCCCGCCGACATCGAGAGTGTAACGGTACAGAAGGATGCTGCCTCGAACGCCCTCTATGGTGCACGTGGTGCCAACGGTGTCATCTTCATCACCACGAAGAGCGCTCAGCGTGGCAAGGCCATCATCTCGCTCGATGCACGATGGGGTGCCAACATGGATGCGAAGGTGGACTACGACAAGGTGACGGATGCGGCACAATATTATGAGATGCACTACGGAGCACTCTACAACTACTACCGCAACTCGCAGGGACAGGATGCCTACACGGCATGGCGCAATGCCAACACAACGCTCTACGGCAAGACCGACGAGGGAGGTATTGGATACGTCTGTATGGACGTGCCCACTGGGCAGGTTCTCATCGGCCAGAACGGCCTACTCAACCCCAACGCAACCCTGGGGCGTGTGATAACGGGTCGAGACGGAGAGCAATATATGATCAAGCCCGACGACTGGCGCAAGGAGGGTCTGCGCAACGGACTTCGCCAGGAGTACAACGTCAACATCAACGGTGGTACGGAGAAGTTCGACGTCATGGCCTCGCTCGGATACCTGAAGAACGAGGGTGTTTCCATGAACAACTACACGCAGCGCTACACTGCCCGCCTGAAGATGAACTACCAGGCTCGCGAGTGGCTGCGCATCGGTGTGAACTCCAGCTTCACGCACAACGACTACGACGGACTCAACAGCACCTTTGCCGTGGCACACGACATTGCACCTATTTATCCCGTGTACATACGTGACGCGCAAGGCAACATCCTCTACGACTCGCACGGCAAGCGCTACGACTACGGCGATGGTCTTGTGACCGGCATTGCACGCGCCCTCTATGACAACCAGAACTGCATCCAGGAAGACCTGGAGACATACTACAACAACAATTCCAACGCCTTCACGCTGAGCGGATATGCCGACATCAGTTTCCTGAAGGATTTCAAGCTAACGGTGAATGCCTCGGTGAGCGACACCGAGAACCGCTCCATCAGCACTACCTATCCCTACTACGGCTTCTACGCCACAACGGGCGGTGGCAGCGGCGTGGGTCACTATCGCACCTTCGACTTCACCACACAGCAGTTGCTCAACTGGAGTCGCTACTTCGGCAACCACAACGTGTCAGTACTGGCCGGTCACGAGTATTCCTGCAACACGCAGACAGGTGTGGATGGCTCAAAAAGCGTCTTCTACGACTACGACACGAATGTGGAGCTGAACGGTTTGCTGACCAACAACAGCTCGGGTTCATACAAGAGCATGTACAACGTGGAGGGTTACTTCCTGCGTGCCCTGTATGACTACGACAGCAAGTACTTTGCCAACGTGAGCTACCGCCGCGACGGCAGCTCGGTCTTCGCTCCCGACTACCGTTGGGGTAACTTCTGGAGCCTCGGTGCTGCGTGGATCATCTCGAAGGAGAACTTCATGCAAGGTACTTCAAGCTGGCTCAACATGCTGAAGCTGAAGGCAAGTTATGGTAGTCAGGGTAATGACGGAATCGGTTCGTACCGCTACACCGACGTCTACAACTACGCTTCGGCTGGTGGCAAGCCTGCCTACACCTTCTCTTCACTCGGTAAAGAGAACATCTCGTGGGAGACGAACGGCAACTTCAACACGGGCTTCGAGTTCGAGCTTTTCAACCGCCGACTGACGGGTAGCATCGAGTACTACCGCCGCAAGACCACCGACATGCTGTTGTGGGTGTACCTGCCCCTGAGCTACGGTTCGTCGGGCTACTACGACAACGTGGGCGATATGCTCAACCACGGTGTCGAGCTTTCGCTGAAGGGTGACGTCATCCGCACCAAGAACGTGACTTGGAGCCTGAACATGAACCTCTCACACAACCACAACGAGGTGACTTACCTCAACGACGACAACAAGGGCAGCACCATGGATGGCCATCCCGGCTTCAACAGCGGCACCAAGTTCATCGGCGAGGGATTGCCCCTCTACACCTGGCGCGTGAAGAAGTACGCCGGCGTGAGCGAGACGGATGGTCGCTCGATGTGGTACTACACCGACAAGACAACGGGCGAGCTGAAGACCACCACATCGTGGGATCAAGGCAGCTACTACCTCTGCGGCGACGCCAATGCACGCATCTACGGAGGTTTCGGAACCGACCTCAAGGCCTACGGCTTCGACTTCACCTGTAACTTCGTGTATCGCCTCGGTGGTCTGGTCAACGACTCCGGCTATGCCGACCTGATGTGCAACCCCTACAGTGGCTGGACGGGCTATGCCTACCATAAGGATCTGCTCAACGCATGGTCGCCCGAGAACACGGGCAGCGACATCCCCCGCTGGCAGTATGGCGACATGAACACCTCGGCCATGAGTGACCGCTGGTTGACCTCGGGCAACTCGCTTACACTGAAGAACATCTCGCTGGGCTACAGCTTCCCCAAGCGGATTCTCGACAAACTGCACCTGACAAAACTGCGTGCCTACGTATCGGCCGACAACGTTTGCTACTGGACAGCCCGCAAGGGTCTCGACCCCCGCAACTCATTCTCAGGCAGCGCCAGCGGTACCGGCTACTCACCCATGCGCGTTATTTCGGGTGGCGTGAGCGTAGCGTTCTAAGACCCACCACCCCCTAAAGGGGGAGACAAACTGGGTGAAACTCTGTTTGGAGGGATAATTATTAAGTAAATAACACAAAAGAATATATAAAATGATAAGTTTTTGTAACAACATTATAGCGAAGGCGAAAACGATGACCTTGCGAGGTTGTCTCACCCCTATTGTCTCCCCCTTTAGGGGGCTGGGGGGTCTGTTTCTCCTCCTCTCCCTCTACTCCTGCCTCGACGAGACGTTCCCCACCTCCAGCATCACCAAGGGGCAGATGCAGCAGTCGGAGTCATCGCTCGCAGGTCAGAACAACGCCATGGCTGCCAGCGTGATGAACTACGGCAGCACGTATTCGCATGCGGCCTATCCGGCCCTCATGATCTGGCGCGACGTGTACTGCGACCAGCTTCCCATCGCCACCACCACGTATGACTATTTTGCCAACTCTACCTCGTATCTGGGCGACGGCCAGCTGTTCTACGACTGGTGGTTTCAGTACTACAACACCATCCACAATGCCAACGCACTGGTTGGGCTGGTCAATGCCGAGAAGGCCGACCCCTCTACGCTTGTCTACCTGGGTAACGCCCTGGGCTACCGTGCCTGGTGCTACATGGAGGCCAGCCAGGTGTGGGAGTACAAGAAGACGGGTGTATCGACACTCGACGCACAAGCCGACGAACGTGGCCTGTGGGGCCTGACCGTACCTATCGTGACCGAGAAGACCACAATGGACGAGGCTCGCACCAACGCCCGCGCTCCCTTCTACACCATGTACCGCTTCCTCTACAAAGACCTCAGCGAGGCAGAGAAGTATCTCAAGGACTACAAGCGCGAGCAGGTCAACGAGATGAACGAAGCCTCTGTATGCGCCCTCTCGGCACGCTTCTGGCTGATGCTGGGAAGCCGCTTCGAGCAGAGCCCCGAGGACTTGGCCACACAGCTCGCCCACGAGGCCGACAAGGATGGATATAATACCTTGGGAATCAAGACTGCACAGGAGTGCTACGCCCGTGCTGCCACCTACGCACAGAAGGCCATCACGCTGGGTGGCAATCCCACCACGCAGGCTCAGTGGCTGGATGCCAAGCAGGGCTTCAACTCGGCTATCGGCTCATGGCTCTTCGGCATCGAGATGGTGGCCGATGACAACAAGTCGGAGTCGTGGAAGAACTTTGTGTCGTTCATGTCTGCCGAGGCTGACTTCGGCGTAGCCAGCAGCACCTATCAGGCTACCCGCTTGTGCGATGCCGACCTTTTCAAGAAGATCAGCAAGAGCGACTGGCGCCGACTGACATGGATTGCACCTGAGGATGCCGGCAAGGAGTCGGCACACAGCAAATATGCCACCACCCTCACGGCTTCGGAGTTCCAGCAACTCCCTGCACTGAGCGGCCTTAAGTACCACCCTGCCGGCGGCGAGCGCTCTGCCTTCAAGGAGGCTGCTGCCATTGACCTCCCCATCATTCGCGTGGAGGAGATGTACTACATCCTGGCTGAGGCCAAGGGTCGCAGCGAGGGCGTGGACAAGGGCGTCAAGGTGCTGAACGACTTCACCAACACCTACCGCTACATCGACGGTTCGTATGTTTGCGATGCCACCACGATGGATGAGCTGCAGGCTGAGATCATCAAGCAGAAGCGCATCGAGTTCTGGGGCGAGGGCATCGTCTTCTGGGACTACAAGCGCCTCTGCATCGGTGTGAAGCGTAAGTACAACGGCAGCAACCATCCTTCGTCCTACCAGCACAACTCACCCGACGGCGTCGTGGCACGCTGGATGAATGCCTACATCCCCAGCAATGAGTACCTCTACAACAAGGTGCTCAGCGAGCAGCGCAACCCCGACCCCTCGCATACCGACGACATGGAATACTAAACAACATTATTTATAACTTTCAAAACAAAACGTGATTATGAAAAAGATTTTCAACTATCTGCGCAACGGACTCATGTTGTGTGCTACTGCATTTGCATTCACTGCATGTGGTGACGACCCCGTGGAACCCACACCCACTCCAACTCCTGACCCTAAGGAGGAGATTGCAACCGACATCCAGGGTGCACACTTTGATGAGACCAACGAGACACTGACCGTGCTTGATGCAACTGGCGAAGTTCGCACCGTGACCTACACCCTCACCCGTGAGAAGACCGAAGGCAAGATCCTGGTGGGTGTGGAGACTATCAGCGCAACCCAGGGTATCAGCATCCCCGACATCATTACCTTCGAGGCTGGCTCAGCCACTGCCAACTTCGTAGTAACCGCACCCGCAGAGGTAGAGGCAGGTAGCGTCTATGAATTTGAGGTATCACTGAAGAATGCCGACCAGTACGCAGAAACTGGTGCCACCCGCTTCTCGGCTACCATTGCCTTCCCCAAGAAGCAGTATGCTCGCATGTGGTTCTCAAGCCTTACCGACGAGTACGGTTACTTCCTCAACGACGTGTATGACCTGGGCAACGGCAAGATTCTCTTCCCCGACTTCATGCACAGCGGTACTACCGTCACCTTGTTGACCGATGCTTCGGCAACAGACCAGCACGAGGTTGACGTGACCACCTCACCCAGCTTGAAGGCCGACGACGAGAACTATCCCGGCACGGGCGACTACTACCTGTACTGCTGGCAGGAGGATCCCGCTGATCCCGAAGCTGACGGCACCTGGACTCAGTTCTATCCTCACGGTAAGGACGCTCGCGTCAGCATCGAGTACATGACCTTCTACGTCTCACACGATGAATACGACGCTACCGTTTACAATCCCGAGAAGAAGAGCGGTTGGTTCCAGCTTTCCGAGGTTAAGTTCAGCGACCGCAGCGAGGCCAGCTACTGGGCATTCCTCAACTTCGTCATCGTTGACAGCACCGAGGGCGACGGCTTCGACTACAGCGAGCCCGAGGAGATCATCGTTGATCCCAACAGCCTTGAGGCCTTCGTCGGCACTTACACCTTCAGCGGCACCGAACCCTACTGCGATGCTGAGAACTACACTCCCGCAGCCAACTATGAGGTGGAGATCTACATCGAGAACGACGAGCTCCGCATGAACGGTCTGCTCGGCCAGGCTTACGACTACAACGGTGAGAACGAAACTTACCTCGTAGGTAAGTACAATCCCGAGACCGATGAGGTGACCTTCGGCGACGGCGTAACCGGTCAGTATGTTTGGGAGACCAACATGCAGAAGTGGTTCTACGTCTACGACCTGAAGCTCGCTGTAGAGCGCGATGACAACGGCAAGGTTGTTCGTCTGCACAAGGACAACACCTGGTATTTCTATGGTCTCGGCGATGACAACTCATGGCCCAGCGCAAGCTACTCAAGCATGTCATTCCAGAAGAAGTAAGACCTGCCTGAAAAGGACAATATATTTGAACGCACTTTAGGCAATCGCCAAAAGTGCGTTCAACCTTATAACCGTACAACCATATAACCTCATAACCGTACAACCCTATGTCACTCCGCAGTCTCACAGTCTTCATTGCCACATTCCTTTGTCTCTGTCAGGCAGAGTCACAAAACTATCCCTTGCACCGCAAGTACGACTGGTGCTCGATGACCAACGAGGAGATGCAGGGCGACATACGCATACCCGTGCTGTTTGTAGGGTTCGAGAAGGAGAATGGCGATAACGAGACGCGCATCACCGAGTCGAACCAGAAGACATGGCTCACACGCCTTAACGACAGCCATCCCACCAATCACATGAAGTCCAACGGCTCCGTCAACGACTACTTCCTGGCACAGAGCTACGGACTTACCAACGTCACCTTCGAACGTATCGGAGAGTACATAGCTCCCGGCAAGGCTGCCGACTATGCCGAGTCGAGCACCAACAGCCCGATGGCACGCAACGCCCTCCTCTCGCTCAGCGGCATCGACTGGAGCCGCTATGACAGCAACGGCGACAAGGAGGTGGACTGCCTGCTCATCATCTATGCCGGCCACAGCGATGGCGACCTCAACTCGAAGCGTGCCACCATCAGCAGCATCTACCCACACATGAACTGGTTCAGCAACGACAAGAAGCACACGCGACTGGATCTGGGCGACGGATACACGGCCGAGCGACACGTTTTCGCACAAAGCATGGCCGACTGCAGCACGTCGCTCTCGGCCATCAACACCATTTGCCACGAACTCAGTCACGGCATCTTCGACCTCTGCGACTACTACAGGAGCGAGCGTTCTTACATGGGGCAATACGACGCCCTCTGCTATGGTTTCAATCAGAAAAACTACGGATCCACCGCCAACCACTGCTGCGACTACACTGCCTTCAACCGCATGTATCTGGGTTGGCTCACACCCATCGTACTGAAGGAGAGCCAGCACGTCACCCTGCAGCCCCTCTCCCGTCAGGGCGATGCCTGCATTCTCTTCGACCCCGCCAACAGCAGCCACTTCTTCCTACTGGAGAACCGTGCCAAACTGAGCAACAGTTGGGATGCCAACCTGCCCGAAGGCGGCCTCGTACTCACCGAGGTCAACTACCGCATCATGGCCTTCGAGCAGCACAGCGTCAACAACAGCACCCCTCGCAACATACAGATCATCAAGGCTTCCACCAGCAAGGGGCTGTCCATCACGCAGGCCGAATACTACGACAAGACCATTGACCACACGGGTGTGCCCTACGGTCCCAACGGTCGCACCGAGATACCCGCCACCGTCCACTCACTTTTCGCATCACACCGCATCACCCACATCACCATCAATGCTGACCACAGCATCGAGTTCGACTACGAGAACCTTACCGATGGCATCTGCCCCACCCATCTTCAGGACGACAAGAATGCTGCCACTCCCTTCGACCTCACTGGCCGCCGCATGCTCAAGCAGCACAAGGGAATCTACATCCTGAATGGCAGGAAATACAAAATTGATAATTGATAATTAACAATTGATAATTAGGCAACTGGGGTAATGCTCGAATGCAAATCATGTGGCAATACATGTAATATCAAATTATTAATTATCAATTATCAATTGTCAATTGTCAAATAACCTTCAGGTTACGGCATATCGAGCAGGTGTTCACGCAGGGCAAGCGCAACCAGGCTGGCAGAGTTGCTGACGTGGAATTTGGCAAGGAGGCGTTTGCGGTACCAGTTGGCGGTGTCGTGGCTCATGCAGAGCGACTCGGCAATCTGCGGATTGGTAAGGCCGTCGCAGATAAGGCGAAGCACATTCTGCTCGGTGGGTGTCATGAATAACTGTTCGTTGCCCGCTCTGCTGATGATGTTGCTGACCTCGGCATTGACGTATGGCTCATCATGGTACACGGCACTGATGGCACGCAGCAGCTCGTCCAGCGAGCAACTCTTGAGCACGTAGCCATGCACGCCCATATCCATCATGCGGCGGATGACGGAATATTCATCGTGGCAGGTCAGCACCACTACCTTGACGCGCGGATAGGTGGCCAGCACATACTGGCAGAACTCGATGCCGCTGCCGTCGGGCATGGAGATGTCGAGCAGCAATACGTCGGGGCGACGCTCGGTCAGCAGTTGCCTGCACGCCTCCAGGGTGGTAAAGGTATGGCTGACGTGGGCTATGCCGCTATCCTCGATGGATTTGGTCAGTCCCTCAAGCAGCAACCTGTGGTCGTCTACAATGTTTACGTCTATCTTATAGTTCATTCTTTCAAAGGGATGGTTACGTTGATTTCTGTTCCGTGATCCGGCGACGAGATGATGTCCATCTTGCCATCGTACTGGGTTATGCGATTGCGGATGTTTTGCAGACCCACGCCGCTATGCTTTCGCCTCGCATCATCCATGCCACGGCCGTTGTCGCTGACCGTCAGCACCACGGCATGGTGATCGTCCATGAGCTGTATGTCGATGCGCTCGGCTGCAGCATGCTTGATGGCGTTGTTGACGAGTTCGTAGGCACA
Source organism: Bacteroidaceae bacterium (assembly GCA_045629085.1). Taxonomy (GTDB): domain Bacteria; phylum Bacteroidota; class Bacteroidia; order Bacteroidales; family Bacteroidaceae; genus Physcousia. The sequence continues at coordinate 22,702 of JAZQQO010000059.1, forward strand.
ACGATAGATGACAAACTCGATTTCGCGGGGCAGGCGGCGCTTGTCGCCAAAATAGTGGAACTGGGCGCCTGGCACGGAGATGGCGAAGTCCTGCAACGAGGTGACAAGACCGTTCTTCCGCAGTTCCTCGGGCATAAGGTGATGCGCCACGCGACGCATCTCTATCACCGACTCGTCAAGCAGACGCATGGCATCGTCGTCATGGTTGTGCTGTAGTTTCAACTTCAGGAGTGAGAGCATGCTGCCCAGCCCGTCGTGCAACTCCTGAGCCAGCAGGCTGCGCTCCTTGGCCTCGGCCTCCAACGCCACCTTGACGGCCAGCAGTGCCTTCTGCCGTTTGTGGTTGTAGCGGATAAACAACACGATAAGGCCCAAGAGCAAGAGGAGCAGCAAGACGCAGCCCACTGCCCACAGCAGGTACATGCGCTGGGAGGAGAGGCTGTCGATGAGCGTGTCCTTCTCCTCGCTATTGAAGCGGCTCTCCTGCTCGGCCAACGAGGTCTGATAGGCATAGTTACTCCACGCAGTCTGTATGGAATCGGCCTTGATGCGAAACATATTGGCACTGTCGGCCTCGCCAAGATGGGCATAGATGTCGGCCAACTGGTTATAGTTCTCTTTGACCACATCGGGAGCCTCGTCATCGATGCCCAATGCCTTGACGGCATACGTTCTGGCTTCGGCCCAACGGCCTTTGTGCATCGACAACTGTGCCAACTGGCAATAGAAGCCAGCATCGCCGCTATGCATATCTTCGCCAAGGGCAAGGTTTTGTTGTATCAGCTGCTCTGCCTGCTTGTAATCGCCCTGGGCAAAGGCGATGTCCGTCATCGTCTGCAGACATTCGGCACGCGAAGAGCCCTCCTCGTCAGGATGGGCAGAGACGTACTTCCACACCTCCCCTATCAGCTGCCATGCCTTGTCGTAGCGACCCTGTTGCATCGCCACCTTGGCCAATCCCCTTTGGCAAAAGGATCGTGTCAGCACGTCCTCGGTCAGCTTCGCCACTGAGTCTCCTTTTTCATAATAGGCACTCGCACACGAGAGATTGCCCATACAGTAATACAAATCTGCCATATTGCCATAGCAGATGCTCTCGCTCTCCCGCCATTCATAGGCCTTGAAGATCTTGAGTGCCTTGTGGTAGTAGTGCAGCGACAGGGAGCCGTTGCCAAGCGTGTTATACAAGTTGCCAAGCGTGCCATAGAGGGCCGACTCGGCGTCATCGATATCACGCTGCTCATATTGCCCGCTCTCCCTCATCAGCACGGTGGCTTTCTCGGAATGCAGCAACGCTTCCTCGGCCTCCTTGTAGCGGGCGTGAGCCCAATGGTGCATTCCCTTGATGCGGTAGAATTCCGCCAAGGATCGGTAGGCCTTCTGCTCCTTGGCAAGCGCGATGCCCAAGTCAGCATATCGGGTAGACGCCTGCTCGTTGATCTCCAGGTAGCCCCACGCCAGGTTGTCGTATATACGGATGAGCTCCGTCTTGTCGGTAGGTGGATGGGTGCGCAGCACATGCTCCAACGAGTCGACCTTTCGGTTGCGATGGTCGGAGTAGGCCTTAGTGCCAAGGCTTACGCAGAGCAGGACAAGAAGAAGGAACGTACGGATGTGCATTGCAATGATATTGTGCTGCAAAGTTAATATCAAATTTTCCAAATAGAAAAGGGAAGGCTATCATTCTCGCATTTTTACCGAAATCTCCACCCAAAAGGGTAGAATTTCACAATAATATCGAAGAAAACAGCAATGGAGAGCGAAAAAAGTACACAGAATTTCTAATTTTGCACAGTGACTTATTATTTAACATTTAAAATTTTAACAGAATGAAAACAACAAAATTCCTTGCCATGCTCTTTGCCACTGCTGCATTGAGCTTTACCGCCGTTTCTTGCGGCAGCGACAACGTAGACGATCTCATCGAAGACTTCGAGAACGGTAAGACCACTACAAAGTTCACCAAGGAGACTGCCAACGAACTGGAGATCACCATCAGCATGGGAGGCGTCTACAAGCAGGTTCACAATGCCAAGTTCGATGCCAACCAAAAGACAACAAGCTACGTGCAGACCCACACCTATGGCACCGAGAAGGCTGCAAAGGATGCCTACAAGGCCCTGCAGGAAGAAGGCAAAGCCACACTCAATGGCAAAACGGTCACTGTGGACTTGTCAGAAGAATATGCAGAAACTGACTACAATTATATGCACGGTCTGTTTGAGCAGATGATCGCAATGTACAAGTAAAAACAACTATTATGAAAAAGATTATGATTATTCTGGCTGTGGCATTAGGTTTCGCAGCAAGTGCAAAGGCACAGGATGACAGCAAGATGGCTGCCGGTATTAACTTGAACGTGGGCGTAGGCGACAGCTACACGAACTATGGTTTCGGCGTTAAGTATCAGTACAAGTTCGCCAAGCATTGGCGCGGTGAGGCCAGCTTCAACTATTTCCTCAAGAAGGACTATGTAAGCATGTGGGACATCAACCTCGATGCTCACTACCTTATTCCCGTCAAGAAGGTGACCATCTACCCCTTGGCCGGTTTGACCCTTCGCGGTGCAAAAGCCAGTGTGATGGGTTTCTCTAACACCGACACGAATTTTGGTGTGAACTATGGTGCTGGCATCGATCTGCCTGTTGCCGACCACTTCAAACTGAACCTTGAGGTCAAAGGCGTGACCACTGGTGGTGGTTGGGGCACACGAGGTGTATTCTCAATCGGTGCTGCATATTGCTTCTAACCCTGGCAGCATAACACTACAAATACTATAAGAAAGGACAGCTCGCAGGGGCTGTCCTTTTACTTTGTAATAGCATTATTGCTCAAGGCCGTCTTCAGTTACGTACGAGACGCACCTCGTAGATCTCACCCACCTGGCGGCCGGGCTTCGACACGAACTTCACGCGAACCTGCGTCTTGCCCTTCAAGGCGTCGGCAGGGATGGGATAGGTCTCGTACTTCCACTGTGATGAGCGCCACTTCTTGCTGTTGTTTACCGAGGTGACGAGCACGTCGTCGACGTAGAGGTCGTACTCACAGGTGCGCCACTCGTCCTGTCCCCAGTAGCGGACGCGGATGCTGAGGCTCTGCTCGCCCTTCGTCTGCATCAGGTAGCTGAACGAACCGCCATTGCGGGCGTCGCGGAAGGGCACGTCGTTGGTAATGCCACGGTTAGAACCCTCGCTGGCCTCCATGAAGTGGTCGCTCTCAGGCTGCTGCTCGCCGGGCTGCACCTTGTCGGTGGTGCGGGCATCGAGTTCCATGCGCTCCTTCTCCTCAGCGGCGAGGCGCTGCACATATTCCTTGTAGTCCTTGCTGCCAAGTGCCAGCCAGTAGAGCATGTAACGACTGTCGTGAATCTCGAAGAATGGCATCAGCTCGCCGGTGATGTCGTTGGCTGGGTCGAGCGTGATGGGGTTCTCGGTGCGCGTCTTGAGTGTGAAGTGGAGGGGCTTGCCCTCGACAGGAACGAGATCCTTGGCGATGTCGTCAACCTTGTTGGCAATGAGGTAGGGAGCCTGGTCGACGGGCAGCTTCTTGCCGCTAGCCATCTGTCCGAAACGGCTGTCATCGGCCAACAATCCGCGCAGGTCCTCGGTGCCGGTCTTCATGCCCAGCACGATGGGACCGTACATGATAGACACGTACTGAGGCACGTTGGGCATGTGCTCGATAGAAGCGTGCATGGGGAACTTGACGTCCACCACGTCGCCCTTCTGCCACTGACGGTTGATAGAGACGTAGGTACCGGGCTTCCATGTCTTGTCCTTCACGCTCTTGCCGTTGACGATGACGTCGAACTCGCCCTGACGCACCCAGCTGGGATAGCGCAGACGCAGGGCGAAGTTGTCCTTACCCTCGGTGATGGTGATCTTGCTCGTCTCGCCGTAGGGGAACTCCGTCTCCTGCTTCAGCTTCACGCCGTGCTGGCGCCAGTTCAGTTCGGAAGCGGTGTAGAGGTTGACGTAGAGCAGATTGGCATCCTTCATGCCGGTGGTGTAGATGAACTGGTTGTACTTACCGTGGTTCTCCATACCCGTACCGACGCAGCACCACATGGCCTCGTTGGGCACGGAGTAGTTGCGATAGTGACGGGGACGTGCCGAGGTGAAGTAGACGTAGCCACCGTGCTCGGGATGCTGGGTGGAGAGGATATGGTTGAAGGTGGCACGCTCGAAGAAGTCGGCCAGCAGAGCGTTGTCGGGATCCATACGGTTTAGGTCCTCGGTCAGCTTCAGCATGTTATTGGTGTTGCACGACTCCAGTCCGTCGATGTCCTGTGTCCAGTCGATGCAAGCCTCCTTGCTGGGGAAGTGCTCGCGACGGCTGTTGCCACCCAGCGACAGGCTGCGGCGGGTCACCACCTCGTCCCAGAAGAAACGGCTGGCCTCCAGGTAGTCGGCATCGCCGCTCAGTTCAGCCACACGTGCAAAGCCTACCACCTTGGGAACCTGCGTGTTGGCATGTATGAGGTCGAGATGCTTGCCGTTGTGCTCCTTCATGGGGTTGAGCAGCCACTTATGGCTGTAGCGCTTGGCAGCGGTGAGGTACTTCTGGTCTTTGGTGATGGCGTAGGCATCGGCCAGCACCTCGTTCACGCCACCGTGCTCCATGCCCAGCAGTCGCTCCAGCTGTTCGTCGCTGACGTTGGCTGCAATGTCGATGAGCCAGTCGCACGTGCCGAGGAAGAGCTTCTTGGCATCCTCGTTGCCGCAGTAGATATAGGCATCGCGCAGACCAGCCTGCACCTTATGTATATTATAGAAAGGCACCCACGCACCGTTGAACGTGCGGAAGTTACCCTGCTTGAACTCCGTCCACATACGGTTGCTGTTGGGCACGCCGCCCAGATAGCCCTTGCCCCAGGTGGGGAAGTTCTTCTCGGCAGCCTCGACGCACTTCTTCAGTTCGTCGATCATGTACAGCATACGTCGCTCACATTCCTTGCTACCCTGTGCGGCGTAGAAGGCCATGGCCGTGAGGTAGTGTCCGCCCACGTGTCCGTCCAGTCCGGCCCAGTTGGGAAAATAGGGGGCAATCTCCTTCATGCCAGCCTCCTTGCGGAAGGGAGCCAGCAGACGGTCCACGTCATAGCGCAGAAGCGTATGCTCGTTGACGTCGTAGGCATGTTTCAGTACGCCACCGGTGATGGTGACGTCGGAGAGATTGAACTCGTTGGGATACAGCTCGTGCTGTGCTGATGCATTAAGTGCAAAGGCAGCCAGGAGGCTCGCCAAAAGGGTCTTCTTCATGTCAAAAAAAGAGTGATATTCGTAAAAACTTAGTTCTATAAAGTCTGGATGAATCGTTGGGGTCTGCCCCCATCGATTCACTTGCAGTTTAACATCTCACGAAGGAACTGGGGCGTGTAGCCAACGTCACGCTTGGCCACCTTCTCGGGCGTACCACAGGAGAGGAGTTTGCCACCACCACGGCCACCCTCGGGCCCCATGTCGATGAGGTAGTCGGCAGACTTGATGACGTCGAGGTTGTGCTCGATGACGAGGACGGTATTGCCCCTGTCGACAAGGCGATTGATGACTCCAAGAAGAAGGCGTATGTCATCGAAATGCAAACCCGTGGTGGGCTCGTCGAGGATGTAGAACGTCTTGCCGGTGTCGCGCTTTGAGAGCTCGGTGGCTAACTTGACACGCTGACTCTCGCCACCAGAAAGCGTAGTGCTGGGCTGCCCGAGCTTGAGATAGCCAAGACCCACCTCCTGCAGCACCTTGATCTTATTGAGTATGTGTGGAATGTGCTCGAAGAACGTCACTGCCTGATTGATGGTCATGTTGAGGACGTCGGCAATGCTCTTGCCACGATAGCGCACCTCGAGCGTCTCGCGGTTGTAGCGCTTGCCCTGGCATTCGTCGCAAGGCACGTAGACGTCGGGCAGGAAGTTCATCTCGATGGTGCGGTAGCCATTGCCTGAGCAGCACTCGCAACGGCCTCCCTTCACATTGAAGGAGAAACGGCCAGGCTTGTAGCCGCGTATCTTGGCCTCAGGCAGGGCAACGAAAAGCTGACGGATGTCGTTGAAGACACCGGTATAGGTGGCGGGGTTGGAGCGTGGCGTGCGGCCCAGAGGACTCTGGTCTACATCGACCACCTTATCAATATGTTCTATTCCTTGGATGGATTCGTAGGGAAGGGGCTCGCGCAGCGAACGGTAGAAGTGCTGCGAGAGGATGGGATGGAGGGTGTCGTTGATGAGCGTACTCTTGCCGCTTCCGCTGACACCGGTCACGCAGATGAAGGTGCCGAGGGGGAAGTCGACATCGACGTCCTGCAGGTTATTGCCTGTGGCTCCGCGCAGCGTGATGAACTGGCCATTGCCCTTGCGGCGCTGCTTGGGAACCTCGAGTTGCAGGCGACCATTGAGATAGTTGCTCGTCAGGGTGTCGCGGGTGAGCATGTCCTGGTAGGTGCCCTGGAAGACAACCTCACCACCCAGGCGGCCGGCACGGGGGCCCATGTCGACGATGTAGTCGGCGTGCTCCATCATCTCCTGATCGTGCTCCACGACGATGACCGTGTTGCCGAGGTCGCGAAGGGACTTGAGGGAGCGGATGAGACGGCGATTGTCGCGCTGATGCAAACCGATGGAAGGCTCGTCGAGGATGTAGAGCACATTGACGAGCTGACTGCCTATCTGCGTAGCCAGACGGATGCGCTGACTCTCACCGCCAGAAAGGCTGACGGACGAACGGGAGAGCGAGAGGTAGTCAAGACCAACGTCAAGCAGGAAGTGCAGGCGGGTGCAGATCTCCTTGATAATTTCGGGAGCAATCTGCCGCTGAAAATCCGTGAGATGGGCATCGAGCTGATGCATCCACTGATAGAGCTCGGAGATGTCCATCATGGAGAGTTCGGCAATGTTCTTGCCAGCTATGCGGAAATAGAGCGACTCCTTCTTGAGACGCTGACCGTGGCATTCGGGGCAAACGACGGTGCGAATCTGAGGAGCATCGGCATCGTCATCATCCTTGGCCTTCTGCTTAGTGAAACTTACGGCAAAAGCCTCGTCTTCATCCTCCTCCACTTCTTTACCTCCAATCAGAGTAACGTAGCCCAAGCCGTGGCAATGCGGACAAGCACCTTGAGGTGAATTGAAAGAGAAATCGTGCGGAGCTGGCTCGCGATAGGCGATACCGCTCGTGGGGCACATCAGGTGGCGGCTGTAGTGGCGTATCTCGTCGCTATCGACATCGTAGACGAGCATCTCGCCCTCGCCCTGCTTCAAGGCAGCGGCCACGCTGCTAAGGAGACGGCGGTCATCCTTATTCTGAATGACAAGGCGGTCGATGACCACCTCGATGTCGTGGTTCTTGTAGCGGTCGACCTTCATCTGCGGCACAACCTCCTGAATGACACCGTCGACACGCACATAGAGGAAACCCTTGCGCTGTATGGATTCGAAGAGTTCGCGATAGTGGCCCTTACGGTTCTTGACGAGGGGTGAGAGCAGGTAGATCTTGCGGCCAGTGTATCGCTCCAGGAGCAGGTCGATGAGCTGTTCCTCGGTGTACTTCACCATCTTCTCGCCAGTGACGTAACTGAAGGCCTCACCGGCACGGGCATAGAGCAGACGCAGGTAGTCGTAGATCTCGGTGGTAGTGCCGACGGTGGAGCGTGGGTTCTTGTTGGTGGTCTTCTGCTCGATACTGATAACGGGCGAGAGTCCTGTAATCTTATCGACGTCAGGGCGTTCCAGATTGCCGAGGAAGTTACGGGCATAGGCAGAGAACGTCTCGATGTACCGACGCTGTCCTTCGGCAAAGATGGTGTCGAAAGCCAGACTCGACTTACCGCTTCCGCTCAATCCAGTGATGACGGTCAGCGTGTTGCGCGGTATCTCCACGTCAACATTCTTCAAATTGTGCACACGGGCTCCCCAGATATTTATCTTCTCACTCATTTTCAATCTTCAATCATCAATCATCAATTTTCAACCTTCAATCTTCAACCTTCAATCTTCAATCGTCCTCTCCTCCCTGCTTTGCTCCGTTGTCAAATCCGGTCAGCACGTTGACATCTTTGCGGATATTGTACTTATGTCCATCGGCTCCCATGGCCGACACCACGACATAATACACGCCATCGTGTACACGGCGACCATGCCAAGTGCCATCCCATCCATCCTGCTCACGGTCGGGATTCGACCAAGAGTAGATCTTCTGCCCCCAACGGTTGAAGATGGTGGCCTTGAACGAGACGATGCTCTGATATTCAGGCTTGGCATTATAGACATCGTTGTAGCCATCGCCGTTGGGCGAGAAGGCATTCGGCATCTCAAGTCTCGACTCGCTGATAACGACAAGGAAAGGTTCCTCCTCGCCCTTCTCAGGCCATGTGATGGTATCGCCATCAAGTGTGAATGTGGCATAGAGCTGCACCTTGTAGGCACCACTATTGACAAAGGTGTAGTCAAGGTTCTCCTCGAAGCGGTGGACAAGGATTTCCGAGGGTTTGTCGGCATTCCATATCTTCCACTCATAGCGGGCACTATAGCCCCACAGGTCATCAGGATTAGCCATGAAATGAGCCACCAACGGAGCGTTCTGCGCCGTCGAGGCATCCTCGAGTTCCTCACCCGAAATAGTAACGTAAGTGGCCTTTGGATCGCAGGACTGTGCCCTTGAAACCAAGGACAGCAAAAAGGCGGCAAAAAGCCATAGCAATCTATGTTTCATCTTAACAAAATGCATATTTTCTGCAAAAATAGCAATTTCTTGCGACTTAAACACTAAATCGTAGGGAATATTTTTTGTTTTTCCCTCAACTTACACTAACTTTGCAATAAAATAAGAAGAAAAAGTATGAAGTCTGTAAAAATATTGTTGGCCGCACTGGGCCTCTTTCTCACCCTAAACATTCAAGCACAAGCACCCAGACACGTAGTGCAGCAAGGCGAGACGGTTTATGCCATTGCACGAAAATACGGCGTTTCGCCCAACGAGGTACTGAAGCTGAACCCTAGTCTCGGCAATGGCGACAAGATTCGTCCAGGACAGACGCTGACCTTGCCCGCTAACGCCAAGACCGGTAATGCAACACCTGCCGATCACCCGACCGCCAACAGAACGATGGATCAGAACGGCAGCACAACCGGCAACGCCAACAATGCCACGCAGCAAAACGCACCCGTGACCTACACTATCGATTTGCCTCAGCGCAACAACGGACAGCAAGTTGTCAGCACTCCACAGACTCCCTCACAGGGCGGTTACCTGAACTCGGGCTGCAAGGAGATGTACAAGATTCAGAAGAAGGACAACCTGTACCGCATCGCCTTGAACTATAACCTCACCATCGAGGAGCTTTGCGAGGCAAATCCTGGACTGACACCCGACACGAAACTGAAGAAGGGTGAATTCCTCTGCATCCCCTACTCTCGCACCGAACGACAAGCTGAGGCAGACCGCATCGCAGCAGAGAAGGCTGCCGAGGAGGCTGCCAGAGCCTCCAAGCAGAATGCCTACAAAAAGCATATCAACGTGGCTGTCATCCTGCCTCTCAAGGAAGGTGGCGATCGCGGCAACAAGATGATAGAGTTCTATCGTGGACTGCTGATGGCTGCCGACAGCATAAAGCACCAGGGTACATCCATCGACATCTATGCCTTCCACAGTGGCACAACGGCAAGCGACATCAAATACGTCACCTCAAAGCCTGAGTTGAAGAACATGGACCTCATCTTTGGTCCGCTCGACGCACAGCAAGCTTCAACGCTGAGCGACTTCTGCATGCAGAACAAGATTCGCCTCGTCATGCCTTTCTCTACCACCAACACATTCGGACAGAACAACCCCTACGTTTATCAAGCATCTATCAGCAGCGAAAATGCACGCCGCAATGCCGTAGACATGGTTACGGCAACCTTCACCAACTGCAACTACGTAATACTGAACACCGGCTCGAACGATGACCGTGGCGCACGCTTCATCTCAGAGTTGCGCAGCGTGCTCACAGCACGTGGCCAAAAGGCCAATACGCTAAACATCGATGGTGACGAATCAGCCTACATCAACGCACTCAACCAATTCCGCGACAACATGATCATCGCCGACGCCTCCAGCCTCACTGCCACAACGGCACTGGCCAAGAAGCTCCGCGCCTTTAAGGACTCACACCCAGAGTACAAGATCAGCCTGGTGGGCTATCCCGAATGGCCTACCTACGTCAATACGCTCCTGTTTGACTTCTACGCTCTTGACACCTATGCCTACTGCACCTTCTACCGCAACCCGACGGAAGGACGTGTCGTGGCATTCGAGGCCGAATTCAAAAGGCACTTCAAGAAGGACATCTCACGTACCTTCCCACGCTTCGGAATCTTCGGTTTCGACTTGGGCTACTACTTCATGAATGGTCTTTCAAAATTGGGTACCTACTTCGAGGAGAAGCAGTCTTCACTCGAATATCGCCCATTCCAAAACCCATTCCTGTTTGATCAGAAGACTTCATACAGCGCGCACATCAACCATCAGGTATACTTGGTTCACTACATGCCAAGCCAACGCATCGAGATCATCAAATAATCCACAAGACAAGCCATGCGCAGACACGCTTTCCAACGTCACAAAGTCACGCTCAGAAAAGCTCTTGCTTCGGTAACACTCTTGTTACTGAGCAGCAGCACCTTTGCCCAAGTGGGTGAAGCACGCAAGGACTTTGCCATCGGTGTGAGTGGAGGTTATGTGCTTGACAAGATTGCATTCGAGCCCACCATACGCCAGACTTGGAAACCAGGCATGACGCTTGGCCTTACCGCCCGCTACACTTGCGAGAAGTACTTCAGTTGCATCTGCGCCCTGCAAGTTGAGGTTAATTACACGCAGATGGGTTGGAAAGAGGACATCGAATACATACCACAAAGCGGTGTTCCCGACACCTACGAGCGCACCCTCAACTACGTGCAGATACCATTGCTGGCACGTCTCGGCTTCGGACGAGAGCAACGTGGAGTTCAGGGGTATTTGGTGTTGGGTCCTCAGATAGGATTCTTCCTGAGCGATAGAGAAAAACGCAGTGGCGAATGGAGCGACAACACGCTCAGCCATCGCCCCAACCACATCACACAGCAATACGACCTGCCTATCCAGAACAAATTCGAATACGGCATTACAGGCGGCCTCGGTGTGGAGGTAAGCACCAAGATTGGGCATTTCATGGCCGAAGGCCGCTACTACTTTGGCCTCTCCGACATCTTCAAAAACGGCAAGTCCGATGCCTTCGGTCGCTCAGCCCACGGTGCCATCGTGGCGAAAATATCCTACCTCTTCGACATCGTCAAGACGAAGGGCGTAACGAGAAAATGAAGTAAAAAAGATTACGCGGATTTCACAGATTCTCTTTTTCTCATTTATAACAATGAAGAAACCACAAAGAAAAAATCTGCGAAATCCGCGTAATCTGCGTAATTAGCGTCTAAATTAAATAATATTGTACGCGTGCGAAGAGCTTATCGAATTCTATTGAGCGAATTGATAAGCAACTGATCCTTGAGGATGCCACGGAAAGCAAGGTAACTGAAGATAAGCGCTATTAGCGGCATGGCAGCCCATACCGTAGGACGGAAACCTGTGCAAGGCACCTCACCATTCATCTGCAAATACAAGAAAACACCGCCTGCAATGAAATAGCCCACAAGCAGCAACATAGAGAAGTTGGCAATGCGCATCTGCAAAGCACGCTTCTTGAACAGGAATATGTTCACAGTCAACAAGGTTGCAACCAAAGTTAGCAACGCAAAAAGTGCGGCCCAGGGCATAACCACATGTTGAGCCGTGCCATCACCATTGTCGAAGCTTACCCACAAGTTATAAAGCGTAGCCGTAAGGCTATCCTCGATGGTAAACACGCCAATGGGATTGCACATTCCCAACACCACAGCCACAATGGCCAGAATCATGTATACGGTCTGAATACGCTGTATCATGATTAATCCATTAAATCGCTCTCACGATTAGGGTTACGGAAATACACCTTACCCTCGATAAACTCCTGAGTAGCAATAAGTGAGGGTTTGGGCATACGCTCGTAGAAACGAGAAATCTCAATCTGCTCACGATTCTCGAAAGTTTCCTCGAGATTGTCACCGCGAGTAGCAAACTCTGTCAGTTTCTTAGACAATTCACCCTTGATGTCAGCGCTAATCTGATTGGCACGCTTACCGATAATGGCAACGCTCTCGTAGATGTTACCAGTCTGATCACAAAGGTTCATCACGTCACGGGTTACCGTGTTAGTTGGTGCATTACTCTTTTTGTAGTCCATCTTAATATTTTAGATTTTTATCAATTTTCAATCTTCAATTTTCAATCTTCAACTCTAAACCCTTAATCCTCATCCAGGTTGATGTGCTTACGCTTTACAATGCTTTCTGCATTGTTAAACAGGCGCTTAGCCTCATCCATATACTTGGATTCAGGGAAGTCATTCACAAAGGAATAGTACTCATCAATAGCCGAACGGAAGCGGTCAATGCGCTTCTCCTCCACACTCTGCTTTGCCAAGTGATACTTGCTGCGGAGAATCAAGATAGACAACTCCTCACGACGCATGGGCGAAGCGTAGGGGAAATCCTTTAATGCGTTCTCTGCCGTCACCACACAAGCCTCATAATTACTGCCGCCATAAGCACAGTTATTCATGTAGTCGCCTAAGTCATAGTACAACTTTGCTGCAAGATATTCCTTTTCGACAAGCTTATCCTGCAACTCAGAGATGCAGCCCTGTGCCCTATCCTTCAAACGCGAGTAGGGATAATAGTCAATGAAATTCTGGAACTCTTTGATAGCATCCCATGTATTAGTCTGATCAAGACGCACATCAGGAATCTGCTTGTAGAGGGCGTATGCTGCAAAATAACGTGCTTGCTCTACATAAATGCCCTTAGGATAACTTTGATAGTATTTCTTGAAATAATTGGAAGCCGTCTCGTAATCTCGATTTCCAAACTCTGCCTGAGCCAACATGTACAGGCTTTCCTCGCCATTGGCCGTACCCTTCATCACTGCCAACAAATCCGTAAGCAGAGAAGCAGCCTTGCTGTAACTGCCTTCCATAAAATAAGCCTTGGCAGCCTCGTAGCGATATTCAAAATCAACGCTCTTCTGCAAAGCCGCAAATTGACCACAAGACGTAAAGGCCAACACAACGACGAGACAATATGTGAAGATACTTTTCTTCATTCTATTCCATAATTAGCGCGCAAAGTTAAGGCTTTTCCTTGACACTCACAACTAATTAACATTTTTTTTGCCGTTTCAGCCACTCAAAGCATCATTTTACACGTAATATACCATAACCGAGCAAAATATTTTCCAATTCCTAATTCCTAATTCCCAATTTCTTCGTATCTTTGCCGTATGAAATTCGAACTTACCTCAGCATATAAACCCACAGGCGATCAACCAGAAGCCATCGAGCAACTCGTGCAGGGCATCGAGGACGGCATGCCCGCCCAGGTGCTTTTGGGAGTGACGGGCAGTGGCAAGACCTTCACCATTGCCAACGTAATCGAGCGCATCGGGCGCCCCACGCTCATCCTCAGTCACAACAAGACCTTGGCAGCACAACTCTATGGAGAGATGAAGGCGTTCTTCCCCCACAACGCGGTGGAGTACTACGTCAGCTACTATGACTACTACCAACCCGAGGCCTACATTCCCACGACCGTCACCTACATCGAGAAGGACTTGGCCATCAACGAGGAGATTGACAAACTGCGCTTGGCTGCCACCTCAGCCCTTCTGTCTGGCAGAAAAGACGTCATCGTGGTAAGTTCCGTCAGTTGCATCTATGGCATGGGCAATCCGTCGGCCTTCTACGAAAACGTCATCGACCTGAAGGTAGGACAAGTCATCGACCGCAACACCCTCCTGCGCCGCCTCCTCGACTCGCTCTACGTCCGCAACGACATCTCACTGAATCGCGGTGAGGTCAGGGTCAAGGGCGACACCGTCGACGTGGCACTCGCCTACTCCGACAACCTCTTGCGCATCACTTTCTTTGACGACGAGATAGAGTCGCTCGAAGAGGTCGATTCTGTCTCGATGATGCGTCTAGGGAAATTTCCCGAATATCGCATCTATCCCGCCAACCTCTTCCTCACCACCAAGGAGACGCAGGAGGCCGCCATCGGCAAGATACAGGCAGACTTGGCTGACCAAGTAGCTTATTTCGAAGAGATTGGAAAACCCGTGGAGGCTAAGCGACTGAACGAGCGCGTGAACTACGACATCGAGATGATACGTGAATTGGGACACTGCTCCGGCATCGAGAACTACAGCCGATACTTCGACGGGCGCGAACCCGGCACACGCCCCTATTGTCTCCTTGATTTCTTCCCCGACGACTTCCTGATGGTCATCGACGAGAGCCATGTCTCGGTGCCCCAGATCGGAGCCATGTATGGTGGCGATCAGGCACGCAAGAACAACCTCGTGCAGTATGGTTTCCGCTTGCCAGCCGCCAAGGACAACCGTCCGCTCAAATTCGAGGAGTTCCACGAGATGGTTCACCAGTGCATCTACGTAAGTGCCACCCCTGCCGACTACGAGTTACGCGAGAGCGAGGGCGTCATTGTCGAGCAAGTCATTCGTCCCACCGGTCTACTCGACCCTATCATCGAAGTACGTCCCTCACAGAATCAAGTGGACGACCTTATGGAAGAGATACAGCAACGCATCGAGCGCGACGAGCGCTGCCTCGTCACCACTCTCACCAAGCGTATGGCAGAGGAGCTTTCCGACTACCTGCTGCGCCACGACATCCGCACGCAGTACATCCACTCCGATGTTGACACCCTGGAGCGCGTCAAGATTATGGACGGTCTGCGCGCTGGCGAATTCGATGTCCTCGTGGGTGTCAACCTCCTGCGCGAAGGACTCGACCTGCCCGAGGTGTCGCTCGTCGCCATTCTCGACGCCGACAAGGAAGGTTTCCTGCGCAGCCACCGCTCACTGACCCAAACCGTAGGACGTGCGGCCCGCCACATCAACGGCCGAGCTATCATGTATGCAGACAATATGACACAGAGCATGCAACAAACCATCGACGAAACCAACCGCCGACGCGAGAAGCAGTTGCGATACAACGAGGAACACGGCATTACACCCACCGCCATTAAGAAGGCTCGCATGATGGGTAACCTCGTGGAACTCAGCCAGCAGCAAGAGAAGCGTGCCTATGTAGAACCCGAGACACCCCTACCCATCGTGGCCGAGGAGGAGGCCAAGTTGCTTTCACCCGACGAAAAGCGAAAACTTATTGACAAACTCCGTAAGCAGATGCAGGAGGCTGCAAAGAAACTCGAGTTCGTCGAGGCAGCCAAGTTGCGCGACCGCATGCTAGCCTTGATGGCAGAAGAATAGGAAGCCTACCAGGAGAGACGCTGCGTGTTTTTTGGGAAGACGCTGCGTGTTTTTTTGGAAGACGCTGCGTCTCTCGGAAAAAGACGCTGCATGATTTTTTGGAAGACGTCAGTCAAAAATCCAGAATAAGATTCATTTTGTCCCTTTAAAGTTGCTGTTCCGGAACCAATCCGTTTCGAGTACAATATCCGAAACGACCTGTTTCTCCTCATCACTCAGCGGATTGGCATCATCAAACAGATCTCTGCCCACACCACACCACGACTGCCTTATGCCAAGCAGATGAAGTATGGTGGGATAGAAATCGGTTTGGCAGATAGTGTCAGACACGTTTACATCTGGCAGATCGGGAACGGCCCCTCCTGTAATGATGAAGGGAATGGGGTCACGATGATTTTCCGGTATCCATTCACCTGCAAGATGATGATCTGAAGCCAACACGACAATGGAGGTATTCCACAATCCACTCTCCTTTAAGTTCCGTACGAATCGTGCAAGATGGTAGTCGAAATAGTGCGCCCGTTCAAAATAGCAAAGTTTATTTTCGGGTATGTCTTTGTCACAGAAGTCCTTCCGTCTATACTCAAAATGGGTGGAGAATGGCGTGTGTGTTGTCATATTGAGTACGGTGAGAAAGAAAGGTGGCATTAGATTGTGCAACTTGGTCTGTGCGAAGTCAAACAACTCTTCATCCTCCACATCGCCAAGGGTGACGGCAGAGTAGAGTGAGTCAATGCCATAAGCTTTACACATGTTGTCTTGATGCCAGATGTGCGAACCCGTGGGAATGACCATTGCCGTCTGCATTCCGATAGACTTGCAGGCTGTACCGAGACCGTGATAAAGATTATCGGCATAGTTATTAACCACCACCTTACGCGTATGGGGCACGAGGCCCGTCATGTAGATGAACTGACCATCGCTACTCCATCCTAACTTAGCCTCTGAACGCATATTGAGAAAGGAATAGCGGCTTTCTTGAGCCAGACGCCACAGATGGGGCATGACAGTGTCGGTACCACAGACCTGAGTAACGGTCTCGGAGAGTATGCCTTCCATCAGCACGAAAATAAGATTGGGGCGATGCCCCGAATATAGTACGGTATCAGGCTGGATGTCAATGCTGATATGACGAGCCATGACAGCGCGATCCTGCTCAGTGATGGAACGCCGCACCTTTGTCAGGACAGCATCATGCACGATACTCTGAGTGAACCCAAAACTGAATGTCTGCAGGTGGCTGTCGGAGAAACTGCCTCGAGCCATGGTAGAGAACACGCTCAACGACCATGTCCGCGTACCCTTGGCCACCAAGCCGTAGATACCCAAAAAGGAGAATAGTGCTACGACCAACAGATTGTGCCAACGTATCCATTGCAACCGGGCTGGCAGCGGTTTCCATGCCCAACGGACAACCGCCAGGAAGAACAACGCCGAGAGGAAGAAGTCGCGCACACGAACAAGACTTAACAGATTAGGACCAAGGATGTCTATGTTGCGCACCTCCACCTATCATGGTTATGTCAACATAAACTCCAAACTGACGAAGATAAAGGACATTGGCCATGCAGAAGATCCAGAACACCACAAAGGGAAAATAGTGAAGCACCCTGAAAGAGCTAATACTGCATAGACGTGTAAACAATGTGGCAAGAGAGGCATCAAAGACCATGCTACAGAAATTCATGGCATAGAAAAGTCCCCCACTAACTCCACTTGTACGTTCAAACACAAAATCATAGTGAGTAATAAGGAACAGCCCGAGATACAGCAGAAACGTAAGCAGTATGTTCAGCCGCCCAACATCTGCCACTTTATTCTGCCTCAGCATTTTTATCTTATCGAACCACATTCCCTAAAACGAACTACATATTAAGCATTTAAAACCAGACTTCCCAAGTGCCACCAGCCATGATGTCCTTGTGCTCAAGGTAGGTCTTGGTGTAAGGCTTGCCGTTCAGCTTCATCTTCTTAATGTATGGCTTATCAGTTGCGCCACCGTAGGTCTTGATGGTGAAGGTCTTACCATCGCCCACGTTCAGGACGGCATTCTCCACGATGGGACTACCAATCTGATAACGTCCACCGCAGGGCTCTACCTGATAGAAACCAAGGGCAGACATGATGTACCAAGCTGACATCTGACCCACATCCTCATTACCACAAAGACCGGCTGGCTGATCGGTGTAGAGTTCATCCATCACACGGCGGACAAGCTGCTGCGTCTTCTGCGACTCACCCACATAATTATAAAGGTAGAGCGTATGGTGGCTGGGCTCGTTACCATGGGCATATTGCCCTATGAGACCGGAGATGTCGGGATTGGCATGATCACCCAGGTCGGAGTCGGCGGTGAAGAGCGAATCGAGACGAGCGGAGAACGCCTTAGGACCACCTAGTGTCTTCACGAGCCCTTCCACATCGTGGGGCACGAGCCAAGTGTATTGCCAAGGATTACCTTCGGTATAGTCACTTGTCTGATGACCAGGATTAAAGCCTTCGATGGAGCGGAACTTACCATCGGTAGAGAGAGCACGCATGCAACGAACACGAGGATCAAAGAGTTTTCTATAGTTACGCGAGATACCATCAAAGTGTACGCTATCTTCCTTATGTCCAGTCAATCCAGCCACTTGAGCAGCACTCCACTCCGCAAGATAATACTCAAGGTTCTTTGCCACAGTTTCGTTTTCCGTACCATCGTAAGGAAGATAGCCCAACTCTTCCAAATAATGCTTACCACGATTAGGTTTCAGCATGGATGCCTTGATGGCTTGATAGGCTTCCTCATAATCGAAACCCTGTACCCCCTTCAGGCAGAGGTCTGCCAACACGGGCACAGCGGGACAACCCACCATACAGTAAGTCTCATTGCCATGCAGATGCCAAACTGGCAGTTCACCACGTTCCTTGGCAATGGCCAACATGACCTGAGCGATGTTGGTGAGCTTGTCGGGAAGAATAATTGTCGAAAGTGGATGTGCGGCTCGGTAGGTATCCCACAAGGACCAGGTTGTAAGGTTCTCAAACTCAGCCGAACGATGTATCTGATAGTCTGCGCCTCGGTAATCGCCATTGACGTCATTCCACGTCTGAGGTGCCATCATGAAGTGATACATTGAGGTGTAGAAGATACGCTTCTCGCGGTCGGTGCGAAAGTCTGCTTTCACGCGTCCCAGTTCACGTTCCCACTCCTCAGAAGCCGCCTTGCGGACTGCCTCGAAGTTCCACTCAGGAATCTCGTTGGCCAAATTATTGATAGCATTCAACTCGCTTGTGGGCGAAAGGGACACCTTGACCTCAATGGTTTCACCAGGTCCCACAGAAAAGACGGCCTGCCCGTATGGAGCATCCTGTCCTTTGATAAGAAACTCTGCCATAGGCTTGCTGAACTGTATGCAGAAATACACATGCTGCTCGGCAGCCCAACCGCGACTGACACGATAGCCCACCAAGGTCTGCTCGTCCATCTGGATGATACGGGCATTCAGCAATCCGTCACCTATACCATTTTCGAGATCAACAACAACTCGCGCGCTGCCCGTTCCACGAGGCCAAGTGAAACGGTGATAACCAACACGGCGTGTAGCAGTCATCTGACACATTATCTTTGACTTATCCAGCACCACTGCATAATAGCCCGGCTGCGTCACCTCGGTGTCGTGGCGAAAACGGGAGGCAAGCCCCTCTCGGCTCAGTTCCACATCGCCCACCGTAGGCATCAAGGCCACATCGCCCAGGTCGCTACAGCCCGTTCCACTCAGGTGCGTATGTGAAAATCCCACAATACTGTCACCATCGAAATGATAGCCTGAACACCAGTCCCAACCCGTTTCTACCTGTGTAGGACCCACATTCACCATTCCAAAAGGTACGTGAGCGCCCACAAACACATGTCCATGATCTGCCGTTCCGATCATCGGATCCACATAGTCTACCAAGTTTTGTGCTTGCAGACCAAGAGTAGCCGCAAAGCAGAAAATTGCAAATATTCTCTTCATAGTCATTTATGTTTCTTGTTTTTCTACATTTCTTTCTGTTCCACTCACTTAGCGCGGCCTTTCCCCTTCGGGGGAGATGGCCGTAGGCCAGAGAGGGGCCGTATCTTCTTTACTATCTCCATAAGGATGTCGTCACGAAGCATCCACATGAAAGCGGCATAGATGATCGCGGCCAGCAACACACGGACTATCAGTAAGGTCCACAGGTGGGTAATAAACATCGTGGAGAAATAGACGGCAGCCATTGTCACCAAAGCCGCCACCAGATAAGGCGCAACATCAGCAACCAGCATACGCCAGCGCATGCCCACATACCGACGGGCAAAGACTTGCCACACGCCCAACCACAATACCTGGAACGTCACGTATGCAATAATCATGGACAGGATGCCTTGCGACATAAAGCATAGCACCACGCACACTTGCATCACCACCTGCGAAACGCCCAACCATAAATATACGCGTCCGTTGCCTGACGAGATGGTGAGGTTGCGATAAAGCGTATAAAGGGGCAGAAAAGCACCGCCGACACACAGGATGCGCATCATGGGTATGCAGCCCAACCACTTCTCGCCTATCGACATAAGGATAAATTCCTCAGATACAATAGCCAACCCGAACATGGCGGGCATAGAGAAGAACGCCGTAAAACGCAACAACTTACGGAACACGCGTAACTCGCGTTCCTTATCGTCCGTCACCTCGACCAGAACCGTCTGCGCCAACTGTCCCACGGTCTCTGAGACCATCTTTGAGGCCATCAGATTCCACTTGTTGGCTTGCGAGTAGTTGCCTATCACCGTCTTATCCTTAAAATGGCTTCCAATGAGAAAGGTCAGTAGGTGCTCGGACAGAGTTGTCACCACATTGGTCACTAGCATGTGCATGCCAAAGCCCATCATCTTCCGGACGGGTTCGAACGAGAAATGCAGCGAAGGCAACCAGCGACAATAAAAGAATCGGCCAAGCGTAATGCAAGTGATATAGGTAAGTTGCTGGGCCACAAGGCTCCAATAAGTCATTCCGCTCATAGCCATCACGATACCGACAATGCCGGAAAGTAGCAGCGCCGTCAGACTCAGGATGGCAATTTCGCGATTTTTCAGGTTCTTACGCAGATAAGCACCCGAGGAAATGGAGAGTCCCGCTATCACAAAACCAAGGAAGGTCACCCTCGACACTTCCAACAAGCAAGGCATATCGAAATGCCAAGCCAGTAACGGTGCACAGAAGAAGAGAATGGCATAGAGCGAGACGCTCATCAGGAAATTGAACCAAAAGACAGAGTCGTAGTCGCGCTTCGTGGGATTCTGCAAATTGATAAGCGCCTGAGAGAAGCCGCTGTCCTGCAAGTTCGCGGCTATGGTGGAAAAGATGACCAGCACGCCCGTCACACCATAGTCGTCGGGCGTAAGGAAACGTGCCAGGACGATGCCGAATACCAGGTTCAGCACCTGCGTAGCGCCGTTGTTCACAGCACTCCACATCAACCCTTTGGCCGTACGTTCCTTTAGTTCTGACTTCATATTGTTTGCTTTGGCAAAATTCTCGCACAAAATTACGCATTTCAACCGACTATACCAAAAAGACGCTATAATATTTTGCGCTTCGCCCGAATATTCGTAACTTCGCAAACGAGAAACAACAGAATTGCCCCGCAAGTACGAGACATAAAACATAGAACACAAGAATTATGAAGAAAGTGAAATTCCTACTCACCATCCTTTTCCTAAACCAGGCTCTCCTGGCTTCGGCTCAGCTGCCCAAAGACGCCTGCACCAGCATCATGGTCGGCCGACTTGCTTCCACCGACGGAAGCGTCATCACCAGCCATACCTGCGACTCGTGGTACCGTACATGGATGGACATTGTTCCTGCCAAGGACTACCCACGTGACACCATACAGAATGTCTACGACGGCATGATGCACACTGAGTACTCTACAGACATGACAGGCACCAAGGTGCTGGGCACGATTCCTCAGGTGAAGCACACTTACCGCTATCTCAACACCGCCTACCCTTGCCTCAACGAGCATCAGTTAGGTATCGGTGAGACGACATACGGTGGACGTGACACGTTGGAAAACAAGGCTGGCATTTTCCGCATTGAGGAACTTTGCCGCCTGGCACTTGAGCGTTGCACGACGGCACGTGAGGCCATCATGCTTATCGACGAGCTCACAAAGAAATATGGTTACGGCGATTCTGGCGAATGCCTCACTATCGCTGACCCAAAGGAGGTATGGATTTTTGAGATTCAGGGAGCAGGCCCCAAGAAAATAGGTGCCGTATGGGCTGCGCAGCGCATCCCTGACGATGAGATAGCCGTATCTGCCAACATCTCGCGCATCGGACGTCTTGACCTCAACGACAAGGAACACTTTATGGCTTCGGAAAACGTAACAAAAGTAGCTAAGGAGCTGGGATTGTGGGACGGCAAGTCAGAATTTTCATTTTGGAAGGCCTACTCTGGTGGCAACTACTTTGACGAACCTAAGAACTACTCCGTTCGCGAATTATTCATCATGCAGCAGCTTGCTCCCTCTGCAGGCTTCACTAACGACATGGAGGAACTTCCCGTCAGCGTTAAGCCCGACGAGAAGGTAAGCGTCGAGCGCATCTCACAGCTCTTAGGATCCACCTACGAGGGTACGGATCAGAGCCTTGCAAGCCGGATCGACACTATCTCAGCCAAGGCTGACAAGGGCTTTAAGGGTAGCCCCATGCAGGCCAACCCTTGGATGCGTCCCGACGAGATTGCACTCTATTCCCGTCTGACGAACGACAGCACGATGGAGAACATCCGCACCGTGTCCGTATCGTGGTGCGCCTACAGCACCATCATCCAGTTGCGCTCTTGGCTTCCCGATGAAGTGGGCGGTGTGGCATGGGTATCACTCGACTGCCCTGGTCAATCTCCCCGCTTCCCCATCTTCAGCGGATGTACCACCCTGCCCACCATGCTCAGCATCTGTGGCCAACACCGTTGGCGCGACGATTCTGCCCTTGCCCACTACCGCGGAGCAAACCGTATTGCCACCATACGTTGGGGCACAGCACGCAAGACGATGGAGCCTGCCCAGCAGTATTTCCTCGACAAGGGACAACGCGAACTACCCTTCGTAGAGCGCACCTTCCAATCTATCACAGAGAAAGAAAAAGCAGAAACCTTCCTCAATGGCTACACAGCAGACTTCTTTGCTGCTACCATCATGAAATGGGATGAACTCTACAAGAAATATTGGCGTCAGTTCTGGGCTGGCTTCTAATAGAAAAAGTAATTGGGCAGCAGTTTACCACTGCTGCCCAATCATTTAGTCTACTTGCTTATTATTTTCTCTCTTCTATATAACAATAGTTATTAGCCCCCCTCATTCTTATTCCCCCTCGGGGGTTAGGGGGGCTACTTTTTTTAATAGTTTACAAATCTCACACGTCCACTACAACCTACAAAACTAGTATTCCCTGACTCCTTAGGAATACCGATATCCAAAAGTTTCACACAACCATCAAAAGCATCAGGATAGATAAACTTACAATTCTTGTTCACAACAATACTCTCTAACGCCGTGCAATTTAGAAAGGCTTTCGATTCAATGAAAGTCAAATTATTACCTGACACGTTAATCTTCTTAAGTTCTTTCTGATTCTTGAACGCACCATTCTGGACACAAACAACCTTATACTCCTTTCCCTTATATTTCACAACAGGAGGAATAGTGATGGTACCCGTAAGCTTGTAAGTTGACACCTCTGATGTCACGGCACAAGTTTGATTTCCAAGATTTTTGAACCAGAGGTTACCACCCCACTCTGCCTGAAATACAGTTGGCTCGGTCTTGTTAGAAAAATCAGTAATCTGAACGTCAAAAGGATTAGACTGTGCACGTACTGCTGCCACAGACAACAAAACGATAAGTGTTAAAAATAGTCGCTTCATAAGAAAATGTTTTTAAGATTAAACTATACTAATTCGATGCAAAAATATAACTTTTTCGTGAATCGACAAAAACAAATCCCCAAAAAGTTGAATAAAACAAAAAAAAGGAAGTCGTTTTGACTTCCTTGCGGTGCGTACGGGACTCGACTGCGAAGCTTGGTGAGCCATTGGCGAACAACCCTGACCCGAAGGGTCGCGGGTGAGAGGACCGTAGCACAAAAAAAGGAAGTCGATTTGACTTCCTTGCGGTGCGTACGGGACTCGAACCCGTGACCCCATGCGTGACAGGCATGTATTCTAACCAACTGAACTAACGCACCATTATTTTCTTTAAATGCACGGGAAGAGAGGCTCGAACTCCCGACACCTGGTTTTGGAGACCAGTGCACTACCAACTGAGCTATTCCCGTATCATTTCTGTATCGGGAAACTCTCCTACCGCTCACTTGCGGCTTGTGACTCCTGCAGGATTCAAACCTGCAACCTTTTGATCCGTAGTCAAATGCTCTATTCAGTTGAGCTAAGGAGCCATCCCGTTGTTTTTTGTGGGCGATGACGGATTCGAACCGCCGACCCTCTGCTTGTAAGGCAGATGCTCTGAACCAGCTGCGCTAATCGCCCATGCAATTTCTTGCATAAAAAAAGAAGCCTCTCTTAGCTTCTCTTCTATCATGTTGCGGTGCGTACGGGACTCGAACCCGTGACCCCATGTGTGACAGGCATGTATTCTAACCAGCTGAACTAACGCACCAAAAAGAGCGGAAAACGAGACTCGAACTCGCGACCCTAACCTTGGCAAGGTTATGCTCTACCAACTGAGCTATTTCCGCAACGAGTAGTGGGTAGAGATGGATTCGAACCACCGAAGGCGTAAGCCAGCAGATTTACAGTCTGCCCCATTTGGCCACTCTGGTATCTACCCGTTTTGTGACTCCTGCAGGATTCAAACCTGCAACCTTTTGATCCGTAGTCAAATGCTCTATTCAGTTGAGCTAAGGAGCCATCTCGTTTTTTTCAACATGTCTGTGGGCGATGACGGATTCGAACCGCCGACCCTCTGCTTGTAAGGCAGATGCTCTGAACCAGCTGCGCTAATCGCCCATTGCTTACCGTTTTTGTGATGGAACCGCCGTTCCTTCCCGAAAGCGAGTGCAAAGGTAGGCACTTTTTCCGAAACCACCAAACATTTCCTTCTTTTTTTTTGAAAAAACTGCATTTTCGCCTCATTTAACCCTTTATTTCACCCTACCAGAACAGAAAACACGTCACAAAACACACAAAAAGAAAAGAGAGCCCCGAAGGACTCTCAGTCAATTTGTTTATCAAAAAAAATCTGTTGTGCAACGATTAATTGTTCTTCGCCAAGTCCTCATTGGGGAGGAAAGTATTGCGAAGCACCTTGGCCTCCATGCCACGTCCTGCCGTGAACTTGGGCTCACGAGGAGTCACAATGGTGATGCACAGCGTTTCAGCATCCTCTCCATACGCTTCGAGGTCGAGAGCATTGATACGAAGCACGCCATCCTCGATTTTCAGGCGAACGGCATTCTCCAACAACTCGTTTTGTGCAGTGATGTTGACACAGTAGGTATCACCAGCCACAATGCGTACACGAGCGGGAATATTCACACGCACCTCACTGAAGGATGCAGTCTCAACGTGCTTTGCATTTGCGGTAACAGCCATCATGATGGCGCTTACCAGAATCATCATCTTTTTCATAACTTACAATCTTTTTACCTTTAAAATTATCCTGCCCCGCTCTCTCTCGAGCTAAATTCTCTCTATCATTTTTATCCTAACAACAGGCAGGATTTCGTCTACAATAAATAATTAAAACAATCTTTTTACCTTCTAATACCTTATATATTTTATAAGGGGGTGACGCTTCACCTCTTCGTCTTATTTCACTGCAAAGATAGTGCCTTAATTCGTATGCACCAAACGAAAAATATGTTTTTTAGCATAAAAACAAGGCATTCTTGACCTATATCAATAAAAACATGTTATTTTGTCAGTCATCCCAACACACGCATGTCCACCTTGCCAAAATGACGCGTTTTTATGTTATACAACATATTTTTAACCTTATTTTGGCCTTTTTACACAAAATATTGAGTTAAAGTTTTGAGGTTTCAGAATAAAAGCCTACCTTTGCAGAGCAAAAAAGGGAAGGGAGCTTCCCATAGTAAAAGTACGGTGCGTTAGTTCAGCTGGTTAGAATACATGCCTGTCACGCATGGGGTCACGGGTTCGAGTCCCGTACGCACCGCAAAAAAAAAGGAGCCTATAAGAAGACTCCTTTTTATTTTTTCAAGACATACTATCACAGAGGATAGTTCTCCGTGTCGTAGAGGACAGTTGAGAGGTAGCGCTCGCCAGTGTCGGGAAGGAGGGCTACGATGCGCTTGCCCTTGAACTCTGGGCGATTGGCGATGACAGAGGCACCATAGGCAGATGCACCAGACGAGATACCGACCAGCAAACCTTCGTTAAGGGCCAACTTACGACTCGTCAGAATAGCTGCGTCATTGGGGCACTTGATGATCTCGTCCACCACATCACGGTTGAAGGTCTTAGGCACAAAACCAGCACCAATGCCCTGAATCTTATGAGCACCGGCAGGCTCGCCGCTCAACACGGCACTCGTCTCGGGCTCTACTGCCACGATGTAGACATTGGGATTGAGTTCCTTCAGGCGCTTGCCCACACCACTGACCGTGCCACCCGTACCGACACCGCCAACGAAGACGTCGATCTGACCATCCGTGTCGTGCCACAATTCCTCGGCAGTATTGGCATAGTGTGCTGCAGGATTGTTGGGATTCTCAAACTGCTGTAGGATGATGCTACCGGCGATAGAGTCACGCAACTCCTCTGCCTTCGCAATGGCACCCTTCATGCCCTGCGCACCAGGTGTCAACACCACCTCTGCACCATACGCAGCCACGAGTTTACGGCGCTCGATGCTCATCGTTTCGGGCATGGTGAGGATGAGATGATACCCCTTTACGGCACTTACCAAGGCCAATCCTACGCCCGTGTTACCTGAGGTGGGCTCGATGATGGTGGCTCCGGGCTGCAACAAGCCTTCTGCCTCTGCGCGCTCCACCATATTCAGAGCTACACGATCCTTCACACTGCCACCGGGATTGAAATATTCCACCTTTGCGGTGATGGGGGTTGCGAGACCTTCTTTCTCACTATAGGCGTTGAGCTGCAGCAATGGCGTGCCGCCCACGAGTTCAGTCAACTTATTTGCTATCATAGTTTTTAGTCTTGCGAATTGTGAATTATGAATTGTGAATTGTGAATTATGAATTACGAATTGCCAAACGCTTGTTCGATGTCAGCCAAGATGTCGTCGATGTGCTCCACGCCGATAGACAGACGGACGGTAGATGGAGTGATGTGCTGCTGAGCCAGTTCCTCGGGACTCATCTGAGAGTGAGTCGTGGTGTAGGGATGGATGACGAGCGACTTCACGTCTGCCACATTTGCCAAGAGAGAGAAGATCTTCAGCGAGTCGATGAACGCCCAGGCTTCCTTCTCGCCACCCTTAATCTCAAAGGTAAAGATGCTACCACCACCATTGGGGAAGTACTTTTGATACAGCGCATGATCGGGATGATCGGGCAGTGAAGGATGGTTCACCTTAGCCACCTTCGGGTGCTTGCTCAGATACTCCACAACTTTCAATGCGTTCTCGGTGTGACGCTCTATGCGCAGAGGCAAGCTCTCGGTGCCTTGCAGCAGGATCCATGCGTTGAGCGGAGAGATACAAGCACCAGTGTCACGCAGGATGACGGCACGAATACGGGTCACGAAGGCGGCAGCACCAGCCACATCGGCAAATACGGCACCATGGTATGAGGGATCGGGCTTAGCGATAGAAGGATACTTGTCGGCATTGGCTTTCCAGTCGAACTTACCACCATCAACGATCACGCCGCCCAATGACGAGCCGTGACCACCAATGAACTTCGTTGCACTGATCACCACAATATCAGCACCATGTTCCAACGGACGGATCAGGATGGGAGCAAACGTATTGTCGACGATGAACACGATGCCATGACGATGAGCCACTTCAGCCACAGCCTCCAGATCGGTAACGTCCGAGTTGGGATTACCAAAGGTCTCTGCATAGACCACCTTTGTATTAGGTTGGATGGCAGCTTCAAGTGCCTCCAGATCATTCACCTTGACGATGGTGTTTGAGATGCCCTGAGTGGCAAGCGTATGAGTAATGAGGTTGAAAGAACCACCATAGAGGTTGTCTGCAGCCACGATATGGTCGCCTGCCTGCAGCACGTTCTGCAGTGCATAGGTAACTGCGGCAGCACCACTGGCTACGGCAAGACCTGCCACGCCACCTTCGAGTGCAGCGATACGCTCTTCGAAGACGCCCTGTGTCGAATTGGTCAACCGACCGTAGATGTTACCAGCGTCACGAAGTCCGAAACGGTCGGCTGCATGCTGCGAGTTACGGAAGACGTAAGATGTCGTCTGATAAATAGGCACTGCGCGTGAATCGGTTGCGGGATCGGCCTGTTCCTGACCTACGTGAAGTGCGAGTGTTTCGATGTGTAATTTGTTCTGTGCCATAATCGTAATTTTTTAGTTGTTTAATTGATTTTCTGCTGCAAAGTTACGACTACAGAAGATTCTACGCAAGAAACTTGCAGATTAAAGAAAATAATTATACTTTTGCACATATTATTCAGAACATTCTTCCACAACCACACGAAAATGGCACAAGATTCAGAATACACTCTCGACGAGAAAGACAAGGAGATACTGCGTGTACTTCAACACGAGGCGCGACTGACCAACAAGGAATTGGCAGCGAAGGTACATCTTTCCACTACGCCCACGTACGAGCGCGTGAAGCGACTTGAGCGAACCGGTTTCATCAAGCAATATGCCACCATTCTCGATGCGCAGAAACTGGACAAAGGCTTTACCGTGTTCTGTTCCGTCAAGCTGCGCCAGCTTAATTCCGACCGAGCCATAGCCTTCTGTCAGATGGTCTCTGAGATTCCAGAAGTCACGGAGTGCTACAACATCAGCGGTTCGTTCGACTACCTCCTACGCATCCAGTCGCCCGACATGCGCTACTATCAGCAGTTCCTGCTCAACGTGCTCGGTCGTCACGACAACATTGCATCGCTTGAGAGCACCTTCGTAATGGAAGAGGTCAAGCACGAGTACAGCGTCAGCGTATAACCCTCAGTCATCAATTCAGACGAAGCGAAACCTTAGCCGACTTCATGCCAGGGCATGAAGCAGTAACCGTTATCTGAGAAGCTGTCTCGCCAGCACGCAGAATGGCCAGCACACTACCGTTGAAGAGGTTGCGGTGGTCGGTGACGTTAAGTTCGTCACAAGTATGATTGCCGCTACTCATGGCAACAAGTTGGGCATCTCCGTCAACGGAAACAGCAACATCGCCCACTGCCGTCTGCACACGACGCCCCTTGCTGTCCACAGCAATGATGCGTAAGTGCTGCAAGTCCTCACCATCAGCATGCCAGTTGGCATTGTCGCTCTCGATAACGAGCTTGACAGCCTTTCCCGTGGTCTCTACCTTATGGCGAGCCACTTCTTTTCCATTGGTACGCGCCACAGCCAGAATGTTACCATCCTGATACTCCACGTCCTTCCAACGTATCTGGTTGCGCATCTTGGCGCTCTTCTTGTCGTTCTGCTTCACACCCAAGCTTTTGCCATTGACGAAGAGTTCCACCTCATCGGCATTGGTGTAGGTCGTCAGTTCCAGTTTCTGTCCGGGAGTACGGTTCCAATGGTCACTCTGTCCATCATTACCCGTCTGCACACCATTCCACATCACATTACCCTTTGACTCCGTCACAGCAATGTGTACGAGAGGTTCGTCACTGAAGAACGACTTCATATAGTAGGCCTTGGGCTTAGGCTCGAGGGCAATGTCGAACACGCCTTGCTGCCACCCCTTGGCAGGCCATCCTTGTGATTCACCAAGGTAATCGATAGCACCCCAATAGGCCAGACCAATCACCTTGTCGAGGTTCATGGCAAAATAGTTCTCGCCCATGGCCGACACGGCAGCCTCGCTCTGGTAGAACGTCATCCAAGGGAACTTCTGACCATCGCCGGGGAAGTACATATAGCGGTAGTTGTATGACTGTACGTCGGTCTCCATGGCCAAGGCGCAAGGCAGTGAGTCGGTCTCCCAGTTACGATAACGAGGATGCATCGCCACAGTCACCTTGCGGGTAGAGTCATAACGCTGTATGACGGTCTTCATCAGTTTGTATTGCGTCACACCAAAGTCATTGTAAGGCTGGTCGTTATACGACTGCAACTCATTACCGAGACTCCACATCACTACGCAGGGATGACAACGATCGCGACGGATCCACTCTGTCACATCGCTCTGCCACAAGTTCGTGAAATCCCTACGTCCACCACCCGCATATTGGTTGTTCCACTTATCATAGAGTTCGTCCACGACGAGGATGCCATAGCGGTCGCAGAGGTTGAGGAACTCCTCTGAATAAGGATTGTGCGAGGTGCGGATATGATTCATGCCAAATGCCTTGATGAGTTGCAGACGCTTCTCGATGGCACGAGGATAGGCGGCAGCACCCAAGGCACCCAACGTATGGTGGTTGGCATAGCCCTTGAGCAACACCTTCTTACCGTTGAGCAAGAATCCTTGCTGCGGGTTGATCTCGACGGTGCGCACACCGAAGGTTTTGGTCACTTCGTCAGCCACACTTCCATCCTCACGAAGCAGTTCCACCTTAGCCTGATAGAGGTTGGGATGTTCACAATCCCATAGCTGTGCGTTGGGCAAACTTATCGCGGGCAATTGAAACTCCTGCGAACGATAGTTGCGGTTGCGCTTCACCTGATACGTTTCGCTGCTCACCTGCTGTCCCTTGGGATCGGTAATGGTGACACGCATCGTGGCGTTTGCCTCCTTGCCAGTGAGGCGAGCCTCGGCTGTAATATTCACCTTATCATTATTTGTAGTGGTGATGTGCAGCGGATGGCGCACGAAATAGCTCTGTGCATCGGTAGCGATGAGATTGACGTTGCGGAACAAGCCACCACCGGTGTACCAGCGCGACATCTTCGGTTCGCCGGTGTCTGCCTTGACGGCAATGGTATTGGGTTGTCCCAGTTTCAAGAGTCGCGTAACATCAATCTCAAAACCCACGTATCCATAGTCCGTACCGCCGATATACTGTCCGTTCAGGTAAACGTCACCAAAATACATGATTCCTTCGAAGTTGAGCAACAGGCGCTTACCCTTGAGCTCAGTACCCGGAGTAATGGTCTTGACGTACCATCCCTCTCCCATCTCCTTGAAGCCACGGCTCGACAGACGACTCTTGATGTTGGCACCGGCATCGCTGTTGTCTGCCTTCTCCGAAGCATCGGGAGCCACCCATGGCTGCTCTATCTGGAAGTCGTGTGGCACGTTGATCTTGTGCCAGTTTCCTGTCATGCTGTCTCCCCCTTTAGGGGGCTGGGGGGTCTCCAGTTTTCCAAGATGAAACATCCAATCACGGTTGAGTGATAACGTGTCACGCTGTGCCTGCATCCATCCGGAGGACAGTAGGCATGCCATCAAAACAAAAATTTTCTTCATCGTCTATCTTCTAAAGTTTAGTTACTAACACATTATTATGCATGCAAATTTAGCAAAGTTTCGCAACGTATGCAAGGTTTATTCCTTTTTTTTCCTTAACTTTGCACACGACAAGTCGTTTTCACTAACCAAAGTATAAAACACCATGAAAAAAGTACTCACGTTTTTTGCCATCGCCTGGATGGTTGCCACCACGGCTTTTGCCCAGAAGAAGCAACCCGTCGGTCCTACCCCGACCAAAGACCAAATAGCCTTGCAGGACATGGAGATGTATGCCTTCCTGCACTATTCGCTCAACACCTACACCAACCAGGAGTGGGGCTTCGGCAACGAGGATCCTGCTCTCTTCAATCCCTCTGACCTTGACGCACGCCAGTGGGCACGTACTTGCAAGAATGCCGGCATGAAGGGCATCATCCTCACTGCCAAGCACCACTGTGGCTTCTGCCTGTGGCCCTCAGCCTACACGGACTACTCGGTGAAGGCCTCGCCTTGGAAGGATGGAAAGGGCGATGTAGTGCGCGAGTTGGCCGATGCCTGCAAGGAGTATGGGCTGAAGTTTGCCGTCTACCTCTCACCTTGGGATCGCAACCACCCCGAGTACGGACGTGAGGCATACGTCACTTACTTCCGCAACCAACTGCGCGAATTGCTGACGCAGTATGGCGACATCTTTGAGGTGTGGTTTGATGGAGCCAATGGCGGAAGCGGATGGTATGGCGGTGCCAACGAGACACGCCACATCGACCGCCTCACCTACTACCAGTGGGATGGAACCTATGAGATGATACGCCAGCTGCAACCTCATTGCCTCATCTGGAACGACGGGGCGAACCGCCGTGGCGACCTACGATGGGTAGGTACTGAGGCGGGCAACATCGGTGAGACGAACTGGAGTCTAATGAGCAGTACGAAGGATCCCGAATGGGGCGATCTGCACTTCGGCGTAGAGAATGGCGACGTGTGGGTGCCTGGCGAGACAAACACGTCCATCCGACCGGGATGGTTCTATCACACCACCGAAGATGGCCACGTCAAGAGTCTCAGCAAGTTGATGGACACCTATTACAAATCGGTAGGACGCAACAGCACCTTGCTGCTCAACTTCCCCATCATGCCCAACGGACGCATCCATCCCACCGACAGCCTTCGCGGTGCTCTCATGGCACAGACGATACAGGAGGCCTTTGCCCACAATCTCGCCAAAAAGGCGAAAATCAAAAAGATCAAGCCATCGAAAAACCGAGATGTTAAGACCTCTACTCCTCGACCCGCCGACAGCATATCTCCCCCTCAAGGGGGCTGGGGGGTCTATATCACCTTCCCTAAACCCACAGCCACCAACCGCTTCATGGCTTGCGAGAATATCGCCCTGGGACAGCGCGTAAAGAAGTTCCAACTCGAAGCCCTCATCGATGGGCAGTGGCAACCCTTGCGCGACATGCTTGTCGAGAACGGCGACGGCCTGACCACCATTGGTCGCAAGCGCATCATCTGCTTCCCTCGCATCACCACCACGCAACTACGCTTCACCATCACCGACGCCAAGGCAGAGCCTCTCATCACGGAATTGGGCGTGTACAATGCACCTGACCTTCAAGCTGATGCAGCACTTACGGGCGAGAAGCGAAGCTCTGCCCTCAACGTCTTCATGGTCGGCAGCAACGACGCCCCCTCCCACTCCATCATGATCGACCTTGGCAGCACACGCACCGTCCGTGGCCTTCGCTATCTGCCCCCTCAGCAGCAGGGCGCCAAGGGCATCATTACCAACTACAGCTTCTGGGCGATGGTCGACGGTCAGTGGAAACGCCTCTCCGACGGTGAGTTCAGCAACATCATCAACAACCCCATTTGGCAGACCATCACCTGCTCCGATGTCAACACCTCACTCCTCCGCCTCGATGCCGAAGGAATGAGCGACAAACAACGTGCCGCCTACGAGGACCTCGAGGTAATTACAGAAGACAAGTAGCCCACACAGCATAACTTACTGAAGTTTCTCACCCTTGAACAACAATGTAATTAATGGGCAATTAATAATTAACAATGAGTAATTAATAATGAGCAACAATGTGCGTCCTTTAGCATATCACAGCGCCAGCCTCTCATTAAATCCCATTACTCATTACTCATTATTCATTGCTCATTATAAGCAATTTAGCATCAATTATCAAAGGGTGGGAAAGTTTAGTAGCTTATCTTGCTGGTGTCGCGCAGGAATGTGACTGTCATTTTGTCGCGCTTATGATATTGTCCAGTTTCTTGTTCTCACGTATAACATGAATGAGTCCAACGAGGCCTGCCACGGAACCTATGGCTCCAACTGCACAGAGAATGGGTAATACTATCATAGCTTCTGCTTGTTTCTTTTTTTGTGTGCTCTTTGCATGCAAAGATAAGGTTATTATTTGAATTGTACGCAATTTATTAGTGGTTTTCTGCTTTTGGATGTGGATTTTGGCATGTCACCTGCTCATTTGGTTATCGTTTTCGTTATCGTATTATTTGCCACTCTTTTGATTCCGAAGCTGTAATCTTACAAATCCTTCTTTGCTCATAATAATAGCAGTTGTAGTTCTGTTGCAATATTGCGGGTGCAAAGGTACAACAGTTCTACAACTGCTACAATGTGTATTTTACTGGATGCTTACGTTATTTTTGCCTTCGGCTAACGCGAATTATCGTGAATTTAACGCGAATTACCGAAAATTGTTAATCAAGATGAAAGAAAATTTACGAAAATTCACGATAAATTTGCGCTTACGTTAAGCGACAGCGATATCTATTTCAGATCAAATAATTTCATTAAAACGTGCAGATTACCGTTCTGTAGCAAAAACAAACGGACCTGCTCTCACGAGTAAGTCCGTCTTTTTATTAATTAAAACAAATATCAAGCGCGTTGATTCACATCAACCCCAGGCGCTTATGAAACAAATTCTTCTAAAGGCTTTCGCCTCTATAAAGTATCGTATTGCATGGTGTGAGCTCCGGCATGTAGCCGAAGACTCACAACATGCGAGTTAACTGTATTACCATTCGTTGTCCCAGTTGAAGGAGCCCTGGGCTTTGACTTCACCGCCATCAGGAAAGCCAGTTGGTTGGTCACTCGTTTTACCACCATAGCCTGTGCCGTTCAGGCCATTACCCGTTAAACTATCAGCAATGAGTTGCTCTAACTCTACTTCGATACAAGTAGTCTTAGGATTGATATAGTTCTTTTTCATTTTATTCATGTTTTTTTAATGTTTGACCGCAACATGGTGTTACGGCCAAACAGTTAATATTCCGATTACTTTGCCAAATACTTGTGACCATTTTTGATGTAGAGATGGTTCTTCTGTGCTTTTACAACCTTGCGGCCAGAGAGATCAAACACATTGTTGTCATCAAGTCCGTTGACGTTTACATTCTCAATAGCAGTGGTATTCTCATCAAAGCTGAATGACAGAGCCTTTGCTTCGCTGGTGCCATTCAATGAGAAGAGGTTGAAATAACCGCGGAAGCCCTTGTTTGTAACAGCAGAGTCAACATAGTAGAACTTGTTGCTGCTGATAATGTAATTGCCTTCGTTCTTAGGAACATCTGCTTTGGTATAGCTACCAACGAAGGTTACGAGGTTATTCTTAGAGGTGTCTTCTGCTGAATCTTCAGGATCTTTTGTTGTATCTACCTCAACGGCACCCTCAACGGTGATAGTGTTTACAGGGCTACTTACACGAATCATGCAAGGAAGACCAGCACCGATCTCGTCAGTGTCAGAGAAATTCATGGTGTATGAGGTACCATTTACAGTCAAACCCGTGAGCAACTTGACCTCTGCATCTGCACCGAAGTTTGCAGCAATCTGTGTTGCATTCATAGCAAAGGGCAAGCAGAGAGTGTTCCAGTTACCAGCCTTGATAGTACGCTTTACAACAACCTTGTCGTACTCGCCATTGATATCTGCAATTTCAGTTGCATTTTCGTCAAGTCCGAGGACGTTCATCGTGCGGCTTACGTAGTAGGTGGTTGAAGAACCGGGAACAGTATACTCGCCAACCTGGAAGAACTGAATCTTACTGAGTGCAGCATTCGTGGTCATACTCCACGTGTTATTGTCAAGATAAACGTAGCTGCCGGAATGGTTGTAGGGACTACCACCGAGGCTTTCCATGCTATAGGTCTTTTCACCATTTGCGGTAAGAGCCCAACGCTCATAGTTACTGAATGAACATCCCTTATTGAAGAGGTAACCGTTGTTGCTTGTAAAATAGTAATTACCTCCATTTTCGCTCATTGTCCATTCATAAGTAGATGGAACATTGGAAGTGATAATTCCATCTTCGATAGTAGCATCGCGGCCTGTATAGTAGGTAGTAGTTGTTTGATCGCCGGAGAGAATCTTAGAAGTTGTGCCACTAGTAGATGCAATCACAACAGTTGAAGTCAAGTCAAGTTCGTTGAGCCCCTTGAGTACCCAACCAATTTCCGTGTCAGAACTGCCATCACCCTCCTCCTTCGAGAATACAGGATAGAGTGTTACGTCACCATTAGCTGTATAGTTAGTTTCTACGAGTGCGGGAGCGGTAGTGGTCTTGGTAACCTCACCTGCTGAAGTCCAACCTATGAAGGTATAATCAGACTTAATGGTAGTTGCTGCAGGAAGTGTAATTGCGCGACCATTGATAACCTTTATAGGTTCGGTATAGCCTTCCACGTCGTTGCCACAGTCATTGAGCGTTACAATTGCATAGCCAGCTGTAGGTGCAGTAACAGTGAGGGTGTAGCGAACTGTTTCACTCTGGTTCCATGCATCGTGGGTTACAGTCTTTGCGCTAATGGTTGTAGTACCCTCTGCGTTAAGAGTGAGAGTTGCGTTATTAGCATCAGCAAAGCTTGCTACAGCAGGATTGCTTGAAGTATAAGTGACTGCGAGTGAGCCATACTTGGCGTCAACAGTAGCAGCAAGGTTTGCGACTCCATCAAGTGCAACCTCCACATTCGGCTCTGCGAAGCTGATGACGGGTGTACCCTTCGCAATAGTCAAATAGTAGTCGGCTGTAGCTGACTTGTACTCAGCATTACCTGCGAAAGTTGCGGTAACGTGTACGTTGTTGCTCTTTGAGGCATACTTCTTGAGAGTTACCACACCAGTCTCTGCATCTACGCTGATAAAAGCACCATTGCCAGTAGAATAAGTTACGGTAGCACCTGCAATCTCATTTCCTTCGCCATCCTTAACAACAGCAGTGGGGAAGGTGTTGTCTTCACCAATGGTGAAAGCTACAGGGTTCTCGTTTGTGCCAGTACCTGCTGCGAGGGCAAAAACAACTTCAGTAGTGGCCTTCTCGGTGACTTCTATATCCTTGGAAGACCATACACAAATTTGATTAGATGAATTGTAATCTTGGAAATAGCCTACAATCGAATTTACCTGATAATCAAAGCTACCTAGCTTACCATCTGTACAACCACTCGCTTTCTCGTTAACATTGATTGATACGCCATTTTGTTCGACAGTAGCATTACGGCTGCTCATTGTAGAGGTGATAGTAAGATCCTTTACGATAACTCGGCGAGATTCCCAAGCCTCCATGCCATCTTCCTCAAGTTGAGCAAGAGTAACTTCTGTACAAGGAACAGTTGCATCACTTACCTTCTCGAAACCGGTAATAGATGTAAGTTCTGTTAGGCCGGAATAGATGTAGCCCTTACCAGAGACAACACCATTGAGTTTGTCACCAACAGCAAGACCAGTGTTCTTGGCGTAAATAGCAACACCTGCCTCATCATCCTCGATGTAGATAGTAGGTGTTGAGCCATTGCTAACGTAGGTTACAACAGCGTCAACAATTCTTGCCTCATAGTCGTTTGCAGCAGAAGATGAAGTAGCAGTAATCTGACTACGCAGATTCTTAATACCCACAGGTACCACTTTGTTTACAGTGATAGTGAAGTCCTTAGAGAAAGGCTTGTAGTTAGCAGTGCCCTCGCCAGAGATGGTAAGGGTTGCTTTGCCTACGCTAACACCATTAACGGTAACCTTGCCTTCGTTGTAAGAAACGGTTGCAACGCTTTCCTCGCTGGATGCTACAGAAATAGTACCATCGTAAGTGGTCGTAACAGTGTAATCTGCGCTTGCGTCTTTGTCAACCGAGATGGTAGTAGGATCGATGGCTACAGTTGCCTCCTGACGATCGTCGGTTGCTGTAACCTTGATGGCCTGGGGAACGTTGACAGCATAGTAGTTGGCAGTTGAAGGAGCGGTTACGCTAATGTAAGCTTCGCCTTCGCTAACATACTTGATAGTTGCGGTAGTTCCAGTATAAGATACAGTTGCAACCTTCTCATCAGAAGAAGCAACAGTAAGTGTACCGTCGTATTCAGCTTCATTCACGCTGATTGTCACGTTCTTTGTGCCATTGTAGCCAAGAGCAACGTTCTTGTCTGCGTCAGCAATATTAAGAGTTGCGGTTGCTTTGGCAGAAACTGTTGTACAGTAGTCGGAGTAGGTGGTACCTGCTC
Source organism: Bacteroidaceae bacterium (assembly GCA_045629085.1). Taxonomy (GTDB): domain Bacteria; phylum Bacteroidota; class Bacteroidia; order Bacteroidales; family Bacteroidaceae; genus Physcousia. Next base: position 60,186 of record JAZQQO010000059.1, read on the forward strand.
CATAATTGACAACTACTTTGGTAACTGCAGAAGAAGCTGAGGTATAAATATAACCGGTGTTGACGTTTTTATCAGAAAGGTCAATTGTCGCAGTTGTACCTTGTGCATTGGCTATTGAAGAACCATTGCTGCCGGTATAATCAGATTCTGAAAAATAATATGTTACATTAGCACCAGTTACAACAACAGAAGAAATAGCTCCAGGACAGTCGGGGACTTTAATGCTGGCATTCTTGCCAGTATTCAACTGAATACCCTTGTTCTTGAATCCTTTGACAACCCACTTACTTCCGTCAGATGCAGTATATTCGTAGGCAGTTCCATATGATCCCCAGTCTGTTGAAGAAGAAAGTGCGCTTTCATTATTGTAATCTAATGTATAAGAACCGGAAGCGCCACTACCACTTGCCGTTGCGAACACTGCATAAAAATTAGCATCTGCATTACCCATGTTCTTGCTGGATACAAGAGTGGGAGCATTGTCTTGTGTACCTGAAATCTCACTTTCTGTCCAGCCGATGAAGACTACGTCATCTATTGAAGGATTTTCTGTAGGGAAGGTGATTGCGGCATCTTCAGCTACTGACTGAGTTTCACCATATTGCTGACCATTAACAAAAAACTTCGCATCGTGTGAAGGTGCCTGATAGGTGTAATAAGCATAAAGGGTGCAATTTGAAGAGGGTTTGTATGTATTACCTGCTTTACCAGCGTTTGCAGAAGTAGGAGTAGAAGATGTTGACCAACCTGCGAAAGTGTAGTTGGTATTAGCCGTACATGAAGGCAGAGTTACACCAGCGCCAACACTGGTTTCGGTAAGAGAAGAAGTTGAGCATGTACCGTTTGTGCCTGCGTTGAAAGTTACAGTATAAGGGTTTGTAGGAGCATCTGCTGTTGTTGAAATAGTTATTCCTGTTATTTGAGCATTTGATCCCGTAATCATTAACGAAAGTTCTTTCGTTTGATGTGCCGTAGGGATATTGTAGGTGTATGTTTTTTTTGTACTTGCTGTCCAATCTTGCCCAGAAACCACGGTTGACAACGTTGAGTTGCTATAGTTGATTATTGCTACTTTAGGTGCACCACCAGAAGCCGAACTGGTAATCTTAATAGTGGTGATTTTTTGATTATTGTATGTAGGAAGTGTTAGGACACGACAGTCACCTGTGTTTCCATTTCTCTGCGCCATCAAATAACCACTACTAAGATATACTTTTGATGCATGTCCTATAAAAGCATCTCCATTGCTATAATAGAAAGTGTTCAAAGTATTGGAACCTCCTGTTGAGACCTTTGTGGATAGATTTGAAGATGTGTACAGGTTATTCGTAGAGAAATCGTACACATACTCTTCCGCCCACGTCGTCCCCACCCCTACGAGCAGCAACACGAGCATGAGCCATGTTTTTAGTAATTTTTGTTTCATGTTTTGTTTGATTTTAGATTAATAATTTATTTGTTTGTTTCGATATTCGGTTAGGGATACAACGAAGAAAGGCAGCGAACGTGCGGGGACGTTTGCTGCCATTTTCTGGTCTTAAAGCACAGACTATGTGCGTAAGTATGGTGTGAGTGGGGATGGTTCTGGTATAAGAAACAACGAGATAATGCGGGAGATACGGAGTTACCCCCCCCCCATTCGCTTGATACACAATGCGTTAGAAAGAACAGTCTTTTCGCTCATGTTGTTCCTTAAACAGAATAGCTTAATGTTAATTGGTTAGTATTGGGCAAAGAAGCTCAAAAATCGGTTGCAAAGTTACGGCTTTTTTGTGATATACCAAACATTTATTGCATAATTATACATATTTATAATGATATTGTTACATTTCGACCTACTTGGCTTTTATCATAGGCGCTTCACTTGCAATCAGATATCACATAACTCACCGACTGACAAACCTGTGGCAAGAGCAACTTGCTCTTTTGACATACCCATTGACAACAGCTTCCTAGCAATGCTAACTGCCTTATGGTTCTCTCCTTCTTCATGGCCTCTGGCATAACCTTTCTTGTCGGCGGTCTCAATCACGCTGCACATGTCCCAGTAGTCCTTCAGGCTCTCATGATACGTCTTGCGCTCCTCGGCCGAGAAGTTGGCTATCTCTGCCTGCTCGAAGAAGTGCTGGAAGACGGCTTCCTGCAACACTGCCGGACGCTCCATCAGCGAACTGAGGTTCTTAATGGCATACAACCACTTGTCGAAGATGGTGACAAGCTGTTCCTCCGTCTTCGTGAACTTGGGCATCTCAAGATAGATGTACGTCAGTTTGTCGTAGAACACCTCACCCGTTGCCTTGTCCACAAGTTGCACGTCATGGTGCATGTACTCATCGTTGTCATCCATCTTGAAGTTGAGGATGCCTATGGTGTACACCTTGCTCAAACGGAAGTTCCAACGGCCCTGAGGTGCCTGCTCTTGAATGGGGAACGTGCTGTAGTAGATGCTGCGATCCTTGAAATACTCCTGGTCTGCCTTCTGCATCTCGATGAGGAACTTCTCGCCCTTCTCGTTCTCGCAGTAAACGTCGAAAACTGCCTTGCGCTCGGCTATGGCCTTGCCAAGGTGCTCTACATTGAGATAGGACAAGTCCTTGATAACCTCCTTACCCTCAAACAGGGAGTTAAGGAAACTGATAAGCAAATCCTTATTCACCTCGGTACCGAAAAGCTTCTTGAAGGCAAAGTCGGTATAGAAGTTAATGTATCTCTCGTGTGCTGCGCTGCTACCCATAGTTCTACAATTTTATTTGAACGCAAAGGTAAGCTTTTCTATTTAAACTACCAAACAACAGAACGCTTTTTAACAATTGATCGGTGTGGGAATAAAAATTAGTGGCCTGTAAAAGCATTTAGGCCTTCACTTTGAAGATAGCCGTGCGGAATTTGCTTAATTTACGTCCACGGATTTGCGTCGGCGAGGCCAAAACAATCAAGGCGGAGAAGGGATGGGCTACCGCAAACGCTAATTCGAGACGCAAATTTAACGCAAATTTCGAGACGCGAATTCTTCTTACGGGCTATAGGGTTCAACATTACCATAATTACGCCAAACAACCAAGTTACAAGAAGTATTAAACGCAAAGACGCAGAGACGCAAAGATTATCTCAATTTTTCCCCCATATTTATTAAAAACTTCGTGTCGACTTTTAGCCATCGCCAAAAGTGCGTCTCTGCGTTCGATTTACAATTTATGCAAAAACCCTTACCTTGGGCCATGCGATTCCCGCTATTAGGGCTCACTCAGGACTTGCGCACGTTAGTTAATGCTCATGCTAAATACAAATAAACGGCTGTACATAAGAGATTATAGAACAGCCGTTTATTATTCATTGATTCTTGCATATCAAATATGCAAAGCATAGCCCAGAGTTAGCAGATGGGTATTAAAACTGATCTTGTTATCTCCGTTCTTATAGAAAGGAATAAAATCTGGCAAGTATCTATATGACAGCGTTATACGATTGAATTGAAACATAGCTCCTAGGATAAGACCAGGCTGTATTCGATTAGCCTTTTTGTCACTATAAGGAATCTCGTGTGTATCGTCATCAGCTTTTGTTTTGAAAAAATTGATTGTATTTCCTTCATCATGACCAATCACTGACGAAGCAAGACAATTTATTTTGAAATTCAGGCCTCCATATGGTGTAAAATAACAATTCTTCCCCATACGCAACTTGTAAGCAACTCCACCATGCAAATCTACAGTCATACCCATATTGGTTCGTCGTGTATCTGCCTTATTCTCACCAAAAGCTAAACCAATGTCATAACCAATCAGAAGAAACAATGGAGTTTCTTTTCCCTTACTGATATTGGAGAAAGCATCCATGTTAATGGCAAAACCATTCATATTAACATCATGACTATAATCGCCAAAACTGTTCTTTCCACCTACATGTGTCCAGCTGACGCCAAGGTTAAAGAAATTCTCTGTACTACCAATGTCATGTTTGACGGTTACAGGAGAGTCATCACTAATAAGTTGAGCATTCACTTGCACAAGCCACATTAAGCATAAAGCTACTGCTAATAGTCTCTTTTTCATTACTGTAGTTATTTTTAAATTAATAATCATCTATTACCTATCATAGATCTTGCCAATACACATTACCATCCTCCATAACTAAATACATACGATTCTGATCAATAAACATAGCGTATATATTGCCAACAATAAGGGGATAGGACTCACCATCATCACAGACTCTATAGACAGCTTCAGCAGTTGCAAAATAGAGATCTGTATCTGTGATAGCAGCACTGAGAATAGGCTGGCCTGCTTCCGCCATCAGGTATGTGCCCTCTGTATTGCAACGAAGTATTGCGGTTCCTGTAACAATGAAGTAATCATCTTCATCTACACAGATAACATCTTTAATAGGATCAGGGAATGCTTTTTGCACCGTTAATTCTTCTGTTGTGGAGTCATAAAGCGACCATACATATAATACACTGTCTGTGCTACTGGTAGGTTCTTCATTTATCTGTGATGTAAGAATGCTAAACAGTCCATTCTGTCCCGGAAGTGCCATAAAATCCTCGTCTTCCATCTCCACAATAACGTTTGTGCTGTCTCCGCTTAAGTGAAGCAAATAATTTTCGCATTGCATCACAAACTGCCCATTGTAAGTAAAAAGATTATCGCATCGATAACGATTTTTCAAATGGAATCGACTGATGTTTGGACACTTCTCTGCATCTAACGATGTAAAATCGTGGTCATTTCGCATAAACAACCCCATGCCATGAAGCACAAGGAAGTCACCTTCCTTGTAAGGCAGAGAATCACGAGTAACTAGCAGATCCAGTCCTTCTTCTTGATTTGATATTATGACATTGTCATCTGCACTGGCAAGAAGAGAGGAAAAAGCCAGTAGAAAGATATAAAATATACGTTTTTTCATTTTCCGTTTACCATTTCACTTTTTTGCATTTGCTGTACCTGTGATAATTCTTTAATACGTTCCAACTCTTCTTGTGGGCTAAGTTCTCTTGTGGTTGATTGTAGAAATGGATTATGTACTACACCAACCATTTCCGTTGACGTTCTATTCTTATTTTTCAAACCACTCCCCAATGACACCTTGATGTCTTTTCTCACCTGATTTGCTTTAGAATTGTTTACTTTGCGCTGTCCACCTGCATTATTACCATTGCCACCCGACCGAGCTTTACCTGCTGAAGTTGTCGAGTTGTTCCCTGTACGACTCCCTTGCACTTGACCATTTGACTGAGGAGCGGTAGTTTTAGCTCCGTTACTCTGTTGTGCATTGGTATTATTAGGACGACGTTGTATTACACCACCACTAGGATTATTTCCTTTAGAATTTTGCGCAACCTTTGCAGGTTTGTTTGTAGGCTGTATAGGTTGAGGTATGAAGCGAGTTGTAGTTTGCATACCAGTTGTCGATCTATAGCCAGTACTGCTTTGGCTGTTACCCGTATGGGATGTATTTGAGCTCCTTGTACCCTGCGATGAGGCATTCGCAACCTGTCCAGAAGCTTGCCTTGGCCACATCTCACCAGGATGATTAGGGTAGGTTATTTCCACCTTCTGAAGTTTTGGAACAACGGTCTTACGAGTTGGCTTCTTCGGTTTATACGGCTGGAAGTTCTTAACTTTTCTATAGGTTGCATATTCTACACTTGGTCCACCAGTACCCGTATTATTCATATTATAATGCGTGATAATATTTCTTTGAACTGGTTGAAATGCACGAGGATATTGTTTGTTTTGAGACGATTGGGTGCGTCGTACACGAGCACGCGTAGGGGCACCATTAGATTGTGCGTTTCGCATGTCACGATTCTGAAAGTTCTGACTTCCAGACATATAATCACTCGAGTTTACCTGCTGCATATTTTGAGCAGCTTGCTGAAACTGTTGAGCCTGACGGTTTATTTGCTGCTGTTGAGCAGCCTGTCTCTGCATACTCTCTGCTTCTTGCTGTTTCTTTTGTCTATGCTCACGTAGCGCCTTTTCGTGTGCCTCAATCACTTTCTTTTCGATAGTCGCTCTGCTTTGAGCAAAACAATCTTGTATAAATAAATATACAAACAAAATCATTATTATTCTTCTCATAACATAAAAAGTACTTATTGTGTTACTGGTTTTAATGTATAACTCAAAACAACTGTTTTTTCTGTCGGTTTGCCACGATGCAAATAACTAATCTTCAGATTATCATAGGGAGACAATCCTTGTACAAAGTCAATTACCTCAGCAGATGTATTCATCTCGTAACCATCCAGATGTGTGATAATATCACCTATCTTAAGTCCAAATATCATTGCAGGCATATTCATATCAAAGTTTTTTATTACTACTCCATTCGTAGCCTGCATCTTTTCCTTGCGAAGGAACTCATTCTTTTCACTTTCGGACATCAATGTAACTCCTAGCGTGGCTACCATCTCAAAATTTTCATCTCCAGGTGGCAGAGGATATCCTTGGTTCTTTGCTTCTTGTTCCGTCTGATAGATTAGCTTTTTAAGCATCAAAGAGTTATAAGCCCTGAAAGCACGAGTTCTTTCCAAAAGAAGATAATCATTGCGAAAATCCCAATTCTTGTCATTCTTCAGCTTGCGTAATTCTTTCTCCGAATACTTTTGAAAATTGCCAGGATAGATAGGCTTAACCGTCGTTTGAGTACTTGTTTCTGCAATAGTACTGAAATACACTCGTGACTGGGGAGTCCAACGCAGAAATTTGAACATACAGTTTTCATCTTGTATCTGAGGTTCGTTGTTGCCCTTCATATACACATAACGTAAGTTACACTCCACATAGAGTTCGTCTGGGTTAGCCTTGTGAACACACATTTCAGTAACGTAGATTTTCTTACTGGGTGTCATCATCTCGTTGATAAGGGCTTCCATTCCCATATTTATCAAACCTGAGGCAAAATTGGCTCCCAATTGTGCCACAGTACCTCCTTTGGCGGCTTTGTTCATCATTTGCGTATAGGTGGCCTCCATTAATGTATTCTTTACACCTGCCACCAGCTGATATATCTCTGGGCTAGGATTGCGCATACTTTCTGAGCAAAACGATAGATATGTGCTATTCGTACCTATATCCTCAACTGATTGGGCATAAATATACATCATGGAAGCACTATGGGACATAGCATCAACATAAGAACTCTGAGGACTCATCGTGAAACGGCCATCATTGACGTGCATAATAAAATATGGCCTGTTGTAGCTATCTGCGAGAGAAGAAACCCAAATGCCATCTAGGTCTTTAGATAAAGGAACAAGATTGCGAATATAGTTAAAGGCCTCTTGCAATTGACCAATTCGTTCTTTTTGAACACGTCCTGTGCGACTGCCATATTCTTCCAAACCTTGAATACAACGATTCAATGTTATAGTATCAAAAGGTTCAAAACTGCTCAATTCCCCTTGCATAAACAAAACATCGGGAATATGCTGATGATTTTCATCAACCACAAAAGTATAAATATAAGCAAGCGTATTCAGTTCATCATATTTTTCAGATTTTCTTGCTTCGCATAAACGCTGGTACAGCACACCTTCCATTCCATTTTTGTCATTATCAGAAAGACGCCCATTTAGTTCTGTTATCTGCATCAACAAAGATGTCATCTCAGGAGTGTCAGGATGTACCTTATCTACATTCTGCAACATCAAAGTTAGCAGTTTCCCATTTGGTGATTTCTCAAAGGAACTCTTCTCTTCTGTCTTAACAACTCTTTTGGGGGATGTCTTGTTTTGTGCAAAGACAGTACCAACGCCAAACAATAATGATATTAGAAGGGCAAAGAAAGGTATTATTCTTTTCATGGAATTAAATGTATAATTATTGATTATCCAACTTTTCAGGAAGTTTTCTGTTCAAGAATAGATACAAGAAAAGCGTAGGGTAAGTCCTTGCTCACCTTGAATCTGGTATCGCCAAACACCATCGCAGAAATGAAAAGAAACACCACACCTACGCCGTATATGCTCGAGCAATACGGCGCAGGAACCGCATGCATACGTTGCATACAGGATAGGCGTTCGTCACTCATCATCCTTCTGCTTTGAAATTGGCGATTTCGATCCAAAGGATAATAGCGCAGAACGCTTTCTTGGTCTTGATAGCTGACAGGTTTCCTTCGCTCAGGAACACAAAATGGTCCATCAGACTTTGCAAAGATAATACATTTTTTTTAAACTAACAGAAAATGAACACATTTTTTGTATAAATTTAAATCAAGAGACATTTGCGCCTTGAAATTTGCGTAAAACATAGTTGAGTTTACCAACAGTCATCCTCACCCTTAATACGATAAATATGGGTCATACTGAATATGGAGTGATGAACCTGTTTATCTCCTTGACGCTTTATAAACCATCACTACAAATATCAAATGAGCCTCATTTTCCCCTAAAGCATGGAAATCAGTATTACTGTATTGACAATAAAAGTGTTACGCAGGAAGTATTCTCTACGCCACGGGCGTGACGTATATACGCCACGGCCGTGGCGTATATACGTCTCGGGCGTGGCGTACAAACGCGTCGGGCGTGGCGTAGAGAATTCATGCGTAGGGAAATGGAAATTGAAGCATGGGAAAAACACAATATGACGGTAGGGAAATGAGAATGCTTGTGCGAAAAATAACAGCCTCCCTACCCCCCTCGGCTTTTGACTTCGGTCAAAATGCAGGGAATAAGAGCAGAAAATAGCAATGATAATACTAGAATTTGTTATAAAATAGCAGGAAAATGGGCAGAAAGTACCAAAAACGTGGAGGCTTGAAAGTAGCCTCCACACATATAACACACTGAATGATAATTTGTAATAAAGATTGTGGAGGGTGGAGGCTTTTTTAAATTTCCTAGGAATGCGCGCGCGTGCGCGCGCGAGGAAAAGATTCGACCAAAGATTCTTTTCCGGTTAGAACCTATGCTTGATGGGAGCCTTGTCCTGCGGAGTGATGACGACATCAAAGTGTGCGTCGGCAGACAAGGATGAGGAAAGCTGGAAGGTCACTTTACTGCTAGCGTAGGGAGCCAAGGCGGCAAGGCTACCCTCGCCCAGTGAAGAGCCGTTGGCAGAGACCTGCACGGTGGCGGGCACGGAGGCAGAAAGGCCATAGTTTTCGACCACTACAGTAAGTGTCTTCCCATCCTTTGAGAGGACAGGCTTGCGAGCTGTGAGCAAGGCAGGTTGATAGTCGATGCCGGGCAGACGGGTATAACCCCATACAAGGCGGCCTTGCTTGTCGTTGCCGATAAGCTTGGGGGCAAACTCCTCAGCATCGATGCCGGTCAACTTGCCATCGAAGATAAGCACGAGGTCATTGCCTTGCTGGCGTGTCTTGCTCACCTTCGCACCACGACCGAAGTTTACCTCCTTATATGACCCAAAACGCAGCGAGGCAATGTCGAGATCGGTAGCGGGATTGAAGCCCTCCTCTGCCCTGACGAGCAACTCTATCTTGCGAGTGCCAGTGTTGACAGGGGCGGTGTTGAGAACAGAAAGCAGGAGGCCACGGTTCATGCGTATCGTGATGTTCTTCGAACTGTGATGGTCGTTAGGCTGATCCTGATCCTTCAGCGTGTCGATGACGGCAAAGTTCATCTGCATGACACGTCCTTCACTATCCTGCAACACCTTGGCACGCTCGTACTTAAACCACTCTTCCTTCGAGCCGTCGGCATGACGGGCAATACCGGGGACGTAGGCCTCGCCGGGCTCTACAATCCAATGCAAACCGTCGAGTGAACGCTCATACCAAGCGATGCGACCCAACCAGTCATTAACGATGAGGTGATACTGTATGCTGTCACGCCACACGACGGGATCCTCGAAACGACCATCTACGTCGGGGTAGACGCGCGCATCGCTGATCTGATGCCAGGCATCGCGCCATCCGTCACGGCTTACCCACACACCACCACCACGGCACACCATCAGTCGGCTGCCATCCTCGCGGCGGCAGAAGGTCAGGTTGGAGAGGCCTTCGATGATAGCACGGTCACGATTGTCGAAGGAGAACTTGCCGAAGGTAAAAGCCCCACCCTCGACCCCTCCCCCAGGCCGTCCGAAAACGGTACTTTGAGGCGTATCACAGAGGGCAGAGCCGCTATCGCGACTCCACCTGAGCCCATTTAAGGGCATATAAGTTTTCATCTTAAAATTCCAGTTTATATTAAACAATTCGTCATAAGG
>JAZQQO010000060.1:0-84261 GCA_045629085.1 Bacteroidaceae bacterium
ACCAGACTATGCGATATCACAAAATGGAGGGAGGAAAACCTTCTGACAAATCCATGTATTAGCAGAGCAAGGACTATGTCAATGGCCGTGGGATTTTAGTACACCATTTGTAACAAACTTGACAGCCTAGGTCTGACCCCATCGATTCATTTTCCGTGCCCCGTGCGGCTCCGTTTCCGTTCCGCTACGGCTCCAGTTCGGACTCGCGGCGGGCCAGAACGAGTATCGCTGCGAGACGGAAGACAAAATGATGCAGTAAGGTGATAGAAGTGAAGGAAGATTATATATATATTATTAGAAAAAATAAAAATACCCTTATAAGAATTGTTCCTCTTATAAAGGTATTTTTTTATTTATGTTACGAATACTAAGAAAACAACTATCACATCTATCACTTCATGTCAGAAAGGACATTCAGATGATGCCTCAAAGTCCAGTTCCTGTTGTTGCGCCTTAGCCTCTTCTTCAGCCTTCAGTCGGGCCTTCTCCTCTTCCTCCTTCTGAGCGTCCTCGACGCTCTTCTTGTAGGCAATGCCTTCCTCGCGTGCGATATTCTCACGCTCTTCTGGGCTGACCTCTTTGACGTAGTATCTGAAGCCAGTGTTAGTCCTCTTTGGTTCAAACCCAAGTTGCTTCATTGCCTTACCCAAGTTGACGGGATTGATTTCAGATGAGTGGTAATGCATCAGTCGGAACATGATCTCGCTTGCCAGCAGCATCTGGCCAGGCTCATGGGGGAGAGGTTTGCGGTAGTAGAGTGGGATGATCGTCTCGCATAGGCTCGGTACGGTGTGCTCCTTGTTGCGCTTGCTGATGGCAGCAGAGTCCTCGGGCGTGGTCTTGTAGGCCGTCTCGTCCATGTTCTGTACTACCCAGTAGGCTTGTGCGTATGCACCCTCGTAGGGGATGTTGCCATGGATGTGCTTCGTGCCCTTCGCCTTGATGGAGAGGTAGCGTCGGCTACCCTCAGGTTGGTCGATGTAGCGTTCCTCGTTACTGGTGCCGATGAAGGATGCGAAGCGCTTGTAGATCTCGCGAAAGTGTCCGTATGCTCTTCTGATCTTAGCCTCCGAACTGCTGACCAGTGCCTTCATCTGGTTGGAAGAGTTGCGGTTGATAACAAACTCATCGAAGATGAGGATCATGAACTCTGACATACCGATGCGCACATCCTTGTCGCGCAGATCGTCGCCAGGCATGATGACATGTACGTATTCGCTGAGCTCTGGCGGAAGAAGGCTCTTGCAGAAGAAGGTCTTGCCAATATGCTGTGGGCCTACGAGTACGGGCATCAGCTGGTTGTCGTTTGCCTTTCCAATGATCATGGCTACGGCGTTGATGAACCATTTCTTGAGCAGTGGCATACAGAACTCTCTGTCCTCTTCCGACTCAAAATCGATGAAGTCGAACACTTGCTCGATGTAGTCGGTCTGCTGATCCCACTGCTGCAACCCCTCGAAGTACTCCACGAAGGGATTGTACGTAGGTGCCATGTCGATGGACGAGATGAGTGATCTGACGTCACCCGCTCCGATGTAGATGCCCTGGAGCTTGATGCCCGCATAGAGAGTGTCGAACTCACGGTCATCCATGCGCTTCCATCCCTCACTGTCACCATCCTCATGCTTGCGGAACTCAATCATGTTGGTGATGCAGTTGTAGCGCAGCATGTATTCGCTCAGGATGGCTCTGCGCGCCTTAACGGCTGCAGGTTCCTTCTCCTCCTTCTCCTTACCCTCCTTGCGAGGACGTCCAGGCTTACCCTTCAGTTCCTCGGGGAGGGAGATGTCCACACCGCAGCCCTCTGCCATCTTGAAGAAGCTGGCAATGCTGACCATGGTGTCCTTGCAGCCTCCACCCTCAGCTCTGCGCTTGGCAGCCATGAGGCAGTTGCTGTACTGCTGGTCGCAGGTATCTGCGTCGTAGTCGCCATGCAGCTTGCTGAGCTCATGGAAGAGGCTTCGTCCCTCCTCGCCCAGGTTGGAAAAGGCAAAGCCGAGTACCACCCAATCGTCATACAATGGGGCAATGTCGACTCCCTTCTCAAGGATGCGCTCTACAACGGTCTGTACATGTTTCAGGTCTCTCTGGAAGTCGCTACTGTTCTTCACGCTTCCGTCATTCATTTTGTGTTTGGTCATAATGAATAACTGTTACTTAATGTTTTATAATGTGTATTTAGGATTGATGTAGCACTCTGGATCGTGGCTCAGATAGCAAGGACGAGGAGTGTCCTTGCCGCTGGGGTCGATGTCGATGCCATAGCAGAAGGCTATATGGCGCGCTACGATAGGGAAGAACTCTTTAAGCGTGCGTCCACCCATATCGCCCACTTGTATGAACCATTTCAGTCCGCGTCCGCGTGGGGAGATGAAGAGCAGCTCCGTCTCGAAGCGCTTGTCCTGCAGCAGTGCTTCTCGCAGTTCTATAACCTGCACCTCATCCTTGAGGTCATCGATGTCCACCACCATCATGCCGCTGGGCTCCTTCAAGCCCTCTGCATTGCGATAGCTGAAGGTGCCGAATGGAGTGCAATAGCAGAACGACAGTGTCTTCATCGTCTTCTGCTTCTTCTCGTCCGTTTCGGCCCTGAGTGCCTCGGTTGCCTTGCGTGCCTCGTCGCCTCTCACATAGTTGTAGATGTCAATGATGCTGACTTCTTTGCAGGGATTGCACTGCAGCACTGCCACTCCTTTCTTTTCGTTGATGTATCCGGCATTGAAGAAGGATACGATCGGTTGTTTTTCCTTTTTTGACATATTTGTTATTATTTATTTTCCTTATGCGAAATTACTCTTTTAATTTGTCAGTTGATGTATATCGCGTGATGAACTGCATTTTATATCACTTTCACCGTCCTCGCGTATATATAATAATGTATACCCTCTCGAGATTGGCCATTGGTTAGGCGCACACATCACACATAGCTGAGAACGACTGTCTGATTGACAGTGCAAAGATACGAAGAAAATTTGAATATAAAAACAACATAGCGCACTGAATTTCAATGCGCTACATACTACTCTCGACGAAATAGTAAACAAATATCGAGTATGTGGTAAACAGTTATTTAATAAGTGGTAAACAGATATTCTATAAGTGGTAAATAGAAATCTACAAAGTGGTAAAGCCTAAAAACATAAGTGGAAAAATCTTCTACATAGTGGTAAGCTCTATGTCCAATCCCATTTCTTTTAGCTTTTCGTTGAGCTGTTCTACCTTCGATTTATAGCGTGTGGGTATGAGCGAGGAGGGGCTTGATAGCAATCCGTTTATCTTGTTCTTGCTCCATCCCGTAGCAAGGCCAATGAATTCGGCCTCCTTCTCCTGCGTCCTGAAACTTACGCCATAGTGACTGAATAACTTCTTGAATATCTCCACCACAATCTTTTGCTCCAGTTCTGGTTTGCGGTTGAGGGGAAAGTCGACATTCGCCAGTCGCTCTTCCTTCATTTCGTTCCACTCCTCGCTTTTACAAACGAATTCATAGTAGTATTTGATGAAGGCTGAGATGCTGCGCTCATATTTCTGATAATCGCTAAAATCACGCACCATTATGCTTTGGTAGATGTACAGGATATTAAGCACGTCGGGCCACTCCTTTGGTGTGTGGCACGACAGATCCATGATGCAGAAGCACATACACATGGCATGAACTGTAAGGAAGAGCACTCCGTCATCCGTTTTATCCCGGATTCCCAAATGTTTGGCTATGCTATTCCTAATCGTGATGAAATGCTGATCAATCTTGGTCATTGCGAGCATATCGGATTCGAAGACTGCCTTGCAAAGATAGGCTGCATTGAACACAGCCAATAGGACATCGTTCTCTTTTGGATAAATTGATAGGCGATCAGTAAGGGAGGAATAGACATTGGAGTATATCTTCGTTGAGATGAAGTGTTTATATATCAACTTGTTGGCGTCACTATATTCATGCGTATCCATCAGGTATTCATCAATATCTGTTAATCCGGTATATGTGACTTGATTGTCTGTTTTCATATTGGTTCATCGGTTCATTCCTTGTGCGTCATGATTTCGAGCACCATGCGGTCGGTCTCCACCAGGCCGTTGGCACCCATGCGGGTGAGGTTGCGGGGGCACTCCCAGCAGCATTTACAGCTGTCTGGCCCATATGAGGCGGTTTTCTCATAAAATTAATTGCACATTGTTCGTCTATTCCTTGTGCGTCATGATTTCGAGCACCATGCGGTCGGTCTCCACCATGCCGTCGGCACCCAGGCGGGTGAGGTTGCGGATGCAGCGGTCGACATCGTCCTCAATAAGGCCTTCGACACTCGTCACGTAGTTGTTCTGAACGGCGAGAAGGGCAGAGAGGATGGCTGTGCTGACACCACTCGTCACCTTCAGGGCACAACTGGGCTTCGCACCATCGCACACCATGCCGGCAAGGTTGGCTATCATGTTCTTTACACTGTAGGCTACCTGCTCGTAGCTGCCACGCATCAGGTAAGTCATGCCGCAACTGCTGCCTGTGCTGGCCACCACACAACCGCAGAGGGCACTGAGGCGACCGAGGCTCTGCTTGATGTAGATGGCCGTCAGGTGGCTGAGGATGAGGGCACGGGTGAGCTCCTCCTCGGTGTTGTGGTTCTCCTCGGCAAAGACGACGACGGGAAGGGTGGCGGCGATGCCTTGATTGCCCGAGCCGGAGTTGCTCATGACGGGAATCTTGGCTCCTGCCATACGTGCATCGCAGGCGGCACTTGTCTTCGAGAGGATATGGCTGAAGATGCTGTCGCCCATGATGCCACGCCCGAGAGGACGGGAGAGCGTCTTGCCCAGGCTATGGCCATAGTTGCCCTTCAGCGCCTCGCTGGCTGCTGCCTCGTTGAGACGGCGTGCCTCGTTGATGAACTCAAGTTGTTCGATGGGTGTCTGCGTGGCAAAGTCGTAGACTTGGCGAAGCGTCAGGTCGACGCCAGTGGAGGCGTGTTCCTGACCGGCACAGCATGAGGGTAGGGGAGAAGCGGAGGAGAGAGCGGAGGGCTGGATGCGGTTGGTATGCTCCTTGGCAATGATGGCGGTGGCTGACTTGCCTGCCGCACGACATTCCACCTCAATGTAGAGTTTCTCGTCGTAGCCCATCACCTCAGCGATGTTCTCCTTCAGTGCGATGTATATGCGCCCTTCATTAATGAAGTCCTTGCCGCGTCGCACGTCATCGCTTGTAACGTCGCGAAGCACCTCAAGCTGATACTCGCTCTTGCCGATAAGAGCACCCAAGGCAACGGCGATGGGAAGTCCCACCATACCCGTTCCGGGAATGCCTACGCCCATGGCGTTCTTGAGGATGTTGGCACTCAGGAATACGTTGATCTGCTCAGGCACGGTGCCCAAGTCCTCGGCTGCGTATGCGGTACAAAGGCTCACGGCTATAGGTTCGGTACAGCCCATAGCAGGGATGACCTCACGCTTGATGAGGTCGATGATTTCTTCTCTTGTCATTATCAATAGTTTAGGTATGGAAAAGTGGAATTATCGGAATATATTCAGTATGCGGTTGAGGAAATAGCCGATGCCATCCACCAAGCCTCTGCCACCATGCGACATATTGCTCACCACGTTCGTGATTCGCTCAGCCTCTACGGCGGTGTGGCGTGCCTTCTGTGCCCCCTTGGCCACCTTGCCCATCGTGGTTTCCTGCTTTGCCTGCTTGTCGATGGTATCGTTCACCTTATCCTCTGCGGCATGTCTTACGGCATTCTCAGCTGCCGACTCTACGAGTCCTCCTATTAAACTACTCATGGTACTATGCTTTTTCAGTTGAATAATTTGTAATGTTATTTGCAAAGTTACGAAAAAAAACATAACGGAAACGTTCTTTTGTTATTTTTTTCCGAAATCTTGCACGATTATTTTGTCATGACGTTAAAAAACACTAATTTTGCCGAACGACAAACATGAATTGCCGACAGGCAAGCATTAGTTAGTTTATGAAACGTACATATTTCATTACCAAATTATTCTGCATTATGCTCTGCGCTTGCAGTGGTCGTCAGCAGGCTCTCGACAAGGAGGCAGCCGTGGACAGCGACTCGATACGTGCCGCAGAAGCTGCCGCAGAGGCATACCGACTGGAACGCGAACCGCTGCCCGGAGAGGCATTGGCCAGCGTGGACGAGATTACGTATAGTGTAACGGTGTTCGACACGGTGTCCGACCCGAGGGTATGCTATGAGGATCAAGTGATGTGGGACAGCACGGTGAACGACAATCCTACGATGTATGACGGAAAGGATGGCTATTTTACCTTCCGAGGCGGTCTGCGTCGTGATGCAGACTTTGGCGGAACAGTAAAGGGAGAGCCAACGAAGATTGTCAGAGTGTGGAGTTTCGACACCAAATATGACGGCACGCAGACGAGCATGGGATCGTGGGGCGGAGGCTCGGGATGGACGGGCGAACCGGTCTACGTGAAGTGGCCCAAAGAGCGTATGGAACAGTTCAAGGCCACATCGCCCGCACTGACGGAAGCATTCAGCCAGGAGGAGATCATCGTAGGTTCGCTGTGCGGCATGGTGTACTTCCTGAACTGGCAGACGGGCGAAGAGACGCGCAAGCCACTCGACGTGACCAACCCCATCAAGGGCAGTGTGAGTCTCGACCCAACGCTGAACGGCAACCTGTACGTAGGACAAGGCATACCGAAGGTGGCTCCGATGGGACAGATGGCATGGGACTTGAACACGCACCGCAAGACGTTCTTCTCAGGACGCGACGGCAATTCGTGGGTGAAATGGGGTGCCTTCGACTCATCGCCGGTGCGTGTAGGCAAGTATCTCTTCTGGCCAGGTGAGAACGCCACATTCTACAAGTACCTGATTCTCGACAACAACGAAGGATTGCGCCTGCACAGCACGCTTCGCTTCAAACCCAACAACGGGGCTGCTGCCGGCATTGAGAATAGCGTGTGCATCTACAAGAACTATGGTTGGTATGGCACGAACAACGGACACATCGTCTGTGTTGACCTGAACACGATGCAACCCATCTGGCACTACAACAACGGCGACGACATCGACGCCAGCATTGTGTGCGAGGTTGTGGACGGTACACCTTATTTATATTGTGGATGCGAGGTTGACCACCAAGGCAACAGCGGACAAAGCCATTTCGTGAAACTGAACGGACTGACGGGTGAACTCATCTGGAAGAACGACATACCCTGCAAGAAACTCAACATAGGTTCAAAGCACTTCGATGGTGGATTCTACAGCACACCGCTGTTGGGACGTGGTGACTGCGACTCGCTCATCTATGCCAATGTCTGCCAGCGCGGCACCAGCAACACGGCTGAATTCACGGCTTTCTCACGCAACACGGGCGACGTGGTCTATCGCACTCAGCTTAAGCAATTTGCATGGTCTTCACCCGTTGGTTTCCTCAACGAGAAAGGCAAATACTACATCTTTGCCGGCGATGCCAGCGGCCGTGCCTATCTCATCGAGGGTTCTACAGGAAACATCATCTACGAGGAGGTGCTTTGCAATAACTTCGAGTCCTCGCCGGTGGTCGTGGGTAACCAACTTGTCGTGGGAAGCCGAGGAACAAAGATTAACAAGTTCGAAATACAATGATTTCAATGGCAATTATGTTTAGTAGGAAGCGTTTATGGATATAGAAGAAAACAAGCAGAAAGCAAAACGGTTCTTCGTAGTCAGTGGTAAAGTGATAAAAGGATTAAGCAGAAAAAGCCTTGCGGGCGCAAAAGTGCTATGGCGAAAGACAAGCAGGCTTGCAACATCGCTTTGGAACAGACGTGACGAGGGAGCACAAAAGCTGCAAGAAGGCGCACAGAAGCTGCAAGAGATTGCGCAAAACGTACGAGAAAGCGCCCCGCAGAAGTTAGAACAACTGAAATCAAAGAAATCAACCATGAAACTAAGAAACTACATAGAATACGATACAGAGCAACTTAAGGAGACGCCCGTGTGGCGTCACATCAGTCGTTATGGTAGTCAGCTCTTCATCACACCCGAGGAGGCTGCACGAGCAGGTTTGGAAGGTATGCCCACAATGGATGCATACGGTTTGAAATACGGTGAGATAAACGAATACATCTGTGGTAAGGCTAACGACTATCTCAACAAGAAGAACTTCTGGCACAACAACAGCATGTTGGCTGTCATCTCGTTTGTCAGTGTGGTAGCTGCTTTGGCATTTCTCTCCAGCATGTTCGAGACGATGGGCATCAGTGTAGCCAACACCATCTTGGCTGTAGCAGTACTGGGCGCCCTGACTTACTTCGCCCTACCCCGCCTCCTCGTGGTGCAAAAGACTCCCGATGATGACGTCATTGAGCTATACATCTCGCTTGTGGTGAATTACAACAACTACCTGGATCATCGCAAATGGCTACGCGAGAACCGTGAGCACAACAAGAACGTCAACCTACGTCGCATCCACATCAACAACCTTCTCAGGCAATAAAGCACTCGACCTTAGCATAATCTGCGAAATCTGCGTCTTAAACGTAGATGGGATGGATGAAGATGAAACGGGCACCATCGGTGTAGGTGGTGTCGAGGGCAATGTGCGCATGTAAGCCTTCTGCGATAAGGCGGCAGATGTTGAGACCAAGACCTGTGCCTTGCTTAATAGACTCCAACTTCTCAAAACGCTCGAAGATCTTGTCAGCATACTCTGGAGAAATACCCATACCGGTATCAGCTACAGAGAAGACCACGGCACCTTTCACCCTATCTCCTACCGGAGGCAATGGCAAGAGCTTGCATTGCTCGGAATCAGCCTCACAGGCAGCCACTGTGATGCTACCTGCCTCGGTGTACTTCTCGGCATTGGTGAGGAAGTTCACAAGAACCTCCTGCATACGCAAGACATCGGTATTAATCTCATAATCATCAGGTAAGGTACTCTCAAACTTGAGTTCCACGCCCTGCGGGCAACGACTGCGCACACTCTCTATAGCCTTGTGGCAGAGGCTATTAACAGAACCCATAGAGAATGACATCTTATACTTACCGCTCTCAAGTTTGGAGACGGTGAGGATGTCATCGATGAGCGTGGTAAGAAGACGTGAGTTGGTACGTACAAGATCCACCATCTCGGCACGATCCTCAGGGCTGAACTCATCGGCACCGGCACTATTGAGCAAATCCGTAAAACCCACAATAGCATTGAGCGGGGTACGTATCTCATGCGACATATTGGCCAGGAAGGCACTCTTGAGACGATTGCTGTCCTCAGCCTTCTCCTTGGCCAGAATCATCTGACGGGCAAAGAGCGCTTCGTTGTGACGACGTCGGCGCTCAGACCTAAGCAGACGGACGAGCAGGAAGAACAGCAACGCACCCACCACGGAGCCAATGAGCAGGATGTAGATAACGTATCGGCGCAAAAGCGACTCGGGCTTGTTATAGACCTTAGCACCCAAAGGAATACGGTTGGAGTCTATATGGAAATCCTGCAACGTCGTGTACTCCAGCGTCGCCACATAATCCATATTAATATAAGGTTCTATTTCGCGTGGTGCATTACCCGCCAGCACATCATTGATGACAAAGTCCAACTGCCTATTGAAAGCCTCTACATCGACAAAGCAGCCTCCCACAATACGATTGCCAGGCTGACGAACCATACCCATTTCACCAACCATGAAGATGGGAGCCGCAGAAGCCGACAAGACACGGATGACGCTGTTCATCATGACAGGATGGTCACGATACATGACTCGGTTAAGCCATGAGGTGAAGAGTATAGCATCATGCTGGGAGTCGAGACTACTGACGAAATGTACCAGACTGTCGGTTGTAATCTCACCCGATGTGATGGAGTGAAACTTGATCTGAGGATACCTCGCCTTGAGATCATCCTCAACCACCTGACGTGTACTCTTACTGAACATGTCCTCACCTCCTACGAAATAAAGATGGCGAACATCGGGGAAGAGAGTCTTAATCAGGTCATTAGTCTCCTCGACAAAGATAGGCTGACCGAGAAAGGTGATATTGTATTTGCGACGCAGTTCCTGTAAGGGAACCGCTTCGGACATATCGAAAGGAATGCGCTTCACCACCTTCTCACGTGGTCCCATATAGTCGAAACCTCCAATCATGACCATAGGCACATCAGGCCAATAGCCGTCAAGATCAGGAATAAGCAAGAAAGAGTTGCTACCGACAAGGATAACAAGGTCGGGAGCAGCGGAGTACATCGTATGGATGGACTCGGACAAACTATCCAGTTCCTCCACGCTTTCCACGCCAATCATAGCCATGTGGTAGGTATAGGACGCTACGTCGCCATAGCGAGCCAGTATGGAATGAGCCTCAGCAAGAATCTCGTTGCTCCAGGTATAGGAAGAAGAATAAGATGAGACGATAAGGACATCCTTGTCAGAACCTTTATTAGAAGAAAGTCCCTGAGAAAGTGCCACGAGAGTTGCAAAAAAGCACAGTATAGATAGAAGGTTTCGTTTCATAATGTGCAAATATACATGATATATGCCATTTTAGCAAATAATATGGCACATTTTTCTTCAAAAGGCAAGAAAAAAGAAGAAAGACTGGCCAAAAATAGCCAGCCTTTCTATATGGATCATACGAAAAGGGTTGATTAGTTGAACCACTTCACGTAGCAGAAGTCCTGACGGTGAGGCAGGTTCTCGTTCTTGGGATACATACGGTATGCCACCTTGAATGAGCCTGCGTTGTTGAGAGCGTGCTCCAACTCGAAGGTGTAGAGGTTACCCTCGTTGCCAACGACCTTGAACTGCTCAACGCTGTATACGTGGTCAACGCCTTCCTTATCGGTGTTAAGCGTTACGAGCTCGATACCTACAGCATCCTGCAGACCAGCCTCGTCAACAACAACACGGATGGTGTACTTCTGACCAGCAGCTACGTTGCCGTTGAGTACCTCCTCAGGCTTGCTCTCGCTGACAATCTTGATGGCATCCCAACGCTCAGCAACGGTCTCCTTCCAGGTAGCGATATCCTTGGCGAGCTTGTTGTCCTTAGCGGTAAGCAATTTAGAGCGATCACGCAGCTTGTTGTAGAAGCGGCTGTAGTAGTCGTCGAGCTGACGCTTCATGGTGTAGTGAGGAGCGATCTGAGCGATAGAGTTCTTGATAACCTTCACCCAACCAGTGCTGTAGCCCTTAGCGTTACGAGCATAGTAGAGAGGCATGATCTCGTTCTCGAGCATGTTGTAGATAGTAGCTGCATCGAGCTGATCCTGATGTGCCTGGTTCTGATAGGTACGCTTTGCGGTAAGTGCATAACCTGCACCCTCGCGATAACCCTCATACCACCAACCGTCGAGTACTGACAGGTTGACAACACCGTTCATCTCTGCCTTCTCACCTGAGGTACCAGAAGCCTCGAGAGGACGGGTAGGAGTATTCATCCAGATATCTACACCTGAGACGAGGCGACGAGCAAGCTGCATGTCGTAGTTCTCGAGGAAGATAATCTTACCGAGGAACTCGGGACGCTGGCTGATCTCATAGATCTTCTTGATCAAGCCCTGACCTGCGCCATCAGCGGGGTGAGCCTTACCAGTGTAGAGGAACTGTACGGGATAGTTGGGGTTGTTGACGATCTTAGCGAGACGCTCGAGGTCGGTGAACAACAGGTGTGCACGCTTGTAGGTAGCGAAACGACGACCGAAACCAATCAAGAGGGCGTTGGGGTTGATCTTGTCCATGAGGTTTACTACACGGCTGGGATCACCCTGGTTCTTCAACCAGCTCTCACGGAACTGCTCACGGATGTAGTCAACAAGCTTGGTCTTCAGAGCCATGCGGGTCTTCCAAACCTCGTCGTCGCTAACATTGTAGATACCGTGCCAGATCTCCTCGTTGCTCTGATCTGCCAAGTGGTTAGCATCGAAGTGCTTAGCATAGAGCTTGCGCCACTCGTTAGCACACCATGTGGGGAAGTGAACACCGTTGGTAACATAACCTACGTGGCTCTCCTCGGGATAGTAGCCGGGCCAGATGCCGTTGAACATCTTCTTGCTGACCTCACCATGCAACCAGCTCACACCGTTAACCTCCTGTGAAGTGTTGCAAGCGAAGGTTGACATACAGAAGCGCTCGCTGTGATCCTCGGGATTCATACGACCCATGCCGATGAACTCGTCCCAAGAGATGCCGAGGAGCTGAGGATAGCCGCTCATGTACTTGCTGAAGAGACCCTCGTCGAAGTAGTCGTGACCAGCGGGTACGGGAGTGTGAACGGTGTAGAGTGAAGAAGCACGAACGAGCTCCATAGCCTGGTTGAAAGAAAGACCGCTCTGAACGTAGTCAACGAGACGCTGTACGTTGCACAGTGCTGCGTGACCCTCGTTGCAGTGGTAAACGTCCTTCTTGATGCCGAGCTGCTTGAGCAACAGCACACCACCGATACCGAGCAGGATCTCCTGCTTCAGACGGTTCTCCCAGTCACCACCATAGAGAGCGTGAGTGATGGGACGGTCGAACTCAGAGTTCATATCGTTGTCGGTGTCGAGCAGATAGAGCTTAACACGACCTACGTTTACACGCCATACGTATGCGTGTACATGATAGTTCATATAAGGTACGTCAACAACCATGGGAGTGCCGTCCTCGTTCATCTGCTGCTCGATGGGCAGTGAGCCGAAGTTCTGAGCCTCGTAGTTGGCAATCTGCTGACCGTCCATAGAGAGGGTCTGGGTGAAGTAACCGAAACGATAGAGGAAACCAACGGCACACATGTCAACGTTAGAGTCAGAAGCCTCCTTGATGTAGTCACCGGCCAAGATACCGAGACCACCAGAATAGATCTTGAGGGTCTGGTTCAGACCGTACTCCATACAGAGGTATGCTACGCTGGCACGCTTCTTGTCGGGCTCAACGTCCATATACTCGCGGAATGACTTGTAGACGGTATCCATCTTCTTCAAGAATGTCTTGTCAGATGCCATCTTCTCCATCTTGTCATGGTCAATGCGCTCCAGGAGGAGGACAGGGTTCTGCTTTACTTCCTCGAAGAGATCCTCATCGAGATTACGAAAGAGGCTGCGGCAGTCGTGGTTCCAAGCCCACCACATGTTGTGAGCCAGCTCCTCCAGTTTCTTCAGCGCCTCAGGGATGTTGCTCTTCACGGTAATAGGGCGGAAGTTCGCCTGATTGCTGTTGCTTGCTTTGATTTTCATAAATGTTAAATTAAAGTATGTTGTTTGTATTATTTCTTATCTCTTAGTTATTCATAAGGTACATGCGCGTCTGCATGTTGTCGAGTGCAATGCGATAGGCATCGTAGTAGTAGGTGATGAAGTTCTTCCAGAGCGCTTTGTCAGCCAACTGGCCAGCCTTCTTGCGTGCAGCGTCGGTTTCCTTCTTGTTCATCTGTGACATACGAAGTACGGTGTCCTTGACAGCGTCGCACACCTCGTGGTAGTTGAAGTCGTTGCGCTCGATGACCTCGACACCATCCTCCAAACGGCTCACGCCGCCCTTCACCTTGTTAGCCCACATACCAAAACCGCTCAGGCTGGTTGTGACACAGGGCACCTTGAAGGCCACGCTCTCAAGGGGAGTATAACCCCAGGGCTCGTAGTAAGAGGGATATACGCTCAGGTCGTTACCGATGAGCAGGTCATAGTAGTGGGTATTGAAGATGCCATCCTTACCATCGAGGTAGCAGGGCACGAAGATCACCTTCACACGGCTGTCGTAGTGGTTGTTCATACCCATCCAGTTGAGCATACCAGTCACATTGTCGCCATCCCACTGATGGAGGTTGTGAGTGATGATGGGGTTCTCAAGGGGAGTGTTGTACATCATGCCGCTAGCCAAACGCTCCTGCAGATCCTCACGGGGACCTGCCTGCCAACCGGGAACCTCAACAAAAGCCAGGACATCACGCTGGAGGTTGGGATCGTCGTTGAGACGGTGCATGGCATCGAGGAATACATCGATACCCTTATTCTTGAACTCATAGCGACCACTTGTAGCGACAATCAGCGTACTGTCATCAAGGGTAGTACCCATCAAGGCATTGGCCACCTCGAGCAGTTTGGCACGAGCCATCTTGCGCTTCTTGGTGAAGGCTGCTGCCTTGGGAACGAAGTCAGCCTCGAAGCCATTCATCAGGATGGCATCACACTTCTTGTCGAGCAGTTCCTCGCACTCAAGACCGGTGACATCACTCACGGTAGTGAAGCAGTCAACATTGTGAGCCGTCTGGCGCTCGATGGAGTGCTTAGCCTCCATATTGAGTTCCTGAGCCATCTGATTTCCATTATAGTTATTGAGATATGCATAGAGAGGCTTGTTGTTACCTGCTATGCTACGGCCGATACTGGTGGCATGGGTGGTGAAGATAGTAGCCACCTGAGGTACGTTCTTACGGATGTAGAGTGCACCAAGACCCGTCATCCACTCGTGAGCCTGATACACCACGTTCTTATACTTCTCAGCCAAATAGAAATGATAGAAGCTCTCCACTACCCTACCGGCTGCGTAGCTGAACATCGAAGCCTCGTCATAGTCACCGTATGCATGGATTGAGTCCACATGGAAACTGGCGTATGCCTGACCATAAAGATCATTCTTGATGGCAAAATAGGGAGTGAAGTCTACCAAAACAACAAGAGGACTGCCGGGAATATTCCAGCGTCCAGCGCGTACATTCAGCTTCTCCTCGTCAGCCTTCATCTTCCAATCGGCGAAAAGCGTATTGTCCTCCAAGAAAAGAGGATTCTCCTTGCCTTGCCAGAA
Source organism: Bacteroidaceae bacterium (assembly GCA_045629085.1). Lineage (GTDB taxonomy): Bacteria > Bacteroidota > Bacteroidia > Bacteroidales > Bacteroidaceae > Physcousia. Next base: position 14,735 of record JAZQQO010000060.1, read on the forward strand.
ATCAGGACCAATAAAAACAACCTTGTCGGTAAGTGCGTCCTGCAAAGTCTTTGCGCGAGTGGACAACACTGTGTAGATACCTCCTACCTTATTACATACCTCCCAACTTGACTCAAAAATGAAGTCGGGTACTAACTGTTGGTTTTCCATCAATAAATAATGCTTTTTCTATCTATCTAACCTTAAATCGCCGCAAAGGTACCACATTTTTTATAATAAAAAACATTTTTTATGCAGTTTTCCCGATAAACATGACTTTTATTGATTAAAATCAATTACCTTTGTGATTGGAATTGCAAGAAAACAAATTTATTGAATATGAAACGTTTCTACTCCATTGTAATGGCATTGCTGCTATGCCTGACCACTTTTGCTCAAAGCGAAACGCCTGACACACCGTGGAAGTGCAAACTCAACTCCACAGAGGGTGGTGTGAAGTTCATTATCGACCTTTATGAAGAGAGTGTCAACGTGCCCGGCATGGACATGTTTGGTCCGATGAACGGTTACTTAGGAGGTAACATCTACGGTGTATGGATGGTCACAAGTTTCAAGATAAATAGTGACAAAGAGGCTACCATAAGAATAAGCAACGACCTTGGATCAGAAACACAGGAATGCATTCTGACTCAAGAGAATGACACTACATATAACCTCAAGCTAAAAGGCGGCGTAAGTGTAAAGAAAGTTGTCAATAAGAAGTTGGTAAAGATACCCAACTCGTTCACTATGATCAAATCTAAGTAAACCCTAATAACATAAAACACATGAGTAAATTATGTCCTAAATGCGGGTCGCCCATTTCGGAGAGAAACCGCTTCTGCCCCAACTGTGGCTCACTATTGGTGGAGCCTCCCGTTAAATCTTCAACATCCGACTCTGTTCCGACAGAGGACATCAAGCCACAACCCTCAGAGGAGACAAAACCACTGATCAGCCCCGCTGAACCTGCCCCAACAGTGGAAGAGCCCATACAGCAGCCACAACCTGAGCCCACACAACAGCCACAACCAGAACCCATACCGCAACCTCAACCCGAGCCCCCAATACAATATCACCCCGAGCCCATACAGCAGCCTCAGCCTCAGTCTGAGCAAGGAGTGGACCACGACAGTACAGTACGCATCGGGGATTCCACCCCCATCTACACCTCCCCTGTCAACAATGATGATAACCTGATTATCAACGAGGAAGGGAAAAAGCACCTGGCATCATTCTGCTCGTGGACCAAGTTCATCACCATCACGTCAATGGTGATACTTGGATTATATTTCATTGCTATTCTATTCGCAGCGGCTGCTATGAACCAATATCATGGCATTTCTTCATCTGAACGCCAAGTCACAAGCGTCACACTCATCATTGTCCTCATCATTATTATTGTGGCATTCTATGTCAGTTTCCGAGGATGCCGTGCAGCTTGCAGGTTCCAAGATGCCATCAAGAGATGCGAAGAAGACAAAGTGGCTGGTGGATTCAAGGATTTGCGTTTCATTGCCGTCATGAGCGGTATCATGAGTATCATCTCCACAATAATCACCGTAGTCACTTTGCTATTGACCTTCGTACGTTAATTCAAGTCAACATCCACACATTATATAAATATAAATAAACATGAGTAAATTTTGTCCCAACTGCAGAGCTACACTGCAGGATAACGCCACACAATGCCTGAGTTGCGGCGCACAATTCGCAGACAGCAACTCAACTCAGCATAAAGTAGAGAACAAGCCCCTCGTCGTCAACAAGGAAGCTCAAGGTTACATGGAAACCTTTAGCCAATGGGTAAAGATCACATGCTACCTCAGCATCATTACCGGTATTGTTTCCCTACTCATTTCGATCATAGCAATGGTTCAAGTCGGAAATGTAGCCACGCAATATGGCTATGCCAAAATGCAAAGTAGCATGACAGTGGCGGTTATTATATCACTGGTCAGCTTTGTTTTAATGCTCATACTCTACTTACGTGCCATCCAGGGAGCAAAGAATTTCCAGCTGGCATTGAAGACCAAAGATGAGAGATACATGGCAAATGGCCTCAACGACTTCCGTTTCATCGTGAAGTTCATAGGCATCTTGCTAATCATCCTACTTGTATTGATGATCCTGCTAATGATTATCGGCGTATTAGCTGCATCAACAAGGCATTACTATTAATGGGCAAACAACATCTAAAAGAAGTTATTTACCTGAAATAGTAATAGAACCAATAAGTTTCTTCATAGAAACGACGACAAAGAGTCTCACGCTCTACAGAGTCGGGAGTGTCGTGATAGTAAGTGGAGAAATCAAGATAGTTCTGCAGAATGTCTTCATCATCGAGCACAGCAATAGGTTTCTCGTTGAGACGACTATACAACAACAAAGCCTCGGCAAAATGACGAGGGAGAGAAGAGAAGTGAACTGGTTCCTTCTCTTTTTTCTTTGTACCACTACCCTTCTTCGCATCGGACACAGGAGCAGCGACAAGCGTACTGTCCTTTGGGCCATAGTAAGTAATGAGACTATCCACGAAATCTGGCAAGTTACGGTCCAACAGGAAAGCACAGAGGAGATAGTCCTTCAAGGGCTCTGCCACCACCGTATCACCAGCCATATACTTCAGGAAATTAGTGGCATTCATGTCATGTATGGGAAAACCGCCCAAATAACCACGCAATCGAGAAGGCATATTGGCAGGACGAAGACTATCAATGGGAGCAGGCAACAGCGACTCACTGCCCAGGTTATTGGGGTAACGGAAAAGTTTATCACCCAATACACCCTGACGGCTCAACGCGTATGCACGCAGATACATAATGCATCGAGTAGGATTAGGATCGTCTGCACCAATCTGAAGGACCTTCTCGTAATCACCATCTATGGCCAAACGCTCTACACGCAGTTCATGGTGCAAGGTGCGATTGGTATTGCCCACCCAACCAGTAAATGCCATTCCAACCACCACGCAAAGCATGTTAGGCCAGGCTATCGTCTGGAAGGAAGAATTATCGACACGGGGTTCCTGAACCTGAGAGAGCAACACCACACAGCCGATGAACAGCAAAGCAAGCAACAAGAAAGGAAGGAATCCCACACTATGGGAAGAAGGCTCTATGAAAGAGAGACTTACGTCGGTCAACCAACCCAAGACGGCATAGGATGGAATCCAAACCAGTGCCTTAAAACGACCTGGTAGACTGATGAAGCGTGCCAACACCAAACCCAACATGGTCAGGCCCACCGTAATCAATAACGAAAAGAGCAGGACATGATAAGACGTACGTCCCCCAGAAAGCAGATGCTGCACCATACGCATCATCTCCCCCTGGAAGGCGTAAAGATAAAGAAATGAGAAACCGGCAAAAAGCAGTGTGCAGACGATGCTTATCGTCCGCACAGACTGCTTGTTATGTGTTTTGCCACGAGCCACTTATTATTTCTTGCAAGTCTTATCTGAAGCTTCTTTCTTGGGTTCTTCGTCAACGAGTCGCAACACACATGCGCTACGAGCAGGGAGATAAAGCTGAAGCCAGCCCTTATTCTCACGAGCCAAGAGAGGATCGAAATTAGTGAAATGGCGAACAGAGTCATCATTCAAGCCATTACCACCAAAAGCCTTGTCATCAGTATTGAGCACATAGTCCCATGCACCCTGCTTCACCATAAATCCATAACCGTCAAACGACTTCACAGGACTGAAGTTGAAGACAAACAAGAGGTTGCCACGCTGATATGCCAACACCTGGTCACCATCATTGTGCCAGATTTCCTGCACATGAGTCTTCTGGATGCCCTTAACACTCTTGATAGTATCAATCATCTTCTCGTCGAAGTCACCCAGATAGTGGAAACATAGTTCGTGGTTATCGACGAGGTTCCACTGACGACGTGCATACTTGTGGCTCCAACCATTTCCTTCGCGTGGGAAGTCAATCCATTCGGGATGTCCGAACTCGTTACCCATGAAGTTGAGGTAACCGCCATTGATGGTTGAGGCGGTCAGCAGTCGTATCATCTTATGCAGCGCAATACCACGCTCTGCCATGAAGGTCTCATCACCCTTCTTGAAATGCCAGTACATATCAGCATCCACCAGGCGGAAGATGATGGTCTTATCGCCCACCAGAGCCTGATCGTGACTCTCGCAGTATGAAATGGTCTTCTCATCCTCACGACGGTTTGTCACCTCCCAGAACATGGAACTGGGCTTCCAGTCCTCGTCCTTGAGTTCCTTGATGGTCTTAATCCAATAGTCAGGCACATTCATTGCCATACGGTAGTCAAATCCATAGCCGCCATCCTTAAAGGGAGCAGCCAGACCGGGCATACCGCTTACCTCTTCAGCGATGGTGATAGCATACTTGTTGACCTGATGGATCAGTTCATTGGCCAAGGTAAGGTAGCAGATGGCATTACCATCCTGTCCACCATTGAAGTAATCGCCATATCCGCCAAAGGCCTCGCCCAAACCATGGCTATAGTACAGCATAGAGGTCACACCATCGAAGCGGAAACCATCGAAATGATACTCCTCCATCCAATACTTACAGTTGGAGAGCAGGAAGTGCAGCACCTCGTTCTTGCCATAATCGAAGCAGAGACTATCCCAGGCTGGATGCTCACGACGATCGCCCTGATTGAAATACTGGCAAGGATCGCCAGCCAAGTTGCCGATACCTTCCATCTCATTCTTCACAGCATGACTGTGCACAATGTCCATAATACAAGCAATGCCGTTAGCATGTGCCTCATCAATGAGAGCCTTCAGTTCCTCAGGAGTACCGCAACGGCTGGATGCTGCAAAGAAGTTGCTGACATGATAGCCAAAAGAACCATAGTAGGGATGCTCCTGAATGGCCATGATCTGGATGCAATTGTAACCATCCTTGATGACACGAGGCAGCACATTCTTACGGAACTCATCGTACGTGCCGACCTTCTCGGCATCCTGTCCCATACCCACATGGCACTCATAGATGAGCAGAGGATCCGTATTGGGTTTGAATTTCTTGGTCTTCCACACGTATGGCTGCTCGGGAGCCCAAACCTGAGCACTGAAGATCTTGGTCTCGGTATCCTGCACTACGCGATGAGCCCAGGCAGGAATACGCTCACCCTGACCGCCATCCCAATGCACGCTAATCTTGAAGAGGTCACCATGCTTCAAGGCCTTTGCAGGAAGTTTCACCTCCCAATTACCGGTTTTCTTCACGCGCTTGAAGGCATACTTCTCATCCTCTTTCCAGTCATTGAACTGACCCACAAGATAGATGGCCGTGGCGTTGGGAGCCCACTCGCGTACGACCCATCCCTTGTCAGTGCGGTGCAGTCCGAAATAAAGATAGCCGCTGGCAAAATCGCTGAGGGTAGTCTTACCGCCATTAGTCAACTCAGCCAATTTGTTCAACGTATACTGATGACGTCCCTCAATAGCGTCTGCATAGGGGCGCAACCATTTGTCATTCTTTAACAGCTTCAGCATAGGAGCCTTCTTCTCAGCCACTTTCTTTGTCTTAGCCATAGTTTTTTATGTTATCAGATTTATTAGTATCAGTTACCTGTAAATACACCATTCTTATAGATGCCCTTACGAACAACCTTTCCCGTCTTATCCTTCTCAACGAACGAGCCATCCTTCTGGTCTTCATGGAAGTTACCTTCGTAACGGTTGCCCTGAGCATCCTCCATCACACCATAACCTTCCTTCAGACCCTTCTTGAACGTACCCTTGAACTTGGTGCCGTCGGCCAGACGCATCACGCCTTCACCCTCCATCACACCGTTCTTCCAGGCACCGTCATATACATCACCATTGGCCCAAGTGTATTTACCTTTACCATGAGGCTGGTTGTTGCGCCATCCACCGATGTACACGGCCCCACTCTTCCAAGTGTAGGTGCCCTCACCATTCTGGTCGCCATTCTTGAAGCCACCCACATACTTGTTGCCGTTAGCGAAAGTGAAGATACCCTCACCGGAACGCTCACCCTTGACGTAACCACCTTCGTACTTATCGCCATTATGGAAATGGTAGATGCCACGTCCATGAGGCAGGTCAGCCAACCAGTCTCCGCTATAAACATCGCCAGAGGCATAGGTGTAAGTTCCCTTACCACTCATCTGGTTGTCCTTCCAGAAACCTTCGTATTTATTGCCATCATTCCAGTTAAAGGTGCCTTTGCCGTTCTTCTTGTCACCCTTCCACATTCCTACATAGGACTCACCGGTGGCATAGCTGTAGCTGCCTTCGCCCTCACGCTTATCCTGGAACCACAAGCCTTTGTACACATCACCGTTGTAATAGTACATGGTACCTTCACCCTGCTGGAAGTCGCGATACCAAAGGCCTACATATTTATTATTATTAGCAAAGTAGTACGTACCAAAACCATTCTGCTGATCAGCCGTCCAGTCACCCTCGTACTTCTCACCATCAGCAAACTGATAGATACCCTTGCCTTCGCGCTTACCCTTGACGTACTCTCCTTGATGCACGTCACCATTCTTGAAAGTAGTCGTACCTTGTCCCCAAGGCTTTCCCTTGAACATCTCACCCTGATATTCCGCTCCATCGCTGAACACATACGTACCAATCTTGATCTGCTGAGCCTGCATGCTCAGTGGTAAGAGTAATACCAAGGGGAGTGTCTTATATATCTTCTTGATGTTCATATTTATAAATATATCGGATGTGAAATTTAGTCTTTATTCAGGAAATGCTCTGCACGCTCAAGATCAGCAGGAGTATCAATGCCGATAGTCTCTTGCTGCGTGATACCCACCTTAATGGTACAACCATTCTCCAACCAGCGTAACTGCTCAAGGCTCTCAGAAAGTTCGAGCACAGACTGAGGCATGGCCGTAATCTTGGCCAAGGCGGCAGCACGATAGGCATAAAGTCCAATGTGCTTGTAGAAGGTATGCTGCTTCAGCCATTCTTCCTTCTCTACCCCACGAAGATAAGGAATCACACTGCGGGAGAAATACAAGGCATGCATTCGATTGTCAAAGACAACCTTAGGACTGTTGGGATTCTCAAGGGCAGCCAATCCGTCCTCTTCGCAGAAAGGCTTCACAAGCGTAGCAATATCTACACTCTCATCATCAAAGCACTGGCAAAGCAAGCGTATCTGATCAGGCTGTATGAAAGGCTCGTCACCCTGAATGTTGACAATGACGTCAAACTCCTCACCCATCTTGGTGAAAGCCTCCATGACACGGTCGGTACCGCTGCGATGCTCTGTACTGGTCATCACCACTTCACCGCCAAATGCCTTAACAGCATCAAATATGCGATCATCATCGGTAGCCACTACCACCTTGTCGAGCAAACCCTCAACCTGCTTATAGACACGCTGAATGATGGGCATTCCACCCAGCATGACCAGAGGTTTGCCAGGAAAGCGAGTGGAAGCATATCTTGCTGGTATAATACCTATTATCTTCATATTTTCTTATAAAGTCTTTTCCTTAATACTCAACGAGTTCATCAAGTCCCATAGGATCCAAATCCGTGGGACCATAATCGTCTACATACATTCCCTCGCAGTCATTGTGATCTGCAGGAATATCAAACTCCTCAAAGGGCGAGATACCCAATCTGCCATCCTGATAAACCTTCTTCATAAACAAGGCACAGATAGGCAAGGCTGCAGCAGCACCCTGGGCGTATGCCATGGAGTTGAAGTGGATGTCACGTTCCTCACCACCTACCCATGCACCAAAAGTGAGAGAAGGAGTGTAACCCATGAACCAACCATCGGAGTTCTCATTCGTTGTACCCGTCTTGCCACCCATCGGAGCCTGGACGCCATACTTGCCACGCATTCTGGCACCCGTACCGCTATTCACTACACCCTTCATCAGTGTAATCATACGATAGCTAGATGCGGCACTGATCACCTCCTTTGACTGAGGAGGCAAACCGTTGGAGAGGTCTGCCAACACATTGCCTTCGGCATCCTCAATACGAGTGACGTAGATAGGCATGTGACGCACACCCTTGTTGGGGAAAGCAGAATAGCCACCTATCATTTCCGCCAGTGAGATGTCCACAGCACCCAGACAAAGGGGCATACAAGGGAAGATGTTTCTATCCTTGATACCAAACAGGCGGAGAATCTCCACGAACTGTGAGGGAGTAAAACGGTCAATCAGATAAGCCGATACGGCATTGTTAGAAGAGGCCAAGGCAGACTTCAGAGTAATCATGCCACCGCCGCCACCACCACGGGGACACCAGCCACCATAGCTGCGACGTTCATTGGGAACGACATCACACGGCGTCATACCATTCTCCATGGCCAGGGCATAGAGGTAAGGCTTGATGGTAGAACCCACCTGACGCTTTCCTTGAGTTGCCATATCGTACTGGAAATGTGCATAGTTTAAGCCACCTACGTAGGCCTTAACCTCACCCGTCCTGTTGTCCATACACATGAATGAGGCACGAAGGAACTTCTTGTAATAAAGTAGAGAATCGTAGGGAGTCATCGTGGTCTCCACATCGCCTGTGGGAGAATACAAAGTCATGTCAACAGGAGTTTTGAAAGCCTTACGGATCTCATCCTCACTACAGCCGGCAGCCTTCATGGTCATCCAACGGCCACTCTGCTTCATGGCTCTCTCGATGAGACGCTCACGCTTGGCAGCATCGGTCTTAGCGTTATAGGGGGCTTTAGAATTGCTCTGGAGTTCCTTTTCAAAGGCAGGCTGCAAGACCTGAGCCACATGTTCAAATACAGCTTCCTCTGCATATTGCTGCATTCGTGAGTCGATGGTAGAGTATATCTTCAAACCATCGGTATAGAGATTATAGTAAGAACCATCACGCTTCTGGTGCTTGTTACACCAACCATAGAGAGAGTCGGTCTCCCATGCCAAAGAGTCCTCGTAGAACTTCTGGCCTTGCCAACTGGCATAATCAGAGCGGTTGGGCTTTGTTGCCATCAAGACTTGACGAAGGTATTCACGCAGATAAGTAGCCTGGCCTTCCTTATGGTCTTGGCGCGTATAGTTGAGTTTAAGAGGCTCAGCCTTACAACTGTCATATTGCGCAGAAGTCAGGTAGCCAGATCGAACCATCTGTCCCAAGACAACATTACGACGCTGCTCACAACGTTCCGGTTGACGAACGGGATTGTAATATGAGGGATTCTTACACATACCCACCAAGGTGGCACACTCATTGATAGTAAGGTCCTTAGGTTCCTTGTTGAAATACGTCTTCGATGCCGTCTTGATGCCAACGGCATTGTGCAGGAAGTCAAAATAGTTGAGATAGAGAGTGATGATCTCCTCCTTGGTGTAATAGCGTTCGAGCTTAAGGGCAATAACCCACTCAATAGGTTTCTGCAAGAGACGCTGGCGGGTATCCTCAGCCTTCTCACTATAGAGCTGCTTTGCCAACTGCTGTGTCAGCGTACTACCACCACCGGCATTCTTCTGCCCCATCATTCCACGCTTGATAATGGCACGGCCCAAAGCCTTAAAATCAATACCACAGTGATCATAGAAACGCTCATCCTCAGTAGCCACAAGCGCCTGCACCAATGTGGGAGGCAACTGGTCGTAGCTGACAAATATACGATTGGCACTGGAGTAACTCCACGTACCTATCAACTTACCATCGGCTGTGTACACCTGAGAGGCAAATTTATTCACAGGATTCTCAAGCTGGTTCAATTCGGGCATATAACCGATCTTGCCATTGAAAATCATCACAAATACGACAATAACAGCTATGATAACTGACAAGAGCAAGCCCCACAGCGTTATTACAAATTTCTTACGAATATTCTTCATCTATCTTATTTCGGACAATATTTTTGCAAAGGTACAAATTTTATTTCTTTTTCTTACGTGCGCGAACAGAATTTTTAATTTTTTAAGCAAAAATATGGAATAACACAGCAATAAGACGTCCAACTTATAGAACATTTTTGTAACTTTGAGCCCGAAATTGTAAACAGCAAAAAAGACTATAGACTTTATGAACCGCAGTTTAGTAACAATAGCCGACCATTCTCGTGAGAAAATCGAGTATCTCATAGAGATGGCCACGGAATTCGAGAACCACCCAAACAGACGTCTTTTAGAGGGAAAAGTAGTAGCCACCCTGTTCTTCGAACCTTCCACACGTACCCGATTAAGTTTTGAGACAGCCGCCAACCGTTTAGGTGCTCGTGTCATAGGTTTCGCCGACCCCAAAGTAACCAGCGGCACCAAGGGCGAAACGCTGAAGGACACTATCATGATGGTCAGCAACTACGCCGACATTATCGTCATGCGTCACTATCTGGAAGGTGCAGCACGTTATGCCAGCGAGGTGGCTCCCGTGCCCATCGTCAACGCAGGTGACGGTGCCAACCAGCATCCTTCACAGACCATGCTTGACCTTTATAGCATCTACAAGACACAGGGCACACTCGACAACTTGAACATCTTCATGGTGGGTGACCTCAAATACGGCCGTACAGTGCACAGCCTGTTGACTGCCATGCGCCATTTCAACCCTACCTTCCATTTCATCGCTCCTGACGAACTGGCTATGCCCAAGCACTACAAGGACTACTGCAAGGAGCATGGCATCAAGTTTGAGGAGCACAAGGAGTTCAACGCCGACATCATCTCACAGGCTGACATCCTCTATATGACCCGTGTCCAGAGAGAGAGATTCACAGACCTTATCGAGTACGAGCGTGTCAAGGACAGCTATCTGCTGAAGGAGCACATGCTGTGCAAGGCTCGTCCCAACATGAAGATCCTCCATCCGCTGCCCCGTGTCAACGAGATTGAATATAGCATCGATGAGACACCTTACGCATACTACTTCCAGCAGGCAGGCAATGGCTTGTTCGCCCGTCAGGCTCTGATTTGCGATGCCTTAGGCATTACGCTGGATGACGTAAAGAACGACAAGACGATATTGTAACCATACACAGCAAGCATTATGAAAGTAAACGATAAAGAGTTACAAGTAGCTGCCGTTGAGAACGGCACCGTAATCGACCATATACCCTCAGCCAAGATCTTCGAGGTCATCAACCTGTTGCACCTTGAGAAGTCTAAGACACAAGTAACCGTAGGCTTCAACCTCAAGAGCGAGAAGATGGGCCACAAGAGTATTATCAAGATTGCCAATAAGTTCTTCACCGACGAGGAACTCAACCAGTTGGCCGTAGTCACTCCCAATGTGACTCTCTGCATCATCCGCAACTACGAGGTGGTCGAGAAGAAGACCGTAACACTGAACGATGAGCTCGTGGGCATCGTAAAATGCAACAATCCCCGCTGCATCACCAACAACGAGCCCATGCGTACACGTTTCCTGGTAACCAACCACGAGACTGGCACGCTGCACTGCCACTACTGCAATACCGAGCAGCAGTTGGAGAACGTCAAGCTTTGCTAGGAGATTGAACGTTGAAAATTGAAAATTGAAAATTGAAATAAAAATAGGTAACATTTAAGGTAAAACTAAATCAAGAATGGAAAGAGACAACACCATCTTCGAGCTGATCGAGAAAGAGCATCAGCGCCAGGCAAGAGGCATCGAACTCATTGCCAGTGAGAACTTTGTAAGCGACCAGGTCATGCAGGCCATGGGTAGCTGTCTTACCAACAAGTACGCTGAGGGTTATCCCGGCAAGCGTTACTATGGTGGTTGCCAGGTAGTAGACGAGGTAGAACAGTTGGCTATCGACCGCATCAAGGAGCTCTTTGGTGCTGAGTATGCTAACGTACAGCCTCACTCTGGTGCACAGGCCAATGCTGCCGTGTTCCTCGCTGTACTGAATCCCGGTGACACCTTCATGGGCATGGACCTCGATCACGGAGGCCATCTCTCACATGGTTCATTGGTCAACACCAGCGGTATTCTCTATCGCCCCGTTGGCTACAAGCTCAACAAGGAGACTGGTCGTGTAGACTATGACGAGATGGAGCGCATGGCACTTGAGTGCAAGCCCAAACTCATTGTCGGTGGTGGTAGTGCCTATAGCCGTGAGTGGGACTATGCTCGCATGCGTAAGATTGCTGACGAGGTAGGTGCTCTCCTCATGATCGACATGGCTCACCCCGCAGGTCTTATCGCTGCAGGTTTGCTCGAGAACCCCGTAAAATATGCACACATCGTAACCAGTACTACTCACAAGACTCTGCGTGGTCCTCGTGGTGGTGTGATCCTGATGGGCAAGGACTTCCCCAATCCTTGGGGCAAGACCACTCCTAAGGGTGAGATCAAGATGATGAGCGCATTGCTCAATAGCGCCGTATTCCCCGGTCAGCAGGGTGGCCCTCTGGAGCACGTCATCGCTGCCAAGGCTGTTGCCTTCGGTGAGGCTCTGACTCCTGCCTTCAAGGAGTGGGCATTGCAGGTCAAGAAGAATGCTGCCGTACTGGCAGACGAGTTGATGAAGCGTGGCTTCCACATCGTCAGTGGTGGTACCGACAACCACTCTATGCTCGTTGACCTCCGCACCAAATATCCTGACCTCACCGGTAAGGTGGCTGAGAAGGCTCCCGTAGCAGCCGACATCACAGCCAACAAGAACATGGTACCCTTCGACAGCCGTTCTGCTTTCCAGACCAGTGGTATCCGTCTCGGTACTCCTGCCATCACCACACGTGGTGCCAAGGAGGATCTGATGATTAAGATTGCTGAGTTCATCGAGCGCGTACTCAACGATCCAGAGAACGAGGAGGTAATCGCACAGGTTCGCTCTGAGGTAAATGCCATCATGGCTAACTACCCCATGTTCGCATACTAATTCTACATTATTTTATAACGTGGGTTCCCTGCACAGGGACTCACGTTATTTCGTTAATCTACATAATCCAGAAGCTATGAAAAGAACACTTATTTTTTCGCTCGCACTGGCCACATCACTTTGCAGTATTGCCGGCAATAAGACATTCCAACGCGATGCATTCCGTACCGCCATGCGTGGATTTTACCTATGGCGTTGTGGCACAGCAGTAAGCGGCGAGCACAATGGCATCCATTATCACACCGATGCTTGCCATCTCGAAGATGGTTACACTGCCTACGTAGATGCTGATGCCGTGAAACTGACAGAAGCAGAACGCCAAGCCAATACCCATCGTCGTGACGGAAGCGGTGGATGGCATGATGCAGGAGACTATGGCAAATACACAGTCAATGCAGGCATCACCATGGCATCGCTCTTCTATGCATGGGATCATTTCGGTTCACGCATCCGACGTGTGTCACTTGACTTGCCTGAAACAGCACCCGGTTATCCTCAGTTCCTTAAAGAATTAAAATGGGAGTCGGATTTCCTGTTGAAGATGGAGTATCCCGACCACAGCGGTAGAGTTTCACATAAGCTGACACGCATCAACTTCTCTGGTTTCATCATGCCACAGGAGGATGACGGAAAACGATATTTCACCGTATGGAGTTCTGCCGCAACAGCCAACTACGCTGCCACCATGGCTATGGCATCACGTTATTTTGCTCCCTATGACAAAGCGTATGCCAACCAATGTCTCACTGCCGCCATCAGAAGCTACACCTTCCTCAAGGCACATCCCAAAGACAAGCCATTCCTGCAAGGTGACTTCCAAACGGGAGGTTACGGCACGCACGATGCTGATGACCGCTTATGGGCAGCAGCAGAGTTGTGGGAGGCAACGGGTGAGAAAGTATACCTCAACGACCTTGAGCAGCAACTGCAAACACGCCGCAACATGATTGACAGCGACTGGGATTGGGGGAACGTGTCCAACCTTGGCGTTTACACCTATATCCTCTCAAAGCGTGAAGGACGTTCACCAGAACTCGTTGCCCGCATTCGCAAGGCTGTCATCGATGATGCCGATGCCATTGCCACACGTGTAGCCAACGATGCATACGGATGCCCCCTAGAGAAGTACTATTGGGGATGCAATGGTACAGCGGCTCGTTTGGCCATCAACCTGCACGTGGCAGACATGCTCAACCATAAGTCAACTTACAAGAAGTCTATACAGCGTATCTCCGATTACCTGTTGGGCAACAATGGATATGGCCGCTCATTCGTCACGGGTGTGGGTGTAAATCCTCCCATGCATCCCCATGACCGCCGTAGTGGCGCTGATGGCATTGAGGCTCCATGGCCAGGCTATCTCGTAGGTGGAGGCCATAGCGCTACCGACTGGGTTGACAATCAGGACGACTACTCACGCAATGAGATTGCCATCAACTGGCAGGGAGCCCTTGTCTATCTGCTCGCAGCCACACTGTGAGTACCTTTGCAGCATAAAGCGCTACGAAATATAGAAACTTACAACAAATGAAAGACATACAGAACAACAAGACGATTGGGGTCATCGCAGGAGTGGCCTTTGTATTCGGCCTCGTCACACTGTGCCTGGCATTCTTCTCAAACGGTGAAACAACCTCGGCAGATGCTAAGAAGAGCATGTTCCAGATAGCAGGATTGCTACTGGCTCTCGCCGTCATCCTTTTCATCCTCATGCTGCAGATCAAGCGCCGCAAGAAGAACAAAAAGAACCGATACCACCCCGTGCATTGGGAGGATGGTAAAATCACAAGAGAGTAAACACAAGGCGAGATGGAGAAAAGACGTGTAGTCGGCATCTATGGCGGTTCGTTTAACCCGATTCACCTCGGTCACACGAAGTTAGGAGAATGGCTCTGCCAAGAGGGCTATGTGGACGAGTTATGGTTTCTCGTCTCACCACAAAACCCGTTGAAACAGCGTGCCGACCTGATGAGCGATGAGTTGCGACTAAGGTTGGCACGCTTGGCCGTCGAGGAAAGTAACGTGTTGCACGTCAGCGACTTCGAGATGCAACTACCACGTCCTTCTTACATGGTCAATACTTTGGCTTCGCTACGTAAATCCTATCCCGACAACGACTTCGTGCTCGTCATCGGTGCCGACAACTGGACCTGCTTCTCCTCATGGCACAAGCCCGAAGAGATACTGGCACACCACGACATCATCGTCTATCCGCGCGAAGGCAATGAAATAGATACCTCTACCCTACCCGACAATGTTCGCCTCGTCAATGCTCCACTATACAAAATAAGCAGCACAGAGATTCGTGCTGCCATGAAAACACCGGAATACCAAGGAGAATGGCTTCACCCCAAGGTTTGGGAGGAACTGAAAGAGTTAATTATTAATTGAAGTTTCCCACCCTTTGGGTGGTTGAAACTAAAGAAGTTAAAAGAAGTTAGATGAAGTTATACTTTTGACAACGGTCAAAAGTCGAAGTTATAAGGACGATAGTATCCACTTTTGCCAAGTATTCAGCAGGACATTTACTTTTTGACCGTCATCAAAAGTCCCTATCGCTCAGCGTGCCTTTAGGCCGATGCTTTGCTTGCCTTTCACAAAACAGTATATGTAAACACTTGTCTGCAGGTTGCGTTTCACCGTCCCTGCTCCCTATTTGAGCGAGAGCGTACTACGAAAACGGAGTTTGCAAATGTATGCAAACTCCGGTGTTTTTTTAGAAATGCACTTTAGAACTTGGCCCACTCAGTGTTCTCGTCAATCCAGGTGATGTCCTTGTGCTCCTCGTAGTAAGCCTTCATCTCCCCCTCTGTCATTTCCTTTGAAGTAAGACCAGAAGTAGTGAACCAATCGTTACCATTACAGGTAATCTCGATTTCCTGAGCAGCCTCCTTCAAGTTGTACATAGGATCTTCTTCGGTTCCCCTGAATTCTACCAGACTCTTCTTGCTGTAGCCAATCTTTGAAGCATCTGCTGATACATCTGTGGCTAACACATCCTCTATATTGCCGTCCTTATCATAAACCATAACAACATAGTCTGTACTCTTGTCGGCGTGAACGCAACGGAAGGCTACACCATTGAGGTCTGAATTCTTGATAGCCTTGTAGCTAACCTCGCATGACCCATCGAAATATGCACTGAACTGGATAAGGTTCTGAGCATCAGCAAGTACCTTACTTGCATCGTAGGGTAAGTCGCCCTTTGCCTGAGCAGCTGCACCCAAACCGTCAGCAACCACTTCTGTTGACTCACCTTCAGCAGTAGAATTCTCTGCATTAGCACCATCCTTTTTGCAACTCATTACACTGAGTGTCATAGCTGCCATAGCAAAAACAAAAAACTTCTTCATGTTTAATAAACAAATAATTTGGTTAATAATATTGTTACTTTATCTTTTTCCATTCCTTAATGCTCTCGCAAGCAACACCTTCTACAGCATCCAGCTTCTTGGCCAAAGCTTCCATGGCATCCTGCTCCATGGTGCCTTCGGGATATACCTTGTATTCTATCGAGCCATTCTCCATTACATTTTTGGTAACATAATCCATTGCACTTAGGTGCACGTAAATAGTAGCAGACTTCACGCCTTCACCTAACAGCAGGGCACCTTGCTCATAGACCAGGTAGTCGTCCTTGATAGAACTGGTACTGTTGCCACCACCACCTCTATTCATATAGCAGTTGTAGTCAGTATCAAAACTATAGACATCATAGGAACATTCATCGGTAATTGGTGATTTGACACGAACAATAATCTCGTTTTTACCATCATTGTTAGTATCCATCAAACTGTTGTAACTAACTTCCGCACCATCCATACTTGCTGTGATGTTATGGTCAATAGCCTCCTTCACGTCAGTTGGCAACTCAGCCATTTCGACATCAACATCTTTCGTCTCTGCGTTTTGGGTTTCAGTGTTTTTATTTCCACAAGCAAAGAGCAACGAAGCCATGGCGGCCATCACAAAAAACTTTTTCATAAAACTTTTTGTTTAAATTAATAGTCAATTATTTTGCCGGCAAAGATAAAAAAAAAAAACAATTATCCAACAAAAATTGTATTTTTCTACATAAAAATATTTAATCCACTTTCGCAAGCTTCAATTGTTGGTGGCTTTGGGGTAGCTAAGTATTGTAGATGCCGTCGCGGAGTTGTTCTGCAGAATAACTTTCTTCTACAGGAGAGCTGCGAAGCGGCAAGCCGAGTGGAGCCACAAGCGAAAGTTGAATAAATATACGATACGACACGAAAACGTGAGAGCAGTGTATGGTCAAAGTTCTGTACGATTACTATCGTACAGCCATACGATAACTATTGTACAGCCATACGATAACTATTGTACAGCCATACGATAACTATTGTACAGCCATACGATAGTAATCGTACAAGAATTTGCTGATGCATCATTGTTCAGGCAGCATTGCATGAATGGCAAATACTCCTTACAATGCCTATTTTCTGATGCTGCAAAGACTGTATTTGTGTAGATTTTGGCCTTGTCCAAAATCTTTTACTACATTTAAAAGCCCTTAAAACTGAGCAAGAAGGAAAGCAAAAGTTGAATTAATTATCAATTCCCCTCTTACTTCTTTTTCTTCTCGACCGAGATGATGCGGCGGATATCCTCTCCCTCCCACCAGCCGAGAGTTATCTGATTGTCGACATCGAAGAGGGCTCCAAAACCGTAGCGAACATCGTTGTTGTACTGACCGAACCAGATGTCACCATTGGCATAGTAGTAGATGCCATAGCCATGACGCTTGCGCTGGTAGATCTCACCCACATATTGATCGCCATTCTGATAGCGCATCGAAACGAAGGCATAGTCATAAAGCCCTTCACCATCAACGACTTGCTTGGAATCAGAACGCAACACGTAGTCGAGACGCCCCGTCTCCATACCGTAGTTGGCATAGTACTCCGGACTACCTACCATGGCATTCTCACGCGACATCGAAATACCGAAAAACAGTTTTCCATTGCGAAACATGCCGACAATCTGCGATCCATCGTTATTAATGAACATGCCATAACCATAAAGTCTGTTGTTAAAATCCACCTGCCCTACATATTGACCACTATTAGTAGTGATAATCTTTGAGGGGAAGTACTCCACATGGTCAAGGAAGACGTTCTGATAAGAAGCAGGCGCCAAGTCGTACTTCTCCACAGGAGTTCGCTGCGCACACAAAAGCATTGGCAGGGTATAGAACAATAATATAGTAAGGAACTTTCTCATATCTCTCAATTTTCAACCTTCAATCTTCAATCTTCAATTTTCAATCTTCAACCTCAACTTTCAATCTTCAATCAGTGCTACTGCGTATGCTGAGAGACCTTCCTGGCGACCTGTGAAGCCGAGTTTTTCCGTCGTGGTGGCCTTGATGGACACGCAATCCACATCCACACCCATGACCTCAGCAAGTGTCTTCTGCATGGCAGGTATGTGAGGATTCAACTTAGGAGCCTCGGCACAGACAGTGCAGTCAATGTTACCTACTTTATATCCCTTAGTGCCAATCAGTTCAACGGTCTTACGCAGAAGTATCTTACTGTCGATGCCTTCAAACTCATCGCTCGTATCGGGGAAGTGATAACCGATGTCACGCATATTGGCAGCACCCAAAAGTGCATCGCAAATGGCGTGTATTAAAACGTCAGCATCGCTGTGACCCAAAAGTCCCAGCGAATGCTCTATCTTTATGCCTCCTAACCAGAGGTCGCGACGTCCTACCAACTGATGGACGTCATATCCCATTCCTATTCTAATCATAAAAAGATGGATTTAGCGCCTTCTCCTCGTACTGAACATATCCTTCAAACCATCGAGGTCGAAACCAAGAGTAAAACGCATTGTCTGGTCAAGGGGATTGGTCTGGCTTGTACTGAAAACGTAGGCTGCATCGATAGTGAAGACACTCATGTGGAAACCTGCACCAGCGGTGAAATACTTACGGTTACCCTTGTTCTCGGCCTCGTGATGATAACCGGCACGAATCATAAAACGATCATTATAGGTATACTCCAGACCGACACTCCACTGAATCTCCTGCAACTCCTCGCTGAAACCATTGGGAGCATCGCCAAAACTCTTGAAGATACCGGAGATAGGCGAAATGTCGTAGTACTCACGCTGTACACGGTCAGTGTAATCTTCGTCGCTCTCACCTTCGTTCTGCTTAGGATAGGTAGGAACAAGAAGTTTGTTGGCATCTGCCGTGACGGAGAACTTATTGTACTCGTTGAAAGGAATTGTGAGGTTGACACCCAAACGAAGGTTGGTGGGAATAAACTCAGCATTGTCATCACCTCCGTAGGTAATCTTAGAACCGATGTTATTGATATTCAAACCCCAAGCAAAGCTGCACTCACGGTTTCCCATCATGAAATAGCCATTGCGATACATGGCAATATCGGCAGCAAAAGCCTTACCTGCACTCGACTCAGCCGTGTAGTCGTAGGTGATATCGCTATAGATGAAACGCAAAGCCACACCCATAGAGAAACACTCGCTCAACATACGGCTATAGCCCAAGTCGAAAGAGAACTCGTAAGGACGAATGCTCATGGCATCTTCAGCCTCACTCAGCATGACCTCACCCAATGAGAAGTAACGCAGCGAACTGCTCAATGCAGAGTAATCACCAATACGATAGAAACCGGCCACATTGGCCAGGTTAATGTCGTTCACCAACTTACGCAACCATGGAGTGTAACTTGCTGACAAACCGGCACGAGCAACATTAAAGGGATACTTGGCAGGATTCCAATACTGTGAGTTAGCATCAGCCTCGGTAGCCACACCGGCATCACCCATGGCACCTGCACGCGCATCAGGCGCAATGGCCAATGAGGTAACACCATAGTTCACGGGGTTGAACATATTCTTCTTATCCTGTGCTTTCATACCAGTGGCAAACACCAGAAGAAGCAGGGTGAGCAACACGCTCTTACGTATGTTTTTCGTCTTCATATAAAATATATAACGAATAACTTCCTTTTTTATTGTGCAAAAGCCTTTCAATTTTTAATCTTCAACTTTTAATTTACTATCAGCTTCTGCGTCTTCGTTACTTTCTTACTTTCTCCAGAACTGATGGTGGCTCGATAGAGATAGATACCCGGACTGATACGTCCAAAACCATCGCCCACACGGAGATTCCATGGGAAAATAACCGAACCAGTGCTGCTTGTTCCTCTTGCCTCTGTCATCCACAGGCGATGGCCGGAGAAGTCGAACACCTCAATCATGAAATCACACTCCGAACCAGGAAGGTCATAGGAAAGCAGGAAGTTGGTATGCGTCACAGCAGGATTGGGCGAAGTAGCAAGATGCAGGATATTAGGCTCGTAAGCAAGGTCGACATTGAAATCCATCTCTGCTAGATTCGTATTGTTCAGCAAGTCCCACGCACGAAGCGAAAGGGTGTGAGGACCTGCAGGCAAAGATGGGATAACGAAGCCAACACTGCCATGCGTAAAGTCACCAAAATCAGACACATAATAATCATTGAGGACATACGTCCATTCGGGATTATTGTCAATGGAAAGCAAGATGTCATGACCAATGCCATTGCCAGAGACATTAATACCATTTTCATCGGAGAGGCGAGCCACAAAATAGGGTGTGGAATTTACCGTACCACCAATCTCTCCATTGAGAGCCATCTCAATGGCAGGACCATCCTCGTCGCTCGTATTTACAGAACCACCAACCGTAAAATCGTCCTTATAGCCATTGGCCTCTACGTTAAGGGAGTCATTGATGGCATAGAGCACGATGCGTCCCTGGGCGTTGCTGTACTTAATGTCCTTAGGCACTACAAAGCTAATAGTAAACTGACCATTACGTACGGAGTCACTACCCGCATATATCACCGAACTGCGATCCTTAAACACAAACGCCTCCTGAGTGAGCGGATCGTTACACTTACAAGTGATTGTATCCATGGAATCGTAAATGCGAGCAGACACAACACCATCGAAATCTGTAAGTTCCGCACCTTTCGAATCGACAATATGGCCTTGCAGCTTCACTCCCAATCCGGCACGTAACACATCGACCTTCTCACCGCTCTTGGCATCGACAATGGCATCAAGCTTAACTCTGTTCAACGGAGCGCCCAACACCAAGGCAGGGTCACCAAGAATGGCATACTGAAGTTTGTTCTCAAGATTAGAGTATTCTATATCCACAAGGTTCATCTTAGCCAAACGGAGGGCATCGCCCAATCGCTGACGACGGCCAAACTCATCCGTACCAAAGATATAACGAGAGAAATGGGTATTTAGGCGCATATTGTTGCTGGCATAGACAGTGCGCGTCGTACCCACGAAGGCAAGAGCACCACCACCCTTGTTCAGCACGGCCTTTACGCCTTGATTAGTGGTCTGCCCGTCAAAAGGCATGATGTCGCAGGCAGCTGTAAACCAAACCGGAAGGGTACGACTCTTGAAAGCATCATAGTCTGGAGTCATCCATACTTCCTCATGGCTAAGCACATAAGGAGCACCATGCCCCGTATAGTTCACTAACATCACGCCTTCTTCCAACTGACGCTTGATGAGAGCTGTCACCTCGGGATAGGTATTGGTAGAAAGGGTACTTACACGGGTGTAGGCATCCCACATCACCTTCTTGACTTCCAGTTCAGGATTATCAGCAATAATGCGTTCTGCCACATCGTCGCAGTACTTCATGTGACTATTGTTATCACCATCATCGCCCAACATGAGTACCACGTTCTTCCATGCACCAGCATTACTGTTGGATAAAAAGTCAACAACCTTATCAACCATGATTTCAGCCTCTTCCGGCGTAGTTACGGGGAAACGTCCAACGCCAAGGTCAGGTTTCTCACGCGTCAGTGAAACACCTTCCCCATCATCCAGCAAACCGAAGTAATCCTCCATCACATAGCTCTGCGTATCGCTGAAGGAATTCTCACTCTCAAAACAAAGCAGATAGTCCTGTGGATTATAGCGGTTCCATGCTGCGGTGAGCATACGGTTATCGAAGGTGCAATTACCCATCAGCAAGAGATAGCGAGGCATATTCAGGGCATCGCCATCTGCACGGTCGTAAAGCATTTTCATCAATCGACGATAGGCAGTAGCATCAGGCGTACCGCTCGAAAACTCATTATACACCTGATCGGCACGAACGACTTTCACACGCAGTCCATCGTAGGCACGATGTGCCTCGGCCAAGCGTTCTGCTTGTCTGTACAACCTACCGCTCTCTGGTATGATAATCACCATATCCAAAGAATCCAATGCATGAAGGTTCTGATTTTCAACACTTCCCACTACAGACGGTTGGGGATAGGAATGCTTGGGATTAAAGCACACAAAACGGTCGCTTCCATTTTCGGATGTGAACTGACACGTACCATTAGAGAGTTCACCTTTCACCAAAACAGCCGGAGAGCCAGGCTTACCGATACGCATCACCTGATATCCTTCACCAAAGGAACTGACATGAAATGTGGTGGAACGAGAACTTCGGCCACTAAACGTCACAAAGGATTGTCCAGGATTAATCGCTCTTTGATAATGTAACGCCAAATAGTCAAGATGAGCATCATTGCCCGAAGTGGAACTGAGCTTTACAGTCCAATCCGTACCTGATGCATACTGAGCCACATCAAATGTCTCACTAACACTTGCTCCAGCCATATAAGAGCCTAATGCTGAGACAGAAAGATTTGACAAAGGCTGGCCATTAACAGTCGGGGTAACAGTTGTCTTCTTCTTTGCCGCAGCAGTAAACACTATAGTAAGACGCTCATTGCCTAAAGATGCCACTGGCGTAGTGAGTTTGTAGGTACGACTGCCAGAATTTGCAAAATTGACATTCTCAAACAAATTACGTCCCGTTTGAGCGTATGCAAACTCGTCTTTCTCGTAAAGCACGTGATCTTCAAAACTGCTCACAATGGTGGCACTCGGATCCACCTTACTCTCGACGGTTTCTATCTTAGAAGGTGCATCTTCTTCCGTCAGGAAATAGCAGGCAGCATTGGCATATTGGTTAAAGATACGAGTAGGATTTGCGGCACTCGAAGTTGCATTATTCCAATAAACGAGACCATTGCCCCAAAAGAGCCATGTATCATTATCAGTCTGATATAATGGCACTTCCTGCAAGTCATCAAACTCCTCTGAAGGCTTAGAGACTTCTGACAAACGATGGCCACCATGACCATAAAGATGCACATTCTGAGGATTCTTAAAACCCATCTTCTGCAATGCACTACGTGTCAGGCGATACATACCATCCTCCTTAATGCTAATCTTCACCCACTTACCTTCTGCCAAACGACTCTGACGAGTATAACGTTCACGAACTGATGCCGTTTCTTTAGCAAGCTTACCACTTGCTTTTTTCATGCGAAGAAGATCATCCACCACGAAGGAGGCGAAAGTGGGACTGGTTTCTATGGGATTGATCTCCATCTTCGCACTCATCAGCTTGTAATATCGGCCGTTACGTGCGACGACAGGGATAAAGTCAACGTCCAAAACGCCCTTTCCACGATTTACACCGACAAACGTATTGATACGCAAATCAAAAGAGAGACTATCTGCCCAACGCGACATCTTATGCATTTCCTCTTTTGTCATCTCCTTCCATTCTGGATAGAGCAAGGAAACACGATAGTCATAGTTGCGATAGTCGCTTTCCAAAGGTATAACCTCCGTATAGCGTGGGATAATGCTATCCATAGGCAAATACTTCCAATCAAGGAAGAATATGCCATCGGAAGACGCTGAAGACTGGGCTTGCATCGAGATGCAGCCTGACAAAAGGATAAATATGTATAATATCTTTCTCACTTAACAAACAGAAACGCTTTCACTTAACATTGAACTCTAATACTTTTCTATCTTCCAGATAACCAGTCAGGTGATCATCAATATGTACGGGGCCCACTCCTGCTGGTGTGCCAGTGTAAATCAGGTCACCCGTCTTGAGCATGAAGAATTGACTGATGTAGCTTACCAAACGGCGCACGGAATGTATCATGTCGGCAGTATGGCCTTGCTGAACCGTCTTCCCGTTTATATCGAGGTGGAAATGAAGATCTTGAACATCTTGTATCTCCTCGAACGGAATCCACTCACCTACCGATGCACTGCCATCGAATCCTTTACACAGATCCCAAGGTAAACCTTTAGCCGTCAACTGACGCTGCAAGTCGCGGGCAGTAAAGTCAATACCCACCGTCACGGCATCGATGTAACGATGCACCCAACGCTCGGCAATACTGCGTCCCATATGACCAATCCTTACCACCAACTCCGTCTCATATTCGCATTGCTGCGTATAGGCAGGAAGGAAGAATGGCTGGCCAGGACGAAGCAAGGCGGAGTCGCACTTCGTAAAGATGACAGGCTTTCCCGTCAAATCATACAGCGGACGTTCACCCAACTGCTCCACAGAGTCTATCTCCTTATTATATAACGTATGAGCGAGCTCTTTATTGTGCTCGCGGTAGTTCATTCCTACAGCAAATATCTTCATTAAGCCGACAATAACTATTTACTGCACAAAGTTACACATTTTTCCCGAAAGTACAATTACTCTGAAGACGAAAAAAGAGCTGACAGGCAAGAAATGCCTATCAGCTCATCAATATTTAACTTTTAACTGATTACTCAGCCTTCAGAGTGAAGCGCTTGAAGTCGGTGACAGTAAGCTCCTTGTCGATAGACTGGAGATAGCTAGCAACAGTGAACTGCTTGTCCCAGATATACTCCTGAGAGAGGAGGCAGTTCTCCTTCAAGAACTTGTTCAGACGACCCTTAGCGATGTTCTGGATCTGAGCCTCGTTCAGGTTGGCAGCCTTCTCAGCACCAACGGTAGCGATAATCTCCTTCACCTTAGCTACATCCTCAGCGGTGATCCAGCCCTTAGCCTGGTTGCTCTCCATGTGATCCTCTGAATCGAAGTGAGCGGGATTGAAACCAGCCTTCTTGATAGCGTTCTCAACAGCCTTCTGAACCAACTCAGCCTTGGTCTTCTCGATAGCCACAGCCACCTCATTGTCCTTTACAGACTGAGCAACACCGCTCTCATCGATAGCTACGGGAGCAGCAGAAGCAATCTGCATAGCAATGTTCTTACCAACGGTCTCGTCCTCTACAGCCTTGCTGAGGTTCAGCATGGTGCAAAGACCGTTACGGTTCATGTGGTTGTAGGTAGCGATATTCTCGCCCTCAATGGTCTGGTAGCCATCGAGCTCCATCTTCTCACCAGTGATACCGCTCTGATTGGTAACAGCGTCAGCGATAGTAACACCATCCAAAGTAAGAGCCTTAACCTCATCGAGAGTCTTGCACTTTGCAGCAACAGCAGCGTCAAGAATCTTCTTGGTCAGAGCAACGAAATCAGCGTTGTTAGCAACGAAGTCGGTCTCGCACTTCAAGGCGATGATAGCACCAAAGCCATTCTCAGCCTTAACGAGTACACAACCCTCAGCAGCCTCACGGTCGCTACGCTTTGCAGCTACAGCAGCACCCTTCTTGCGGAGGTATGCTACAGCGCCGTCCATATCTTCAGACTCAGCAAGAGCCTTCTTACAGTCAGCCAAGCCAGCACCGGTCATCTCACGGAGCTTCTTGATCTCTGTCATTGTAAATTCCATAGTTCAATTGAATTTTATGGTAGTTATTACTCAGCAGACTCAGCCTCTGCCTCTGCCTTGGGAGCGCGACGACGCTTGGGAGCCTCAGCGGTCTCCTCATTCTCCTCACCCTCACCAGCAGCATCCATATCAACACGCTCAGCCTTACGCTCCTCGAGACCCTCTGCGATAGCCTGGCAGCAAGCACCGAGGATAACCTCTACGCTCTTGCTAGCATCGTCGTTAGCGGGGATAACGAAATCGATGTTGTCGGGATTTGAGTTGGTATCAACGATAGCGAATACGGGGATACCAAGACGGTTAGCCTCACGAACTGCGATGTGCTCCTTCATTACGTCAACAACGAAGAGTGCAGAAGGCAGACGGGTCAAGTCAGCGATAGAACCGAGGTTCTTCTCCAACTTAGCACGCTGACGGTTGATCTGCAGCAACTCACGCTTTGAGAGGTTGCTGAAGGTACCATCCTGAGACATCTTGTCGATGTTAGCCATCTTCTTCACAGCCTTGCGGATTGTGGGGAAGTTGGTCAACATACCACCTGCCCAACGCTCGTTAACGTAAGGCATGTTTACGCTGGCAGCCTTGTCAGCTACAGCCTGCTTTGCCTGCTTCTTGGTAGCAACGAAGAGAATCTTCTTGCCACTCTTAGCAATCTGCTTCAAAGCCTCAGCAGCTTCGTCAACCTTAGCAACGGTCTTGTGCAGGTCGATGATATGAATACCATTGCGCTCCATGAAGATATAGGGAGCCATGGCGGGATTCCACTTTCTCTTGAGGTGGCCGAAGTGGCAGCCAGCCTCCAACAGTGCGTCAAAATTTGTTCTAGACATTTTTCTTAATCTTTAATTGTTTGTTTACTTTCTTTTTAATTCTTTTTGTTAGAATCAACCAACGAGTAGTCTTACGCACACATATAATATATATAAGGTGTCAAGAATCTCGTCGGTTTAGATGCTAAACAGCGTAGATCCAGCAGAATATTAACGCTTGCTGAACTGGAATCTACGACGTGCTTTGGGCTGACCGGGCTTCTTACGCTCAACCTCACGGCTATCGCGAGTCATGAAGCCTTCAGCACGAAGTGCCTTCTTGTCATCAGCATTAATCTTAACCAAAGCGCGAGCAATAGCCAGACGCAGAGCCTGTGACTGACCAGTGAAACCGCCACCGTTCAGGTTTGCCTTAATATCATACTTCTCAGCTACCTCGAGTGTATTCAGAGGCTGCTTTACAACGTACTGCAGAATAGTGCTGGGGAAGTACTCTGTCAAATCTCTCTTGTTGATGGTAATCTTACCAGTACCCTCGGTTACATAAACGCGAGCCACGGCGCTCTTACGGCGACCCAATGCATTAATTGTCTCCATTGTTGTCACTTGTTATTTGTAGAGGTTAATATCAATAGTTTTGGGACTCTGAGCTTCCTGCTTGTGCTCTGCACCTGCATAGATGTACAGGTTGGCCAGCAAGCGATCAGCCAACTTATTCTTAGGAAGCATACCCTTGATTGCCTTGCGAACGAGCTTCTCAGCACCGTTGGGACGAGCGAGGATCTCAGCAGCAGTCATCTGCTTCTGGCCACCAGGATAGCCACTATAAGTGATATAAACCTTGTCAGTCATCTTCTTACCAGTAATCTGAATCTTGCTGGCATTGATGATGATAACGTTGTCGCCCGTATCAGCGTTGGGAGTGAAAGTAGGCTTGTACTTACCACGGAGCAACTTGGCAACCTTACTTGCCAAACGGCCCAATACCTGATCGGTAGCATCAACCACAACCCACTCTTTCTGGGCCTGTGCGCGGTTGACAGAAATGGTCTTGTAACTCAGAGTTTCCATTTT
The DNA here is from genome assembly GCA_045629085.1 of Bacteroidaceae bacterium. Taxonomy (GTDB): domain Bacteria; phylum Bacteroidota; class Bacteroidia; order Bacteroidales; family Bacteroidaceae; genus Physcousia. The sequence continues at coordinate 41,989 of JAZQQO010000060.1, forward strand.
CTTCTACTGTTTTTTAAGTTAATATTAATAATTTTGTTTAGTTTGAAGCACCGTTCGCTGCGATTCACTAACCACGATTGCCTTTCCCGCTGGAACTGCTTGCGCTATTAACACGCAGTGTGTGAGTTATTTAAGCCTTTCAGGCATCTTTAAGAACCCATCTTGGTCTTCAAGTCGGCTGCAAAGTTACGATTTTTTTCCGATTTAGCCAAACATTTCCCGTAATTTATTTATAATAAAAGCAGCGAAGCAAATGCCTCGCTGCCCTTATTGTCAACTTCTTGTTATATAAATTAGAACATCTTGTCAGGATACTGACCATCAGCGTGAAGCTTTGCCAGCTTAGCAACCACTTCGGGACGATCCTCGGGATAGGTCACGCCGAACCACTTAGAAGTGGTGGGAAGAACCTCGCAAGTAGCCTGCTTGGTGTTGATCAGATGGTCAACCATGAGGGGAATGAAGAACTCGCTCTTCAGGTTCTCCTGATTCTTAGGATCAGACAGGAAGCCCTTGAAGTACTCCTCAGAGTGCTCGAAGTAGTCAGGAGTGAAGCCCCAGAAGTTCATTGAGCAGGGAGCGTTCTCGGCAACGGGTACCCACTCACCATCCTCCTTGTTATCAGCGCGGAAAGCAACAGTACCATCCTCCAGACGAGCAATCTTGGTACGCTCAACAACGCTGGTCAGGTGGTGAGTCTCGGGATCATTCTCGCAGATACCACGGCTTACGGTACCGCTCTCTGACAAGGTGTTGCCAAGGCTGAAGCCAATCATAGCATACTTGCCCTTGCTACCCTCGGGCAGCTCTGACAGGAACTTACCCATCACCATGAATGCGTCACGATCGTAGAAGTCATCGCAGTTCATCACAGCGAAAGGCTCCTTGATGACATCCTTACCCATCAGTACAGCGTGGTTGGTACCCCAAGGCTTCTGACGACCTTCGGGAACGGTAAAGCCTTCGGGCAGAGAATCGAGTGCCTGGAAGCAGAGCTCGCAGGGAACGTGTCCCTCATACTTTGCCAACACCTGAGTACGGAACTGCTCTTCGAAATCCTTACGGATAACCCAAACGATCTTACCAAAACCAGCCTGAATAGCATCGTAAATGCTGTAATCCATAATGCACTGTCCCTGAGGACCCAGCGTATCAAGCTGCTTCAAGCCACCATAACGGCTACCCATACCAGCAGCCAAAAGAAAAAGTGTAGGTTTCATTTTGATTAATTATGTTTTTAATTCGGTATTTGATTAATACATTCGCGACAAAATTACAAAAATTATCCCAAACGAGCAATGCTAAACACCATTTTTTACAAAAAAAAAGTTAATTTGCGGCTTACTCCTCCTCGTTGTCGTCCATATCGAACTCAAAAACGGGCAGATCGCTGAAGAACTGAGGTACGTCAGCTGACTCGGCAGCAAAGGCATCCAAGCTGCGGCGATCCTTCTTGGTAGGACGTCCCGTACCACGGGCACGATCCACGAAACCGCTAATCTTGGACATCTCCAGAAGCTCATACTGCTCGGGCGAAGTGACATTCTCAAGGATTTCGGGCAGCAGCTTAGCCCCCACTCTCTTTTCGATGGCTTTCAGCACCTTGAAAGAATAGGTAATAGGAGGCTTGCGAACGGACACCACATCGCCTTCCTTAATCATACGACTCGGCTTGAGTTGCGCTCCACGCAGACTCACCTGTCCTTTCTTACAAGCCGCAGAAGCTATCGAGCGGGTCTTAAAGATACGAGCGGCCCAAAGCCACTTGTCAATTCTCGCTTCCATGGTTTACTTACCGTTATAATGATTCATGGCAAAGGCCATACCGCTTAGTGCGAATGCCTTAACGGCATCACAAGCCACAGGTATTTTCTCACCGATGATCTTCTCGTCTTCGGGAGAGAAACAACCCAGCACGAAATCAATCTGTGCACCTCGGGGGTAGTCATTACCGATACCGAACTTCAAGCGGTTATAGCCTTCCGTACTCAGCATCTGTGCAATATGCTTCAAGCCGTTGTGACCGCCGGCACTTCCGCTCTGCTTCATACGAATAGCGCCCACAGGAAGACTGAGATCATCCACGATGACAAGGATATTAGCCAGTTCTATCTTCTCCTGCTGCATCCAGTAGCGCACGGCATTACCGCTCAGGTTCATATATGTGCTTGGCTTCAGCAGCACCAACTCAGCATTCTTCACGCGAGTTCTGGCAACGAGGCCATAGCGCTTGTCCTGAAACGTAGCGCCCTGAGTCTCGGCGATGGCATCCACCACCCGGAAACCGATGTTATGGCGCGTACCTGCGTATTCGTCGCCGATATTTCCCAAACCAACTATCAAGTATTTCATAAATAACTTTTGTGCCTTCGTGTGAAATTATGAGCAACGGGCAACACCCCATTTGTGGTATTGCCCGTCCTCGTATGCCTTGTAAACTAAGATTACTTTCTTGCAGCGGCAGCAGCAGAAGCAGCAGCACGGGTCATACGAACCTGGCAAACTACTACGCTTGCGGGAGTGATCAGCTCGAGACCCTCGAAACTGAGCTCAGCCACCTTAATAACCTTACCGAGACCGAGGTTGGTAACGTCGATGTTCAGCACCTCAGGAATCTGAGTGTAGGGAGCCTTCACCTTCAGCTTACGAACGCTAGCAGCCAACTTACCACCGGCCTTAACACCCTCAGCAAGACCATTCAGCTTGATGGGCACCTCCATAACGATGGGCTTGGTCTCGTTGATCTCATAGAAGTCAACGTGCAGTACGTTGTCCTTTACGGGGTGGAACTGGATCTCACGCATTACAGCCTTGCGGGGAGTACCATCGATGTCGAGGTTTACGCTGTAGATATGGGGAGAATAGATGAGGTTACGCAGCTCATCGTTGCTGCAAGCGAAGCTCTCTGCTACGGGGAGACCATTCTCACCACGCTTCTCACCATAGAGGTTGCAGGGAACCATGTTTTGCTTACGCAGCTCGCGAGCTGCCTTCTTACCGCCGGCTACGCGTGCGGTACCTTTTACGTCAATGCTCTTCATTTTTCTTTTAGTTTTTTGTGTTACTCTAATTAAGTTTTCTTTTGCTTAATTTGCCATCACACTTAGGGGATGTGCTCAAAAGCGGGCGCAAAGTTACGAATTTATTTCCGAACGAAGAAACTTTTTGCCAAAAATCATCTAAATTAATCGAAATATGGCATCCTACAGCTGCGAATCCGACATCTCGAAGGTCGTACCACGGCTCATATCACCAGTTGAGAGACCTAACTTCAACCATTTCATACGCTGTGCAGAGGTACCGTGAGTGAAACTCTCGGGCTGTGAGTAGCCACGAGCCTTCTCCTGCAGGTAGTTGTCGCCAATGACCTCAGCACACCGGATAGCCTCTTCCAGGTCACCATCCTCAAGCGAGCCGAAGGTCTTCTTCTCGTGGTAACCCCACACGCCGGCATAGAAGTCGGCAAGCAGTTCAAGACGAACACTTACCTTATTGGCTTCCTTCTCGTTCAGGCGGCTCATCTTGTCATGAGCCTGCTCCAACGAGCCGAGCAGATATTCCACATGATGACCCACCTCGTGAGCAATCACGTAGGCGTATGCGAAATCGCCATCGGCGCCCAGTTGCTTCTTCATGCTGGAGAAGAATGAGAGGTCGATATACAGGCACTGGTCAGCAGAGCAATAGAAGGGGCCCATGCTGGCGCTACCATTACCACATCCCGTGCGCACGCTACCCGTGTAGAGCACCATAGTGGGAGGAGTGTACTTCTTGCCCATGCTCTTGAAGACTGACGTCCATACGTCCTCCGTGCTGGCCAATATCTGCTTAGAGAACGTGGCAAGTGCCTGTTCCTCGGGCGTAAACTCATAGCCTTCGGCAGGTTGCTCTGCGACGGAACCATTCTGTACTTGTTGCGTCACAGTGCTCACGACGTCTTCCACACTGCCACCTTGCATCAGCATCATCACGGCAGCCACGATGATACCGAGGATGCCGGTACCGCCAAGAGCCATCTTGGTACTCTTGCCTCTGCGGTCATCCACGTTCGAACTCTCTCTTCTTCCTTCTAACTTCATATGCTGTTTTCAGTTTACTTTACAGGAGCAATGATCAGCTGCATTGTGTGCTTGGTACGAGGAATCTCATACTGCTGCAAGGGGCCAGGGCCACAGCTACCGTTACCGATACCACGCTGGGCAGCATCGAGATGCAGGATAGCTTCAGCACGATGGATGCTGGGCAACTGATGCAGATACTTGGTGCGCCACAGATCCTGGTCGGTGTAGTGCTGCAGGCAGAAGCCGAATGAACTGCCCTCTGCTGCACAGATGCGAAGACCCTTACCGCTCTCATCCGTCACGGTCAGGCTACGGGTGTCGCAACGCTCACCCATGCTCTGAGGTTTGATGTACTCCTCAGCCATGCCCTCAACGGTCGTCTCATACTGACCCAGGAAAGCGCAATCCTTACGGTCGGTGTAGTTCTCCATGGGACCACGGCCGAAGTATGCCACCTGCTCAAGACCGGGAACGAGGCTCATCTGCAAGCCAAGACGAGGCAACGTGCGAAGCTTCTGCGCATCGAACTCAGCGTCGACAAGTACGAGACCATTATCCTGTACGGTGTAGACAATGGTCATAGGAATCTCCTCTGCCTCACCGTTACCGTTGCCACGACGGCCCTGACGACTACCGAAGTTGGCGGTCTGCTTTACGGTCACCTTGATGGTACCCAGATCTACGCGCTCCCACTCCACCTCAGGGGTAATCTTGACGTTGCGGGGATACTCCATACGCTCGTTGCTAATGCTGCGATAGAAGTCGAACTCGAAGCCCTTGCCTTCGTGAATCATCTCCTTGCCACCCGACTTGAAGCTGGTCATCACACCCGTCTTGGTATTGAACGTGACCTGCATTGCAGCCTTGTCGGAGTTGATGGTCAGCAAGTCGCCGTTCTGTGCATACGACAGTACATCGCGCTCACGCTTGGGATCAAGCTGTGCTGCATATTCCGAAGGAGTCCACTTACCACCCAGATAGATCTGCTCAGAAGCTACGACGTGGCCAGGCTCAGCCCATGTTGAAGGTCCGGGGTAAAAGACATCATCGGGCTTTCGCAAACACGCTTTTATATTAATATGGTAGTTAACATTAGAGGATGCGATGTTAGCCTGTTCTTCTGCAGACAGATATCGATTAAGTATGGCCCTGAGAGGAATGCCCACACTGTCACCTGGTGCTGCCTTCATGGTAATGTGCAACCCATCAGGTTCTTTTACACTAGGAACAGGCTTGCCATTGGCAAAGAGTTGTGCCACGATATCGAATTCACTGAGGTTAGTGAAGCAATAACGGTTACGAATGACTATCTCGTTGTCCACGAGACGGAAATCAATATACTGATAAACCTGCTTTACCTGCTCCAGCTTAGGAGTGACGTGACGGTCGGCGGTAATGATACCGTTGCAGCAGAAGTCGTTATCGTTGGGATGGTCGTTGAAGCCACCACCATAATACATGTTCGTGGTAGGTTCGCCGTACTTGCAAAGACTCTGGTCAACCCAGTCCCAAATACAAGCACCGATAAGACGGTCACTGTGGAACTCGATGTAATCCCAGTATTCCTTCAGGTTACCAATGGCATTACCCATGGCGTGAGCATACTCGCAGAGCCAATAGGGACGTCCCTGCAGGTCGGCACGCTTGTCGAAGTTCATCATACCACCTACGCTGGGATACATGTGGCTGTCGAAATCTGCGGCTTCGTTCATACCCTCGTAGTGAACCATACGGTTGTCGAGTGCGTGGATGGCCTTGTATGCCTCACGGAAGTTGTCACCACCGCCACACTCATTACCCATACTCCAGAAGATGACAGAGGGATGGTTACGGTCACGCAGTACCATGCGCTCTTCACGATCCACGTAGGCATCACGCCATTCGGGATTGCGGCTCAACGAATGGTTACCGTGGCACTCCACATCTGCCTCATCCATGATGTACAAACCATAGTAATCGTACAGGGCGTACATCTTGGGATCGTTGGGATAGTGGCTGGTACGTACGGTATTGAGGTTGTAGCGCTTCATAAGTAGGATGTCTTCAATCATGCTCTCCACAGGCACTGCCTTACCATAGATGGGATGCGTGTCATGGCGGTCAGCACCCTTGAACATTACGCGCATATTATTAATGTACACGCGACCGTTGCGGTTCTCAATCTTACGAACACCGTACTTCTGAGTGACGATCTCGCCGTTCAGCTCCACGTTCACGGTGTAGAGGTTGGGCTTCTCTGCGCTCCACAGAGCGGGGTTCTTCAAGTTAATGGTGACGATGCCCTCCACCGTCTTGTCGCCCTTAGTCGATACGGGGGCGCTCGTTTCCTTTGCTACCACATTGCCGCTGGCATCGAGGATGGTGACAGAGGGTGCCATCTCCTTCAGCTTACCCATGTTCTGTATGTCGAAGTTCACCTTCACGGTGGCATCGGTAAGGTCGCTGTTCAGCTCCGATGTGATGTACACGTCACGAACGTGCGTCTTGCTGCGAGCCTCCATGTACACGTCGCGGTGGATACCACTCATGCGGAACATATCCTGATCCTCGAGGTAAGAGCCATCGCTCCAACGATATACCTCCACGCAAACAAGGTTCTCCTTGCCGGGCTTTACATACTTGGTAACGTCGAACTCAGCACCGGTGTTGGGGCCCTGGGTATAACCCACCTTCTTGCCGTTCACCCACACGTAAGCTGCGCTATAGATACCATCGAAGCAGAGATACACCTCCTTGCCATTCCAGTTGGCAGGCACGTTGATGGTGCGGCGATAGCTACCCACGGCATTAGGCTCGTCGAGCACGGTGTAGCCCTCCTGACCACGAATCAATGGAGGCACATTCTTGATGGGATAGGTCACGTTGGTATAGATGGGCGTACCATAGCCCAACATCTCCCAGCAACTGGGCACGGGGATGGTCTTCCAAGCCGAAGCGTCGAAACTTGTCTTGAAGAAATCCTTGGGACGCTTATCGGGTTCGGGCACCCAGTTGAACTGCCACTGGCCATTGAGCATCATGCGAAGACTGCTCTTGGGTGTCTGCCAAGGCTGCTTGTAGGCAGGGTCTGCCTTCATCTCGCTCTCATTGGCATAGCGCAGCATGGTGGCGTGGGTGCGTTCCTTGTTAATGGCAAAGATGTGCTGATTCTCCCAATCGTTCTTGCTCGAACCCGCAGCATCCATGGCGGTTACCTTGAGGTTGGTCTTCACCAAGTGCCATTGCACACACTCGTCATTATCGCTGGCCTTCACCTGCCAAGCACGACCACCAGGCTGGCAGTTATCCTTGTAACCAGCCTTCAATCCACCAGCCACACAAGTCAGCACGTAGGTATCCTCACCCACCTGCTTGATCTGCCAGTACTGATTCATATTGCCTTGCGAGAGTGCCCAAGGCGTCACCTCGCCTTCACGGTCACCGTGGTTGCCGTTGTCGAGAGCCATCATCGTATGGGGGTTGTACACCATGACGACGCCCTGACGGTCGGTCGGGTGAATGTTCCACACTTGCGACTGCGATTTCTTGTTCACAGGCGAGAAGGTGATTGTGCCGCTCTGATTATCAAGCGCCAATCCGTCACCAATTTCGAGGCGATAGCCTTGATTCTTGTCAAAGCTCTGCGCCCACACGCCAACTGCCATGAGGAAGCTGGCCAAGACTAAGGTTAGTTTTTTCATATAAATATTGTTATGGATAAAATTATTATTGCGAATATAGTTACTAAATAGTCGGGCAAAATTAACGAAAAAAGAGCAAAACGCCAAGAAATATCGCGTTTTGTGTTCAAAATATGCAACGAATGCGCCAAAACACCCTCCTTCACGCGTTTCCTATTTAATTTTTTTATAACTTTGCACGTAATCTCAATTTCAAATTAACAAATACACACTATGCGAAAAATCTATTCCATGCTGCTGCTGGCATTCTCGTTCCTGACGAACAGCCACGCTCAGCAGTCGTACATGACACAACCCGGAGTGGCTGTGTTCATTCCCTCGGGCTTCGATGCGCAGCAGCATCTGCCCTCCCCCATCTTTGTTCGTGAGTTGGTGCCTTCGGCTTCACTGCCCGCCAGCTGGCAGCTGCGCCCTGAGTTCAAGCAGCAGGACGGCAAGTCGGTCGTAGAGCTCAACGTGGGCGATGCCGATCTCTACGGCACTGGCGAGGTATGGGGTCCACTGCGTCGCAATGGCGACAAGAACCTGTTTTGGAACCGCGACAACGGAGCATACGGTGCCCACGGTGGCAAGATGCTCTACCAGACGCACCCTTGGGTGCTCGGCCTTCGCAAGAATGGTTCTGCCTTTGGCATCATCTTCGACAACACCTGGCGTGCGCAGCTGCAGTGCGACAGCAAGATTGTATACAGCAGTGATGGTCCTGCCTTCCGCGTCATCATCATCGAGAAGGAGAGCCCTGCAGAGGTGCTGAAGGCTCTCGGCAGCCTGTCCGGCACCATGGAACTGCCTCCTCTCTGGGCGCTGGGCTACCAGCAGTGCCGCTTCAGCTACCATCCCGATTCACGTGTCAAGGAGGTGGCCGATGAGTTCCGCAAGCGACAGATTCCCTGCGACGTCATCTGGATGGACATCCACTACATGGACGGCTATCGCATCTTCACCTTCGATCCCAAGGAGTTCCCCGACCCAAAGGGTCTCAACGACTATCTGCACGCCAAGAACTTCAAGTCGGTATTCATGATCGACCCCGGCCCAAAGATGGAAGAGGGCTATTTTGTAGACGATCAGGGTACGGCAGGCGACTACTATGTGCGCGAGGCTAACGGCGAGGTGTTCCACGGCAACGTATGGCCCGGTCAGGCACACTTCCCCGACTTCACCCGTCCCGACGTGCAGCACTGGTGGGCTACACTCTACAAGGACTTTATGGCTACGGGCATCGATGGTGTGTGGAACGACATGAACGAGCCTGCCATCCTGGAGAACGAGCGTCCGGAGATGACCATGCCCGACGACAATGTGCATCTCGGAGGCGAGGGCGTAGCACCCGGCAACCACGTACGCTTCCACAACGTGTACGGATACAATATGGTGAAGGCTTCACGCATGGGTATCAAGGCAGCCAATCCCGACAAGCGTCCCTTCATCCTCTCACGTTCCAACTTCCTAGGCGGTCAGCGCTATGCCGCTACCTGGACGGGCGACAACTATTCGAACGTAGAGCAGATGCGCGGTTCGGTAGCTATGACGCTGAACATGGGATTGAGCGGACAGGCCTTCAATGGTCCTGACATCGGCGGTTTCCTCGGCGACTGCCCTCCAACCCTCTTGGCAGAATGGACGGCTATGGGCGCCTATTTCCCCTTCACCCGCAACCACTCATGCGACGGCACCAAGGATCAGGAGCCTTGGGCTATGGGCGAGGAGGTTGAGAAGGTGTGCCGTACGGCCATCGAGCGTCGCTACCGCCTTCTCCCCTACATCTACACCCTTTTCCACGAGGCTTCAACCGTAGGTCTGCCTGTGATGCGCCCCGTATTCTGGGCCGACACTAAGGACCTCTCGCTCCGTAGCGAGCAGGATGCCTATATGCTGGGTAACGACCTGCTTATCGTGCCCCGCTATGCCGAGGGTGCACATCTGCCCAAGGGCGATTGGGACTTGATCCCCTTCGAGCAGGCCGACGATAACTATCAGGCCTTCGTTTCCCTGCGCAGCGGAGCAGCTCTGCCTCTTGCCAACGTATGCCAGAGCACCACAGAACTCGATACCGACTCGCTGACCATCCTCATTAACCCCGACGCTGAGGGCAATGCCGTAGGTACACTCTACGAAGATGCCGGCGACGGCTATGGCTACAAGCGTGGTGACTACGCTCTCTACAACCTCAAGGCTACAACTGCAGGAAACAAAATCACATTCAGCATGCAGCAGGTTGAGGGCAAGCGCGAGCACAATGGGCGCATGATTCGTCTTGGCATCGTAGCCGACGGTAAGATCACCTACTCACCCTGGCAGTCAGCTGACCAACCCGTCACGATGAAAGCCGTCAAGGACAAGCAACCATCGCTCGACGTAACCAAGCTCAGTTTCAGCCAGAAGACCAAGTAATCAGCGAGAAGACCAAGTAATCAGCGAGAAGGAGAAGGAAGGCTTTCGCGCGCACGCGCGCGCATTTCCTAGGAAATTAAAAAAAGCCTCCACCCTCCACAATCTTTATTACAAACTATCATTCAGTGCATTATATGTGTGGAGGCTACTTTCAAGCCTCCACACTTTTTGTGTTTTTAGGCCTATTTTCTGCTATTTTTCGTGCAAAGCATACTCATTTCCCTGCCATCAAATGTTGTTTTCCCTACCATCAAATATTGTTTTTCTCTGCCATCAAATATTGTTTTTCCCTACCATCAAATCTGGTTTTTCAATGCGTCAATTTCCATTTTCCCACGCATGAATTCTCTACGCCACGCCCGAGACGTTTGTACGCCACGCCCGTGGCGTATATACGTCACGCCCGAGACGCTTATACGCCACGGCCGTGGCGTAGAGAATTCTCCCCCCATAACACTTTTATTGCCAACACAGTAATTTGAAAAGCATCTGGTATAATCCTCAAAACCGCAAAAGGTCTTTAGACCGACCTCAAAACCTTATAACCGAACAACTTGAGCAAAGCGAAAGTTGGATAATGTTGCTTTCAGCCCGTTTGCAGGGTGGGAAAGTTCATTCATGTAATCTCTATCAATTTCGTAAAGAAAAACGAAAATTATAATACATTTCAGCAAATAGATGCACGTAATTGACAATTATTTGTTATCTTTGCGGCAAATAAAAAAGTATTTTAATATGAAGGCTCCGCATTTAGCCTATAAATTGCACCACCTAGAGCTCAAAAAAGAATTCCAGCATTCAACTTTCGCAGGCTCCAGTTTCTCGGTTATAAGGTTATAAGGAAATTACACTTTGAAGTGTCTCTCCCTGAAGATCACGATAATGCTAAGGAGATATTATTCGTGATTGAGAAGGTATAGCAAAAAAACAAACAATACTCATCGCGAAAAAGGATACCCAAACTAAATAAAATTCATGAAGAGAAGATTTTTTTCAATTTCTAAGATTATTAGCGCAGCATGCTTGCTGACTATCTGTGTAACGGCAAATGCACAAGCCCCAAACACAAAAATGGGATCGCCGACAATAGAAGAGTTAAGCATGACTAGTTACTCACAGGATCCTGAAGCTAAGGCTGTGATTCTGTGGGAGGACAGCGAGGTGGCCATGGAGAGACACGGACAGTCAATGAAGATCGGGATGACCTTCAAACGCCGTGCAAAGATTCTTGCAGAGGAGGGAATGGACGTGGCAGATGTCACCATACGTCTTCGCAACAACGAGGGAGCCATCGGCAGACACGACGAGTTAGGTAGTCTCAAGGCAAACGCATTCAATCTGGTGAACGGCAAAATCGAGAAGACGACAATGACCAACGCCACTATCTCCAAGCAGCGCCTCACCCCGCACGTTACCCAGACGCATTTCGTCATCCCACAAGCCAAAGCAGGCAGCATCATCGAATATCAGTACAAGCTATACATCGATGACTTCACGGACATCCCGACATGGTATGCTCAGTGTAAATACCCTGTGTTGCTTTCTACGTTCGAGGTTCGACTACCTGACTGGTTTGTCTTTGCATTCCAGCAAAGTGGCTCGACCCCTTGTCAACACACACAGGATTTTACCAACAGCACGCAATTTAACACCGTTGAGACGAAAGATAATTTCCGATGGGAGAACATTCCGGCGCTACCCAAGGACAACGAGTACCTGTACTGCCCATCAGATTTTGCCGATAAGGTGACGTGTGAGATGAAGAGTGTCAACATACCTGGTGTTATTGCCAGAACATACTCGTTGGAACAAGTGGACGTCAACAAACAATTACTCGACAATCCAAACTTCGGAGGACGACTGCGCCAAAAGAATCCTCTACACAAAGAGATGGAGGAGGCAGGAATTGCCAAAATCGAGAATGTGATGGATCGTGCCAAAGCTACCATCGAACTACTTAAGAAGAAGGTGAGATGGAACGGAGGATACAGCCTTACCGGCACATCACTGCCAAAGGTGCTCAAGGAGGGTACTGGTGACAATGCAGACCTTAACTTCTTACTCATGAGTATGCTGCGCGATGTCAATGTAAAATGTCATCCCGCTGTCATGAGCCTCCGAAGCCGTGGTCGCCTACCACTTACTCACAGTTCCCTAGAGTCGCTCAACACGTTCTGTGTAACTATCTTCGAAAATGAGAACACTTATCACTTCTACGATTCCTCTGCAGAGGATGGTTATTTCGACGTACTCCCATCCAATATGAACGTGGAGCGATGCATCATCCTCTACGACAAGCCAGGAGATTGGGACAATGCCTGCCCGCAAAAGAAATTAAAATACACCCGAATGTCCTCTATCACCGCACAACTGTCGGCCGAAGGTCTTCTGTCGGGAGAGTGCACAACCAACTACTATAATAATGCTGTGCTCAGCTACCGCAACGCATGGAACGCCAAGAACGACAGTACTGCCTTTGTGGCCAGCTTAGCTGAGAGCAAGGAGATGACTATCAACGACTTCCACCTTACTGGTGCCAATGAATTCTCGTCTACGTTGTCGGAACAATTCACCTTCGAGAAGCAACTCGATGGTGATGACCGCTTCTATCTAAATCCGTTGATTGTAAATGATTTCAAGACAAACTCTTTCACGGCCGAAAAATCCACTATGCCAGTGGAATTCCCCTATATTACCTCGCGAATGTACAACATACTCATTACCCTGCCAGAGGGCTATCAGGTTGAGGAAGCCATAGCACCACTGTCTGTCTCACTTCCCGAAAAGGCAATGAGTGCGCAACTTATCGTCAATGCACGCGAGGATGCTGTGGAGATAAACTGCAGGTTCAATGTCAATCGCATCTTCTATGCACCCGAGGAGTACGAAGGCATAAAGAAATTGTATAACTTATTGAGCAGCAAATGCAACGAGATGATTGTCATAAGCAAGAAATAGTTATGAAACAAACAATTTCACTTCTCGTCACACTTCTATTCCTTTGTCTAACTTCATTGGCGCAGGATGCCACCATTGAGCAGTACGACATACAGGTGAACTGTTCCAGCAACCGGTCGATGACAATCAGGAAACACATCGAAGTCACCATCCACAACAAGAAAGCAGAGGACATGGCAGACTTCTCAACAACCTTGGAGAACGGGACCATCTCACTATCCGATTTCTCGGGAACGATAAGCGATAGCAACGGCAAGGTTATCAAGAAGATAAAAAAAGGAGACCTGATTCGCAGTGAGTATTCATCTGAATTCAAAACGAATGATTACCGAGTACTGTACAGCTTTACACCCAGCAGCTTCCCCATACACGTGGCGTATGACTGGACGGAGACGTTCACTCAGCGAATGACGAACTTTGAAGGCATTGCTCCCCTACCTGGCTATAACGTCGATGTACGCGAAGCCACCTATCAGCTCACCGTACCCGAAGGGATGGAGGTGCTTTATCACAAGCGCAACACCGATACTGAAGTACATCGCGAGAGCCAGAATGGCAAGGTCATCTACACGGCCAGAATGGAGAATCTCAAAGCCATTACGAGTGAACCACTTGCGCCGCGATTCAGCGACATCGAACCCAGCATCATCTTCGAACCGAAAGAATTCAACTACTACGGCTCCACCGCATCGCTGTCATCATGGCAATCTTTAGGACAATGGCTTTGGCAGCTGACGGAGGGACGAAAAGCAATCCCACAGTCGCTTGCCAACAAGATCGACCAGACCATCGATCGCTCAGCTCCACGCAAAGAACAAATTGCTCAGGCATGCCAACTCCTGCGCAAGATGACACGTTACATCAGCATACAGCTGGGCATCGGAGGATGGCAACCAGAGAAGGCTGAGGTAACAGCCACACTAGGATTAGGTGACTGTAAGGCATTGACTTGTCTTATGTGCGGCATGCTCGAACACCTTGGCATATCTTCCTTCCCCACCATCCTACACATGAGCCGTGCGCATCTCATCAAGGATTTTCCATCCTTTGGCCAAACCAACCACATGATTCTGTGTGTGCCATCTGTTGATACCGATACGCTGTGGATTGAATGTACCGATCCGAGTCTACCCATCGGATACCGCCATAGTGGTTTGGCAGGTCATGACGTATTATTGTGTACGCCCGATGGAGGCAAACTTACAACCATCGCTGACAACACTCCCGAGGACAACCTATGGTACTCGGAGGTAAAGATAAATCCAAATCCTGACTGTTCGACAGATATCTGCATTAACAGTAAGATATGTGGCGAGCAATATGAATCACTACGAAGTTTATCAAAGATAGAGCAAGCCGAACAGAGGAAGGCGCTAATGAAGATGTACAACCTCGGACAGGTTGAACAGAACAAGCAGCTAAACGTCCATGAGTCAGAGGGAATGCCACAACTCAATACCGAGGTGCAAGCCCACAGCACAGGTTATGCTGTGCCATCCGGAACACGCATGATATTGCCCGTCAATTCCGTTCACAAGAGCCACTCCACATTGCCTAATGTGGTCGACCGCAAACTGCCCGTGCAAACAACTATGAACTACGAGGACCGGGAGGACATAACCATCACAATACCGGAAGGATACGCTGTCGAGTCGATGCCAAAAGCCATCACGCTCGAAAGCGCAGTAGGCAAGCTCACGATGACTGTCGCGCAGGAGGAGAGAGAAGTAAAAATACATTGCAGCGTACAACGTACGGCACACAATCTGCCGTCTTCCAGCTATCCTGAAGTGCAGAACTTCGTGAAACAGATTCACAATGCCTACAACCAGAAATTGGTATTAAAGAAGATATAGTCATAAAACAACGAAGCCCACATCTCGCGATGTGGGCTTCGTTAATTAGTTATCTTTTTATCGTTTATTTCTCCAGACGAGACTTCCAGAGTTCATAAGCCTGTTTGTAGGGAGCACAGTCGGCTTCGGGCGTAATGGTTGCCATGTGTTTGAGGGTGGCAAATGCCTCGTTATTATCCTTATAGATACCAGCACCCATACCAGCACCCTTGGCTGCACCTACCGAACCATCGGTTTCGTACAACTCGATTGTGGCACCTGTCACACTAGCCAATGTACGGCGGAACAAAGGACTGAGGAAGAGGTTGGCATGACCAGCCTTGATGGTCTTGATGTCCATACCCATGCCAGCCATCACCTCCATACCGTAGGCGAAGGAGAAGGCGATACCCTCCTGCGCTGCACGCAGCATGTGAGCCTTCTTGTGGATATTGAAGTTGATGCCGTGCACACTGGCACCAGGATTCTGATTCTGCAACACGCGCTCTGCACCATTACCGAAGGGGATGATGCTCAAGCCCTCAGCACCAACGGGTACGCTCTCTGCCAAGTCGTTCATGTCGGCATAGCCGATTCCCTCGGGAGCAACGGTGCGCTTCATCCAAGCATTGAGGATACCAGTACCGTTGATGCAGAGCAAAACACCCAGACGTGTGTTCGACTCGCTGTGGTTGCCATGAGCAAAGGTGTTGACACGCGACAACTTGTCGTAGTTAACCTCACCCAGCACGCCATAAACCACGCCACTTGTACCACCGGTAGCAGCCACTTCGCCGGGCTCCATTACGTTGAGCGACAAAGCGTTGTTGGGCTGGTCGCCACCACGGTAGCTGATGGGAGTGCCAGCAGCAAGACCTAACTCAGCAGCCACAGCTTCACACACAGTGCTCTGTACAGAGAAGGTGGGAACGATGTCGCAAATCAGGCTCTCATCAAATCCAAAGTGCTGTATGACGTCCTTGCTCACCTCGTTGTTCTGGAAGTCCCAGAACATACCTTCTGACAAACCGCTCACGGTCGTCTTCATGTCACCGCCGCTCAGCTTCATGGCAATGTAGTCGCCGGGGAGCATCACCTTGTGAATCTTGCTGTAGAGTTCAGGCTCGTTCTCCTTCACCCATGCCAACTTGGCAGCAGTGAAGTTACCGGGCGAATTAAGCAGATGGCTCAGACAACGCTCACCACCGATAGCCTCGAAAGCAGCATTGCCGTAAGGCACAGCACGTCCGTCGCACCAAATGATGCTGGGACGCAGCACGTTACCATCCTTATCCACGCACACCAGACCATGCATCTGGTAGCTGATACCGATTGCTTTCACATCCTCGCCTTTGGCACCTGTATCGGCCAGCACCTTGCGTGTTGCCTGGCACAGGTATTTCCACCAACTCTCAGGTTCCTGCTCTGCCCATCCGCTCTGCTTTGTGATGATGGGGGCTTCACTCTCGGGAAAGAACGTCGATGCAGCACACTGGCCGCTCTCTATCTCTACAAGGCTAGCCTTCACACTTGAGGTGCCTATGTCATAACCTAATAAATACTTCATATTTTTCTTGGTTTTAAGTTTATTTGGCAAATAATATTGATGTTACAAAATTAGTGTTTTTCAACAACATCTCCAAATATACAAAAGATTTTTAAGCAATCTTCCTACATTCTATTCCTAATGTGAAGGCATTATGCTATTTCAGGACCTTCTTGCCGTTACGAATGTATAAACCACGTTGTGGAATGGTAATAACTTTACGGCCACTGAGGTCATAGATGGGGGATGTTGAATTTAGCGTCTTCAAATTTCCATTTTCAATCTCACGGATGCCTGTAGGATCGTTATTAGTCACGTAAACATTAGTAATGTTGACAGCACTGGTCGACTCTGTAGTGATGCCCACATAGCAGATGTGGGTGGGATCGATAGGATCAGCGCTATCGCCTGCAATATCCATATTGTTCAGGTCAACGATACCCTGTGACTTACCTTGCATGGATACGACATGGTAACGAGTAGAGCCAAGATCATCGACGTCGTAGACGCGGATACTGGGTTTAGCCAATGACACGTTCTTGAGATCAACCACCAGATAGCGATAGGCACTGAGGTCAAGACCCTGTGAGAAGTGCCATCCACCCATACCACCTTTGGTACTCTTGAACTGACCACCTGTGCTCGTGGATGAAGCCGTGAACGTACCCTTGTTGATGAGCGAAGCGTTGAACGAAGGAGCGACGAGTGGGAATAGACGAACAGACACGTTGAACTGCACGCTGATCTCCTGGCCTTCATTATTGGCATAGGTTGCCGTCACGATGGCATCACCCTCTACATTACCCGAGTTTACATTGACTGAAGAGAAGGACACTAAGTCAGGGTTGCTACAGCTGAACTGGCAAGAAGCCGTAACATCGTGCTCCACGCCATCGGCATCGGTCAGCATGACATACAAGGGTGAAGTGCTGCTTGCTGACATGACTACGTTTTTATCCGTAACGCGCATACTGCCAATCGAGTAGTTGTTATTCTTGAGGTAGCGAGCCAAGACCTTAAGCATGACGTTAGCATAGTTTTCACCAATCTTGCGGTAACCGGCAGCCGTAAAGTGAAGGCCGTCAGAAGCACCGGGGCAACCGGCAGAACTTACGACGTGTGCATTCTCGATGACATTAGGCACGTTGGCAATCACACTGTTATGTCCCCAGCATATACCGCCCTGATCCTGTTGCAGCATCTCACCCACGAGTAGGGGTACTTCTTTCTGGTCCAAACCGAGTTCCTTGAGCAGTCGCGTATAGACGAGGTTGACTTTCTGAGGCCAGTCCTGCTGGCAGTTGTTCGACTCGCCCTGATGCAGAAGAATACCCTTTATGACACCGACCTCCTGTGCCTTCTTCGCCATGTTGACAAGGTAGCGGAAGGGATTGTTGTCGTATTCACGAGCATAACTTTGTAACCAATCGGCTTGCTTCTTGATGTACTCTTCAATGCCATCCTCGTTGAACATCTCGATGGCACAACCACCCAATGCCACATTGATGACACCCACGGTGATGCTGTCGGGGAGGTTCTTGACGAGTGTCTTGCCGAAATAGTCGGCAGGAGTCAAGCCTGTCCAGTCGCGACAGAGAGGGGGACGGGCTACATACCATCCGCCCTTGATACGTGCATAGGTACTCATCTTAACAGGAGACATCATCAAGAAACGTGTGCTCGCACCAGCGTAATCCTGCATCTGCGGTGTAGCATTGCCCTCCATGTTGGACTGACCGAAGCAAAGATAGATGTGGAAGTTAGGGTCAAACTCCGTCTTTGTAACCTTCTTACTCGTCTTGATGTTGGTATTGACAGTAGTGACAAAGTTATTGATGGCCGTCTGCAACTTTGTCGTAGCCGACTTCATTGCCGACTCGTTCGTAAGGTCAATGGCTTCGGGAGAGTTGGCTTCCACTGCGCTCTTCAACTTATTGTAGTTCAATTTCAAACCGGTAAATATCTCGATGTCGCCCTGCCACGTCTCAACCATATTGGCTGCTTCCTGATAAGTACTTTGATACGTCTCTTTGGCTGTTGCCATGGAGAAACGCTTGCAGAAGCCCCATATCTCACGTGCATAGTTAAAAGTAGGCCAGTGACCACCACCATTGCACATGAAAATCTCCACTTCACTACCATTGGTGCCGTTCCACCAACGCTCCTTATCACCATTATCCCAACCGCTGGGCAAACTTACACTGGTTGTCTTCTTGTATTCCGTACATTTGTTCACATCGGCAAAGTGTGAGGCATAGTCACGAGGCTGATACTGGTCGATGGGGAATACATCATCGTATTTAGAATGGCAATGGATGAGATTGATAGGCTTCTTACAATTTTTCCACGGTTCGCTGAACTTCACACCACTACAGGGAGCGAAGGCTGTAATGACATCTACCATTCCGTTCTCAATGCCATGATAGATAAGCATAGATCCCATTGAGAATCCTGCCCAATAGACACGTTTCTTGTCGATGGCAAACTTTGTGTTCATCTCAGTGATGGTTTGCTTGACGAAGTTCAAGTCCTTAGTGCCACCGATGTCCCAAGTGTTGCCATCTGAACGCAAATAACATAATACGAACTTGGCCGTATCGACGAGTTCGTACAACCTGTCGTTGTCGCGCTGGTACTCGGGATTCTGGTTCATACCATGCGTCACGATGAAAAGTGGCATGTTGTCCTTCATCACATTGGGCGTATAGCATATCATGTTACGCTTTTGACCATTTACCGTGATGTCGATACTCTGCTCCTTGTTAGCATAGGCCTGTGCCATAAAAAAGGCCAAGCACATTGTGAGAATTAGTCTTGCTTTCATACGAATTAAAAAAAATGTGGGGCAAAGTTACGAAAAACTTTGTCCCACGTTTTCTTCCAATGTAATAAATATTGTCAGAAATGTAACATTCCGTTTATCCAAGCACTCTATCACCACATTGTTTGGCGAGTTGTGTTTCGATTTTCTTCATTTCGTTCATCTGCATCATTAAGTTGCGCAGTTTGGACGGATCTGAAAGGATGGCTTTGTCTTTCATCTGCAGCATAAGATTGGCCTTACGTTCCTTGATGATGTGGAGTTTGAGGTCGGTCAGCAAATGGTTGACCAAGTCCATGAGCAAATTGTACTCATCTTGGATGTCCGTCGTATTGTCTTTGGAGTAGAAACTGCTCAACTGCTCACGGTCACTACCAAGTTCGAATGCCAAAGCATTGATGTTGGGGTCGGAGTAGTTGAGAAAATAGCGCTCTGATTGAAATCCTGGATCATGGACATGCTGCATACCCAACATCAGGATTTGCTGGTACTGACTGTTAGTGAGAGCGAGACCGTCCTGCTCAAGCGAGTAGTAAATGTATTCGATGACCGTGTATGCTTGTACACTGCCATCATCGTTCTGCATGTTGCAGATTATCTTCTCACCAGAGCGGATAATAGCCTGAGCGATAAGTGTTTCTATATCATTTCCACCCTTCTTTACAGGATTGCTGTGGCTGCTGACAATTAGTGGCCCACTGCTTGCCGCTTCAGGTGGATAGGGAGAGATGGGCTCATCGGGTAAGTCGGCAGGTGGGGGAGCAACAGGTTCGTTACGGGTTTCATTCCGCTTATCCCTTTCTCTCTCTTTCTTCCATTCCTCTACATTGACCTTCACCTGCTTGTTGACGGCATTGGTGATGAGGTCCTCCTTGAGTTGCATCATCTGTGCCGTTTCACGAATGTAGAAGGTACGGGTTATCTCGTTCGGGATAACGGAGATGCTTTGCACAATGTTGTTGACGAGTTTACTCATCTTGATGGGATCACCTTGTGCTTCCTTCATAAGCAAGTCGGTCTTGAAGCGTATGAAGTCGATCTGGTGCTCCTTCATGTATGCTTGGAATTCCTGAGCAGTGTGGCTTCGGCCAAATTCGTCAGGGTCCTGACCATCGGGAAGAAGGAGCAACTTGACATCCATACCCTCGCCCAGCAACATGTCGATACCTCGCTGTGAAGCCTTGATGCCGGCAGCGTCACCGTCGTAGAGCACAACGATGTTATTGGTGAAACGGCGTATCAGACGTATCTGTTCGTGAGTAAGCGCAGTACCACTGGAGGCAACTACGTTCTCCACTCCATTCTGATGCATGGCGATAACATCGGTATAGCCCTCAACCATGAATACGCAATCTTCCTTGTGAATGGCTTGCTTGGCATGGAATAGACCATACAACTCACTCTTCTTATGATAGATAATGCTTTCAGGTGAGTTCTGGTATTTCACGCTCACCCCCTTTGTAGCAGCATCGAGAACACGGCCACCAAAGCCTACTACCTTACCGCTGACGGTGAAGATGGGGAAGATGACACGTCCGGCATAGCGGTCGTACAACGTGCCATTGTCGCGCTTAATGCTGATACCAACACCATGGGCAATGCCTTGATCGTCAGGAGTACTGATAAGAAACTTCTCCTGGTAACCCGCTTTGAGAGCAGCCTGCGTGCAGGCATCACGCTGTACGGGTGAGAAACCAAGTTGGAATTTCTCAATAATATCATCACGGAAACCACGTCCACGGAAATAACTTAGTCCGACGGAACGGCCTTCGGGGGTGTTGTGCAGTTGATCTTGAAACCACTTGTTGGCCCACTCATTGACAATGAACATACTTTCGCGTTCCGTCTGACTAGCTTTCTCCTCTGCTGTCAGTTCGCGTTCCTCGATGGTAATTCCGTATTTCCGTGCAAGCCATCGAAGGGCATCAGGATAGCTCAGTTGCTCGTGTTCCATGATGAAACCTACGGGATTTCCACCCTTTCCGCAGGCGAAGCACTTGCAATAGTTCTTGGCAGGTGACACCATGAAGGACGGGGTGCGATCGTCATGAAACGGACAGAGTCCTTTGTAATTGGCTCCTGCTCGCTTCAACGTAACAAAGTCGCTGACCACGTCAACAATCTGTGCTGCATCGAGTATCTTCTCTTTTGTTATATTGTCAATCACGATGTATCAGGAAATTACTTCTTCAGTATTTTTTTCTTGTTTATAATATGAATGCCGTGGTTTGATGGGTTGGTTCTTCTGCCACCTAAGTCATATACATTCTCATTTGCGTTTAGGGCTGCGGCGCTTGGTACGCTTGGCAGCCCGACGGTAGGGTCCACGGGGTTCTCCTTTCCTATGAACTTGAGGGTGAAATTGTCAAAGCATGTCCAGTCGCTGTTGGTTGTTGAGGTTTTCTTTAGTCGGATGGTCATTTTACCATCCTCGCCAACCGAGGTGAGCAGTGTGTTCTGGTAGAGACCCTTGCGGAAGTAACTGGCAGCTTGCTCCATGTTGTCGGGCACGTAGCCGGCAGTAGTCTTCACGCCCACTTTGTAGTTCTTGTCGGCATCGGCAAAGATGCTGCATACAGCCATCGTCGAATCGTTGGCCGAGAGCTGCACGCGAAGTGTCTCCTTGCCATTCTGGTGAGCCGTTGCCGCACTGGCATAACTGCCATCACGATAGTAGGCCTGCACACCCAGTTCGTAGTAGCCGGGCTCCAATCCTTCGACAACCTGATAGAAATCGAACGTCTTGTTGTAGAACTCCGCATTGGTATACGACTGGAAGGATGGTGCTGTACCAC
Source organism: Bacteroidaceae bacterium (assembly GCA_045629085.1). Lineage (GTDB taxonomy): Bacteria > Bacteroidota > Bacteroidia > Bacteroidales > Bacteroidaceae > Physcousia. Next base: position 64,079 of record JAZQQO010000060.1, read on the forward strand.
TCCATCCGGCGCTGGTGTTGCCGTCGAAGGTTGGATTGACGATTTTGCCGGTGAGGTCGGCATTCGGTTGAGGAGTGGGGACAGAAGCAACCTCAGCAGCCACCTTGTCGCCATCGAGATAGATGCGCAGCGTCTCGCCAGCCTTGATTTGGATAGTCCCCTTCGCGGGACGCTCGTTTCCTACTAATGCGATGATAGCGGTAAACTCACCCTTTTGGGCAGCCGTGATGTAGGCACTCGACTCACTCTCCTGTCGGGCTGTCAGACTCATGTCCTTCGAGTCGATCATGATTGTGATGGGTTGTGCATAGCTGTTGTTCTGGGCCACCTTCAGTGTGGCAGTTGCCTTGGTTCCGTTGATCTGTGTCTCGTCGCCAAATACGGGTGCATAGGTTAGGAAGGTGATATTCTTTAGGGTAACATTGGGGGTTGTGCCTCGGAAGTTGCTGACTAGCAAGTATCCGCAGTCCTTATCGCTGGCGATAACGCCGTTCCATCCTTCGGGCAGCATTTCCTGCATTTTGAGCAACTGCGTTGCCATTAGTTTTGTGCTTACCGCATCCTGATTGCTGTAATACACCAGATTGCGTGCATCCACTACGTCTCCCGACTTTACGGTTCGACTCTGGTTGTTGTATAAAGGATAGAGCTTAGCCGTCATGATGCTGTTGTTGTTGGCACGGTCGCCGAAGGCAACGCCTTTGCCCGTATTCTGCCCTACGATGCCCACCGCATTGTCGATGTTCACCCAGTCGGTGCTGAGTTGGGTAAACGTCTTTCCATCCAATTGCTTGTGTTTCATTGAGGGGTTCACTTCCATCTTCTCATTGTCGATGGCCGACGTACCGTCACTATAATATAATGTACGCGCGAGCTTCGTCATCTCGTCCACCGAGATGGCCATCAGGCCGCCCTTCTCTGCAGTGATCGTTGCAGCACTGTTCGCTTTAACGTGGTCGAGGTAGATGACGGCATTGCCGGGCGTTGAATAGATGGCAAAGCGGTTGTTGAGCGTGCCGTCGTTAGTGTTCAACTCGCCGTTCATCACGTAGGCATTTCCTTTCAACTGATATACGCCGCTCACTACTGGCGTAGCGTTGGTGCCCTTTCCGCTTACCTCGTACCATCCGAGGAAGTTACCCGTGTTGTTGGCACGGAAGGGAACAACAATCTTGTTCTTGTCGGGGGAATTGGAAGCAATGTAGCCTGTGTAACTCTTCAGACCATTGCTCCATGAGAAAGTGGTGAAACGATCCTTTGATGCTGCACGCACTACGTTCTGGCAAGGGAGGATTTTTGCCTCTGCAAATTTCTCATTGAAGTCATCCCAATTCGTGGGCTTGAGGTCGGCAGTCGAGAGCACATCATGCATCAGATAGGTCATCATCACGCGGTGTGCCTCTACACCCATTCGGCGAGCACCCACGTCGGCACGTAGCAACCAAGTGCCGTCGTTGGTCGTCTGTTGGCGGGCCTTGATGTACTTGTATGCCATATTCTCCATCATCAAGGCATTGGCGTCGCGTTGGAAACATGCCTGAGTTGTGTAGCTGGTTATTTGATCGTAGAGGAAGAGGCTCCAGTCGTTACCGTTGGGCATGGCAAGTTCGCCGTCAGCCAATGCCAACCAGTTGAGCACGCTGTCCTGTACCTCCTGATTATGGTGCATCAAGGCGTTGGTCTTCCATTTCTCCTCACCGTACAAGCCTAACTGGAACATCTTCATAGCCAAGGCTGCCTCACCCAACTCTTGCATCACGACGTTCTGGTACGAGGTGTGGAATAGGTTGTGGTTCTGCAACGTATAGTCGTCGTAGAGGTTCTGGCCTTTATAGAGATCGGCAATGGTCGTCTTGTCATAATCGGGATCGATAATGGTCTCGTTAGTGGCATCGCTGGGATGTGAATAGCTGTTGATGGCAAACTCGCGCAGACGCTGAAACCATTTGGGAGCTAATGCGTCGTTGGGGAAGAGTCCTAATGTAGCAGCCAGAATGTCTGCTTCCCAACCGTTCTCCTCGGCTTTGGTGTCGCCGCTGTAACCGGTGGGTATGCCGCGTTGCAGTTCGTAATTGCACTCGGCCTTCAACATCTGGTAAATGTAGTTACGCTGCTTCTCGCTCAGCTTGTCCCATTGGAAATAAGCACTATAAGCCACCGACATGGCCCAGAGACTTGACTCCCATGCTACATCGCTTGTAGAGGTGCTGCCCCAATAGTTTCCGCCCGAGCACACCTTCAGTTTGTTAGCCTTGTGAGTGGAGTAGGCAAATACAAGTGACTTCATGGCCATATCCTCAATCTTCTGCCATGTCACGCCAGCAGGCAGTGACACACCTGCAGGCTTCCCATACTTCACGAGGAAGGCGCATATCATCGAGAGGTCGGCATTGGGTCGTACACCCTGTTCATTGTTGCCCATCGTGTTCTCGCCCTTGAAGGCACCACACGCCTCGCCCAGGCTGTTAGGCTGCTGGCACTCCTGGAAGTCGTTGACCAGATAGGTGGAGAAGCGTGCCAGCATTCCGAGCAAGTCAGCCTTCATCGTTGGTTCATCGACAAACAAATTGTCGATAACACCCTCGGTGGGTGAGGTGACGCTCTCTTCGGTAGGATCTTGTGGTTCAACGTAGTTGCTGGCATCATAAAGGCGTACATTGTCCAGCATCACACATGAACCACCACTCTGCCAGTCGATGGTGACGCCCAGGTTTATCTTGGTCTCTTTTGTCAATTCGAAGTTGAGCGACTGTGTATTCCATGCCATTGATGTGAAGCATCCTGCGCTACCTTGCACGAAAGAGACACTGCTACTCTCGCTGCCTGCCACCAACTTTAGGATTGAGGTGGCGCTATTGGCGAAGGCCGAACGCTCATCCACAGAGAAACGGTACTTGCCGGCAGGGAGCGTTACACTCTGGGTAAGCGTGGTGCTTCCAGTGCTCCATCCTTGACGGAGATAGTAAGCATACTGGCCGTTGGGAATGGTAGTTACTTTTCCGAAATTATTGTCGGTATAGCAGTCCTTATTGACTAGTAACTCGGTAACTTCCGTTCCACTTACCGTCCATCCGTTAGGATTCTTCAGCGTATAGCCACGTAATCCGTCGGCACTGTTGTTGACGGGGGAAAGCGAACTTGCACTGTTTGCTTCGAAGGATGGATTCTGCAAATATTCTGCGGTAAGGTCGTCTTTATTGTCGGCGAACATGCCGAGTTGGGAAATACTCAACAGGAATGCTGCGAGACAAGCTTTTTGTGTCTTTTTCATTGTTTTATTATTGCGAATTCAAGGAAGGCTAAAGAAATTTCATTGATTTCAGATACTCACCTATGCGGTCGAGCCATGTGTAGCTGCCTGTACCGGGTGAGGCTGTGCGCTGGAAGCAATGCTGTCGGAGAGCAAGTGTATGGAGCTCACTCTGTATGCCCATGGCACGCATCTTCTCCCATGTCTTGACACTGGCCATTGAGGCATAGCCATCGGCATCGCCGTGGATGAAGAGCATCGGGGCTGTCTTGAGATCGAAGCTGAACTCGGGGACAAGCGTGTTGTTGTCCTCATTTCCCCCTTGGCTATTATGGCCGTCGGCACCATCGGTAAGGGCGTAGGCAGGATAGATGCCGATACCCCACTGCACGTTGCAGGGTTGCTTGTCGATGTCATCGATGGGCAGATAGGACTGATGCATGCTGCTGGTGACTCCCATCAAGGTGAGATGTCCTCCTGCAGAACTTCCCATGATACCAATCTTGTTGGGATCCAATCCACGTGAGGCAGCCTCACTGCGAACAATGCGGATAGCGCGCTGAAGGTCCTGCCATGCGGCTGTGTGCTTGGCCAGACCGCTCTCTTTTGAGGGACGTGGAGTACGGTAGCGCATAGTAACCACGGTCATTCCCAAATCATTGAGGTAACGTCGGGCAGGAGTCACCTCGAATCCATCGGGATCATTGCCTGAATATGCACCACCCGAATAGATGATCTGTATGGCTTTTGTCTTAAGTTGCTTGGGCATGTGCCATTCTATGTAGGGCTTTCCTTGGTTCTCTTGTACGTTGGGCATCTTACCTTCAGGCCATACGTCCTCTCTGATCTTTTCTGATCGTGCCTCGTCGCTGGTGAAACGTGACATAAGGTCCACCTCAGGGGCTACAGGACCCATGAAACCCATCTGGCGCATGAACTCGATGCCGCGCTCAAGACCAAATGCACCATGCCCCTTGTTGGGATAGAGGTGCAGTTCGGCAGGCACTTTCATACGACGTAACTGACGGTAAACTAGTGTAGAACCATTGGGTGTATAGACGTCCGTGCCGCCATGGTGAAGGCTCATGGGACAAGTCTTGTTGTCGAACTTCAGTACTTTGGTCAACTTCACGTCGATGCCATAGCCTTGGCGTGTAGCCATTGTACCATCCTCGGCATCGGTAGTGATGTAGGCGGGGGCGTTGACGATGGCCCAGTTGATGTGGCAAGGGATGGTGTCAAGCGCATCAACCTTGTCGTAGGCAGGGGTTTGTGAACTTGTTCCCAACAAGAGAGCGAGATGCGAACCAGCAGACATGCTGATGACGCCTATCTTCTCAGGATCATAACCGCGCTTCTTCGCTTCACTTCGCACCATACGTACGGCACGCTGACCATCGATCCATGCAGACTGATAAATGGGCAGTCCGACGGGACGCGGAGTGCGGTATACAAAATTAACACACTGTACGCCTTGCTTGGTCAATTCCTCACGCCACATCTTGATGAGGCCTACGTCGCAACAGTTATAATAGCTGCCACCTGAGATGAGTATCATGCAAGTGCCGTTTGCCACCTCCTTAGCGGGCGCTTCAAACCATTCCAGATAAGGAATACGATTCTTATCGGCATTGAAATCCTTGTTGTTTGCCTCGTCCGTCATGGCGGCAATCTGGTGCGACTGTGCCTGAGGCATCTTGCCTTTCGGCCATATCTTCTCTCTTTGCCAAGCATTTGCGCTCAGCGTGCAGAACACGCTCAGACACAGGATAATGCTCCTAGCAATCTTTGTGGTTTTCATAGGGGATTATTTGTTTGTTATTTCTTGGGTTCTATTACACGGTAGTTGCCACTCAGATGCATGAAGGCAAAGAGACGCAGAAGACCATCGTAGTAGCAGTCAAAGAATCCATCAGCATCGGGCTTATGCTCTGCATTCCAGAACTGATCAATAAACTCATAACTCTTGGGATGTGTACACATCAGCGATGCAGCTGCCGAGGTGGCTACAAAACCAATCGAATGGCGCAGTTTCTCAGGGAAATGACCAGCGCGCAGAATGCGTGAAGGAGTTGTACCATCTACATTGAACTGATCAACAAACTTATCCACACCTTGTGCGTAAAGGAAGTTCTGGATCGTGTGAGCATAGTTCTGCTGCCAATCGATGTCGGCACATGACCATGAATAATCCAGTGCAATGTTCATGGGCACACGCCATGAGTCGTAACGGAAAGCGTCGCCGATGATGCCACGACTGTTCATGAGTGTACCGTCGTAGTTGTTGTAGTCAGCATTAAGTCCTGTCATGGGATGGATACTCTTGTGCAAGTACTCGCGACTCTTCTCTGCGCACTTTTTCCAGTAGTCCGAACGACCATCTTGTGCGTAGCGCGCCCACACCTCATAGAAAGCGGGCAGGTGGTAAGAAGGATCGGTGTAATTGGCTCCGGGGACGAAGGTGATGAGATCTGTCTTGGGATCGATAAGTGAAATGGTACGCTTCACCTTGATGGGAGTCTCGAGACGCTGGCGGTTAGGTCCCCACCACATCTCCTGCTCTATCTCCTTGGGCTGAATGGCATTAAGAATAGCCTGTGCGTCAGCCAGATAGTTGATTCCTCCGTTGTTACCCCACTGGTTGGAGGCGAAGATGAGTGAGGTAATGAAATAGAGTTCACCATCGCTGGCAGGACCTTGTGAGTTGGCTTTGCCGTCGCGCTTGCAGCTCCAACGGAAATATCCAGCCATCTGGCCCTCTGTCATCAGCATGTAGCGTTTTGCCCAGCGCCACAGACGGTCGAAGATATCCTGACGATTCCACTGTACGGCCAGCATCATACCGTATGACATACCCTCACTGCGTACATCATCGTTCTTCACGTCGCTGACATAGCCAAGAGTATCACCTACCTCAAAGTAGCACTTGTTGGGACCTACGAAGACGTCATTGAATACAGATTGCAGTTTCTTGTCAATTTCCTTCTGTGAGTAGCCTGCTTCGAGGAACAGGTTTCTGTATTTGCCTGTCTGCATACCTCCCTGTGTAAAGGGGATGAGGGGGCGTCGTTGGCTCAGACTTATCCAGTCCACCTCCTGCACCTTCTTGCTCTTGTTGGTGAGTGTCACCTCGTAGAGCCCGTTGGGCAGACGCTTGGCGGTGATGTCCAATTTGCTCTTGGAAGGTGTTGTCAGTTCACCGTTGGCCAAGCATATCCATGCTGTCTTTATGGCAGCCATATCAGAGATGCTCACGTTGCCATAGGTGGCCCATGCCTTGGGTTCCAGGCATAACTTCCAGCCGCGCTTGGGTTGCAGCGTGTCGTTGTAGGCAATGCTTACGCCCTTTGCGCTGCCGTAGTTGTATCGGTCCATCTGAATACGACCGTTGCCATCGGTAATGCCAACACCGCGTCGTGTGGGTTTGACGGGTATGATGGTGCCATCAGGGTTGAACGACAATGAGTCACAGCACATACTGCGGTTCTTGTCGAAATTGGGTGAATAGTCATTGTGGTGATAGAAGATGTACCACTGGCCCTTGATAGGCAGGATAGAGTGATGGTTTGTCCAGCACTTGGTGGGCGATTCCTCCATGATGACACCACGGAACTCCCATGGGCCTAATGGAGAAGAACTTGTGGCGTATGCCAGTGTCTCGGTACCACCGTCCTGACGTACCCAGGGATAGGTAAGGTAGAAGATACCATTGCGCTCGAACACGAAAGGACCCTCGACGAAGCCTTTGGGCAATCCCTCGACGCGCGTTCCTTGCCCGTCAAGTTCGAGTAGGTTGTCTTTGAGTTTTCCCTGGAAGATGGCTCCTCCTGCCCAATAGATGTAGTTGTTTCCATCGCTGGCCTGTAACACGCAGGGGTCAATACCGCGTACACCCTCGATGGGTTTGGGCTCTGCCTTGAATGGGCCGTAGGGCACGTCGCTGATGGCTACGCCTACTCCGAAACCACCACGGCGTTGCCCTTCCTGAGGACGGGGAGCATCGGGGAAGAAGAAATAGTAGCGTCCATCCTTACCCTGTACGCAGTCGGGAGCCCACATGGAGTAGGCAATGCTGTCACCCCAGGGCACATCCTTCTGGTCGAGGATAACACCATGATCGGTCCAATCAGTCAAGCTGTTTACTGAAGATGAATAGGCGTGATAGTCGCCCATACAGAACCAGTCAGGTCGCTGGCTAGGTATCTTAACGGGTGGAATGTCGTGTGAGGGATAGACGTACACACGGTCACCAAAGACGCGTGCCGTGGGATCGGCTGCGAATTGGGTGTTGATTAACGGGTTCTGTGCTGTCATCTGACCCATGGATATGAGCGAGAGCGCTGCTACCAATAATCTCTTTTTCATGTTGGACAGGTTTATTTTGGTTTTTATTTACTTCCTCTTCTTGCTCTTAGCCTTCTGCTGATATTCGTTGGAGAAGGAGTAGGGAGCTGCTGCTTCCGATACGTTACGTGTGGTGTTGGGTTCTGTACTCATGGTGTAATCCATCTTGACACCTTTGAGCAGGTCGGCATGAGTAACGTAGTTCATAGTATGCTCTTGTCCGTTCATCGCAAGACTCTTGACATAGCATGACTGACGGTTATTACCGGGGGCCGAAATAATCACGTCTTTTCCATTCTCAAGGTGCAACACCATATTACAGAAATAGGGAGTACCCAAAGCATACTCGTTCGAACCGGGACAAACGGGATAGAAACCAAGAGCAGAGAACACGTACCATGCCGAAGTTTGGCCATTGTCCTCGTCACCGCAGTACCCATCGGGGTGAGCGTTGTAGAGACGATCCATCACCTGACGCGTCCAATACTGAGTCTTCCAAGGCTCACCGGCATAGTCGTAGAGGTAGATCATGTGTTGGATGGGCTGGTTGCCGTGGGCGTAGTTACCCATGTTCATAATCTGCATCTCGCGGATCTCATGGATTACACCACCATAGTAGCTGTCGTCGAAAATGGGGGGCACGCTGAACACGCTATCGAGCATGTGCGTAAACTCCTTGCGACCACCCATCAGTTCAATGAGTCCCTTAGGATCGTGGAACACACTCCAGGTGTAGTGCCAGCCGTTGCCCTCGGTGAAAGCGTCACCCCACTTCAATGGGTTGTAGTTCTCCACCCAGTTGCCATTGGCCAATCGTCCGCACATGAGGTTGAAGTCCTTGTTGAACAAGTTCTTATAGTTAAAAGCATGCTCTGCGTATACGGCGATTTCCTTTTCTGGCTTGCCCAGCGCCTTGCCGAGTTTGTAGATACTCCAGTCGTCGAAGGCATACTCCAGCGTGCGTGCTGCACTCTCGCGGATGGAGTCATAGGGCACATAGCCCAACTTGTTGTATTCTTTGTAGCAAGCACGACCGCTCGTAGTACCCTTGAGTTGGTGGTTGGCACCCCATGTCACAGCGGCCCAAAGCGAATCGATGTCGTAGCCGCGAATACCCTTGAGATAGGCATCGGCCACTACGCTGGCAGAGTTGTTACCTACCATGCAGGCACGGTGTCCGGGGCTGGCCCATTCGGGCAGGAAGCCACTTTCCTCATAAGCATTGACAAGGCCCTCCTGCATCTTGGTAGCCATGCTGGGATAAACAAGGTTGACCATGGGGAAGAGACAGCGGAAGGTGTCCCAGAAACCCGTGTCGGTAAACATGTAGCCAGGGCGTACCTTACCGTTGTAAGGACTGTAGTGAACGGGCTTGCCGTTGGCATCAATCTCATAGAAACTGCGGGGGAAAAGCACAGAGCGATAGAGGCAAGAATAGAAGGTGCGCAGGTCGTCAAGACGATCGATGTCCTTTACCTCAATGCGTCCCAGTACCTCGTTCCATTCCTGTTTTCCTTGCTGGCACAGCTGTTCCATCGTACTGTTGCCCAACTCGTTGAGGTTACGCTCGGCTTGCTCCTCGCTAATGAATGAGGAAGCCACGCGTACGTTGACCTGTTCGCCACGACGTGTCTTGAAACTAACGATAGCACCTGCGTGTTCACACTGCTCGCTGAGACTGCCACTCTTGATCTCACCCTTGTTGACGGCAGCGGTGTAAACAAAAGGACGGTCGAACTGCAAAACGAAATAATTGCGGAAGTTACGAGGTACGCCACCGCTATTACGGGTGGTATAACCCACGATCTTGTTCTCGTTGGGAATAATCTTAATGTATGAGCCACGGTCAAAGGCATCGACAACGATGTTGCTCTGCCCACTCTCAGGGAAGGTGAAGCGGAAGAGTGCTGCACGGCTCGTGGGAGATACCTCCGCCGTCACATCGTAGTCGGCCAAATAGATGCTGTAGTAATAAGGCTTAGCCTGTTCGGCCTTGTGGCTGAACCAGCTGGCGCGTCTGTCCTGGTCGAAGGTAGGTTCGCCCACGGTGGCCATGATGGCAAACTGTCCGTAGTCGTTCATCCAGGGACTGGGTTGATGCGTCTGCTTGATACCGCGAATCTTCTCTGCATTATAGGTGTAGCACCAGCCGTCGCCCATCTTGCCTGTCAGGGGAGTCCAGAAGTTCATACCCCAAGGACGGGCAATGGCTGGATAGGTGTTGCCGGTGGATATGGAAAAACTTGATTGAGTACCCACAAGAGGGCTAACATAATCCACGGGAGAGTCAACTGCACGCAGACTCCCGCAGAGTGTAATGAAGGCACACAGTGCCAAAATAGATCTTTTCATGTTGTTTTCTGTCTTTAGATATATTACAAAGGTATATAATTATTTCGTATGTACCAAACAAATGCTGGACAGATTCTTTTTTCTGCAACGATTTCAGGGTGTAACCCTGTAGTTTGCCCAGTATTTTCTCGTTTTCAGGTACGTCTTGTCGTTTTGATGGGCGTATGCCTCACGCTCGAAACTGATGGCGTAGTATGCTCTGTGCCACGATTGCTTGGCGATGAGATGCCAGAGGAACTCTATGGCATAAAGCAGGAAGAAACCGATGAAGAGCCACTCGCGTTGCTGCAGATAGTGTATCGTTTCGTGTCGGATGTCGGAGTCTGATACGTGGACATCCTTGCGAAAGAAAAAGAACCCACACAGCGAGATGCCGTAATACGGCTTCATCGGGAAATGCTTGGTGCGGAATATAACAGGAAACATCTTTAAATAGTTCTGAGCATCAAGGCAATACCATCCTCGTCAACCGATGCTGTTACACGGTCGGCATACTGCTTCACTTCGTCGGATGCGTTGCCCATTGCTACGCCAATGCCGGCATGTTGCAACATCTCGATGTCGTTGCCTCCGTCACCAAATGCCATCGTCTCGCTGATGTCGAAACCATAGTATTCGCACACCTTGTCGATGCCAACAGCCTTATTCGTGCCCTTCACGATGCAATCGGCGAAAGCGGGATGCCAGCGATGCGCATCGCATCCCTTCAACACCTCGCTCATCATGTAGGGCTCCTCTTCCTGTGGGAAGAAGGCAATGACTTGTAGTACATCCATATTCTTTGCCTCTTCGATGGGCCTGGCGGCTGGGAATGACAGGTTAATAAGAGTGAACACTTCTTCTACGGCTTGTGCGGCAGCCTCGCAATCCACACTGAACACCTCCTTGTCCGAAGCAAAGACAATGGGCATGGGATGCTCTCGTCTATGCTCGATGATGCGGTCGATGTCATCCTTGCTGACAAGACTGCGGTAGATGATGGTGCCGTCGGTTGTGGCAGCAAAGGCTCCGTTGACCGACATGATGCCATCGTACTCTAGTCCTTCAAGATTGTTGACGAACGGCATGGGTCGCCCCGTGGCAATAAACACCTTGATGCCTTTCCTCCTCACCTCCTTCACAGCCTCGATGGTAGAGGCCGGAATGCGGTGGGTCTTGAAGGACACCAAGGTGCCATCGATGTCAAAGAATATAGCTTTTATCATTTTCTTATTAGAGTGTTGGAGAGGCTATTTCACCTCTCTTTCGTTAGTCATGACGACAGGCTTGATGGTGCCGTCCTCGTTGAATTCCAGTCGGTCGATGCAGGTCTCACGGCTGTTGCCATTGGTTTCAGTGAGCGGACGACGATGGTAAACGATGTAATACTCGTCGCGTCCAGGAACCTGAATAACAGAGTGATGACCGGCACCTGTGGCGATGGCGGGATCCTGCTGCAGTATCTTACCGATGCGCTTGAAGGGGCCAAATGGACTGTCGCTGATGGCGTATGCCACACAGTAGTCGGGACCTGTCCAACCGCCCTCGCTCCACATGAAGTAATACTTGCCGTTGCGCTTCAGCATGAATGGGCCCTCTACATAGCTCTGCGAAGGGGTTATCTCGTGGAACTTCTGTCCATCTTCCCAGGGTACGATGCTCAGCAGGTCTGACGAGAGTTTGCACACGTTGCAATGTCTCCATCCACCATAGAACATGTAATACTGCCCGTCATCGTCACGGAAGACAAACTGGTCGATGGGCTGTGCACCATTAACAATCTCATTGATGAGCGGTTTGCCGAGGGCATCCTTGTAGGGGCCTTCAGGCTTGTCAGCCACGGCTACTCCAATGCCACCCACCTCACCTTCGTGCACATCATTGCCGCCAAAGAAGAGATAGTACTTGCCATTGGCCTCGATGATGGAAGGAGCCCAAAGTGCCTGCCAGAGCCAGGGGATGTTCTTCTGCTCCAGGACGCGCTCATGCTTTGTCCAGTTGATGAGGTCGGTTGAGGAGAAAGCATCGAAATGCAGCTGCTCCTTGTATGCTGCACTGTATGTGGGGAATATCCAGTATTTACCACCCATGTAAGCACCTTCAGGATCGGCATACCAACCTGTGAATACGGGATTGTGAGCGGTGGCCACCTCTTCCCATTGAGGCAGGCTTACGGCTACGGTCTGACCGATGCCGGTGGTGTAGCGCTTGTAAACCTTCTTGTCATGCAGCACGGTAATTTGTACCTTGCAACCCTTACGTACAACCTCGATGTCGAAGGGAGAAGCGCTGCAGGCATAGATGTTGCGCAGCGTATACTTGTTCCAGCCCTTAGGCATCTGTGGGGTGAGGGTGAAATTGCGGAAACCAGTAGGACGGAAGCCCAGCAATCCCTCGGTGATGATGCGGCAATAGAGGCCGTTCTCTGCACTCAGGTGACGCTGTCCACCTTCGGGCCATGCCTCTACCACGTAAGGCACATGTTCACCCAACAAGCGGATGGCACTGTATTTCTGCATGAACTCCAAGGCAGTGTCAGCACGGCCGGCAGCAAAAGCGCCACGCAGGCCATACAGCGTACTGCGATCCCAGAAGATGTTGTCGCCACTCACGCTCAGCATACCGTTCTCCGTCCAAAGACGGGGAGAGAACATGGCCTTGAGCGTTCCTTCTGCACGCTCGTAGATACCCATCGTCAAGGGGATGCAGATCCAAGAGCGCAGTTTGTCGTTACCATTATAATATCGGTAGGTGTCATAGCCCTCTACCGTGACATGGAAGAACTTATCGATGTTCTGACGCAGGGTTGCGGCCTGTGCACGATAGGTGGCAGCCTCCGTTTTGTCGTGGCCCAACTGTTCACTCAGGTAGGCAGCACTCAGCAGGGCGTCGTAGTAAAGGCTGCTTGTGCAGAGGTTGGCATCACCGGCAGGCAGACGTCCTTCCAACTCATCGGCATCACTCGCCACTACCCCATCCTTGTTCAGTTTGCGGTGGCTGTATTCCAGGCACCATTCTACCAGGGGCCAAATCTCCTCTGCGATGACCTTGTCGCCACGCTCCAGGCAGTAGCGGCTTGCTCCGTATGCCAGCATGGCAGCATCGCCTCGGTCGAAGCGGCCGAAAGTGTCGTTGCCGCCGCAAATGATGCTCCAGGGTACATATTTATATTCTGGATTGATGAACTTGAGATAGCTGCGCCATGTGGTCATGGCACTCTCGTTGCCAAGTTTGTATCCTAGGAAGGGGAAGAAGGGATTGATATACTCTGCCTGGTCGTTACACCACATGGCAGCATAGTACGACTCGCCACCGGGAGCGTGCATCGGGCCGTTAGGCGTCTTGTTGATGCTCTCCGCACCGCGTATCTTCGACAACGCAAAGAGTGTGTTGAGCGTATCATTGGGACATTCGAAGTCCAATTTCGATGTCACCTCCTCCACAAACTGCTGACGGCGACGCAGTTCCACAGCACAGTCGGCAGTCAGTTCCTTCTCGCCTCGCACGGCGTATGCCTGAATCGTACAATAGAATGTCGTGCTCTCGCCGGGCTTGATGGTCACCTTCAAATCCTCATTGAACTCAGTGCGAGCCACCAATCGATACGAACCGCGTGTACCGTTCTCGTGGTTGGTGGTGTATGCAATGTGGCGGGCAGGAACGAGCAGTGTTTCCGTTCTCTCGCCAATATTCTTGAAAGTGTATTGCTCACAAACCATGGGCAACAGGACGCTCGTCCAGTACGTGCGAGTCAATTCGAAGTCGTTGTAGTCGCCGTTGGCAATACTCATGCTCTGCATCACACCGTCCAGCTTGACCCACTTCACGTGCTCCTGTCCCATGACGTTGCCGTTGGCTGTCATGCCTTGCAGGAAGTCCACGTCGCACCAAGGCATCCAACTGGCATGAGTGTTGTCGGGCACGGTGCGCAGGCTTGGGAAGATGAGATGGCGGTTCACGTGCCATTCCTCACGGTTGTCTACACTCCAGTAATACACACATGCCACCTGCTCACCACTCATCTCGATATGGTCAGAGTGGGGCACACCGCCACGCAGGTTGTTCCATTGCACGGCGTGATGGCCAGCGATGTCCCATCGCGGTGCAGCCATGCTGTTCATAGGCATGGCGGCAAGCATAACCATCATGCACAGCGCGCGCCATCCTTTTCTTAGATTTTTTCTCATTGCTTATTGGTTTATTACAAGTTTCGTAAGTTTTATGTCAGTTATTTTTGATGAGTTTAAACGAAAATTATAAAAAATCAGAAAATTTTCTCTTTTTTCTTAATTTTCGTTCCTAATCTCATTAAATCCAGCATTCTCAAATCACGCTCAGTTTCCCTTCGCTCTCAACGATGCGTCCCTCTGCCACCAGCTCGTCTACGGCAATGCGGAATGCCGTGTCGACATTGGTGCCTCGACGGGTGAAGCCCAGTTTCTTGGCAACGATGAGCGAGAGGTTATCCGTAGCGATGGAGAATTGTTCGATGATGGCTTCCATTACAGCATTCTTGATCTCTGCCATGGGAATGTCGGCGATGTCGCGGGTAGTACCAGGGCGATACCACGAATAGTTTTGGCAAGCATCAGCACCCGTCCATACCACCATGCCTTGACGGTCGGTCTGCATGTAGAGATGCGTGCTGACAAAGTCGGCCACTTCCCGTTGCAGGGTTGGGGTGACACGAGGCATGTCGCGCAGCGTGGCTACCCGACGTGTCAGGTAAGCCAAGGAGATAGGCTGCTCCGTGGCCACGATGTCCCTACAGATGGCGTCCTTCTGTATCTTCGACTTGGTGCTGGATGTAGCCTTGAACTCCACGTATTCGCGGGCATTCATCGTGGCCTCCTCTATCTGCTCGGTCGAGATGTCAAAGGTGACCTTCACTACGTCTGGGTCGGTCGGGGTAGTGGGCTTCTCCAAGTTCTCAATGATGCGGTTGATGACGCGATCGGGATTGTTGAACCAGTCGACGCTCCATACGCGCATTACCTTCCAATTCAAGCCGCTCAGCACCGAGGGCTGTACGATCTCACGGTCACGTGTCGTCTGTGTGTCGCGGTAGCCAAATCCGTCGAGCAGCAAGCCCATGAGGTAGACGTCGGGTTGGTTCTTGTCGCAGATGGCCACGTCAACCTTAAACTGTGATCGTCCGACGTGCGTTTGTGCCACGTAGCCTCGTGCCTGCAAAGCCTTGGCAATCTTTTCGGCCACGATGGTGTCGTTGTGCTGAAGTTCCGCGTTGGCATTCTTTGCAAGCGACTGTGTCTCTGCGTATTCGAGGAAATGCTTCAAACCCTCAACACCCTTCGCCTTGCTGCGTCGCAGATCCACCTGTGAAGACTTCAGCGTAGAGTAAACAATCATCTCGCAACGGGCACGGCTCACAGCCACGTTGAGGCGTCGCTCGCCACCGATGTTGTTGAGCGGGCCAAAGTTCATCGACACTACGCCATCCTTGTTGGGACCATATCCGATAGAGAAGAGTATGACGTCGCGCTCGTCGCCCTGCACGTTCTCAAGGTTCTTCACGAAGATGGGTTCGTACATTTGGTCGGCCAGGTCGTGCAGTTCTCTGTCAGCATCCATCGTCTCAATCAGGATGTCCTCGATGAGAGCCTGTTGCACCACGCTGAAGGCAATGATACCAATGCTCTGCTTGCGCAACTCGCTGTCCTTCAGTCGGCGCACGATTTCCTTAACGATGGCCTCTGCCTCACCTCGGTTGCTGCGCTTGCCACCCTTGTCGTAGTATCCGTCCACTGGCACGTAACTTACCTTCGTGCGCTGGTCATCGATGCTCGGGAAGGTGATGAGCGAACCGTCGTAGTATTCGTGGTTAGAGAAGGCGATGAGGCTCTCGTGACGTGAGCGGTAGTGCCAGTTGAGTTGCAGCGAAGGCATCTCCAGCGTGCGGCAATCCTCGAGGATGCTCTCCATGTCGTCGATGTAGGCTTCCTCCTCGTCGATGCTCGACGTGCTGAAGAAACTGGTGGGAGGCATCTGCTTGGGGTCACCCACAACGATGAGCGCCTTGCCTCGTGCGATGGCACCCACGGCTTCGCTTGTAGGCATCTGGGATGCCTCGTCGAACACTACAAGGTCGAACTTGTCCTGTGAGAGGTCGAGGAACTGTGCCACACTCATCGGGCTCATCAGCATGACGGGACAGATGCGAGGCAGCAGTGTAGGTATCTGCTTCATCAGTTCGCGCAGCGACATGCCACGTCCGCCGTTCGAGATGTTGCGGTTCAGCAGGCCTATCTCGCTGCTGCTGTCCACGTTGTCGCCCACACGAGGTATGCGGGCTGCCAGTCGGGCATAGAGTTCCTTCTGTGTGAGAATCTGGAACTCGTCGGTGTATTTCTTGTAGAGGTTTACCTTCTCGTCGAAGATCATGCCCTCGAAGGTGCTGAGCATTGGCACGGCGTTCATCTTCTTCTCTGCCTTGCTCTTGAAGAGTGCCTTGAAGAAGGCGTCGCGAAGTCCGGCGGCATCTTGTGTGCGGCTTTCCAATGCTGTCTCCACGCATATCATACCCATCTTGCGGAGCTCGTTCGTGTGGTTGCAGTAGTGCAGCCAGTCACGCATCTTATCCTTATTCTGTATCCAGTTCTCCATGTCTGACTGTGCTTCTGCCAGAATGCTCTCGTCGGGCATGATGTCAGCCGGCACGTCGGTTTCCAGATAGGTCGAGAGGATGCGGCGCAGTTGTTCGATGACATCGTGACGCTCCTTGTATTTCAACAGATTGTCGAGCGTCGTGTCCATGTCGTCGCCCGTGATGAGCTTGTTGAACTGGCGCATCTTGTTCACATAGTTCCTCTTGGCGAAGAATTTGGGAATGAACCATTTTGCCTTGACGGCTCTCCACTCGTCGTACAGTGCTTTGGCATCCTGGCAGAGGAGCGCCTCGCTGTTGTCGCGCAGCAGCACGCTGCGCAGGTTCGAAACCTGCTGCAGGCTTTGTGCCTGTTTACGGGCATTTTCTATGATGTTCTTGTCACGCTGCAAGTCGCTGACCAACTGCTCGGGAGCGAAGTTCTGCTCACCCAGGTTGAGGCGGCGAAGGGGATGCTGCGAGGGTTGTCCCACGAGTTTCAGTATCGTCTCCAACTGACTGCCAAGCATGTCCTCCACGTCGCTCAATCCACGCTGAGCGAGGGTTGAGTCAAGCAAGGCACTCTGCTGGAACTCGGGCAATGGTTCTGCGTCTATCGACTCGTAGCGGATGATGCAGTCGTAGAGCGAGAGGCCATCCTGCGGATCCACCTCGTGGAGTCCTTTCAGATAGTCTATCAGTGCCTTACGCTGTGTGAATATCTTGTCGGCACGATCCTGATACTCGGCAGGCGAGATGATGTGAGCCACGCTCAGTGCCTTGTTAAGTTGCTCCAGGATGTGCTTCTTGGTTGTCTTGTTGGAGTGCATCTCCAGGCAGAAGGGCGCCAGTCCTATCTTCTCCAATCGTTTCTGCACGACGCTCAAGGCGGCCATCTTCTCGGCTACGAAGAGCACGCGCTTGCCTTGGAAGAGGGCATTGGCGATAAGGTTGGTGATGGTCTGCGACTTACCAGTTCCCGGAGGTCCGTAGAGGATGAACGAATGTCCCTTGCCTCCTTCCACGACGGCAGCCATCTGTGAGGAGTCGACAGCCACGGGCAAAGCCAATTCAGTGGGCGAGGTCGTACCGTCCATCTCCTTGAGGTTGACGTTCACGGGTTCGGGAGTCCATGTCAGACGGTTCTCCACCAAACTGCTCACTACGGGGTTCTGCAGCAGTTCCTCGCGATGGTTGTGCACATCGTTCCACATCAGGAACTTACTGAAAGAGAACGTGCCCAGTATGCATTCTTCCTCCACGACCCATCGCTTCTGATCTTTCAGTGCGTCGCGCAGCAAGGCAAAGATGAGATTCACGTCAATGCCGTGCTCATCCTTGGGCAATGTGTCAAGCCCGTTGATGCGTATGTCGTAGTTTTGTTTCAGGAACTCCATGAGGGTGATGTTGAGCGTAGCCTCCTCGTCGCGAGTGCGGATGAAGTAACTACCTTTCTTGTACACCATCTCCACAGGCAGTAGGATGATAGGCGCAAAACGAGGTGCCTCTGCATTTTCTGCCTCATACCAACGCAGCGTACCGAGGGTCAGGAACAGCGAGTTCGCACCCGTCTCCTCTATTGAATTGCGTGCGGCACGGTAGATGTTCTTCAGGACGTTCTTCGTCTCCGTTTCCGTCTGGAAGGTGTGCAGTTTATGGTGGTCGATGTCGGCAGTCACCAGCGCACGCAGCGACTCCAACTGCTTGGAGCACACAAGTCGCTCCTCAGTGTCGATCTTACATTCCACCTCGGGCTTCGGCAATATGCAGTACTCCTCACCATCAGCCAGATTGTCCTCGACACGGTCGACGTCGAAGGAGATGAACTGCACAGCTTTGCTTCGCAGATAGAGGTTGAGCAGCGAGTTGCGAAGGGAGAAGTCCAGCAGTTTACGTTCCCAGATGTCCAGCTTCGTCAGTTCACGCTTCGTCTCGTTGAGGTTGTTCAGGTCCGACTCGTCGTGAATCAGTTCCAGTTCACAATCCTGTTGTGCGATGCACTGTCCCTGCTCGAACACATATACCTGGAATGTCGTAGTAGTGCGTTCCTTGAGACTCATCATCTTCTGCACGTCAAGCATGATGTCCACCTGCTGCAGTTGTTTTGTCTCACCAGCCTCCAGCACTTCAATCGCAGGACTTGTGTAGGGATAGAAATACTCACCGCTGCACGTCACCTGCAGATTCCTGAGTGCAGTCTCTCCGGTATTAGCTATTTCGAGTGATTTGCATACGGGTATTTTATTGAGTATCAGTTTATAGTTCACTTCTTTCAGATACTCTATGCTCGCAGTTACCTTCGCCATTTTCTCGTCTGTTGTTCGTTATTATTAATAATGTGTGTGCAAATTTAGCATTTTTTATTTCTTTAACCAAATAAAGTTTGAAAAAAATGGTTCTTGAAATCATAATTGCCCCTTTAGACCTGCTTGTCCGTCACCCCCGAGTCTGCAAGGTGAAGACCAAGTAATCAGCGAGAATGAGAAGGGAGTCTTACGCGCGCACACGCGCGCATTTCCTAGGAAATTTAAAAAAGCCTCCACCCTCCACAATCTTTGTTACAAACTATCATTCAGTGCATTATATGTGTGGAGGCTACTCTCAAGCCTCCACGTTTTTGGCGTTTTCGGGCATATTTTCTGCAATTTTTGTGCAAAGCATACTCATTTCCCTGCCATAAAATGTTATTTTTTCCATACTTCAAATCTTGTTTCTCCATGCTTCAATTTCCATTTTCCTTCGCATGAATTCTCTACGCCACGCCCGAGACGTTTGTACGCCACGCCCGTGACGTATATACGCCACGCTCGAGACGCTTATACGCCACGGCCGTGGCGTAGAGAATTCTTCACCCATAACAATTTTATTGTCAATACAGTAATGCTGATTTGCACACTTTAGAAAAAAAGAGGTCCATCCGAGATGCGGAGTGATTCTTGTTGTTAGATTGTTCTGATCGATTCTTGTAAGCGATTGCAAGCACGCAGTGCGCCTCAAATACATTCCTATAATCGCGTCTTGTGCTAATTGTTCGAATAGATTTTCCTTTCGTCAACAATCCATTGTACAATCAGCGTACAAGAATTTCGCACAAGATCATCTCAATGGCTTTTATCTTAAGCGCTTCGCTTGCAATCGATTAGAACAATCTTATTGAACAATCATGCACAAGAGTCGCTAAGTTTATCTCCTTGATTTATCATTATGATTTATCACTCGATTGTGCTTCGCATCCTTCGGACTAAAAGTTCCATTTGTACAGCTCGAAATAATTTAGGACAATGCCGACTGAAAGCTGAAACCACTTTTTCAAAACTATTTTTTATAACAAAATTGCCATTTCCCCCTCGTTCTTATTCCCTGCATTTTGACCGAAGTCAAAAGCCAGGGGGGTAGATGGGCTACTTTTTTCAAAACTTTTTTCCTCTCTGGGGCAAATAGAATGAAATAAATTGTATCTTTGCAGTATAATTAGACAAAGCACAGATGAAAAACAAAATGAATAAAGGAACTATTAGGCAGTATATACTACTGTTAGCAGCCACATTTGCACTAGTGGGGTGCAGGATAAAGAACAATAGTCAGCACATAATGCATGACATTTTCGTTGACATATTGGAGAATAAGAAGAATACTATTGATCTTGCTGATTAT
>JAZQQO010000061.1:0-72334 GCA_045629085.1 Bacteroidaceae bacterium
TCTTAATTCCATACAAAGATAAGTAAAATATCTGAGAATAAAGAAGATACAACGTTAAACTAACTTAACAAAACAGACAAAATTACACGGCTGGCCATCTACTTAACCTATGTGGCTATAGTTTTCGGACAGTCTCCCCCCGGGGGGGAGGAATAAGAACAGTAAATAATTGGTTCTTGTGGATTTCTTGTGAAAAGCTATAAAATATCAACCAATAAAAACATAATAAAAAACCGTTTTTTTTGAAAGGTTTTTCTTTGTTGATGTTTGATTTCTCTCACACGATTCCCACCAGTACCAAATAATTAATATGCCACATTCCATTATCAAAGCATCATTGCTCATTGTGCCTCTCCTGATGTTGTTCTCGTGCAAGACGGAAACGGGAGAGAAGGTTGTTGCGTCTGAAAGATTTATATATAATAAAGTGGACGCGCACTACTACATCTGTATAGAGAGGCACAAGGGTAATGAGCTTGTTGCTGATTCGATAGACAAATGGATTGACCATGTAGTAAACGACCATTTAAGCTGGGTATACCGCGCCGATTCGACAACACACTTGCAGTATAACTCAAAAGATTTTGCAAGCCGGTATCGAAAATTCGCATATCGTGCCGCCCAGCAATATGACAAAGACCTTAGCATTTGTGGGAATGATGTTGGTGAGGGAGAAGCACTGCAGAGTGACTCGCTAACGATCTACAAGACGAGCGAAACCGACAAACAAGTATCGTACACTGTAGAGGAGTATTTCTGCTGGGGAGGCACGCATCCCACTCGCTACAAGATAAATGTAGTATTTGACAGAGAAACCGGCAAACGATTAAAGAACGAACTTTTAGAAATATCGTAGGGAAATGCAATTATTAGATTTCAGCAACGTCAAACTCATTGACAAATACTATCGCGAGAAATTCACCTTTGATGTCAGCAATTACTTCAAGGTAAATGGTTGGAAACATTTCAATTACAAGAAAGACTTTAAGGTGACCACAGATACCTACATCTCAAATCTATACACGAGAGGTTGTAGTACTCTTTATGGATCTCCTGCAATATACATGGGATGTGGGCCTTGGTGGAACACAAAACAGAACTTTGAGTTCAGTGGCATGTTTGCTTATATGTACATTGCCACAAAATGCATCTGCAAACATTGTGGCAACGAAGATGCATTCCAATTCTGCAAAGAGTTTACATTCCCAATGATAGTTGACCATCAAGCCCTTGAGGACTTTGATGTGGTTGCGACGTTGAAGGAAGCGAGTATTGCTCCATATAAAGCTGAAGCAGAGAATTATCTGTCGATGATGCGGTATGTCATCCAATACATGAAGGAGATAACGGCAGATTTTATCAATAAGCTTAAGCCTGAAGTGAAAAATGAAATAGACCTCCGTCTGGAAGAACTTCGCATGTGGGTGGAGAATACTCAGGACGAAGCGCTCTCTTTCTATGGACTTGCTGTGAGAAAAGAATATACGCCTGAGGGAAGTCCATATCCTGCAAAATATTATTTGTTGGATTCTTTGTCTTGGTATTCACAAAGATATAACATCTACAGTTTTGATGAAATCATCAAGCTTGGTAATAAGCGATCTCCTTTCACCTATGGAGATATCACAGAGTTTGATGGACCGGTTGTCCCGCATTATGAAGATCTCGATTACATAAAGAGGAAGAAGATGGAACAAAAGTCTAGTCGTCTTGATGATCCATTCCCCGAAATGACTGAGCAAGAGGAAAATGAGAACACGCTCTACAACATCATAATCAATCTCTGGTGGGAAGATGAAGCCTACGAGAAGAAAGGCAGAAGGGGACTGAAAGATTGTTGGGGGCGAGTGCTTGTTCCAGCGGAATACGAAGATTGTGAGGGAATTTCTAATTACCGTTTCCTAACCAACGACAAGGTATGTGTGCTTATCAAGAAAAATGGCAAATGGGCCTTGGCACGAAGACGAGATGAGCATGAGAAGTTGACGGATTATGTTTTTGATGAAGCAAATCTCGTATTCCAGGGGTACTATATCACAAGAATAGAAAACAAATACGGTTTGTATTCCACAAGCGGCCGAAAACTTCTTCCCACAAAGATGGAAGACATATACCATCCTACAGTTTGTGAACATCACATTATGTATAAGCAAGATGGCAAATATGGAATCCTTTTTCAGAATGGCACACGAACCAAACAACTTCTGGATGAAGTTCGAGTAAATTGTGGTTATTATTTATCCGTGAGAGTTGATAAGGAATGGGGGTATCTTGACAAAGAAGGGAACTTCACTCGTAATCGAAAAGATGCTTTCGTTGAATCCAATGGTTTTGATTTCAATTCAATGGCTATTTACAAGTATGGTTTTGATACGCACGTTAACCTTAAAGAATGTATAACTCTTGATGAGATGATGTCTAAGCTTAAAAAACGCTTTACTCGTTTTTCGGTGAACATTGACCTCAAAGGAAGCTGTCTTGAAGGAATAGCTAAAGTAAGTATGGGATTGAACAAACCAGTGCTTTACTACGACCTATTACCTGACGGTCCAACATTCTGTGTAGATATGCAAAGACCCTATCAATTGAAGCTTCATGACGACCGCTATCATGACATGTGGCAGTCATGGGATGGTTATGAAAATGAGCAAGAGCTATTGAAACAATGGTTGAACGAACCGAATCCTAAAACTGGGGTAAAGAACTGGGCAGAAGTTGCCTATGAGTACTGCATAGTTCCGTGCAATGCCGATCGTTCTCTTTCTGTCAGCTATGCATATCGAAAAAGATTAAATATCAATAAACTGATTCCGAACGAGATAGATAATTTCGATTTTCCGATGATTGATTTTCAATAAACGTAGGGACAATTAAAGTACAGAATTATTGAAGTATGAAAGATTTTGAAAAGAAACTTATTGCAGACAGCATAATCCCTCTGCATATTGTGAAGTATCTAAATGAATATGAACAAGTCGCAAAACTTGCATTGAGGTTGCCCAAGTGGCTTCAACGACGACTTCACTCTATTGAAGTAGTTCCTGTGAAGGGTTACTGGCCAGGGCCTTATTGTATAATATATTTTGCATTCAACATCTGCCATACTCATATCATTGAGTTTGGTCAGATGGATCGTTTGTTTGATATGGACACATTGAAAGCATTCATTCACAACTACAATCGGTTTGAGAAAATACTGACTGATTATTCTCACCCAATTTCTATCAGTTATAATCCACACGATGACATGTCTGTAGTTATAAGAGACTATGATCTGCGTCAAGTAAACGAGAAGGCAGAATACGTTACTTGTACAGAAGAGGATGTCGTTGTTAGCCATATAAAAAACTGTCTTGATGAAACAAAATTCAAAATTAAACCTACTCGCGATTACGTTCTGATACAATCTCATCTTATTGCAGGTGATGACATCGGTATTGAGGTGTATTGGAAGTATAAGGATCCACTAGTGTGGTTTGACGAATTCCTAACACAATTGGATCGGCTTTTTGTGATAAAAGAGTGGAATAACAATAGGTTACATCCAAGAATACCAATAACGATAAGACAAAAACAAATATGAAATACAGTAAAGGAGATTATGTAGAGTACATGACTCGGCAGCCGGAGGTACATCTACAGGAGATGTTTGGCGATGGGATGGTTTCACTTGATGAAATCGAAGAAACAAAGCATGTGGGAAGAATAAAGTCTGTAATCGGGAATGGAGAGGCATACCTGATAATCTCTCTTCAACCACTATGTGGCTTTTATTGCGTGGAGAATTGTGATAAGATCATTCGCCAAATGGATGACGATGAGTTGAATGAAGAAATATGCAGTTATCAGGACTCACCCGAAAATAATGCTCCGAATGTCTATACGAACAAGGAGACAACGGACGGTTCTGTGAAAGATAAATGCGAGCATATTGCCCGTAAAGCCATGGCGTCGCTATTCCCAACGGATAATGTCGTGGAGGTAAGCTTCAAAAGATCGAATTTCCAGAAAGAAGACATTCTTTGCACTCTCGATGACCTGATGGCATTTTGCAGCAAGGACGATACCCAGTCGCAAGATAAGCTTCAGAAGATGAAGAAGGAGCTCGATGAGCATATCCGGGAGAAGAGGTTCAAGGAATACTATCAGGTAAATGTAGGCGTAAGGATAATCATTGACAAAAAGTCCAAACTCGCGTCAAGGTTGGAAGGACGGAGATTCTATACTGTGTCAGGAGAAAACTGTACGAAATACTATCTTGTCGCTATAGCTACAGATTTCGAGGAAGTATCTATCATGCGCGATGGCAAAGAGCGTTCTCGTTTTTGTAGAAGCCTGGGACCTGAGTTTGATGATGTGACGAATATGAAAGAAAGATTTAGAGAAGCTGTCTTTGGACTAGAAGAGAACATATAATGGAGCATCTTAATGAAGATATTGCAATGAAGACGTTGTCCGTCCCATGCGTTTCGGGCAAGGAACACATGATGCGTGATTACCTGATCTCCCGAATACATCAAGGAAGTGAATGACCGCATTGAACGCGAAACGGGTGTCAGAGGAACCAAGTTTTCCGGAATGGACTGGTCTGATGATCAATATACAATACTTACAAATGGAGAAGATTATATGGCTTCGCACGAGCACATTCTGGCTCATCACGTATTGCCAGTTTTGCATGTACCCGAATATGTACGAAAGGTCTTGGAAGAAGGAGTCCTACAATTTCTAAATTAGCATTATAGCCTATAATTCTTTTTTATTTCAAATTATTTCACTACATTTGCATAACTGTTTGTACAAAAAACCAAGTATAATACCATGAACAATGAAGAAGAAAACGAGTCTGGAGGGCTAATGGAATATAAGGCGAAGCTTGATGACGACGCATCTTTGCTGCCTCAAAATCAAAAAACTGGTATGAATATGAAAGAGATGAAGAAGAATCTGAGCGTGATGGGTGCTGGCCCCTTGACCTTTGATGTGATAGTGAAGCGTGAGTATCCGGAAGGTTTTGTTCCTGGCAAGAGGAATAAGTTTGAAGATAGGGTGATGATTCAGGAGCTGGGCAGTAATACGGGCAATGTGATGTGCATCCTGGGTTACTTCGGGTGGGACTCCTACCCTATTGCCCTACTGGGTGATGATGCCGAGGGACTACAGATGAAGAAGGACTTTGAGCGATACCATTGCAATACCCGCTTCGTGACGAACACTAAGGAGGGTGGCAGTAATATGTTTACTATTACCCATAAGCTGGATAATGACGGTAATCCTGTGAAGTCTTTTGGCAGACGTCATGCTCCTGGCAGTGGTTTCCCTCGTGATAAGGCTTTGAGTGTGGTGGGTAAGGATGCTACTCTGCCTAAGTTCATTGAGGCACTGGACTTCCTACCTGATGTGTATTTCTTCAGCAATGGCGGTGCCGGTTGGAGAGACCTCGGCAAGTATATGCGCAACAAGGGAGTGTTGGTGTATTATGAGTTGCAGAGCATGGGTGGTAAGGAGATGAATGCTGTGCTCAAGTGCATGAAGGAGGCTGATATAGCTAAGTTCTCGGATGAGACGGTGAAGGATGTGTCTTTCGTAGATGAGCTGAAAGATAAGCTTGTTATTCAGACATTAGGCGAGAATGGTGCCCGCTTCAACTTCTGCGGCAAAGGTTGGGTGACATTGCCTCCTGTGCTGAATGAGAATGTGGTGGATACAGAGGGTTGTGGCGATTGGACTACGGCTTCCTTTATCAACGCCCTTGGTAAGCGTGGGGTGCTTAAGCTGAAGGATATGACTGAGGCTGTGGTGAAGAAGTGCCTGGAGGAGGCTCAGCAGTATGCCTCCCGCAATGTCAGCTACCTGGGTACTAAGGGTATCATAGCTACCGATAAGGAGTTCGCTTTGCAGCCCAGTACGTTTGTTGAATTATCCTAAATTTGTTATGATGAAACTATATCATGGTTCGCCTGTACTGTTTGACAGGTTTGATTTGAGTAAGGCAGGTGATGGCACCGGCATCAAGTTCGGCTTTGGCGTGTATCTTACTGAGGTGGAAGCCTCTGCGGTACACTACTCGCAGCCACGCGATGTGGAGCTCACGCCTGATCACTACCTCTATACGGTGGAGATTCCGGAGTTGACGGAGGATAATCACCTCGTGTCTGCCAAGCCTGTTTCGCCTATTATAATATACAAGGTGGAGGAGAAGCTTGGTGTGGCGATTCCTGAGAAGGTGAAGGCTCAGGGCAAGGAGTTCCGCAAATGGGTGGGCAAGACCATCACCGGCGCTAAGAAGGCTGGTTTTGAGGAAGAGAAGGATGCATCCGAGTTGCTCAACAGCGTGGGTGTGCTCTACAATGTGTGGCCACAGGCTCAAGGCAAGCCTAATGGTCCGAGGAACATCGCTGTGTTTGACGATGCCAATGTGCATATCGTTAAGCGTGAGCATATCAACGTAGAGGCAAAGAAGGTGTGTGGTTCAACGAAATGGGTATTAGTTGATAGAAAGGAGATTTGATTATGGCATACATGAGAGTCCGTGACATGATTGCTTTGCATCATCCACAGTATCTGAACGAAGAGAGTTATCCGGCAGACAAGGTGGCTGCCATTGTAGGTGTGGCAGACGAATGGGGCATCTTCGGCAACTTCTACAAGCATCCCCAAAAGGGTGGCAAGCGTGAGCCGATGGTGGTTCTGGATGGAGTGCCTTTCGACTGTACGGAAAGACTGTTCCAACTCATGAAGATTACCGATAAGGAATGCCTCCAACTGATCAATGCCAAGCCTTGCGGCATCTGCTTCAAGCGCCAAATGGCCAAGATCCTGCAGGAGCATACCCAGGAGTGGCGCGGCGACTGGAAGGACATGATAATGGACGCCATGAAGTTCTGCATGCAGAAGAAATATGAGCAGTGTGAGAAGTTCCGCAACGAACTGCAACGAAGCAAGGGCCTCTACATCGTTGAGGATGAGACCAAGCACCTCCATGGCAAGGAACCGCTTTGGGGTGCCAAGCATGAAGGCGATGTGTTTGCAGGCCCTAATGTGTTAGGCAAACTGCTTATGGAGTTGCGCGACAATGGCAAGCTGGAATACAACCTGCCAAAGG
This sequence comes from Bacteroidaceae bacterium, assembly GCA_045629085.1. Classification (GTDB taxonomy): domain Bacteria; phylum Bacteroidota; class Bacteroidia; order Bacteroidales; family Bacteroidaceae; genus Physcousia. The sequence goes on from JAZQQO010000061.1 coordinate 7,106, forward strand.
ATGCGCTGGATTTCGTCCGCATCTTAAAAGAAGCTTAAGATGACAGTCTTACTTACCACAACCCATCTGTGTAAACCTGAAATTATCATCGAGAATAAATGCCGTATGACAATCCAGACATGCAAAATGATCCGTTATCAGAGGCTCTGGTACCCGTGAATGACCAAACACTTGAAAGCATTCGGGAAGGAGCTCGGTCAGACCATCGATAAACTCTTCTATATCTGCCCACACACATGAACCCGTGGCCAAGCCACCTCCCCTGTAGCAGGACACATCACCCAAAGCTGCATAGATGTGATCTTCATGAAACATTCTGTTCAGATGTTTGACCTCATCGCCACGCTCAATCTTACCGAATATGATCTCATTCTCCTCTAGCCAATCAGCTAGTATTCCTGCATGAGAGAACACAACACGCCTGTCCCCTACCCTTTCCTCATGGGCAATGTCAAACAAGCTGAGATTATCCATTAGAAGAGTCTTTATCTCGTCATGATTCTCCTCATCATGTCGGCACTTGGGGAGATAGTTACTGATGTAACTCAGGTCGTGGTTGCCCAGTAGAAGAACGACATTGTCTGCATGCTGTTTCTTGAATTCAATAACCTCGCGAAGAGAATACAACCCTTCCCAAGGATCAATGCCCTCATCGGAATAAGGATCGGTATAGTCGCCCAGGAAAATAATCTTCTCATTCTCACGACCTGCCACAGCGTCCTTCCAAAAGGACCTGCCATGTATATCTGGAATTATAATCATCGAGTTTTAATTGTTATGCCATCCCTTTTTAAATCCAACTACAAAACCATAGATGAAATAAGGAGGGGTTACAACGGCGTATACAAGCGCCTTAATGATAGTCTTTGCTATTTGTCTCATCTTATGCGTTTTTAGCCATTTCAACAATTGCGCATGGAATCTTTACTTCGTAGTTGATGTCGTCAAGGTCAAGGCCGGCATTCATCTGATTGTAGAAAAAGCGGCAGACCTCATCGTCATCAAGACCAACTACATATTCGTCGAGCCATTCCGAGAAGGCGTTGTTTTCATCCTCTTCCAAAGAGTCTATGTCCAGTTCACCGTCATCGGTATAATCCTCTTCATCATACTCGAATTTGAATCCACAATTCTCCTTGCAATACTGCATCAGTTCTTCGGTACTGTACTCAAAGTAGCCATTGTTATAGCCCTCCCAGAGCCAATGAAGCTCTTCTGCCCTGTAAGCTACTTCGTAATAGGCCTGACGCAACTTCTCATACAGATCAGGATGCGACTCTTCGATGCCAAGTTCGTCCACATCACTGGTTTTCTTCTCCTTAATTAAATTAACAAGGAGAGCTACCTCATCGTCCTCTAACTCAAGTATACCCGTTCCCTTAGTCGTAACGGCCCCAGAATGCGAGATGCCGAGGCAAATGTCATTTTCAATGTCAAACTTCATAATTATGTATTGTGTGATGGTTTGTTGTTAATTTCCAGGTGCAAATGTACGGGAATTATCCTCTGGAGCAGCTATTTTTATACGTATAATTCACGCAGGCGTTTAGGGGGTTAGGTATTTAGTGGTTTAGGGGGTTGGTCGTTTAGTGGTTTAGGCGTTTAGGAGAAGTTACATTTTGCTAATGAGGAGTCATATCATACATCCCTGAAACATTAAACAACCAATTTCCTAAACCACTAAACCTAAATTATATGTATAAATCATATCAACATAAAGACACTAGTGTCTCTTAAAGTTTGTTAATTACCATAGTTATCTTTCTTATGCACAATAAAGTAGGTTCTGAAAAGCATGTCCCACATTTGAAATGCGTACCTTTGTATCCAATTTCAAATTGGAACAAATATGCATTCTGGGACTTATGTGCTTCAACAGATAACCTCGCCTTTCAAACGTCAGTTCAATCGCATCGTCAGCAGATACGACGACCGGACGAAGGGCTGGGCTTTCACTCATTGGAACTTTCTTTGTGTACTCATATTCGGTCAGCTCTCGGGCTGTTCCAGTCTTCGCGAACTTGTAGATATCATTACCGCTCATGCTAAACGTGCCTATCATCTTGGCTTCGGGACAACAACTCCCAACAGGAGTGTTATTTCCAAATCCAATAGTCTCAGAGATTATCGGATCTTTGAAGAGTTTGCCTCCTATATGGTCGGTCAGGCTCAGAAGAGAAGAATCACCAAGGAGTTTGAGCTTCATGGCAGATTCTATGCCGTCGATTCTACTACGATTGATCTCTGTCTTGCAGTATTTCGATGGGCCACTTTTAGAAGCACTAAATCTGGCATCAGAGTCCATACGCAGATTGACATCATTACAGAGATACCTGTTTTCTATAGAATTACCACAGCAAGTGTCCATGATGTTAATGCCATGGATTGGATTGAATACGAAAGGCTTGCATGCTACGTGTTTGACCGTGGGTACTTTGATCTTGCCAGGCTTTTTACCATTGAACAGGCTGGTGCTTTCTTCATTATCAGAGAAAAGTTCCATCCAGACTACGAGATTGAGGATGGTGAAGACCTCCTTGAAGGAGAGGATAATGTACTTCGCGACCAGACTGTTCGCTTCACAGGGAAGAGGAACAAAAGTAATTATCCAATTGCTCTCAGGCGCATTGTCTACTATGCTCCGGATCTTGGCAGAACCTTTACATATTATACGAATAACTTCTATCTCAAGGCAAGGGAAATCGCACTCCTCTATAAATACAGGTGGCAGGTTGAACTGTTCTTCAAATGGATCAAGCAGCACCTCAAGGTCAAGTCCTTCTGGGGTGAATGTGAGAATGCAGTCCGCATTCAAATACATGTTGCCATCATCACATATTGTCTCATGGGTATCATCGAACATGACCATCAAGTTGGCAGACCAATCGTGGAGGTTATGCGCATCCTTGGACATTCCTTGCTTGTCCAGGACGACATCGATGAACTGCTCAAACCTGCTGCAATGGAGGTTCAAGAAGACCATGACAGGCAACTTCATTTTGATTTTCAATTCAATTAACATTTATTAAGAGACACTAGTGTATATACGTAAAGAATAGGGACAAGTGAAGGGTTGGCGAAACTATATTCACTAACCCTTCAATTGACTGATTGTTTTTATACGGATAGGAGAGGCAATCTTGCCATCATGCTTTACGTCTTGGCAAATATAATATTTCGTCAATGCCTTCTACGCTGGCTCCTGACCCACGTTTTGGCCAGTCATTGATTTCCAAATGCAAACCGTTACCGTACCACTCCTCCTGACGCTCGTTTTCATCGTCGTACCAGCTCTTGCTTTTATCGTAGTCTTGCTCCGTACGCTCCTCGGGAACTACGTCAGCGTCTAATTCCTTGTAGTATCTTGTCTTGTCCTCGCAGACGACTTTCACTGGGAGATAATTGCTGAATGACACGCTCTTGACTCGGTATGGCAAATACTCTTTGCCACTTTCGGCCCTTAATATCTTCCAGTATCCTTCATCCTCAGCTGCCACCATGACAAGTCCACGTTTTACGGCCTTGATGTCAGAATACTGGCATGGAACTGTGATTTTCTCTTTAACCATGTTGTATACCCCCCACTTTCCGTTCATCTTGATGACTGCATGCCAATCTGCACGATATCGATAATAAAGGTCTTCCCAAACATAGTCTGGTTTACGCTCTACTTCCTTACATAATATCGGAGCCATGTCATCTATTCCAATATACACATCCCACTTCCCTTCATTATAATTATATACAAGGTGATAGATGCGAGATGTAGGTGTTTTCGCAAATACATCTTTTGTAAATACACGCAAAACCTCTACAAAGTCTAGCTCACCATCGTATATCACCCTCGCATCATCATCAACAGCTTTGCGATGCCATCCCAGTACCTTTGGATCCTTCACGTGTATCTCCTTGCAGCCAGCAAACGCAAACTCCTTGCATCTTGTTTCCGTTCCCAGTATAGTAACTCGGTGGAGGTTTGTACACCTGTAGAATGAGCTATTTCCAATTGTTTTTACTGTAGCAGGAATTGTGATTTCAGTAAGACCATCACAACAAGCGAAAGCGCCCCCTCCTATTACTGTTACAGAATCAGGAATGCTTATGTTGGTCAGACCGCAACCAGCGAACGCACTTTCTCCTATTTCTGTTACGGAATTAGGTATGACGATTTCTGTAAGACTTGAACAGCCAGCGAATGCGCGATATCCAATCTTCGTTACAGAATCAGGAATGCTTATGTTGGTCAGACCGCAACCAGCGAACGCACTTTCTCCTATTTCTGTTACGGAATTAGGGACGATGATGGAGGTCAGACGGATGCAATCCTCAAATGCTCTCTCACCGATACTTGTCACAGAATCGGGTATCATTACGGCGTATGGCGACTCAGCTATGCCATGGTATTTAGTAATGGCTTTTTCCAACTCATCTTTATTTGATGCTTTGAATACCGGTATTTCTTCGTTCTTTCCCATAATCCTTTTTGTGAGTTTTGTTATACATTGGTATACTCCCATATTCCTTTTCCTATTTATATATTATGTTATATGTGGTATAGAGCATGTCTATTATAAGAATAATTATGATCACCTACTTACTTGATTAGTTTCATTTCGCAAAGATAGGTAAATTTCATTCATGCAACAAGAAATTGGTGTGTTTTGTGAGTTTCTCTAGCTGTTTTTCTTTTTTTGCAAAAAAAAACGGCAAAAATCCGTGCTTTGCTAATCATCACATAAGAAAATTCTTTATCCGAACGCAAAAGACGCGGAGCCGCAGAGTTTTTTATAGATTAAGAGGAAAAATAGAGAAAATCTTTGCGCCTCTGCGGCTTAGCGTTTTGCTGTTAACGGAAAAATGCGTAACTTTGCATTCAACTATACCATTTGAAATAAAAAAACACGCACGCATGCTAAAATATCTTTTATCTGTCTGTATGATGATGCTGTCCTTGGTGCTCCATGCCGAGGACATTACGGTGAAAAGCCACATCGTAGACGCCGAAACGGGCGAGGCATTGCCCTACGTGGGCGTGTATGCTGGCGAGGACAACGGCACACTGACAAACTATGAGGGCGACTTCACCATCATAGTGGATTCGGCTGCAGTATTGCGACTGACATGCATTGGCTATCAAGAGGTGACACTGCCAGCACTCGATTTCCCCCAAAAGGTAAAGATGAAGCCGCTGACCCACTCGATGCGCGAAGTGCAGGTGCGTGCCTGGCCCAACATTCTAAAGAAGGTGGCGGAAAAATCGAACAAGGAGTACAATAGCAAGAAGAACAAGAAGAGCCAGTACTTCATGCGAATGACCACCACCCTACGCAACCGCGACCTGGCAGAGGCGTTTGTCGAGGCAAAGTCTGCCTTCAACCTGCGCGACATCACCATGTTACGAGGCATCAACGGGCGTATCACGCAGCAGGGACTCACCACACCCATCATCTCCAGAATGAACTTTCACCACACACTCGAGACAGGTCCGCTGACGCGCGACAGCAAATTCTGGAGTGGGCTCGTAACTCCGCTGCCTCACGGAGGTTCCTTCAAGGGAATGCTTCCGTTCTTCATGTTTAATCCGAACATGTCGGAAAGCAGCATCATCGAGACAGTGAAGAACGTCACACATACCGACCCGTGGCTTCGCTACCTCACGGACAACTACGACATAACCGGTGAGGAGTTGATAGACGAGCAACAGAATCTGATATACCGCATCCACATGGACAAAAAGCCTGGCAACACTTCAACGAAGATTATCATGACGGGCACGCTCTACATCGATGCCAAGTCGATGCGTCCCCTGCGCTTTGATGGTCAGGTGGAGAACCTGAAACTTCAGGCTCAGAAGGACATGCATATTGTTTCCACGCCCATCGAGATGAGTTTGCACATCAACTACCATCACGACAAGAAGTACACACAGGTCTCCGACATTGCCATCAAAATGAAGAAGGACGACTTCTCGAGCCAGATTCTTCTATATAATGTAGACGACCTGAAGCTGGACATCAAGGTTGACAAGAAGAACCGGACGAAGGAGAACATGCTGGAGAGCATCGCCGATGCAGGCTTCGACATGGAGCTCTGGAAGCGTGCCAACATCATCCAGCGCACCAAGGAGGAGGAGCGACTGGCCGGACTCGAGAACCAGAGCGAACTGGTGGCCGACACCATACCGCAGCCCACCACCAAGATGGGAAAGTTGCTGGATCGCCTGAGCCGCTTTAGCCAGTCCATTCCGCAAGAGAAGGTGTACCTGCACATGGACAACACCAGTTACTTCCTGGGCGACACGATATGGTTTGCTGCCTATACGCGCCAGACAAACAACGACCAGCCCTCCAAGATCAGCCGCGTGCTCTACGTCGAACTCTACAACCAGGATGGATACATGATGGAACGCAAACTGGTGCCGATGGTCAACGGACACGGGCACGGCAGTTTTGCACTGAGCAAGGAGTACTATGGCGGATTCTACGAGTTGCGTGCCTACACGCGCTGGCAACTGAATTGGGGCGTGACGGAGCATCCTCATTCCAGGATCAGCCGCGAATGGTATCTCAACGAGGAGCAGGAGAAGTTGCACTACCGCGACTACGAAAAGTTGTACAGCCGTGTCTTTCCCGTGTACGATGCACCGAAGAAAGAGGGCGAATACATTGAGAACATGACGGCACGCCCCATGCGCCGCTACTTCAAAAAGGATCCCGACAAGCCATCGCTCGACATGACGCTCTACCCCGAAGGTGGCAATCTGGTGGAGGGACTGCCCTGCCGTGTGGCCTACGAGGTGCTATGGGAAGATGGCGAGGAACCAGGCGACGGCATACTGAATCTGGGTGACGAGGATGGCAAGGAAGCCTCGAAGAACGCCAAGCAGCAGGCCAAGGACCGCAAGAAACAATCGAAGCAGGCCCTGAAGAACGTCACGAAGAAGAGCAAGACGGGCACGCAGAACAACAAGACGATAGCCAGCAATGCGACATCGGCTGAGGTTGCCGACACGCTAAACTGGAAGAAGCATCGTGGAACGTTCCTTGTCACTCCCACCAAGGATATGGAACGCACCATCCGCTTTGTAGACCGCAACGGCCACGAGGCCAAGGCCAAGTTACCCAAACCTGAGCCAGAAGGTGTAGCACTGCGTGTGGAGCAGACCGACACGACATGGACCTTCGACATGGCCTTCACGCAGGGCATCGACTGCGACAGCCTCGGCCTGAGCATCATGAACGAGGGCAACGTGCTGAAAGTGCTCACGCTGGACAGCCTTGGGGTGGACACGCTGACCCGACGTGCTACGCTCAGCCTGCCCAAGACGGCGCTGAAGGAGGGTGTCAACCAAGTCACCGTATTCGACGTGGATAGCCGTATCTGGGCTGACCGTCTCTTCTACAACACCCTACCCGACTCTATCCTGTCGCACACCGCACAGGCCAAGGGCAAGGTGGCCATACAATTCCTCGGCACACAGGAGGAGGGTGAAACGGCATCCTTGATGCAGCCTGCATCCCAACTACCTGTAAATGAACTGAACTTCGCACCCTATCAGCACATCCGCCTCGGCGTGCAATCTTCCCCGAACAGTATCATCAGTATGTCGGTGCGCGATGCAGCCTACCACGACCACCTCTACGACAATGCCGACATGCGTACGGAGATGCTGCTCTCGTCCGAAGTGCGTGGCTTCATACCCAACCCGAAGTGGTACTTCGAGAAGGATGACTCCATCCATCGCGCAGCCCTCGACCTCCTACTCATGATACAAGGATGGCGTCGCTTCAACTGGCGCGAGATGGCCATACCAAACGAATGGGAACTGACGCAGAATGCGGAATCCACGCCCACCATAACCGGTCATGTCTACAAGTCCTCCAATTGGGAGTACCACGACTTTACCGAGTGGGACTACGACGCACAGGCCCGACTCTCAGGTGCCTACAATCCCAACAATCCTAGCGGTTTGATTTATGGCAGGCCTACTGCAAAAGATGACGATGATGAGATGCCAGATGAGACAAAAGACCCCTACAAGAATCTATATGAATTCTATGACATGCGTCAAACCAGAATAGACCTGGCAGAAGACAACGCAAAAAAGAAGAAGAAAAACGACATGGTGGTACATGCCGAATTGGTATCGGCTGACGGCACAGAGACACGCGTAGCCGAACAGACCACCCAAAACGGCCGATTCCGTATGCTCCTGCCAGGCTTCTATGGCGAGGCCGTGCTCTTCCTGAGTGCTGCCGACACCACGAAATGGTGGTCGAAAGACATGACGAAGAAAAAGATAAAGAACAGATATACATGGGTGCAGTCGAGAGAAAAGGAAACGGCTGACTATAAGGTGATCGTGGACTTCCCCTATCCACGCTTTGTCAAGCCCTACAACTACTATCAGCAACGCCTCCTGCAAACCTCCGACCCATTAATGGGGGCATCGCTATTGGCCGATGGCACACACCAAATGCACGAACTGTTTGTGGGCGCCAAACGCAATGGACTGAAGAGTTTCTCCGACTCTATCCCCGCATTTATGGTGGATGCCTATCAGGCATGGAACGATGCTATCGACGGTGGCATCTACTACCCCAGTCCCGAGATGATTGTCCGCAACTACCTGGGCGACTACGGAAGCAGCCACCCGTACTATATCAAAACAAACCCTGAGACAGGCCAAACCTACCAGATGTCGGGTATCATCACACGTTTCGGCTACGACATCACACGTCGCGCCACCCACAACCTTACCACAGCCGAGGACTCTGTCTATATGCGTGGCAACCTGGCTTCGTTCCAGCCATTCGATGAGTTTGGACAACCTCTCGTCTTCCTAACGCCCACTGAGATAGCCAAGTATTACGACCGTTCCCGCATCGAGAAATACGTCATCTATACCGACTACCAGCCGCGCCTCGAGGGTAGCAACCGCTACAAGGGCTCGGACTTGCCGAAAACGGTCATCGCCATCTATCCCTACGCCGATGACGGCATCCGCCCCATCTACCGCGACCGTCGCTTCCGCTACAAGGGATTTGCCTATCACGATGACTTCTACCATCCCAACTACAAGAACCGCAAACTGGACGAACAGCCCAAGGACTACCGCCGTACGCTCTACTGGAATCCCGCCCTGGTTCTCGACAAGGAGGGACATGCCGAGGTGAAGTTATATAACAACGGCAAGCACGGACAAATCAGCGTCAGCGCTGAGGGCATGACCAAGGATGGCACAATATTAGGTAACTAATACAAATTTAGCAAGTAGCATGTTTGCTATTTTTAATGAGTTAATGAGTAATGAATAATGAATAATGAGTAATGGGATTAATGAGAGGCTGGCGCTGTGATACGTTCGAGGACGCACATTGTTGCTCATTATTAATTACTCATTATTCATTATTCATTGCTCATTAACCAATTATGTGGCATGCGAACAACTAATTCAGGATGAAGGGATTCCCTGCAAGAACGTCCAACCGAAAAACTATCGATTGTCGATAGTAAGTCTATCCTGCATGGGTGTGTAGTACACGCGATAGCGATAAAGATTGATACCCGCCTCACCAGAGCAGACGACACCGATGGTGCTGAGATCGTAGGTTCGATGACAACCGTTGCAGTAGGCCTTCTCGCCAGGCTTTAGGACAAGAGGTCTCGAAAGGTTGTTATCACGGTCACAGTTGCTACAGCCCAAGTCGTAGCATGTCACCACGGACTTGCTGGCTCCCATTTCGTAAAGGGAGGGTAAGCCAACGATATACCCGCAACTCAGGTAACCCATGTTATAACCAGAAATTTGTTGCACACGAGTGATGGCGACCGATGTACTGCCGGACAGGTTTGTGAAGACGTAGTGATCGCTGGCCTCAATGGGTGCTGTGATTGTACACCATTGCCCTTCGGAATTGCATGCCGAATAGAGTTGTGAAACGGACATTACGGGAGTGTACGAGAAACGGGCAATGAAGTTACAATACTTATTGGAAATAACGGCATTGTCGGCACAAGCGCCAAAGACAATAGCGAGAAGAGAAAGCAGAAAAACACGAAGGCTGTGAATCGTTGGGGTCAGACCCCATCGATTGACAACCTTCAGCATGGATGAGAAAGGCTTACGAGAGCAAGGCCTTTTCTGCATCGTTGACACGATTGAAGTGGAAGCCATCCCAAAGGCTCTGCATGAGAGTTGAAATCTGCTCGTTGCAGAGGTTGCCGATAGAGCCCTCGTGGGTGTGATGCACCTCCTTGCAGGGCTGGAACTGACCTGCCTCGATGTCGAGTCCCACCTTCTTGTAGGCATCGCGGAAAGGCATGCCATTGGTAGCCAGGCGGTTTACCTCCTCGACTGAGAACATGAGGTCGTAGCGAGGGTCGTCGAGGATGTGCTCGTTGACCTTAATCTTATTAATGATGTAAGCCGTCATCTGCAAGCAGTCACGCAACTCTTCGAAGGCAGGCAGGAATACCTCCTTGATAATCTGCAGGTCGCGGAAGTAGCCCACGGGCAGATTGTTCATAATGAGCATGATCTGCTGAGGTAACGCCTGCAACTTGTTGCACTTGGCACGTGTAAGTTCGAACACATCCGGGTTCTTCTTGTGAGGCATGATGCTCGAGCCGGTTGTGCACTCGTTGGGCAGTTTGACGAAAGCGAAGTTTTGAGAATTGAACATGCAGGCATCGAAAGCCAACTTGGCAATGGTTCCTGCGATGCTTGCCATAGCGAAGGCTACGTTGCGCTCCATCTTGCCGCGTCCCATCTGTGCATACACCACGTTATAATCCATCGACTCGAAGCCAAGCAACTCGGTAGTCATGGTGCGGTTGAGAGGGAAGGACGAACCATAACCTGCGGCAGAGCCGAGGGGGTTACGATTGGTCATCTTGTAAGCGGCCTGCAGGAAGAGCATATCATCGGTAAGGCTCTCGGCGTATGCGCCAAACCAGAGACCGAAACTGCTGGGCATAGCCACCTGAAGGTGAGTATAACCTGGCATGAGAACATTCTTATAGTTCTCGCTCTGACGGATGAGTTCGTCGAAAAGAGTCTTGACGTCCTCGGCCAAGAGTTGCAACTGACGACGCGTGAAGAGTTTGAGGTCGACGAGCACTTGGTCATTGCGTGAACGGCCTGAGTGTATCTTCTTACCAATATCGCCAAGTCGGCGTGTCAGCATCAACTCGACCTGTGAATGCACGTCCTCAATGCCTTCCTCGATGACAAACTCGCCACGAACGGCCATGGCATGGATGTCGCGTAACTCATGGAGAAGCTGCTGCAACTCGTCAGCCGTGAGCAGTCCGATGCTCTCGAGCATAGTGATGTGGGCCATGGAGCCCAGCACATCGTGCTCTGCCAGATAAAGGTCAAGTTCACGGTCACGCCCCACGGTAAAGCGTTCTATCTCTGCGTTTACCTCAAAGTTCTTTTCCCAAAGTTTCATAAATAATAAATTATTTAATTGACAATTGATAATTGACAATTGATAATTGAGAATTGACAATTAATTGCTCACCAATCAGAATGGTATCGTCGCCAGCATATCGGCAAAGCGCTCTACGCCATCCTTGAGTTTACCTCCCACCATCTGCTTGATGAAGAAGTTAAGGTCAGCACCCAAGGTGAGTTTCATGCGCGTGCCACCATCGTTGGCAGGAAGAAGTTGAATCCACAGGTTGGCCGCGATGGGCGAGCCCTCCAGTTCCATCTTCACCAGTTTAGGCTCCTCACGCTCAATGATACGGAGCGTGATGTCCATGCCGAGTTGATCGACGTGTCCGCTGACAGAATCACGATCGAACTGCAGTTCCTTGACGCGGTTCTGAATCTCAGCAATCTGCTCGGGTGACACCTGGCTGCCAGCACGCTGCTGGATGGTATCTACAAATGCAGGATCGGAGAAACGCTCCTGCAGAACACGCAGATTGGTGAGATCCGACAATTTAGCGTAAACGCGGTCAACAGGGGCCGCGTTATACTTGATTGAACTTTCGTATTTTGTCATCTTCGATTAGTCTTTTTTCCAGTTTGCAGGATCCTTGCGCCAGTCGTTGAGCAAAGCCACATCCTCCTCAGCAATGTAGCCGATGCGAACTGCCTCGCTCACCACAGCCTCATAGTTGGTCAAGGTGTAGAGTTGTACGTTGGCATCCTTGAAAGCCTTCTCTGCCACGTCGAAGCCGTATGTGTAACTTGCCACCATACCTACAACCTCGCAGCCATTGTTGCGGATGGCCTCCACAGCCTTAAGACTGCTACCACCAGTGCTGATGAGGTCCTCAACGACAACCACCTTCATGCCGGGCTTCAACTCACCCTCGATAAGGTTTTCGAGACCGTGATCCTTTGGTTTACTACGAACGTATACGAAGGGAAGGTTCAATGCATCAGCCACCAAAGCACCCTGAGGAATAGCACCAGTAGCCACACCAGCGATGGCATCTACCTCGGGGAACTGCTCGCTGATAAGGCGTGCAATCTCTATCTTCACGAAAGTACGAAGATCGGGATAAGAAAGAGTCTTACGGTTATCGCAATAGAAAGGTGACTTCCAGCCAGAGGCCCAGGTAAAAGGGTTGTTAGGCTGCAACTTGATAGCCTTCACATTAAGCAGTTTGCTTGCAAAAATCTTCTCCAAAGTTTTCATAATCTTATCGTTTTATATTTGTTTCGGGTACAAAGATACAAAATAAATCACAATCCGCTACCCAATAGACGTAAATTAACACGAATTAACACTGATTTTCACAAACTTTATTTAGCCAGTGCGATGCGACGTCATGGCCAAACAAGCAATGCTGATCTTTATTCCGGGGACATTCTCACATAGCACCCCAACCGCAGAGCGGAGCGTGGCTCCCGTCGTGACGATGTCATCAACCAGCAGAATATGCTTTCCATTCAAGACGTGAGGATTGCGAAGTTGAAAGATACCGCTAGCATTCGCCAGACGATGCATCTCGCTAAGATGCGTTTGGGAGACATTGTCCACCTCACGAATCAGTACATCGGACAACACCGGGAGTCCAGACACCTTGGCCATTCCATTGGCCAGATGCTGTGCTTGATTGTAGCCGCGCTTCTTGTAGCGTCGGTGCGACAAAGGTATGGGGATAATGCCATCAATATCAGCAAAGAAGCCATCACTGGCAATGGTATCGGCAAGCATGATGCCCATCGTTTGACACACGTCTGGGCGTCCGCCATACTTCATGGCATCTATGACGGCTTGCTGCTTTGCCTCATGTGTGTAGCGCATCAGGACAGCCGCCTTTTCCACTCCGTGCTCTCCCCAGACAAGACGCAGCACATCGTTGTCGGTAAACGAGGAGAAGGGTTGATAGGGAAAAGACGACTGGCAAGCCGGGCAGATGCATGGCTCGTCAGCATTCAGCACTCCGTCGCACGCCACGCAGCGTCGCGGCAAAAGAATGTCTAACAATTTAGAAATCATCCGAGGCATCTGGTAGAAATTTCATGATGCACGACATCTCAAAACCACGTCCAAGAGCAAAACGTATCAACTTTCCATTCCGCTCGTACTCACTTTCAGCCTTGACAGTACGCGCCTTGCTTTGCAGAAGGGAAGATAAAATCTCTTCGTATTCCTCTACGGGAAGAGCCTCAAGCGCCTCTCTCCGCGATGGGGCACTGACATGCAACAAACGCAGGTTTTGATCTATCTTTTGACGTCCCCAATGATTGTAACGCATCTTGTCACGACAGTAGGCGTTAGCAAAACGCAATTCGTCAATATATTTCTCATCATATAGATAATCTATAGCCTTGTCTGCATCACTTGGAGACACTTCCCACTTACGCATTTTCTCTCGAAGATTCCATTCACATTGTTCGGAACCTGCGCACAGAGCCGTCAGGCGGCAAAGAACTTCGTTATAGGTCATTGTGAGGTTGTGAGGTTATGAGGTTGTGAGGTCGTGAGGTTTTAGGGCACGAATCATCCTATCGTTACCATACTGATCTTTACGGATTTCTACATTTTCAAAACCATATTCTTGCAGCATTTTCATAGTATCAAAACCATACGCACGATTGATTTCAAAGAACAGCATTCCGCCAGGCTTCAGGTTCGTGATGGCATACCGGGCAATGGCACGATAGAAGAGAAGCGGATCATCATCAGGGACAAACAAAGCGGTATGAGGTTCGTAGTCGAGAACATTACGCTCCATCGACGCGGCTTCTCGTTGGCAAATATAAGGAGGATTACTCACCACAAAATCATAGCATCCGCATCTTTCGCTATGTAAAATATCTTCTTTCCTAAAAGTAATCTCCAAATGTAGTCTCTCGGCATTCTCCTTTGCTATACCCAAAGCCTCATCGCTGACGTCGCAAGCCTCCATGCGGAAACCCTTATCTGCCAAAGCCAACGCTATACATCCGCTGCCCGTTCCGACATCAAAACCTGCACTACCACTCTCCATCGATTCTTCCACCCATTCCACGAGTTCTACCGTCTCGGGACGGGGAATAAGCACACCAGGAGCGACCTTTATCGTCAAGCCACAGAACTCCGTTTTACCCAAAACATACTGAATTGGTTCGTTTTTCAGCAAACGAGTCACGATATTTTGGCATTGAAGGCAATCATTTGAAGACAATTCACTATCTTTGCCCAACAAAATATCGGTAAGAGTGAAGCCAAAGTGACACTCAAACAACATGCGGGCCATGGCAGTGGCCTCACCTTGCGGGTAAACGGTGGCAAGTTGGCGTATCGTATCGCGGTATAGAGACATCTTTCTGGGTTATTGGGTTGGATGGTATGCTGCGTCTTTTCTAAAATCATGCTGCGTCTCTTGGAAAATGATGCTGCGTCTCTTGGAAAAACACGTAGCGTCTCTCAAGAAATCACGCAGCGTCTTTCGAAAAGACATGCAAAAATATAAAAAAAAAGGCAACGATGGAACGAGAAGCGACAAAAAAAGATGAAAAATACATGCGAAGGTGCATTGAGTTGGCCAAAAACGGCATCTCGGGTGCTGCCCCTAATCCCATGGTGGGTGCTGTTATCGTGTACGACGGCCGCATCATCGGCGAGGGTTACCACAGAAAGTGTGGAGGGCCTCACGCAGAAGTCAACGCCATCCGTTCCGTCAGACAACCCGAACTGCTGAGCATGAGCACCATCTACGTCAGCCTCGAGCCTTGTGCCCACTACGGAAAGACACCTCCTTGTGCTGACCTAATCATTGAGAAAGGAATCCCCCGTGTTGTCATCGGATGCCGCGACCCCTTTGCCAAGGTGGATGGGTTGGGCATCAAGAAATTGCAAGATGCCGGCATCCAAGTCACCGTGGGTGTTTTGGAGGAGGAATGCAGGGAACTCAACAGTCATTTCATGACCTTCCACACCCTGAAACGCCCCTTCATTACGCTGAAATGGGCGCAAAGCCAAGATGGATTCATGGGGCGACAGGATGAAGAAGTGCGCCTCTCATCTCCCCTCACCCAGACTTTAGTTCACAAAATGCGTGCTCACTGCGATGCCATCCTCGTGGGCGGAGGCACCGTACTGACTGACAACCCATCGCTCACCACAAGGCATTGGCACGGACCGAATCCCTTGAGAGTTGTCATCGATACATACGGCAACTTGCCAGAGGACTCACAAATCTTCAACAGTGCTGCCGAGACGCTCATTTGGAGGAATTGGGACCTGACAGCCCTCACAAATGAACTATTCGAACGGAAGGTACAGACATTGATCGTAGAAGGGGGAGCACACGTACTGCAGCGCTTCATCGAGGCAGGATTATGGGACGAGATACGTGTCGAGACCTCATCCACATTGCTGAGCGAAGGAGTGAAAGCACCTGGCCTTCCCAATGCAAAACTCATCTCCACCACCCAGTATGGAGGGAATAGGATATGCGTGTATAGTTCAAAAAAAATGTAAAAAAGTATAAGAAAAGACCTTCTTATTCCTAAATATTACCAAAAAGCGCACAAAAAGTGGGGGCGAAGTTTCGTCATGCCAAAAATAAAATGTAATTTTGCACCTTGAAAATTTGTGTGCGCGCGTATGAAAAAGACATATATCTATCCAATCCTATTGATTTTGGCAGCCATCATGCTGCTTCCTTCTTGCGTTGTCGACAACGAAGAAGTCACCCCTGACGAATACTGCTACATATCCGGTTTCAGAATCGGAACCCTGAAACGCACCATCTACACCGTCAACGAGGAAGGTGAAGATAGCGCCTACACCGTAACATTCAGCGGCGACCTCTACCCCATGTCCATCGACCAGCGCACACTCACCATCGAGAACAGAGACTCACTGCCCTATGGCACACGTGTCAAGGCAGCTTTGGCCACGGTAGACTACAATGGCGTACTCGTCTACAAGGGAGCAGAAGACGAAGAATGGAGAAGTTACTCGGCTTCTGACTCCATCGACTTTTCTGCACCGGTTGAGTTTGCAGTATACTCTTCCAGCGGCAACAGCAAACGCACCTATAAGGTGAAACTCAATGTACACAAGCAGGACGGCAAGCGTTTCGTATGGAACTCGCTCGCCGAGAGCAACGAGATTGAGGCACTCACCGAACGCAAGCTCATTGCAAACAACGACAATCTCATTATGATGGGCAAGACCGCAATGGGAGCCGTGGTATGTGCAACCCGCCCCACCGACATGACAAGCAATTGGACTGTCAGCGCTACCACCGGTGCAGGTATGGCCGACGTGTCCTCCTTGCAAACCGACCTCAACGGACTCATGATGATGAGCACCACCACAGGCGCCATCTTGCAGAGCGAGAACGGAATCGACTGGCTCCCCATCACCGACATCAAGGACGGACGTAAACTTGTAGGATACGGATACGGCTATCTCTTCGCCATCACTAACGGTAAACTTGAAAGTAGTTACAACCAAGGAGCAGATTGGGCCGACGAAAACCTCGACGACGAGGAGACACGCTTACCCGACAGCAACTGCACTTTGATTCAGTGCCTGCAGGGCAATGGCTACCAACGACTCGTATTAGCCGGAAACAACACATCGGCAACCGACAAGAACGTCGAAGTATGGTCGAAGGCATGGATTGAGCCCATCAACTATGAGCCCGACGTAAAATGGATGTACTATCCCCACACGGAAGACAACAAATTTCTCTGTCCTCAAATGGATCCCCTCTTCATCCTCCCCTACAACAACGGCATCATCGCCTTTGGCGGAGCAAGCAGAGATGGTAAGAGTAAGGCATTTGAGAGCATGCTCTACAGTCCCGACTACGGACTGACGTGGAAGGAAGACTCCGAACTAATGTTGCCTTCACAACTCAAGGGATGCACCGACCTTGCAGCAGCAACGGTCGATCATGATAACTTCATTTGGATCGTCGCAGGAAAGACCACATGGCGAGGCCGACTGAACAGACTTGGATATGGCAAATAAAAAGAACACGACTCCCAGGAGAGGATGGTGGGTAATGATGCTCATGCTCATTCTCTCCCTGACGTCAAAGGCCCAAGAATTGGAATACCAAATGGAATTGGGACCTGCCCTTGGAACATCATTCTACCTGGGCGACGTCAACAGCACCCCATTCAAGGGAATGGGAGCAATGGGAGGAGTTCTGGTTCGAAAGATATTCAACCCGCGAATGGTACTGAAGGGAGACCTCGCCATGGGACACGTCTCAGGCAATTCAAAGGGAATCTTCATTCCTACCGACGGCGAGAACAAAGCACCCGAGGGAGGAGTCCCTGCGGAAGTAAGTTTCAAGCGTAACCTACTCGACATGGGAGCGCAGTTCGAATTCAACTTCTGGGGTTACGGCACAGGCGAAGGCTACAAAGGACATAGCCGCATCACACCCTACGTGACGGCAGGACTTGGCTTCACGCTCGCCCTTGGAGGAGGCAACACGAACTTCTCGCTCAACGCCCCCGTGGGTGCAGGAGTGAAATACAAGGTAAAACCTCGTGTTAACATAGGAGCAGAGTGGACGGTACGTTTCACCACGTCTGACAGACTTGACGTGACTAACACCTCGCCACAACTTGACGCCCCCTACGCCATACACAGCGTGGGACTCAAGAACAAGGACTGCTATTCGTTTCTGATGTTCTACGTCACCTACGACCTATGTCCTAAATACAGAAAATGCAACAACTAAGATATGAGTATTAAGGAACAGATAGATTTCGATCGCATACCCCGTCACATCGCCATCATCATGGATGGCAACGGACGTTGGGCACAGGCTAAGGGCTTACCCCGCACAGCAGGTCACCAAGAAGGTGTATCTACCGTGACACGTATTACCGAGGAGTGTACACGACTGGGAGTCAAGTACCTGACGCTCTATACATTCTCAACAGAGAACTGGAACCGCCCCTCCCTCGAGGTACAGGCACTCATGCAACTCATCCTCGACCGACTGTTGGAGGAAGTGTTTATGAAAAATAATGTTCGCCTGCGTGTAATAGGCAACATGGCCCGCCTGCCCGAAGCCGTACAGAAACACCTCAATGAAATATGCGAGCATACCAAGAACAATGACCGCATGACCCTCGTCCTGGCCATCAGTTACTCCTCACGTTGGGAACTGACTAACGCCATGCAGCAGGTGGCACAGCAAGTCAAGGAAGGTAAGATTGATCCCGCCGACGTATGCGAGGAAACCATCACCAACGCGCTCCAAACCAACTTCATGCCCGACCCCGACCTTCTCATCCGTACGGGCGGCGAGTTGCGTATCAGCAACTATCTGCTTTGGCAGAGCGCATACAGCGAGTTTTATTTCACACCCAAGTTCTGGCCCGACTTCCTCGAGGAAGAACTCTACAAGGCCATCGTGGACTTCCAGCAGCGCGAACGTCGCTACGGCAAGACCAGTGCACAGGTGCAGCAGTAATCCCGCCATCAACCAACCCTGAAGAAAAAGATTGAAGACTAAGATATTCTAAGATATCAGATGAAACGCATACATTATCTCTTATCCCTATTGCTTGCCTTAACCTTGTCCATACAAGGATTGGCACAGGAAGCACAGGTTAATCCCACCGTGGACTATGCTCGTACTCCCCGCCAATATACCATCGGAGGCATCTCGGTTAGCGGCATCAGCAACTATGATGACTACCTGCTGATTGGCCTCTCGGGCTTATCTGTCGGACAACACATTTCTATCCCAGGCGAAGAAATCACCCACGCCATTAAGCGTTATTGGCGTAATGGACTGTTTTCGAACGTCAAGATCAGCGTCGACAGTATCGTGCTCGACTCGGCATACCTGCACATCGAGTTGGCTCAACTCCCGAAAATCTCGGAGATTAACTATAACGGTGTGAAGAAAAGTGAACGAGAGGACTTGGAAACGAAACTCGGTCTTGTCAAGGAGAACCAGATTACTCCCAACATGATCAACAAAGCCAAGACATTGGCACAAAGATACTTTGACGACAAGGGCTTCAAGAACGCTGAGATCGTCATCGTACAGCGCGATGATGCGGCTCATCCCGACAAGGTTATCGTGGATGTCAATATCGACAAGAAGGATAAAGTCAAAGTTAACAGCATCACCGTAACTGGTAACAATGCCTTGCCAGAGAAGAAGATAAAGGGTACACTCTTCAAGAACGGTGCTTTGAAAGGTATTCATGAGCGTGGCAAACTATCAAGTTGGTTCCGCTCAAAGAAATACACTGACAAGAAGTATAAGGAAGCCAAAGAGGGCTTGATGGAGAAATACGCAGAATTGGGTTATCGCGACGCACTTATCGTGTCCGACTCCGTAGTGCCACACGACGAAAACTCCGTCGACGTATTCCTCACCATCGAGGAGGGACAGCGTTACTACATCCGCAATGTCACTTGGGTAGGTAACACGCTCTACCCCACCGACTTCCTCGACCAGTTGCTCAATATGAAGAAGGGTGACGTCTACAACCAGAAGTTGATGGATGAGCGTCTGAAGAGCGATGACGACGCCGTCGGCAACCTTTATTATAACAATGGTTACGTATTCTCTTCTATCGATCCTGTTGACATCAACATCGTCGGAGACTCCATCGATATCGAGATGCGCATCACCGAGGGAACTCAGGCTCACCTTAGCCACGTCAAAATCATGGGCAACGACCGCGTCTACGAGAACGTCGTTCGCCGTGAGTTGCGTAACAAGCCCGGTGACCTCTTCAGCAAGGAGGCTTTGGAGCGTTCTTATCGTGAGTTGGCTGCCATGGGCCATTTCGATGCTGAGAGCATCAACTACGACATCCAGCCCAATGCCGAGGACGGAACCGTTGACTTGGGATGGGGCCTTACACCTAAGTCAAACGACCAGATTGAGTTCTCACTCGGTTACGGACAGACCGGTGTTATCGGAAAGATCGGTTTGAAGTTCAGCAATTTCTGCTTGGCAAATCTCTTCAAGAAAGACGGTCTGCGACGCGGCGTCATGCCTCAGGGTAATGGTGAGACATTCAGCATCAGTGGTCAGACCAACGGCCGATACTATCAGGCATACAGCATCTCCTATGTCAATCCATGGTGCGGAGGAAAGCGTCCCAACCAATTATCTATCAGCGCCTTCTTCTCAAAGCAGACTGACGTGAGCGACAACTATTACAATTCTGCATACTACAACAGCTACTACAACAGTTACCTTTATGGTGGTTATGGCGGCTATGGTTACGGAGGTTATGGCAACAACTATTACGAGAACTTCTATGACCCCGACAAGTACGTAAAGATTCTCGGTGCCTCTATCGGATGGGGTAAGCGTCTGCGCTGGCCCGACGACTACTTCATGTTCATGGCAGAAATGTCGTACACCCGTTATATGCTGAAGGACTGGCAGTACTTCCTCGTATCAAACGGTTCATGTAACAACGTCAATCTTAGTTTCTCGCTCTCACGTAGTTCTACTGCAAACCCCATCTTCCCCCGAAGCGGCTCGGAATTCCTGTTGCAAGCCACCTTCACGCCTCCCTTCTCACTTTGGGACGGTAAGGATTACAAGAATCTTGCCACTAACTACAACAGCGCTAATTATAAGAACGAGTTGCAGGAGAAGTTTCGTTGGATTGAGTATCACAAGTGGAAATTCAAGGCACGCACCTTCACCCAACTTACTCCCGGCAACAAGCCTCTCGTGCTCATGACTCGCGTGGAGTTCGGTCTGTTGGGTCAATACAACCAGTATAAGAAATCACCCTTCGAGACCTTCTACGTCGGTGGTGACGGAACTTCCGGCTACAGTTACAGTTATGGTACTGAGACTATCGGTCTCCGCGGTTACGATAATGGTTCGCTTACGCCTCAGGGCTACAACGGCTATGCTTACGACCGCTTCACCCTTGAACTCCGCTATCCCATCATGCTCGGTGCCAGCACAAACATTTTTGCTCTCGCCTTCGCCGAAGGCGGTAACGCATGGACAAGCATCAAGAAGTTCAATCCCTTCGACATGAAGCGTTCTGCAGGATTCGGTGTCCGCATCTTCCTCCCCATGGTCGGTTTGCTCGGTATCGACTGGGCATATGGTTTCGACCCCGTCTTTGGCAGTCGACAGTACTCGGGTAGCCAGTTCCACTTCATCCTCGGACAGGAGTTCTAAGTAATTGAAGATTGAAGATTGAAGATTGAAAATTAGTTATTAACAAAATAGCGCATAAAGCCTCAGATGTGCAGTCCTCCCCTTTGGGAGAGGTGCCCGTAAGGGCAGAGAGAGGCCGTAATTATGAGAAAGACAATTTTAACCCTTATTCTGATGCTCGCAAGTGCAGCATCCATGAATGCACAGAAGTTTGTCTTGGTAGACATGGAGTATATCCTTAAGAACGTTCCCGCCTACGAGCGTGCCAACGAGCAACTCAATCAGGTCAGCAAGAAGTGGCAGGCTGAGGTTGAGGCTCTCAACAGCGAGGCACAGACACTCTACAAGAACTACCAGAGCGAGGCTGTTTTCCTGAGTCAGGAGGAAAAGACACGCCGCGAGGAAGCCATCGTAGCCAAGGAAAAGGAAGCCAGTGAGTTGAAGCGTAAGTACTTCGGAACTGAGGGCGAACTCTTCAAGAAGCGCGAAAGTCTTATGACACCCATTCAGGACGAAATCTACAATGCTATTAAGGATATCTGCGACCAGAAAGGCTACTCGCTTGTGCTTGACCGTGCATCCGATGCCGGTATCATCTACGCCTCCCCAAAGATTGACATCAGCAACGAGGTGCTCCTCAAACTGGGCTATGCCAATTAAAAAGATTCCCGATAGCTCGATAACTTGATAGTCCGATGACTCGAAACCTCGATAATTCGAAATAATACATAATTAATAATAAATAAACAACAACAATGAAAAAGATTCTTTTCGCCATCCTCATGATGGCCCCCCTGAGCATCTTCGCTCAGAAGTTTGCACACTTCGACTCATCAACCATCATCCCCAACATGAAGGAGTACGTAGCAGCACAGAGCGAACTCGAAACCCTGCAGAAGCAGTACACAGAAGACCTCAAGCGCATGGAGGACGAGTTACAGAAGAAGGGTGAGGAGTATCAGAAGGAGCAGGCTAAGTTGCTCGACAACGTAAAGCAGCGCCGCGAGGCAGAATTGCAGGATCTCTACACCCGCATCCAGCAGACCGCACAGGACAACCAGCAGGCTCTCAGCAAGGCATCTTCTGACAAGATGCAGGCCATCCAGGACCTGATTATGGCTGCCATCAAGAAGGTCGGCGAGGCAGGTGGTTACATCTACATCGTTGACACCTCAGCAGGTGTCATCCCCTTCGTTAACCCCACCCTGAGCACCGACGTTACCCCCGAGATCAAGAAGGCTCTCGGCATGTAATCTGTTGAAGGTCGAAGACCTCGACGAAGTCAAGATTAAAATTAAAGATTAATCGTGAACCGTAAACTAAAGACATCTTTGATAATGATTCTGTTGCTGCTGCCTGTCATGGCAGCAGCACAGATTCGTTTCGGTTATATCAGTTACGAGGCCGTGTGTAGGCAGATGCCACAGTTCGCACAGGCACAGCAGCAGTTGGCCGACCTGAAAGGCAAGTACGAACAAGAGGCGAACCGTGGCGAGGAGGAGTTCCAACGCAAGTTCACTGACTTCCTGCAAGGACAGAAAGACTTCCCTCAGAACATCCTCCAGAAGCGTCAGGCAGAACTGCAGGACCTCATGGAACGCAGCATAGCCTTCCGCAAGGAAGCCCAAAATCTCCTCATTATGGCAGAGAAGGATCTCATGCAAGATGTCTACCGACAACTCAACGCAGCCATCACAGCCGTAGCCGTCGACGGTGGCTATGCCTTTGTGCTCAACAGCGACGACAACTCCACCCCCTACATCAACCCACAGATCGGTGACGACATCACCAATCTCGTACGTGTACGTCTCGGCATTATCAAGCCCGAGCAACCCGTCACGAAACCAAACAACGAGGTACCTGCTAACAGCGAGACACCGGTAGTCGTACCCGAGTCCACCGAACCAGTCACGACACCTGTCGAAGAGCAACAACCTCAGCAACCATGACACCCATAGGCATTTTCGATTCCGGCTATGGTGGTCTGACCATCTTGCGTCAGATCCGTGCCCTGCTACCACAATACGATTACTTGTATTTGGGCGACAATGCACGTGCTCCCTACGGCACGCGTAGTTTCGAAATCGTCTACGAATTCACCCTCCAAGCCGTGCGCCGCCTCTTCGAAATGGGCTGTCCGCTCGTCATCCTTGCCTGCAACACCGCCTCAGCCAAGGCATTACGCACCATCCAGCAGAACGACCTCCCCAGCATCGACCCCACCCGTCGTGTGCTTGGCATCATACGCCCCACGGCAGAGTGTGTAGGTCAACTCTCACAGTCGCGCCACGTAGGCGTCGTTGCCACACCAGGCACCATCCGTAGCCACACCTATGAACTCGAGATTGCCAAGATCAACCCCGACATCACTGTCACCGGTGAAGCCTGTCCCATGTGGGTTCCCCTCGTTGAGAATTGCGAGTACGACTCCCCTGGAGCCGACTATTTTGTAGAAAAACGCATTGGCAACCTCCTTCGTCACGATCCGCAGGTCGACACCATCATCCTTGGTTGTACCCACTACCCCCTACTCCTTGACAAGATCCTCAAGTACACGCCTCGCGAGGTACGTCTCGTACCGCAAGGCGAATACGTAGCCAATAGCCTCAAGGACTATCTCCTCCGCCATTCCGACATGCAGCAACGCCTCTCCCAAGGCTCCACCACCCGTTTCCTCACCACCGAGGAGGCCAGCACCTTCAGCCAAAGTGCCGCCATCTTCCTTGGCGACAGCAACATCCAAGCCGAGCGCATCACGCTCGGATAACCCCAAGACCACTGATTCTCAAAACAGCAGCCTCTTTAAAAACATGCAGGGGCTTTAAAGACATGCAGGGGCTTTCTTGAAAACATATTTCCAAAAAAATACGGTTTTATGGCCTTACGGACAATTGAATATTCCGTAAAACCATAAAACCGTAACAGTCAAAGAACCGATTAGAAAACGTTAACTGATCTGGCTACCGCCCTTGACAGGACGCTCGATGCTGCTGACGCTGACGGTGCCATCCCAGTCGGTGGCAGAGAGAATCATGCCCTCGCTGACAAGGCCGTTCTTGAACTGACGGGGAGCGAGGTTGGCAATGAAGAGCACCTGCTTGCCGACGAGCTGCTCGGGCTCGTACCACTCGTGGATGCCACTAACGATGGTGCGACCCTGAGGGGTACCGTCGTCGAGTTTGAACTTAAGGAGTTTCTTCATCTTGGGCACTGCCTCGCACTCAAGCACGGTGCCGACACGGATATCCATCTTCTGGAAGTCCTCGAAGGCCACGGTGTCCTTGACAGGGGCTGCCTCGTAGTTGGCGGCAGCATTGGCCTTAACGGTTGCCTCGAGCTTATCGATCTGGAACTGTATAACGTCATCCTCGATCTTCGAGAAGAGGAGGCTGGGCTTTGCCAACTGCTTGCCGGTGGGCAGAAGGTCGGTCTGACCGAGCTGCTCCCACTCGAAGCTTTCCATATTGAGCATCTGGCGCAGCTTGGCACTGGAGAAGGGGAGGAAGGGTTCGAAGGCAATGGCAAGGTTGGCAGTAAGCTGCAGCGAAACGTAGATGACGGTCTTGACGCGCTCGGGATCAGTCTTGATGACCTTCCAGGGCTCCTCATCGGCAATGTACTTGTTGCCGATGCGGGCGAGGTTCATGGCCTCCTTCTGTGCCTCGCGGAACTTGAAGTTCTCAAGGAGGTTTTCAACCTTCTCCTTTGTTACGGCGAACTCAGCCAAGGTGGCCTTGTCGGTGTCGGTCAACTCGCCGCAAGCAGGGACGATACCGTCGTAGTACTTCTGGGTAAGCTGCAGGGCGCGGTTTACGAAGTTGCCGTAGACAGCTACCAGCTCATTGTTGCAGCGTGCCTGGAAGTCAGCCCAGGTGAAGTCATTATCCTTCGTCTCGGGTGCATTGGCGGTCAGTACATAGCGCAACTCGTCCTGACGGTTAGGCAGTTCCTCGAGATATTCGTTGAGCCATACGGCATAGTTCTTCGAGGTTGAAATCTTATTGCCCTCGAGGTTGAGGAACTCATTGGAAGGGACGTTGTCAGGCATGATGTAGCCGCCATGAGCCTTCATCATCGTGGGGAAGATGAGGCAGTGGAATACGATATTGTCCTTGCCGATAAAGTGTACGAGGCGTGTGTCGTCGTCCTGCCACCACTGCTGCCATGTACCCCATTTCTCGGGCTGCGCATCGCAGAGTTCCTTCGTGTTGGAGATGTAACCGATGGGAGCGTCAAACCACACGTAGAGTACCTTGCCCTCGGCTCCCTCCACGGGAACGGGAATACCCCAGTCGAGGTCGCGGGTCATGGCACGAGGCTGGAGGTCCATGTCGAGCCATGACTTGCACTGGCCATAGACGTTGGAGCGCCACTCCTTGTGTCCCTCGAGAATCCACTCCTTGAGCCACTCCTGATGGTCGCCCAAAGGCAGGTACCAGTTCTTGGTGGCGCGTAATTCGAGGGGATTGCCGGGATTGTTCTTATTGGTGGGGTTGATGAGCTCGGAGGGGGAGAGTGTAGCACCACACTTCTCGCACTGGTCGCCGTAGGCACCCTCTGCACCGCAACGAGGACAGGTGCCCACGATATTGCGGTCGGTGAGGAACTCGCCCGTTACGGCATCGCAGTATTGCTCCTCAATCTTCTCGACGAGCTTGCCGTCATCGTAGAGTTTGCGGAAGAAGTCTGCAGCAAATTTGTGGTGAATGTCACTGGTAGTACGGCTGTAGATGTCGAACGAGATGCCGAAGTCCTCGAATGACTTCTTGATAATGCCATGATAGCGGTCGACGACATCCTGCACAGTGATGCCTTCCTTCTTAGCGCGGATGGTGACGGGCACACCGTGCTCATCGCTACCGCCGATGAAGATGACATCGCGACCCTTCAGACGAAGGTAGCGAACGTAGATGTCGGCAGGCACATAGACACCTGCCAAGTGACCGATGTGAACGGGGCCGTTGGCATAGGGCAAGGCCGAGGTCACGGTAGTTCTTTTGAATGTCTTTTCCATTATATTATTTTTTATATTATCTTCTTCTTTATTTTCGTTTTTCCCTTAAACCATCTGCAAGGTGTACAGGTAGATGACAGAGGCAGGGATGGCGAGGAGACTGCTGTCGAAGCGGTCGAGCATACCGCCATGACCAGGCAGGATGTTGCCACTATCCTTGATGCCGAGCGTGCGCTTGATGAGACTCTCCACGAGGTCACCCCACGTGCCGAAGACGGTCACGACGAGCGAGAGACCCATCCACTGAGGCAGAGTAAGCGACTTGTCCCAGTTCCAAATCAACGCGGCTGCCGCCATGGCTATCACTGCACCGCCAATGCTACCCACCCACGACTTCTTGGGAGAAATACGGGGGAACAGTTTGGCAGGGAAACGCTTGTGAAGCAAGGAACCCACGCAGTAAGCTCCGCTGTCGCTCGCCCAAAGGAAGAGGAATACGCTCAAGGGGAAGATGGAGCGGTAGAGTACTACGAGCGGATGTGCGGGGTCGGTATTGAAAGCCAAGATGTTGAGCAGCGAGAAGGGCAAAGCCACGTACATCTGACTCATCATCGTGTAAGCCCAATTGTTGATGGGGTTGGGATGCTTCAGGTAGAGTTCTACTACCAAAAGATAGATGAGACTGACAATGTAGGGCAGGAAGATGGCTGCATCGCACAAACCAATGCTGTAGCAATAGAAGGCAGCGAAGAGATAGCCGCCCGCCATAGAGGTGATCAGCGTATTGACCTGCACATCTTCCTTTGCATTGACAATGCGGCAGAACTCTGCCACGCTCAGCACCGTAATCACCAGAAACAAGCCTCCAAACGAGAAGGCATTATATACGATACACCCTATCAAGACTGCCACGAAGACAGCTCCCGTCAAAGTTCTTAGAACTAAATTGCTCATAATGCTTAATGCTTAATTATTCTCCTGCGAGGTCTCAATGTCCAATCCCTCCCCATCATGGGGGATGTGGTCGCTTGCGACTGGAGAGGAACCGCTCTCCAGCAACTCCTCAGTACGGCTTGCCCAAGGGCGCTTGCCAAAAATGCGTTCCACATCCTCTGCATAGATTACCTCATTGTCTACCAAGAGTTGAGCCAGCTCGGCATGGCCTTCCTTCTTCTCCAAGAGCAAGCGCTTTGCACGATCATACTGCTCGGCAATCATCTTGCGTGCCTCTTCATCGATGAGGCGCGCCGTCTCGTCACCGTATGGCTTCTGGAAACCGTACTCATCGTTGTTGTAGTAACAGAGGTTAGGCAAGCGGTCGCTCATACCCATGAAGGCTATCATCGAGTAAACCTGCTTGGTGACACGCTCAAGGTCGTTCATGGCACCACTTGAGATGTGGCCAGTGAAGACCTCCTCGGCAGCACGTCCACCCAAGAGGGCGCACATCTCGTCGAGCATCTGCTCCTTGGTGGTGATCTGACGCTCCTCAGGCAGATACCACGCTGCACCAAGGGCACGGCCACGGGGCACGATGGTTACCTTGACAAGCGGATTGGCATATTGCAAGTTCCATGAGATGGTGGCATGGCCAGCCTCATGGAGCGCGATGGTGCGCTTCTCGGCATCGGTCATCACCTTGGTCTTCTTCTCCAAACCACCGATGATACGGTCGACGGCAGCAATGAAGTCATCCTTCGTTACCGCGGCCTTGTCGTGACGAGCGGCAATCAGGGCAGCCTCGTTGCAGACGTTGGCAATGTCGGCACCACTGAAACCAGGTGTCTGACGAGCCAGGAAGTCGACATCAAGCGAATCGTCCGTCTTGACGTTCTTGAGATGTACCTGGAAGATAGCGTGACGCTCGCTCAGGTCGGGCAGATCGACATGAATCTGACGGTCGAAACGACCTGCACGCAGCAACGCCTTGTCGAGGATGTCGGCACGGTTGGTGGCAGCCAGGATAATGACACCGCTGTTGGTACCGAAACCATCCATCTCGGTCAGCAACTGGTTGAGCGTACTCTCACGCTCGTCGTTGCCTCCCATGGCGGGATTCTTGCCACGAGCACGGCCGATGGCATCAATCTCGTCGATGAAGATGATACATGGACTCTTCTCCTTGGCCTGACGGAAGAGGTCGCGCACGCGGCTTGCACCCACACCCACGAACATCTCCACAAAGTCAGAACCAGACATAGAGAAGAAGGGCACGTCAGCCTCGCCAGCTACTGCCTTGGCCAAGAGCGTCTTACCGGTTCCCGGAGGACCTACCAGCAAAGCGCCTTTGGGTATCTTACCTCCTAACTCGGTGTATTTCTTGGGGTTCTTCAGGAACTCCACAATCTCCTGCACCTCCTGCTTGGCTCCGACCTGTCCAGCCACATCCTGGAACGTAACCTTCGGGCCGTTCTTCTTATCCACTAACTTTGCCTTGCTGCGGCCTACGCTGAAGATGCTGTTGCCGCCACCACCGCCGCCCATGCGACGCATGATAAACATCCAGAAGAAAATGATGATGATGAGCGGAAGGAACTGCCAGAAGAGATTGCTAAGCAAACCACCCGACTGCTCATACTCCACCTTCACCTTACCATGGCGAGCCACATACGTGGAATCGCTGTTCAATTTGTCGATGTAGGGTTGTATGCCTTCCTCTGGGCAAAGTACCTCAAGGAAAGCATCGTGCTTGGGATCTACATTGCGATGGAAAATGTCGCGGGCGTGTTCTGCCGAGACAAACATCCTCAGTTTGCCCTCTTTCTGGTTTATCAGAATACGGCTGCACCAGCCGCTATCCACGTATTCCTGAAATTCGCTATAAGTAGCCTCCTTGGCTGTGCCACCGGCAAAGTCATGGCCTTCGCCGGTAAAAAACATGTAGCCTAAAGCAACGGCTACGGCGATATAGAGCCACGATAAATTAAAACGCGGCTTCTTGTTTTGATTATTGTTTGAATCGTTCATGTAGTTTAGTCGTTTGGGGGACTATTCGTTTAGTCGTTTTGGAATCAGTCGATATCCTGCAATTCTGTCAAAGCAGCATCAGCCCATAGGTGCTCCAAGTCGTAGAACTCACGCTCCTCAGGCAAGAAGATGTGCACCATGACATCGCCGTAGTCCATGGCCACCCACACGGAGTGTTGCGTGCCGACTACCGAGGCTGGATGACCGCCACCGGCCTTGCGCACGGCATCGTCTACGCTATGCGACAACGCCTGAACCTGACTGGGTGAGTTACCTGTACAAATCACAAAATAACGGCAAATAGTATCTTCAATTTCCGTAAGATTGGCCGTCGTAATCCGATGGCCTTTCTTATCCTGCAGACCTTCTATGATTTTATCAACGAGTTGTTCTGTTTCTAACATTTCTTTTTCTCTAAATTCTTTATCATTATATTGCGCACAAAGATACGAAGAATACTTTGCGTGCTGAAATTTCTCGTTCAAAATATGCCGTGTTTTACTTTTTTTTACGTTTTCCACCAAAAAAAAGTCGAAAAAATTTGCAGATTAAGAAAAAAGCCGTACCTTTGCACCCGAAATCAGAACACAACATGTTCGATTCGCCGATTGGGCTATGGTGTAATGGTAACACTGCAGATTCTGGTCCTGCCTTTCCTGGTTCGAGTCCGGGTAGCCCAACAAAAGGCTCTCAACGAAGGTTGAGAGTTTTTTTTGTGCCATAAAGTTGTCGCTGTTGTAAAAACACGAATTCCCATCCTAAAGGTAGGACGGGAATTCGCCTTAAAACAGGAAGTCTATGAATAAATAAGACCAAACTCTACGCTTTACAAACCGAGTTCCTTGATGAGGTTGTCGGCATGGCCCCATTTGTCGATGAGGTAAAGGACGAAGCGGATGTCCACACCGATGCAACGCTGTAGAGCGGGGTCGAATGAGATGTCGCCTGACATAGCCTCCCAGTTACCGTCGAAGGCCAAACCAATCAGCTCGCCCTTGCCATTGAACATGGGAGAACCCGAGTTGCCACCTGTGATGTCGTTGTTCGAGAGGAAGCAAAGCTGCATCTCGCCCGTGCGCTTGTCGGCATAGCGACCGAAGTCACCCTTCGAAAGCAGGTTGATGATATTTTCCTCAAGCATGTAGTCGTCGATCTCGTTCTGCTTGGCAGCCTTATCAAGAAGACTCTTGGCATTGGTGTAGTAGTTGAAATGCTGATCGCCAGCGGTGTAGTCCTGAATGATGCCATAGCTCAGACGCATACTGAAATTGGCATCGCTATAGTGAGGCTGCTCCATCTCCATTTCGAGGAAGGCCTGGGTGAGCATGTCTTCGTTATACTGAATCGCAGGAGCTGAATCACGCAACCCCATGACCAAGGCCATGTAAGCCATGCGAGCCTCCTGAGCGAATTGCAGGGCGGGGTCGTCATGAAGTGCCTTGCCAGCCAGAATGATGTCACGTGCGGCTTCCGAACCCGTGATGTGTGTGCGGCTGAAGATGTCGTGAACGTAAGCCTTGTAGTCGCCACCAAACTTATCTTTGACGGTGTTGCAGAAATCGGGCAAATACTTGGCATCCACCTTCTCCGACATCAGCTTCAGCAAAGCCGCAGTGGTTTCCTCGTCAACACGAGCATCATAGTCCTTCATGAACTCCTCAATAGCCTTGATACCCACAACGGTAGAAGCACTGTCCTGACAAAGCGAGAGATTGTCGGCCAAACGAGCCAAACTGATGATTTCGACACCAGAAAGCACTTCGCTCATATACATTACGTTACGGATGGTTTCAGCACGGTCTGCATAGCCTTTCTTCAGGGTAGGAAGCATCTTGCCAAAACGATTCTTGCGAGCCTCGTCCATGCTTACCCAGTTCTCAATACGCTGTTCCAGCTTCTCCTTCTCAGCCACCACACCGAGGTTGGCAAGTGCTTGATTCATACCGATGCTGTTCTTCCAATAGTTGCTGGAATGTGCATACTTGCTGGCGTATTTGAGGTCAATGCCACGGTCGCTCTTCATCCACTTTGCCCAGATGTCCTGCTTTAGACCGCGCACCTCAATGCGAGGCTTGTTCTGCTGCTCTACGCGCTCGGTGATACCATAGCTGCTGAGGTAACGGCTTGTGCTACCAGGATAGCCGATGGTCATACAATAGTCGCCGGGAGCATAACCGTCGATGCTGACCTTTGCCCAACGCTTGGGATGCAGGGGCACATTGTCCTTGCTGTATTCGGCTGGCTCTCCATTCTTGTCGGCATAGACACGGAAAACACTGAAATCGCAAGTCTGGCGAGGCCACATCCAGTTGTCGGTATCGCCACCGAACTTACCCAAGCTCTGGGTGGGAGTGAAGACGAGGCGGATGTCGCGATACTCCTTATAAATAGAAACGAAGAACTGGCTGGCGCCGTAGAAACTCTGTACGCGAATCTCACGACCGGGATTAGCGGCCTCGTACTCTACCTGTACAATGTTCATGGCTATGGTCTGCAGTTCCGACTCTGACGAGGTGTTTGCATCGGCCTTGATGCTGTCGCAAAGTGTCTTGACGCGCTCTGTCACGTCATCGGTGCGCTGCAGGAAGAACACGCTGAGTCCCTCGGCAGGGCGCTCCTCGGCATGGCTACGAGCCACGAAACCGTTCTGCAGAATGTCATCATCGGTAGTGCTAAGTGCCTGAATAGCACCGAATCCACAATGATGGTTAGTAAAGACTAAGCCATCAGGACTTACAACAACGCCCGAGCAGAAGTCACCGAAATCCACTACGGCGTCCTTCAACGAAACACCACTCTCTGGGTCATAGAGTTCCTTGCTGCTGAGTTTCAAGCCCAACTGCTCCATCGTTCTTTGGGTGCGGGGATCGATGCGATGCAACACCCACATTCCCTCGTCGGCCATAGCCGAGGTGAAGAGGGAAAGGAGAAATGAAAATACAAAAATCTTTTTCATAAATAAGTGAACAATTATCTTTTTTATTTCTTTTTCTTGGGATAGCGGCGTGCCCATCCCTCCTCACTGAAGTCGGGCTCGCTGCCTACGAAGTCACCATTGCCACGCTTGCCACCCTTGTTGCTCTTGTCAGCCTTACCACCGTTGCCTTCATTGTCGGGATTGAGGAACTGCATCCAGTCCTCCTTACTGTACTTCTTGCCACGGGGAGCGGTGTAGCCACGTTCTTCGCGCGAAGGCTTCTTCTTGGCTAAAGTGCCATCAGCCACAGCTGCAGCACGACGGGCAGCACGGTTCATCTTTGGAGCCTCGCCTTCACCCTTACTGGTGGTCTTAGCAACTTTTTTACTCCTTCCCTTTGGGGAAGCGGAAGTGAGGCCGTCTCTATCGGCCAGTTCGACTTTGACCTCGCGACCCTTGACGCGGGCGCCTTTGAGTCCCTTGATCACCTTGTCAGCATCCTCCTCTGCCACCTCGATGAAGGAGAAGTTTTTCATCAGGTCAATGCGGCCAATCTCCACCTTGCCCTTCACGTTGTCGTTGACAAGGCGAATCATCTCACGTGCAAACACGCCATCCGTCTTCCCTACCGTCACGAAGAGTCGGCTGTAACCAGCCTCAGCTGTGCGATCGCCCTTCTTGCGGCGACCACCTTCTTTACCTGCAGCCTTACTGCCACGCTCGTCGGGAATCTCAATCTCTGGAGCGTTAGCGTAGTACTGCAGGAAGCGTCCGAACTCGCGGCTGAGCACGCGCTTGATGAGATCTTCCTTGTCAAGCCACTCCCAGCGACGGCTTACCTCGGGCAGGAAGTCTGCAATCTCTTCCTCGTCCACCTCCTCATGCTCGATGTCGTCGATGACGCGGTAAAGTTGCTTGGCACAGATATCCTTGCCGCTGGGCAGTTCGCCCTTGATGAACTCTTTCTGGATGGTCTTCTCTACCAATTTTATTTTACCGCGCTCGCGCACGTGTACGATACAGATACTCGTTCCCTTCTTTCCAGCACGGCCTGTACGACCACTTCGATGTGTGTAGTTCTCCGTGTCGTCGGGCATACCGAAGTTGATGACATGCGTCAGATCGTCCACATCCAAGCCACGGGCAGCCACGTCGGTGGCCACGAGCAGCTGTGTGCGGTGCTGGCGGAACTTCTGCATTGTGAGGTCGCGCTGCTGTTGCGAGAGGTCACCATGCAGTGCGTCGGCATTGTAGCCGTCGCGTATCAGGTTGTCAGCCACCTCCTGCGTCTCCATACGAGTGCGGCAGAAGATGATGGCGAAGATTTTGGGATAATAGTCCACCACACGCTTCAAGGCCAGATACTTATCCTTGGCATGCACCATGTAGTAGACATGGTTTACATTCTCAGCACCCTCGTTGCGACTGCCCACCTGTATCTCCTCAGCATCCGTCAGATAGTTCTTGGCAATGCGCTCAATCTCCTTGCTCATCGTAGCACTGAAAAGCAGCGTGCGATGGTCGGCAGGAACGCCTTCGAGAATGGTATCGATGTCTTCCTGGAAACCCATCGAAAGCATCTCGTCTGCCTCGTCAAGCACGACGTAGCGCACATTGTCGAGGCGAGCTGCCTTGCGGTTCATCAGGTCGATCAGTCGACCTGGAGTGGCCACGACGATGTCCACGCCATGCTTCAGGGCGCGTATCTGCGGTTCGATGTTTGTTCCGCCGTATACCGCCAGCAGGCGCAGGTCGGGGATGTACTTACTGAAACCTTCGAGGTCATCGGCTATCTGCAGGCAGAGCTCACGGGTAGGAGCGAGGACTACAGCTTTGACCATTCCCTCTTCGGAGAGGTCTGGGGTGAGGTTCGTAATTCTTTGCAACACCGGCAAACCGTAAGCGGCGGTCTTACCAGTACCGGTTTGTGCGAGTGCTACCACATCACGATCTTTCTCTAAAAGGAAGGGGATAACGGCTTCCTGAACGGGCATCGGATGAACGTAACCAGCCTCGTCGATGGCCTTCAGCAATGCTTCCGAAAGGCCTAATTCTTGAAATGTCATTTATGCTTGTCGTTTTGTTGTTTGGTCGTTTAGTCGTTTAGGGAAAATAGCATTTGCCGTGTTAGAGATCAAGCCATAAATTCTTAAACGACCAAACGACTAATTTGCCAAACAACTAAATTCGGGTGCAAAAGTACGAAAAAAAGGCGGAACATAGCGCGTATATGGATTATTTGTTGTAGATTTGCAACAAAATACATACAAAATGCGTAAAGTAATCGCAATGGGAGAGACCATAATGGATATTCTCTTCCAAAACAGCCAACCTATTGCTGCCGTACCTGGAGGCAGTTGTTTCAACAGTATCATCTCCTTGGGAAGAACTGGCACACCGTCCGTTTTTCTTGGGTATACGGGTAGTGATGTCGTAGGGCAACAGACGATAGACTTCCTTGCGGAGAATGGTGTAAACACCGAATTTTGCAAGATGAAAGAGAACGAGAAGAGTGCCATCTCGCTGGCCATGCTCAATGAGCAGGGCGATGCCAACTACCTTTTCTATAAAAATCCGCCGCAGATGGATGCCACGGCTCCTACTCCTTCATTCACTGACGAGGACGTGCTGCTTTTCGGCTCCTACTATGCCTCAAGCCCCGGCACGCGTGACTTCATCCGCAAGATTCTTGCCGCCACCAGCGAGGCACGTTCGATTGTGTACTACGATCTCAACTTCCGAAAGTCGCACCGTCACGAGCTTCATGAACTGATGCCAGCGCTTACAGAAAATTTCCGACACAGCACCATCGTGCGCGGCTCTGCCGACGACTTTGAGGTGATGTACGACGAGCGCGATGCCCGCACCATCTATGCACAGCACATCTCGCAGTACTGCCCACTATTCATCTGCACGAGCGGCCCTGGCCTCATCACGATATGCACACCCTTAGGCGCGATGGACTTCACCGTGCCTGCCGTCAAGACAGTCAGTACGGTGGGGGCGGGTGACAACTTCAATGCGGGCTTCATCTACGCCTTGATTCACAATGGCATCAAGGCTGATCAACTGCCGATGCTCTCTGCGGAGATGTGGGAGAAACTGGTAAAAACGGGGTGCGCGTTCGCTGCACAGGTATGCCAAAGCGAACAGAACAGTATTAGCCGCGAATTCGCAGCACAATACCGCTGAAATAAGCCAAAATTATCCGACCTGTACAAATGAAAAGAATTATTCATAAATTATCTTTTATGTAAATTCATTTGTACAGGTCGAAATTATTTGATTTTACAACGTCGTTGCGGGAGGCGTGGGAAGTTCGGGAGGCGTGATGGCCACGATCTTCAGGATTGCAGGCACCTGCTCGATGGGTTGCCAGGTAGGCATACCAGGCATCCAGGAGAGGGTGTCCTTGTTGATCTTACCCTGCTGGATGAGCGCCATGACGTCGGTGTCGCTGAGAGGACCTACCTGCTTGCCATCGATGGCAACGTAGTAGATGTGCTGCACGGGCTGAGGCATTGACTGGATGGAACCAGGGATGTACATCGACTTCATGGTCTGGTTCATCGTGTTCACCATCTGCTGTGCTATCGACATGCCCATGCCGAACTCCACGAGACGGTCAACGGAGAAGAAACTGTTATTGTCCATAGTTCTGTATACGTTTTTAAGTTATGACAATGGAGGAGGAACGGGACCTGCGCCGGGGATGGGAGGAGGAGCAGGAGCTGCGAAGAGCGATGCCAACTCAGGCACTGAGCCGGCAGATGCCCACTGAGGCATACCTTGCTTCCATACGAGCGACTGGGGGGTGAACTGACCCATGGCTGCCATTTGCTGCAGCTGACTCATGTCGAAGGGCCCCGTCTGCTGACCGTTGACGGCCACGTACACCGACACTGCACCCGGCATGGGAGGAGGTGTGTTCATGGCGTTCTGCATCTGCTGGCCCATATTGTTCATCATGCCAGCCATCTGCTGACCCATGGCGCCACCCATCATCATGCCCGTCATCATGCCGGCGGGGTTCATGCCGCCGCCACCGCCGCCGCCCATGTCCATCGTACCCATGTTGCCAAGGCTCTGTGCACCAGCCTTGAGCACTTCGGTCTGCTGGTCGAGAGCGTGAGCACCGAGGTAGTTCGACTCGGTCTGCAGGCGCTGTGCACGCTGCGACTCCTCGCGCTGTATGCGTAGCGTCTCCTCCATGTTCTGTAGGTTGAGGCGCTGCGTCTCTTCCATATTCTTGATGTTCAACTCCACCTGAGCGTTCATCGTGCGCTCGGTGTTGCCAGCCGTCAGGGCGTAGAGTTTCTTGTATGTCTCGCTGCTCTTGTTGATTTCGAGGGCAGAGATATCGAAACGCTTGAGGTTAACGCCGAAGTCATCCTCAAACTGCGGAGCAAGACGGTTCTTCAGCATCGAGGTGATGTCAGCGATGCGTGTCTCAAGTTGCACAAGGGGTACGTTCATCGTGGCGGGCATGTTCAGTACGGCACTCTTTACCTCGCTGGCCAACATCGACTTGATCTGCTCCTGCAGTTGCGGGAGTTCGAAGTTGATGAGACGGTTCTTCTTGATGAAGACCTTGTAGTCCGTCAAGTTAAAGGTGATGGTACCACGAACGGCCATGGGCACGCCATGATCCGGCAGACGTGGGT
The DNA here is from genome assembly GCA_045629085.1 of Bacteroidaceae bacterium. Taxonomy (GTDB): domain Bacteria; phylum Bacteroidota; class Bacteroidia; order Bacteroidales; family Bacteroidaceae; genus Physcousia. The sequence goes on from JAZQQO010000061.1 coordinate 44,199, forward strand.
CGAACACATCGAAATAGGGTACTCCGAAGCGTACCTGGTTGTTCTGCTGCAGGTTGATGAAGTATATCTCAGCCTGGAAGGGCGACTCTCCACCATACACCATGCCGATAATATTCGAGATGATGGGCAGGTTTGATGTCTTCAGTATCTCGTCGAAGGGACCCTCGATGAATTCCTGCACCGTACCGTCCTTCTGCTTGTAAACAAACACGGCCACCTCGCCGTCCTTCACACGCAGGCTGCTACCCCAGCGGATGGAGTTCTCTCTCGTGGTGGTGTTGACATCCTGTCCTTCGGGATGCCATTTCCATACAAGGTAGTCTTCCTTGTCGCAGCGAATGACGTTCATCATACCGCCGCTCTTGCCTCTGCTAAAAATTCCCATGGTAAACTTTTATTTTTGTAATGTTTAAGTATATTGTCATATAATTGCTACTTATTGAACTTCTTTCGGAAGTAGAAGTAGTAGATTGGCAGGCACATGATGAATAGTCCGCCCACGGCACTCCAGGCCTTTTCGCCACCATTTTTGTTGGCCTCGCTGATGAAGATGAGTGCGGCCAGTACCAGGAAACTCACCAAGCAGCCCATCTGCGACTTGCGCTTCTGACGCGTCTTCTCCGAAGCTTTGCGGCTCAGTTCCTTCATGTAGGCCTTAATGCTGTCCTCAATCTCGAGGATGAGGTTCTTTACCTTCGGGTTGTCGCCATAGCGGGCTTTGGCCTGGCGCGCCAGGCCCTCAAGTTTCGCTTTGGCGAGGTCGCTATCCTGCCCCGTCTTGAACCTGATGAGCCACAACTCCATCTCGTCCATCAGTTTCTGCAGCTTCTTGCTCTCCTCTGACTCAACGTCGATGATCGAGCCGCAAGCCGGGCATATCGATGACATCGGAGGCAGCATCTCGCCGCACATCGGGCAGCGGTTCACCTTCGGCTTCTCCTCAGCCACCGGTGCGGCAGCGTTATTCTTCATGGCCAGTCGCCCGTCGATGATGATGTCCATCTCGTCGGGGTCGATGCCCTCCTGCGCAGCCTTCTTGCGCAGCACCTCACGCTCCTTCTGGCTGATCATGCCGTCGGCAATGCTCGCCTCGATAAGCTGTTCCAATATTTTCGAGAATGCCATCTTTCCTACTCCATTTTCTAGTTCATCATCATCATCATAAGGATGGCCAGACCGACAGCAATGATCCAACCAATCTTAAAGTTGTTGTCCTTAGCCTTCTGCTCCTCGGCAGCGTTCGTGGCCTCGTATTTCTTCATGGCCGACTCAATCTGCTGGATCATCGTCTTCACGCGGGCATTCTCGCCATAGCGCTGGTTGGCCTGGCGAATCAGTCCCTCGAGCTTAGCCTTGGCCAACATGCGCTCCGTGGGGTTTCTCAGTTTCACGAGGAAGAACTCCATCTCGTCGAGCAGACGCTTCAGGTCGCGCGATTCGGGCGTGGTGCCGTCGATGATATTGCCACAGGCGGGGCATACCGACGACATCGGTGGCAGGTACTCGCCGCACAACGGGCAGCGGTTCGTCCTCGCCTTGCCGTCCTCGGGCACAGTGCCCATTGCCTTCTGCAGTCGAGCGTTGATGATGATGTCCAACTCGTCAGGGGTGACACCCTCCTGTGCAGCCTTTTTATGCAGCACCTTGCGCTCTTGCTCACTGATCACTCCGTCCGTAATACTTGCGTCGATGAGTGCCTCTAATATTGAAGATAAAGCCATAATCTATGCGTTATGTTTAGGTTATTATTCTATATGATTGTTCTATTTCTCGTTAAATTTGCATCTATAAGTGTTGCAAAATTATATATAATTTTTCTTTCTCGCAAATTATTCGCCAAGAAAGTGCACCAAACACGAGTCGAGTTTAAGAATAAATCAACGTAGTGAGGTGCTCGGGAACGAAGAGTTCGCGGGCTGTGGCGTGCAACTGCTCAGCAGTGAGGGCCTCTACCTTAGCACAAAGTTCAGCGCAGGTCTGCGTGGTGCCGTAGTGTAGGTAACGCTTACCCATGCCTATCGCCACGCTTTCAAAAGCGTCGTAGGAGAGGGCCACCTGGCCAATGAGTTGACGCTTGGCAGCACGCAAGGCAGACTCCGACAAGGGAGCATCTGTGAGGCGGCTGAGTTCGCGAAGGACGAGTTTACGGCAACGCGTGATGTCGTGAGGATCGCAACCGAAATACACGCACCATACTCCGGCATCGGTAAAACTCGACATGCTGCTCTCCACGGTGTAGACAAGGCCATTACGTTCGCGAAGGGCAAGGTTAAGGCGCGAGTTCATGCCGGGGCCACCCAAAATGTTGTTCAGCAAGAAGAGCGAAAGGTGGCGAGGGTCGTTCACGCAAAACGAACGCGTTCCCATGATGACGTGAGCCTGGTGGGTGGATTTGGGGATAATGAGTTCACGACCGATAGACTCAACTACGGCCTCACCCCCGCCTCTCCAAAGGAGAGGAGCTTCTTTAGTTACATTTGACTCACTGCATTTCATAAACGACTCACTGTACTTCTTCACCTCCTTGATGATCTTCTCCATCGGTACATTGCCGAGGACGTAGAGCACCATGCGCTCGGGGCGGTAGTGACGCTGCGTGAAACGAAGGATGTCCTCACTACGCATCTTGCGCAGCACGTCGGCATTACCCAAGATACTGTGGCCCAAGGGATGACCTTGGAAAATAAGGTTCTCGAACTCGTCGTAGATCAGTTCGCTGGGTGAGTCGTTGTAACTCTCTATCTCGTCGATAACTACCTCCACCTCCTTATCCATCTCGGTCTGCGGATAGGTGCTGCCGAGTACGACGTCGAGCAGCAAGTCGATGGCACGGGCGAAGTGCTCCTTGAGGAAGGAACTGTAGTACACCGTCTCCTCTTTGCCGGTATAGGCGTTCAGCTCGCCGCCGACGGACTCCATGCGGTTGAGAATGTGCCACGCCCTGCGGCGACGGGTGCCCTTGAAGGTGAGGTGCTCAGTGAAGTGAGCCATGCCCTCTTCGCCCTCAAGTTCGTCACGCGAACCGGCATCCACCGCTATGCCACAATAAACAACGTCGGTTGGTGAGGGAGCGGCCACGATGCGCATCCCGTTATCGAGAGTATATGTTTCTATCATCTGAGGTTATGAGGTTGTAAGCTTACGAACTGCAAAGGTAATCATTTTTGGGTATTTTGCGGCGTGAGTATTGCAGAAATGATAATATATTTGTAATTTTGCATAAAAATAAGATTACAGATGAAACTGAGCGACTTGGAGATTGGCCATTCGGCCATTGTGAAGCAAGTGGACGGAAGCGGTGCGCTGCGCCAACATTTCCTAGATATGGGCCTGATTCCAGGAGCCAAAGTCACGCTTGTGCAATATGCACCGATGGGCGACCCCATAGAACTGCGTCTGCATGGCTACGAACTGACACTACGCAAGGCCGACGCAGCTCAGATCAGCATCGAGGAGACAGAGGCTGAGGTTTTACCAAAAAATCATGACGGAGAGGAAAGCGTGACCTACCAGAACGAGGCTATCCTGCAGAATCCCGAAATTCCCCATCCCAAATATGGCGAGGAGGGCGACCCACGCCACTCGCACACCCATCAGCACGACAATGCCACACACCATCCGCAGTCGCCTAACCACGGTGCGAAAGATGGCCAGGGGGACGGCAAGCGCATCCTCTCATTTGCGCTCGTCGGCAATCAGAACTGCGGCAAGACAACGCTCTTCAACCAGCTCACCGGTGCCAACCAACACGTGGGCAACTTTCCCGGTGTGACGGTGGACAGGAAAGACGGCCACATCAAAGGCCATCCCCACACGCTCGTTACAGACCTACCTGGCATCTATTCGCTCAGTCCCTACACGAGCGAGGAGATTGTTTCACGAAAGTTCATCCTTGAGGAGAAGCCAACCTGCATCATCAACATTGTCGATGCTACGAACATCGAGCGCAACATGTATCTAACCATGCAGTTGATGGAACTTGACATTCCTATCGTCATAGCTCTCAATATGATGGACGAGATGGAGAGCAACGGCGGCACCATCCGCATCAATGAGATGGAGCAGATGTTGGGCGTGCCCGTCATACCCATCTCGGCGATGAAAAACGAGGGTGTCAGCGAGTTGGTCAAGCACGCCGTGCACATCGCAAAATATCAAGAGAAGCCCGACAAGCGCGACTTCTGCTCACCCACCGACCATGGCGGTGCCGTGCATCGCTGTATGCATGCCATCATGCACCTCATCGAGGATCATGCCGAGGCGGCAGGCATCCCCATCCGCTTTGCTGCCAACAAGCTCATCGAGGGCGATTCGCTCGTGCAGCAGGCCTTGCAACTGAGCGACAACGAAGAGAAGACGGTGCGCCACATCCTCCGTCAGATGGAGGAGGAGCGCGATATTGACTGCGCTGCCGCCATGGCCGAGATGCGCTTCAACTTCATCCTCAGTGTGAGTGAGAACACCGTCGTGAAACCCACGGAAAGCAAGGAGCATAAGCGCAGCCGACGCATCGACCATATCCTCACGGGTCGATGGACTGCCCTACCCGCCTTCGGTCTCATCATGGCCGCTATCTTCTGGATTACCTTCGACTTGGTGGGTGGCAATCTGCAGGACTGGATGGACGAGGGCATCGAGGGTATCAGCACGTGGTTGGCTTCGTCCTTCGAGAGTTGGAACATCAATCCTTGGGTCAGTTCGCTCATCCTCGACGGCGCATGGGCTGGCATCGGCAGTGTACTGACGTTCATCCCCATCATTCTCTGCTTGTTTTTCTTTCTCAGTATGTTGGAGGATAGCGGGTACATGGCGCGTATCGCCTTCGTCACCGACTCCCTGCTGCGCAAGATAGGTCTTTCGGGTCGAAGTATCGTGCCGATGCTGACAGGTTTCGGCTGCTCCGTACCGAGCATCATGGCAACCCGCACGCTGCCCAGTGAGCGCGACCGCAAGATGACCATTATGCTGACTCCCTTCATGAGTTGCACGGCCAAAATTGCCATCTACGGTTTCCTGGCACGCCCCTTCTTTGGCGACAAGGCTTGGATAGTGATGATAGGCTTATATATATTAGGTATAGTCGTAGGTATCCTGGTGGCCATCTTCTCGAAGATGCTGCTCTTCAAGGGCGAGGCCGTGCCTTTCGTTATGGAATTGCCCAACTATCGTTGGCCGGGACGCAAGAACGTGGTTCACTTGTTGTGGGACAAGACAAAGGGATTCCTGCAACGCGCCTTCACAATCATCTTCCTCGCCACCATCGTCATCTGGTTCCTACAGCATTTCGACTTCCACTTCAACCTGCTTGAGGATGAGCAAGTTGAACAATCCATACTGGCCAACATAGCGGGCACTATGGCTCCCATCTTCTCACCCTTAGGCTTTGGCGACTGGCAAACCACCACGGCCCTGATGACGGGATTCATTGCCAAGGAGAACGTCTGCGCCATCATGGAATTGGTGTATGGCGGTGCTGAGATACTGCCCACCATTATGACGTCGGCCACGGCGCTTGCGCTGCTCGTGTTCTGCCTACTCTACACGCCTTGCGCCGCAGCCATTGCCACCATCCGCAAGGAGTTGAGCGGTCGTTGGGCCTTGGCCATCGTCATCGGGCAATGCGCCATAGCATGGATCTGTGCTTTCATCGTGACGATAATAGCCTAAAGAACAAACGGCAACAAGAGAATGAACATTCAGAGTATCATACTACTTGGAGCATTCCTCACCCTCGCCGGTGTGGCCTTGTTCTTATATATAAAAAAGAAACGTCGCAGCGGAATGGGCTGCGACGCTTGTACTTGCGATTGTGCTTTGAGAAATATCTCTTCTGCTTCCTCAACTCTTTCTAATACTACTCCTCAACGTTCTGCAGAACACGACGAGCACCAATGTAACGCTTGCTGTAGTAAGCAGTAGTTGACTGCTCGGTGGTGACACCCTTGCTGCAGCTTGCATGCACGAACTTGAAGGTCTTGTCCTGAGGGCTAACCTCCGTCACGATGCCTACGTGGCCTACACCACCCTTGCCTGAACGACCCTGGAAGAACACAAGATCTCCAGCACGCAGGTCAGACTTGTTCTTGATGTTCGTACCCTGCGTATACTGGGTGCGAGAGCAACGAGAAAGTGTGATGTCGAACTGCTTATAAACGTAGCTTGTGAAGCCTGAGCAGTCGAATGACTTGGGACTGCTGGTGCCATGGCGATAGGGAACGCCGATGTACTGCATAGCGGTCTTCACGATGGTCTCACCCGAAACGTCCTCACTGTTAGCCAAGGGAGCAGCGTCCTTTGCCTCCTCTACTTCTGCCGCAGCAGCTTGCATAGAGACAGTCTTCTTCGCGGGTGATTTTCTCACAGGTTTCTTGTAAGACCTGCTCTTGTGAGAGGCCTTCTTATGGGGCTTGGCAGCATCTACCTGCATTCCGAAAGGCAGGATAGCGGCTGCTAAAATTGCTAAAAATGTTTTTCTGATACTCATAACGGCTGCAAAGGTACGGAAAAAAAGCGAGGTGACCAAGCGTTTGAAGCTTTTTAACGCAATTTTTGATTTTAATCAACGCTAATTAGCATAACTATGCATGCCACCAAGCAAGTAATTCACACCAAAATACGTCATCAGCAGGCATAGGATGCACAGCACGCAATAGATGCGATAGTTGCGGGTGGAGCGGAACCAAGGAAGGCTTTTTTCGTGCAACGGAAGGCTGTAGACGATGAGTGTGATGATGGCCCACGACTCCTTCGGATCCCAACTCCAATACGTACCCCAAGACACGTTGGCCCACATCGCCCCAAGGAAGATGCCTGCTGCCAGGAAGAACACCGCTACGCGCAACAAACTACGCTTCAGCATACTGACAACCAACAAAATGTAGCTAATCATGATGGTGCCGACATGAACAAAAAGCAGTGGCGACCGAAGGATGGGCATCAGCGGACGGAAGGCAATGGAGATGACCATGTATGAAGCCAGCAATACACCGACGAGGAAGAGAGCAACCTCAGCCCATACAGATCGAACAGCCTCACCCCCTCCCCTTCTCCTAAAGGAGTTCCCTCTCCTTTTGAGAGGGCGGAGGGTGAGGCTCCCCATCCCAATGGCCAAAAGCAGATACCCAGCGTAGGTGATGCCCGTCCCCCAAGGATCGTAGTTCACGGTGAAGACGCTGCCATGGCCATCATCGTCGTAAGAAGTCTGGTAGATGCGATAGCCATGTGAGCGACCAATATTATTCATACTGATGGTGGTATGGCGTTTCTCGTCTTGATCTGACATGAGCACATAGCTCACATAGTCGCTGCACGTCACACCGTCTTCATCATACTCCACCCGAAAGGAATCGAGTGCCAAGTAAAAAGGCATGGGCTTCATATTCAGCACACTGCCATCATCGCTTCGTTGCAAGTAGTGGCGTGTCACCTCTCCCTCTCGCAGATGAATAAAACCGCGACGGCTGGTGAGGTGCGTCACCAATGCCCCAAGAAGAATCACGACAAAGCTGACGTGCAAGAGAAACACCGAGGGGCGTTTCCACATCTTCTTGCGCCACATCAGCCAACAGCCGCCAGCAGCCACCATTCCCCACAAAGCCACAAACCACCACGCACCGTAGATGCTGCGGTGAGCCATTTCACTGCCCATTCGCCCCTCAACCACCGTGGCCAGTGCAATGACCAAGGCTACGAGGAGCAGCAGAAAGAAAGGGAGTTTTTTCATCTAAACGACTAAACAACAAGTCTCCTAAACGACTAGAATGCCCTATACTGAGCGTTGCGACGTTCCTTCACGGCCACGCACTCCATCTCTATCAGCCATGTAGGACGGCAGACGGGAGCCAAGGTGATGACGGTAGGAATCTCGGGGAAACGCTCGGCAAACATCTTTGCCACCATGTCATAGTCAGCCGTATCGCGCAGATAGACAATAATCTGCATCACATCCTCGAAGCCGGCATCGCCCTCCTTGAGCAACGTCTCCACGTTCTCCCACATGCGTTCGGTCTGCTTCACGATGTCGCCCACATGTACCACCTCACCCTTGTTGTTGATGCTCGCTGTACCCGAAATCAGCACGTGGGCACGGTCGCCATACTCCATGACGGTGCCACGCTCAAAGGTAACTCCGTACTCATAGGTGGGATTCAGATGGGTAGGCGCATAGAGATAACGCTGCTGACTGGGGTCAAAGCCAATCAAGGCGTAGGTGCCAAGCTGGACGAGCGCCTTCGTGTCGGCAGGATTGCCACCGATGCCCGTACTGCTGATGTAGTGCGTCTTCTCGGTAAGTCCCTGTTCTACAAAGTTCTCTCGACGTGCTTTCACCAAGCCTGCATATTGTGTGTCGACATCGCGAACGAAAAACCAGGTACGGATACAGTTGTCAGCCAAGGTGGCATCGAAGGCTTGCAGATCAGCCTCGTATTCCTTGAGGACAACCTCCGTCTGATGGGCGCTGTCGCCCACATTGCAGCACATACCCATCTTCCACAGATGACGATAACCGTTATGCTCGCTTACGATCATGCCGTGCTCGCTCTTCACGTCTGTGCCGCGCTGCAGGTAGAGCCACACGGCAATCTTAGAGCCATCGAGAGGCTGCTGCTGAATGATGCTGACAGAAACGCCATCCTCCTGTCGCATCAACGGTTGTTGGTTGGTACTGTCGGAGAGGAAATAACGCTTCATGACATATTTTGCATCTTGAAAATCGGGCAAGGTGAGTATCATGTCCTCAACGGCGTAGATGCGTTGCATCTGACCGACAAAATTCTCACCACGAGGCTCCACATGCAACATGACGTGCCACTCAGCCACACCCCCTTCGGGTGCGAAAAGCATGGCTTCCATCGTCACGCCCAACTCTTTCAAATATGTCTTCTTGTAATTCATATTTCTATTACTAGGATACTGCACTGCCAAACCTTTCGTTCAAAATGCGCGTGCAAAGTTACACAAAAAAGTACAAACGTACAAATTTTTAGTTGAGAGAGTTTCATTTCAGCCCCTCAATCCACTCGCCAATCAGCGCTTTGACTTCCTTGTCTTTCCAGGAACCATCGATTCGAACCAATGGATCGAACGCGAAAAACCCATGGATGGCACATGAAAAACCCATGGATGGCGCATGTCGATCCAATGGATCAAATGAAATAATCCAATGGATCAAATGAAATGATTCGATAGATTAAAGAAAAAGTGTGTGATTTAAACATAAGACGAGCGTCATAAAACAGAAAGTCAACACTTTAGAAGCCACAGTTAGAGTAAAGATTATTAACATGTGACAAGTGTGACACTTCCTTATGAAGTACATGTAAAAAAAACCACTCAGTTTTACTGTAGTAAGTGGTTAGAGGTTTTTTCCTCTATATACTCTATATAGATGTGTCACACTTGTCACACAACACCAGTAAAAATATATAACCTGCTTGTTTCTAAAATATTAGAAACAACATATCTCAAAACACAAAACCACTTTTAGAAATTGCAAACCTCATCCGTGATGGCTGACAAATTTTCGAGAAAAACTATTCTCTCGTGTTTTGTCGTCTCTCGCGTGCCCGTTGATCCTCACGCTCGCGGTTGCGATCCTTGACATTCTTCTGCTTGTCAGGCTTCTGCTTGGTGATGGCCTTGGGCTTCTGCTCATGACGAGGAATGCCGCGCACATCCCATGCCTGTTCCATGTCCCACTTGGCCTTAACGGTGATGGGCTTGGGAAAATAGAACACCTCCTCGGGCTGAAGTTGCTGGTCGTAGTTACCCGTATCCCAAAGGCCATTGCCATTGCGGTCGATGAAAAGACGAAGGAAGTACTCAGCTGGCTTGAGGTAGAAGAAGTCGGCACGCCCATCGGTCACGGGCATCTTGGCTACGGCTTTGTCGCTGCGATTGAGCAGTTCGACGTAAGCTGTGTCACCAGGCTGCAGGTTGAGGTTGTTGAGCTTGAGGAAGATGGTACCGAACTCGTCGAGCGAACGAACACGGATGTCACTCTTGAGTGGCTTGGAGGGATGACCAAGTATGCTGACGAAGGCAAGGCTGTCTGCCTCAAAGTAGTAGGTGGCCTTGGGCTCCCATTCTGCATAGAGGGTATAACGACGCGGACTATCGCCATCGGGCAAGAAAAGGTAGGGCACATCGACGAGGTTGCTGTCGACCTTCTGATAGAAATGCACGCGCGAGGTATCGACAACAGCCAGGGGTTCGGTGAAGGTGAGCGTGACATTCTGGTTGGGATCGATAGTGCCACCAGGTTTGATCTGCGCCTCCATGTAGATATGCTCGTAAGGATTCTCCTCATAAGCAAGTGGTTCCTTGGCTTTGCGCTGTTTCTTCTGGCGATCCTTCTCCCATTCCTCGTAGTTCTTGAGACGTTCCTTCTCCATTTTGGCATGAGTAGTCTTGGGGAAGATTTCGAGGGTGTCGGTGCGAGGTACAAGTTGACCCAAGGTGTCGGTATCGAGATAGGTCATGGCAAACTGGAGGGTGTCCATGTAGGCTACGTTCGTATCAGGAATCCAATAAGTCAGCGTATCCTTCTTCAATGTAGGTTCACAGAAGAAGGCACCTTCCGCATTGAAGTTGAGACCACGGATGGTGGGTAGGGAATCGGAAGGGGCGGTGAAGAAAAGGGTAAACTTCTCGGGGGTCTGCCGCTCGGTCTTGAGCAGGTGGCGATCCTGTCCTTCCTCAAGGAAAGCCAGGAGAACGAGATTGTCGGGATAGTAATGGATGTAGGGCACCATTCGGATCTTCTCATAGCGAGTGGTGTCAATCCATACCGTGTCGGGACGAAGATCGGGTTTGTGCGAGGTAGCAAAGGCAGTGGTGTCGAAGGCTACCCGCTCGCTCTTCTGCGAGAAGCAGTAGTTACCGTCCATATCCTGCAAAGCAAAAGCTCGGTAGCGTGCATCGGCAACACCCTTGATACTGAAGCGGCCACTGCCATTGGTACGACCGACACGCGTAAGGGGGCGGGTACGGAAGGTGCTGTCGGCAAAGGTACTGTCGGCAGGATAAAGTCCGACCATGATGCCCTTGATGGGTTCGAGGTCGGCTGCATTAAGGACGATACCACTCACCTCCATTGTATCGATAGTGGAACCGGTACTGAAAGAATAGGTGTAGAGGCCCAACGGATTGCCTTCGTTGTTGTCGGAGATGGCATCGCTGAAGTCGACGGTGTAGGTGGTGTTGGGTAGGAGATCATCATAGAGGTCTACACGCACGCGCTTGCCATCGGCACGAATATTGGGAGCCTCGGTCTGTGGCGGCGACACGGTGACTTTCTCGTTGGCATTTTCAAGCTTGATGTACTCGTCAAACCAGATGCTTATCTTCTTCTTGTCGGCATTTACGGCCTTGTTCTCAGGCGTACAGGAAAGCACCTTGGGCGGTTCCTCGTCGTAGCGGCCACCATCGGGCGAACCGATGCTGGCGCAGGAGGCAAGCAACAAACAAAGACCCACCCCCATCCCTCGAAGGGAGGGGAGTAGAATGTCATGCAGCTTGCGGAGCTTATTATATATAAAAGAGAAGATTCGCATCGTTAATTCTATATGGAGGCTTTTCATGTTATTCCCTCCCCTTTGAGGGGAGGGCTAGGGAGGGGTCTATCTCCTCAATAAACTTTCTACTATTGCTCAGGCGTGGTATCTTGTGCTGACCACCGAGTTTGCCCTTTCCCTTAAGCCAATCGTCGAAAAGGCCCTGACGAGCCACAACAATTTCAAGAGGCTGGAGGGTGATGTCCTTGTAGCGCTTGGCTTCATAGTCGGAATTGATCTGCTGCAGACTCTCATCGAGGATGCGAGCAAATTGCGCCAGATCCTGAGGAGGCTGGGCAAACTCTATAAGCCATTGGTGGCGGCACTTTCCCTTGTCGTCCATGAAAACGGGAGCGGCGGTATAGTCACGCACGGCAGCACCCGTCTGCTTGCAAGCCTGTTCCAAACCCTTCTCGGCATTGTCGACGATGAGTTCCTCACCGAAGGCGTTGATAAAGAACTTGGTACGACCGGTGATGATGAACTTATAGGGATTGGTGCTGGTAAACTTTACCGTATCGCCAATCATGTAGCGCCACAAACCGCTTGAGGTGGAGATGACCATGGCATAGTTCTTGCCTGTCTCCACGCCCCAAAGAGGCAGGACTGTGGGATTGGGACTATCGAACTCATCCATGGGTATGAATTCATAGAAGACACCGTAGTCAATCATCAAACTCATGGCTGGGTCGGAAGGATCGTCCTGCAAACCAAAGAAGCCCTCACTGGCATTGTACGTCTCCATATAATGCATATTTGGACTGGTAATAAGGCGCTTGTACTGCTCGCGATAGGGAGTGAAGGCTACTCCACCGTGGAAGAAGACTTCCAAGTTGGGCCAAACCTCCTCCAAGTGCTCCTTGCCGCTAAGTTCCATAACGCGGTTGAGCACAGAAAGCATCCATGAAGGCACACCACTCAGGTTGGTGACGTTTTTCGTCATCGCCTCGCGGGCTATACGGTCACGCTTCACCTCAAAGTCACTCAGGAGGGCAGTCTCCTTCTTGGGCACACGGACGAGGTTGACAACGGGATTGATATTCTCGATAAGGATGGCACTGAGGTCACCAACGAGACTATCCTTTTGGTTGTAGTTGGGAGCATGACTGCCACCCAGTATCAAGGCGCGTCCGTCGAAGAGGCGGCTCTTGGGGTTGTTGCGAAGATACCACACCACGGCATCTGTTCCTCCAGCGTAATGAGTATCCTTAAGACCTTGGGGAGAGACAGGAATGAACTTACTCTTGTCGTTGGTGGTACCGCTCGACTTGGCATACCACTTCACACGTCCAGGCCACAGCACATCGCTCTCACCCTGGCGCATACGGTCGATGAACCCCTTCAGTTCCTCGTAGGTATTGACGGGACTGCTGGCAGCAAACTGCTCGTAATTGCCAATGGCATGATAGCCGTGCTTGATACCCCACTCTGTGTTGCGGGCACGCTGCGTGAGCTTCAGCAAGGCTGCCATCTGCAGGGCCTCTGCCTCATTCTGGTAATGATCGAGTGCCTTTTGTCTCGACTTGAATATGATACGGGCTAGGGAAGTTATCATACTTGCTCTGTATTAGGTTGAGGGGCAGCAGCCCCTAACGAAGTGGATTTACGACGCGAACCACGATGACGCTTTGGCTTAGCCACCGTCTCCGCATTGTCCGTACCTGTTGTGATGGAATCTATGGCATCCAACACTTCGTTGATGGGATCGATGGCAGTAGGCACATCAGGAGCAGCAGCTGGGGGAGCATCGGGAGCGGCAGCTGAGGGAGCGTCGGTAGTGACAGCAGAGGGAGTAGCGGGAGTGGCGGTAGCCTGCGGTTTCTCTTTCTTGGGCAACTCACTTTTCTCCTTCTTGCCACTCACTGGTTTGTCTCCCCCTTTAGGGGGTTGGGGGGGCTGCTTGGGGGGTTGGGGGTTCTGCTTCTTCACGAGCAATTCCTCGGGAATCTCGGGCAGCAGGGCTTCGGGCTGTTCTTCCATAGCCGTGCGACGGCTCTTGGCCTCAAACACTTTTTCCTCGAAACCCTTCTGTTTTTTCAGCATGATGAGCGTCTCTTGAGCCGCATTCTGCTGGCTTTCCTTCTTGGAATAGCCTTTGCCACGACCACAATCCAGTCCCTCAATCACAACCTGAGTCAGGAACATGGGCAGACCATTCTTATCCGTAGTCTGTGGCATATCCTTGAATTCAAGACGGATGCGGTTTTTCTGACTCCACTCCAGCAATTTGCTCTTGAAGTTGACCTCCTTGTAAGCCACCTTATCGATATCGATGAGTTGGTTGAGGATACGCTTCTCCATAAAACTCATGCAACGCTTATATCCATAATCCAGGTAAATAGCTCCGACGAGTGCCTCAAAGGCATTACCTGCCATATAACTGTTGTGTGAGTTGTTATGATGCTGGTTAGATTGGATCAGTTTGTCAAGCCCTATCTCCTTGGCCAGTTTACCCAAGGTCTCTCGCTGAACAATCTTGCTGCGAGCGTTGGTAAGAAAGCCTTCGCGCTTGTTCTCGAAATGACGGTACACGATATCGCCGACAATGGCGTCAAGGATGGCATCGCCAAGAAACTCAAGACGTTCGTTGTTCTGATAACGACCGTCCTTTCCCTTCACCGAAACAGACTTATGCATCAAAGCCTGCTTGTAGTAAGCGATGTTCTTGGGATAGAAACCCAAGATGGCATATAAACATAGATAAAGCTCCTTATCCTTTCGGAAAGGGAGCTTTATCTTTTGAATAAGGTTATTGAAACACACTTTCTTTCTCGGCGTATTATGAGAAATACGCACGGAATTACTCGGCGTACTTCTTAAAGATTACACATGCATTATGACCTCCAAATCCAAAGGTGTTGCTGAGAGCTGCACGTACGGTGCGCTTCTGAGCCTTGTTGAATGTGAAGTTCAAGTTGTAGTCGATCTCCTCGTCGTTATCACCTTCCTCATGGTTGATGGTAGGAGGAACGATGTCATTCTGTACAGCCAATACGCTGAACATAGCCTCAACAGCACCGGCTGCACCCAGGAGGTGACCCGTCATACTCTTGGTTGAGCTGATGTTCAATTCGTAAGCGTGCTGACCGAAGACAGCCTGGATAGCCTTTGCCTCGCTGATGTCACCTACGTGAGTGCTGGTGCCATGAACATTGATATAGTCAATATCCTCGGGCTTCATGCCAGCATCCTCGAGTGCATTGCTCATTACGAGGATAGCACCGAGACCTTCGGGGTGAGAAGCGGTGATGTGGTGAGCGTCAGCGCTCATACCAGCACCTACCATCTCAGCATAGATCTTGGCACCACGAGCCTTTGCATGCTCCAGTTCCTCAAGAATGAGGATACCACTACCCTCACCCATGATGAAGCCATCACGGCTTGCGCTGAAGGGACGGCTTGCCTTTTCGGGCTCGTCGTTACGGGTAGAAAGTGCCTTCATGGCGTTGAAGCCACCAACACCAGCAGGTGAGATAGCAGCCTCGCTACCGCCAGTGACAATTACATTTGCCTTACCCAGACGAATCAGGTTGAAAGCGTCTGCCAAAGCGTTGGTACTGCTGGCGCAAGCACTTGAAGTAATATAGTTAGGACCATGGAAGCCATACTTGATGCTGATGTGACCAGCAGCGATGTCGGCAATCATCTTAGGGATGAACATGGGGCTGAAACGGGGACCCATAGCTTCATGATTGATAGCATAGTTGCTTACCTCATCTTCGAAAGTCTGCATACCACCGATACCTACACCGAGTACAACACCCACCTTGTTCTTGTCCACTGCCTCGAGATCTAATTTAGAGTCCTCGATAGCCATGGTGGCAGCACAAAGTGCGTACTGGCAATAGGGGTCCATCTTGCGAGCTTCCTTCTTATCAATATGCTGTGCTACATCCAGGTTCTTCACCTCGCAAGCAAACTGTGTCTTGAATGTAGAAGCATCGAAATGTGCAATAGGAGCAGCACCGCTCTTACCATCGACAATGTTCTGCCAAGTCTCCTCAGCAGTATTACCCAATGGCGTAACGGCACCCATACCTGTTACAACAACTCTCTTAAGTTCCATAAAATATGATACGGAGTAGAAATGATACAAAAACAAAGATTAGGATTTACCCCACTGAATACAATGAGGGCGAATCCTAACCTTCAAGTTAATTTATTTAAGCGTTCTGATGCTCCTCGATGTAAGCGATAGCGTCGCCAACAGTAGAGATCTTCTCAGCCTGATCATCGGGAATGGTGATGCTGAACTTGTTCTCGAACTCCATGATGAGCTCTACGGTGTCCAGTGAATCAGCACCCAGGTCATTGGTGAAAGATGCTTCAGCAACTACGTCTGCCTCATCAACACCCAACTTCTCAACGATAATCTCCTTTACTTTTGCTTCAATTTCTGACATAATTTTCAGTGTTTAAGTTATAATAAATCGTTTTTTCTCAAGTTTTACGCTGCAAAGTAACTACATTTTACGCTTTTGTGCAAATTATTAAGGTAAAAAATGCAGAAAAATGCACACATTACGGATATTTTGTGCAAAATATTACATTTCCAAGCACTTTTTTACCCTATTTTCAAAGTTTATATGAGCAGAAACAGCAGCACCTAATCCAAACATTCACGTCGCAAAGGATAGTTTCCTCGCAACATTTCGAAGGACGATGGGTCGGCTTTCAGTCGGGCACTATCCTGCCGTGGATCATAAAGCCGCAAGGCTCCCTCGATCGTATCAGCACACGATTCTATTTGTCCCGACACGCTTGGAGGGACGACATGAAACGAGACATCGTCTTTACCCATCCAACGGGCTATCGCCTCAAGCGACATGCGTGTGGCATTGGCCTTTCCATCGGCACTGTAACCGGCAATGTGCGGCGTTCCGATATACACCTTATTTAATAAAGGTAAAGAAAGACGGGGTTCATCCTCCCAAGTGTCCACTACAGCCTGACGAACGCGCCCCTCCTCAAGTGCGGCAAGCAGAGCCGCATTATCGACCACTTCGCCACGCGCACTGTTGATGATAAAAGGACAACGAGCAAGGCCGTGGAAGAATGCCTCATCCGCCAAATGATAGGTAGGCCACTGTCCGCCACGCAGCAAGGGGGTGTGAAAGGTTATCACGTCACACTGCTCCATCAACTGAGCAAGGGGCGTTGTTTCCGTCCATCCTGCCGCCTCGCGTGGGGGATCGTTAAGCAACACACGTCCTACATAGGGCTGACATGCTTTGAGCACCTCACTGCCCACATGCCCCACACCTACAATGCCCAGTGTGCACTCCTTAAGGTTAAGGTCATGTTCACGTTCTAGAAGGAAGAGATTGTTGCGAACATACTGAGCCACGCTGGTAGCATTACATCCCGGACAATTGGTCCATTCAATGCCAGCCTCGGCCAGATAAGCCGTATCGATGTGGTCATAGCCAATGGTGGCAGTTACAATGAATTTCACCGTACTACCTTCAAGTAAGGCACGATTGCAATGCGTGCGTGTCCTGACAACCAACACGTCGGCATCCCGCACATCGTCAGCATTGATCTTACTACCAGACAAATAGAGCACCTCGCTTCCGAGCTGCTCTATCTGTCCTTTTATGTAGGGAATCTTATCGTCTACAATTATTTTCATAAACTATATGAATTAGCAGACCCTCTCCGGCCTTCGGCCACCTCCCCCTTTATGGGGAGGATTTAGATAGGGGACAAGGCACATCGCGCCAGCTAATTATGAATTATGAATTGTGAATTGTGAATTACAAATTACTCCGGCATCATCACCACGGTGATCTTGTTCTTGCCCTTAAGAATCTGCCGAGCCATCTTCTGCAGATCCTTAGAGTTGATGTTCTGGATGGTCTCCTTCATGTTGGTGTAAGAGTCGATGCCATCCTCCATATAGGTACGGAACCAACCCAGCCATGCACCATTGAGGCGCTCTGCCTCATCGAGGTTCTTCAATTCATGCTCCTTGATCTTGTTGAGTTCCTCGTCCTTTACACCATTCTTGATGAGATCCTTGAGAACTTCGTCAACGACAACCAAGCTGGTGTCGCACATCTCGGGCTTCACAGGAAGCACCACCTGCAAGGTTGCACGATAGTCCTTAAGGGATGCACGACCTACACCTGCAGCAGCCTGCACGCTATAGGCAGCGCCCATCTCCTCACGGATAGTCTCAAGGTAACGGGTGCTGAGTACCTGACCGAGGAAGTTGGCAGCGAGCTTCTGTACGCGTTCATTCTTAGCCTTGTTGAAGGCCATCACCACAGCGTAGCACTGAGGCTGCTCCTGCTTCTGGCGGAAACGGTTCTCGCGAATACCGGGCACCATGTCGAGACCGTTCTCGATCTGCTTGTCGTTACGCTTCACAACGGGCAGGGTGGCCAGATACTGCTCAGAATATACACGGATGCTGTCCTCGTTGATGTTACCGATGAAGTAGAAGCTGAAGTCGCTGGCATCAGCGAAACGATCTGCATAGATCTCGAGGGCACGATCGTACGATGCCTTATCAACATCTTCCTCCTCAAGGATGACGAGACGAGGATTATGGCCATAGAGAGCGTACTGGAGGGTATCCTGCAAAGCAGTCATGGGGCTGACGTGACGGTTATGCAAACGCTGACGAAGTGAGTTCAGAGAACTCTGCACATTAGCCTCATCGCGATAGAGAGGTTGGAAATGCAGATAGGTCAGCTCGAAGAGGGTGCGGATATCTTTGGGAACGCAGTTACCGCTCAAGCCTTCGCTCAACTCGGTCAGTGAGGGGTTAACACTTGCCTGTACACCTGCCAGAGCCTTGCTAAGCTCGGTGCTGGTGAAGTTACCCAGACCACTGGCGTTGATGTAGTTGCCCAACAGAGCCAGGGTATAACGATCCTCAAGAGGATAGCGGCCGATACCACCCTTGCTGTAGGCGCTCATGATGATCTCGTTGTCCTTGAAGTCTGTCTTCTTCATGTATACCTTCACGCCGTTGCTCAGCACCATCTCCTTGAAACCGAACTTGGCATCAGATGTCTTCACGACAGAACCGGGAGTGGGCAGAGAAGCAATCAGAGGCTCGTTCTTCACATTGTCAACGTATGGAGTGAGCTCCATCTGCTGTGCAGCGTGGATGTTGGCAAGCAACTGCTGCTCGGTGGGCTGTACATAACCCTCCTTATCGGGATTCATGGCCAATACGACAAGATTGCTGTCAGTCATGCTTACCAACTGGGGCAGCACCTGATTTACCATCTCGATGGGCAACTGAGGCAACAGGTTGGTGTAGAGTTGATACTCAAGTTCGATGCCGGGCATGGGCTCCTTCTCGAGGAAGTGCTGTACACACTCGTTGATGAAGCTGGAAGTCTCGCGCTTATCACGGTTCTGATAGGTGCTCTCCATCTGGCTGAGATATTCTGCTCTGACGCGGCTCAACTCACTAGGATTGAAACCGAACTTCACAGCGCGATATACCTCTGCCATCACCGTCTTCATCGCCTCATCAGTCATACCCTCCTTGGGCACGATGTCGATGTTGAAGGCGTATGCCTTCTTGGCCAGGATGAAGTTACCGTCATACACGCTGGCACGCAGGAAGGGAGTGGCAGGGTCGTCAGTCATCTCGGCCAGACGGTTGTTCAGCATCGTCTGAGCCATAGCCATGCTGATGCTGGTGGCCATACCCATCACGCTGTTCTTCATCTCGTCGGGGATGGCCTGCTCGTGCTTCATCATGATAGAGATGCTGGTCGAGGCCTGCTCCTTGTCCTTGTCGGTAACAACGATGGGCTCGGCATTGTCGGGTACACCGAAGTACTCACGAACGGCAGCGTTCTCGGGCATCTTGATGGGCTCGAAGAGTTTCTTGATCTGTGCCTCGGTACGGTCTACGTCGAGGTCACCCACCACGATGATAGCCTGCAGGTCGGGGCGGTACCACTTCTCGTAGTAGGCACGCAATGCCTCGGGCTTGAAGTTGTCTACCACCTCCATCGTACCGATGGGCAGACGGTTGCCGGGACGTGCATTCGACATCAGCTTGGGCAACTGGCGCTCGTAGATACGCAAGGTGGCCGAGCTACGCATACGCCACTCCTCGTGGATTACGCCACGCTCCTTGTCAATCTCCTTGGGATCGAGCGTCAGGTTGTGACTCCAATCGTGCAGGATGAGCAGTACCGAGTCAACGGTAGCCTCGCGCGCGGTAGGTACATTATTAATATTATATACGGTCTCGTCAATGCTGGTATAGGCATTGAGCTGCTGACCGAACTTCACACCGATTGACTCCAAGTACTTGATAACCTGGTTCTCGGGGAAGTTCTGTGTGCCGTTGAAGCACATGTGCTCCAGGAAGTGAGCCAAACCACGCTGGTCTTCCTCCTCCAGCACCGAACCCACCTTCTGCGCGATGTAGAAGTTGGCCTGACCCTTGGGATACTCATTGTGACGGATGTAATAAGTCAATCCGTTGGGCAACTGACCGATACGGGTTGCTGCATCGGTAGGCAGTTGCTGCATCATGGCCTGCTGCATAGCAGCTGGATCCTGAGCCTTGGCGCTAAACGCCATAAAGGCACAAGCTACCAATAAAAGAAACTTTTTCATTTTACTTGTTATTTTGTAATTTATATCCTCTTTTTACATTAGACGCACGATAGGCGCCTTTTACTACATTATTTTACCGTGAATTATTCGTGAATCGATGGGGTCAGACCCCAAAATTTCACTTCGCGTAGTTCTTGATACCCGTGTTCAGCCATTCAGTGAACTTCTGTATGTCCTCATCGTGCGAGTAGCTGGTGTTGAGGGGTTTGCCCTCGTTGTTCAACAACACGTAGAAGGGCTGTGCATTGGCTCCGAACTTCACACGTTGCAGGTAGCTCCACTTTTGGCCGATGGTGCGCAACTTACTCTCAGTGCCATCGCTCTCGGTAACGGTCTGCGTCTCAGGCAGAGCTGTCTTCTCATCAACATAGAGACTGATAAGCACATACTTGTTACGGATGATATCCTTCACCTCGGGATCAGTCCACACCTTAGCCTCCATCTCACGGCAGTTCACACAACCATAACCGGTAAAGTCAAGCATCACGGGCAGACCCTTCTGCTTGGCGTATGCCATACCAGCCTCGTAGTCGGTAAACTCAGCCTCCACCACATCGTCCTTGGCAAGGTTGAAGTCTTGAGTCGACATAGGAGGAGCAAAAGCACTCACTGCCTTACAAGGAGCACCCCACAAACCAGGGATCATATAGATAGCAAAGGCGAAGGAAAGCAGCGCCAGGAAGAAACGGGTAACGCCGGTGCGATGGTTCACGATGACCTCACCCATCTCGTCGTACTCATCCTCGTCGTGGGGGAAACGGATCCAACCGATAAGGTAAGCACCGAGCAAGGCGAAGATGACAATCCAAAGCGAGAGGAACACCTCACGATCCAGAATGTGCCACTGGTAAGCCATGTCTGCCACTGACAGGAACTTCAGTGCAAATGCCAGTTCGAGGAAACCCAGACAAACCTTAATGCAGTTCATCCAGTTACCGCTCTTGGGAGCACTCTTGAGCCATGTGGGGAACATAGCGAAGAGTGTGAAAGGCAAAGCCAAGGCAATGGCAAAACCAAGCATACCTATGGTGGGAGCAATGATGCTACCGCTCGTACCCATCTCAACCAACAAGAAACCAATGATAGGACCTGTGCAGCTGAAACTTACCAAAGAAAGCGTAAAGGCCATCAGGAAGATGCTGAGCAAACCCGTAGTCTTATTTGCCTTACTATCAACAGCATTACCCCAACTTGAGGGCAGCGTCAGTTCGAAACCACCCATGAAGGAGGCTGCGAAGACGAGCAACATCAAGCAAAAGAAGATGTTAAAAATAGCATTTGTGGAAAGATCGTTCAAGGCACTTGCGCCAAACGCTAAAGTAACGAAAAGGCCAAGTGCTACATAGATAACAACGATGCTCAGACCGTATGTCACAGCATCACGGATACCTTTCTTCTTATCATCCTTATTTCTCTTCAGGAAGAAACTTACCGTCATGGGAATGATAGGCCACACACAGGGAGTCAGCAATGCGACCAATCCACCTGCCAAACCGAGCAGGAAGATGGCCCACAAGCCCTTATCGGAAGTATTCGCATTATCTTCGCCAAAAGACTTAAGCTCGGAGATGACGGGAGTCCAAAGTCCTACCCCCGCCTCCCCCAAAGGGGAGGAGCTACCTTGCAGCGTACTATCGGCCGTTTCTTCTGGCATATCAGCCTCTTCAGCCGTTTCTTCCTCTACATTCTCTACGATTTTTGCGTCATCAGCCTTCTCGTCTACCTTCTTCTCGACATCGCCTGCCTTCACATCTACCTTCTTCTCGGCATTCTCTGCCTTCTCTCCCCCTTTAGGGGGTTGGGGGGTCTGAGGCTTACCCGTCCCATCAAACTCAAAGTTCACGTCGGTGGGAGGGATGCAGTTCTGATCGTTGCAGGCACCGTAGGTCAGGTATCCGCTTATCTCGTATTTCTCTTCTGTAATGGTGAACACCTGTACGAAGGTAGCCATGCCCTCCATGTAACTCACCTCCATGCCGAACATATCGTCCATGGCGCGGTGTACGTTCCCCTTAGGAGTCAACTTACCTTTGGGCTTTACACCCTTCTGTTTCTCCAGCGTCAACTCAGCCTTGGTAGGACCACCGTCAGCGATGTCGGTACTGTAGACATGCCAACCGGCATCCACCTTACCGCTAAACACAATTTCCACTTCAGAGTCAGAAATCTGATTCTGCTTGACACTAAACTTGACTGGATTAGCAAA
Organism: Bacteroidaceae bacterium; assembly: GCA_045629085.1. Lineage (GTDB taxonomy): Bacteria > Bacteroidota > Bacteroidia > Bacteroidales > Bacteroidaceae > Physcousia. Next base: position 66,558 of record JAZQQO010000061.1, read on the forward strand.
CTGTGCTGCCACACTGAGCGAGCACAACAAACCGATAATAGACAGTAACTTTCTCATAAATGCATATTTGGTGGCAAAGTTACTGTATTTTCCGCAAAATGCCAAGAAATAAGCGAAAAAACGAGCACTGCCCGCATTATTTCACCTGTTTCGCCTTAGCCACAGGTCCAACAGCGGGTCAGACAGGCTGTAAGAACCATCCTTGCGTGTAATGATATCCGTACGCAGTAAGGCTTTGACTGCCGACTGAGTGGCACTGGGCGACTTGAGATGATGCTTCTTTGTAAATGCTGCCGAAGTGATGGCCTTGACAGGCTCGTCGGCAAGGATGGCATAGAGCACCCCCTTCTGCTGTTCCGTCACAAATTGCAGCAATTCCTTTATCTTCGAACTGCATTCCTGAATATAACCATCAATGAGTTTGTCTGCACTTTCCACGTCAAAAGTATCACCACGCTGTGTTCTGGCAAATGCATCATTCATGATCTGTTGGTTGTACAACGTCACACCCTGGAAAGTGTCGTACACCCGCTGTATGGCCTCCTCGCTTATGTCCTTGCCGTCAGCATTGAAATGCTTCTTGACAAAAGCCGAATAAACGGGAAGTGCTATCGGTTCCAGTTCAATGGAACGAGAGCTGTTGAAGAAAGGACGCTTCTCTGAACCGAATATCTCGTTCATTATCCGTCGATGGCTACCCGCAAACACGAAATTCGCATTCTTAACCTTTTGGACATATTTCCTGAGCGTTGCCTCAACGTTCTTCTCCGGATAATAGACAATCTGCTGAAACTCATCAATGACAACAAGACAACGTTTTTCTGTGTTTTCCAGAAACTCGAATATCTCCTTCAAAGTATATTCCGGCTGCACAAGATCGCCCAGCTTTACATCAAAAGTCGGAGTGCCCATAACAGCATCATATCCGAACGAAGCCTGCAAGGACTTCATTATCATAGCGAACAATTTCTGCAGCTTCTCACTCCGCTTCGCCACCCTGTTATACACAGCATTGCCCAAAACATACACGAACTCACTCAGATTACTGGTATCGAGTATGTCAATTGAAATGGTGATGAAATTATCCGAGATGATGGGACGGGCAAACACATGATCGACGAGCGACGTCTTACCCATGCGTCGAGCAGCCGAAAGCACCACATTTTGCTGATTACACAGAAAATCCTGCAGCCTTTGCGCCTCATCTTGTCGGTCGCAAAAGTACTCATCAGGAATACGGCCAGAAACAAAAAACGGATTGATACCGAGCGTCATAACATTTACCGATTATTTATCTTACGCCGCAAAGTTAGTAACTTTATTCCAATTATGCAAAAATAATTATTTTTTTTTAATAATCTGCATAATCAAAGGCAAAGGCATACAATATTCTGCTCGGAAGTTTGTCCAACTCTCTCTCGTGAATATACATGATGCTATTGCTCTTTGTGCGACATAACTCGGTGTTTATCGTCGCAAATTCTGCGACGTTTCTGGCATTATACAAAATATTATCCGCTGCATTTTCATCTTCAAACCATATGTATAGTAATATTACGCGCGCACGCACGCGCGCGCATTTCCTAGGAATTTTAAAAAAGCCTCCACCCTCCACAATCTTTGTTACAAACTATCATTCAGTGCATTATATGTGTGGAGGCTACTTTCAAGCCTCCACACTTTTCCCGTTTTTAGGCATATTTTCTGCATTTTTCGTGCAAAGCATACCCATTTCCCTGCCATCAAATGTTATTTTTTCCATGCATCAATTTCCATTTTCCTACGCACGAAATCTCTACGCCACGGCCGAGACGTTTGTAAGCCACCCTCGGGACGTATATACGCCACGGCCGTGGCGTACAAACGTCTCGGCCGTGGCGTAGAGAATACTTCCCCCATAACAATTTTATTGTCAACGCAGTAAGGCTAATTTGCACACTTAGGAACATAGAGTGCCTGATACACACCTTCTAAACTTAGGTAAAATACATTTACCCTGTTTCATTCTTTATTTACCGACAAATGGTATGTGTGGAACTTGTTTAGAAGAGCGACACTGAAACTCTTCTGCCAAGTCCGTTGAACAGCCGAGAGAGTGTAGACAGCTGTATGTCAACATGACCATTCTCTACACGAGATATAAAACTCTTTTTAGTACCAATCCTTTGAGCAAGTTCCTCTTGGGTCAGTCCTTGGCGGATACGCTCCTCCTTGAGCTGTTCACCAATAATAAACGTATCGCAACTCAACTCAAACTCCGCACGAGAAGCAGTTCCCTTCTCGCCATATTTCTCGTCAAGCATACTGTTTGCTGACTGAAGATGACTTAGTTTCTCTGCACTTATCATATCTAATCCTCCGATGCACAAAGGTAAGGAATTTATGACATACAAACAAATTATTAACGAGATATTTCACAAGTCTCTCCATTTTTCATTGTTCATCACGACATAAGCAGCAAAACAATTACAGATCAAGGCACCCCAAGCTATTTGAAGAATAGCAATGGGATGCCTTGAATGTGTGTTATTTGAAAAGGGAAAGAAGGATGAAGGTGTGTGGCGGGTCATGGCACCTGTCCACGTGCCCCCAAAGCCTACCCTTGTAAATCCCTCTACTTTATCATCATTTTGTGAGATTCTACGACATTGTTGCCACGCTTCAAGGAAACGACATATACACCAGGCGTATGAGTAGGCATCGCTACGCGAGCACTTTTGTTGCCTTTCTCGATGCGACCTCTGCCCACTAGCTGTCCAGCTACATCAGAAATCATGACATCGCTGCCAGACAACTCTTCGTCCACCTCCACAATCACAGCATTCTTCTCTGCCTTTACTTTGCTACTCTTCGCGCGCGCTACCTCACGGATGCTGTTTGCATCTTTTACAAGCTCCCACAGACAGTCGTACCATTCTCCATTAGCATCCTTTAATTCACCACAAATGTAGTCTTTGCCATTCAGACGATAAACATCATCGAAATCAACAGCTGCGCCGAAGGACAAACACTCTACACCATCTTCGTTGTAAACTACAATTCTGTCGAACTCGGTAGTTTCTCCACCGTTTCGAAACAGAGTGAGTGTACCATCTTCATTTACACGAGACTCAAAAACACGTTTCTCTTCCTCTGGGATAGAAATTACTTTATGTTCATGTACACAATACTCCCATTTATCATCATTATTGAACAAGGACTGAGTGAGAGTAACTTCCCACTCTGTTCCATTATCATAGTCTGCATACTCAACACCTTCGATATGGCATCCTCGATTATACTCAACTTTCGTACTCTCGTCGACATTCCAAACAACGTTATCCGTAGAGTACAATATTTCACCATAACTATTCCATAATGGGTCTCGTACTAAACAAAGCTTACCATCTATTAGAGTCCAAAAACTTACAATAGGATACTTGGCTCCAAAAGTTTCATAGAAATAGAAGCAGTGTTTTACATCAGTATTATACAAACTAACAAAAGCCATATTGCCTTTGAAATCTGTAAAGGGATAACATTCACCTGCAGGTATTTGTTCTGCATCTACTAGCTTCTGTACAAGCTGTTCTGGGCTTGTTACATCAGAAAAGTCCATAAGCCAGCCGAGACCGAATTCTTCTGGTATATTATCATATCCCTCGTAAAACACTTTTTCACCATTCTCATACTTATAATCTGCATCATAGAAAGCATAACTAAAGCCGGTTGGAACAACTGTTGCGGATTCCATCCACGTGTGATAGGTAAGTACCTTGGGGGTAACGTTAATCGTATTGATAATGTTCAGCTGATCATCGTAGATAGAATAAGTATAGGCTTCGTTATCCTCCGAACCAATTTTCTCTTCACTAATGAGCACCGCTTTTCCCGATGTTGTCAATTGTCCAATACAAGGACGGAAATTACCCTTTGTTTGTACTAAAGGAGATTGTGCACAGATGGATGTGCCCAATAACATGACACTCATCGTGGCTAATAGAAATTTCTTCATTTTGTCTGATAGAATAAGAGAAGGGGCGTAACCCTGTCCGACTTATCCTAATCTGAGGCACCGCCAAGCGCCTTATCCACAAACAAGTACGGATGAAAGGTCACGCCCCTATACAGGACGTGAGCCAATCACTAACTTGTTCTCGTGGATCTTTAAATTGGCGGTTTTCAGATTAGAGAACAAGAGCGAAAGCTCAAGTATATTTATGTGTCGAACGGTTGTCGCTCACCTTCCGTAGTTAATAAATTTGTTTATTTAATACGAATTGGTGAAGTGGCTGCACGCATGGTGCACCGTTCTTCAGTTTGCTGTTACTGTCTGTTTCTTATCGCCAAGCCCGGTGGCTATGACTTTATGTTCGTTTTTATGGGTTATACTTATATGGTATGTTTATGCAGCCACACTTATGTCATAAAGGTATTCGGGAGCAAGATCTGCTTCATTCTCCCAGGTAACCGTTGCAAATTTTATAGTGAACCGTTTGAACATCTCAACATCGCGAAGCGGAACAAACACTTCACCGACAAGCGAAGATTCCAAGTCGGCTATCCTTACCTCACCATTATTGAAGTGCAGACGCAAGCGATACCCATCTAGGTATTCAGCATTTGTTATTTCCAGAAAGTCATGCATAGTCAACTACTTAAGAGGTTCTATTTTATTGAGTTTTGCACCCTTTTGTGCGAGTTCCCAATTTATCAAAAGTTCTTCGCGGTGCAATTCCAGCCATTCCAATATCATGCGTATGGCACGTCCTGGCATTTCACCCTTTACTACACCATCAACAATATTAATAATGACCTTATATTCACCATACCAAGCATGAAAATGCGGTGGCATGTGGTCATTATAATTTATCCAAATTATGATGCCGTAAAAATCACTTATCTGTGGCATTCTACTATTTCTTGTTTAGAAGGTTCAATCGTATTATGGGGTTATACATGTATTCAAAATTAAATCACAAGACTGCTATGTTTCTTGTTGCCTTCCGAAGATGAGATGCTGTCCATCCCATTCGCTGCGCCATATCGGCGAGGAAACTGCGATCGCTGGAGGGAATATCCAACTGGATGGAATCTGTATTGCTTTCTTCCATAGCATCTTCAGAATCAAAATAGTAGCCTGCAGCAGGAAGCATATCCTCAGAAATATCCGCTGGCTGCAACATCTTATCGGCACGAATCTGCTCGTTCTTTACAATCACATGATAGAGTGAGTTGTCCTGCTCTGGCGACTCGTAAGCCTTTCGCAGATCCAAATCACCACAAAGGAAAGTGTGAAGCCGCATATTAGAAACCTGTACGGCAAGATATTCAAAGCCATCTGCCTGCTTATATAGTACACACAAATAGTTTGTATCTAAGGTGTCTTTAGCAAGGAAAAGCTGTGGAACATCATAGAACTCAAGTATCTTATTTAAAGTGAGTTTAATCATAATTCAAGCATACAGGTATCTTTTGAATGCAAAAGTAAACAAAAGAATGGAAACAACAAAGGAAAAACACGTAAAATTAGAGCAATAAGATGGAAAAAGCTCAGCATATTAGCACAATGAATAGAGTAGATGTAGGGGAGTTACCCCCTAGCACCTCTCATTGCACCGTACGTACGGGGCTCGTATACGGCGCTACATACATATAGGAGTTCGCAAACTCTGATATAAAGCGTAAGGGTCGACCAAGCCAGGTCGGCTCTTTGCTTTATCAGTCCTGTTCACCTTCGGCATGGCTAGCACTTTGGGGCTGAGGAGGTAGTTGAAGACGGATTGACCGCACTGGCG
>JAZQQO010000062.1:0-67532 GCA_045629085.1 Bacteroidaceae bacterium
TGCGCAGATGATACAAATAGAAATAATTCACGAATAAATTCGCGGACAATTCATGGTAATTCGCGTTAAAAAGAATAATCAATGCCTACGGCGTTAACGTAAATGCCCGTGAATTACCCGTGAATTTATCCGTAAATTTTCATTTAAAAGTGTAAATTCGCGCAATCCGTGTCTAAAAAGGTTAAGCGTCTTTGTATTCTTTCTCAGCATTGAAGCATGGACATGCCTTGCGGGCAAAAGTGCGGTGGCCCACCACGCTGGCGCCTGGATAGCGCTGGTGCAGATCGCGGATCAGCTGAAGCATGGTGTTCTTTTGAGCAGGCGTGCGCGTGTCACTGGGGTGCCCGTCACTGTCGAGGCCACCCTCGTAGCATACGCCGATGCTGTGAGCATTGTGGTTCGCGCAGTGCGCCCCAACCGTAGTCTCTGGTCTCCCCTTCTCGATGCTGCCGTCACGACGGATAACGTAGTGGTACCCTATCATGCTGAAGCCGCGCGCCCTGTGCCATTGGTCGATCTGTTTGGCGGAGCTCGTCTGGTTAGGACGTACGGCAGAACAGTGGATGATGATTAGCGTTATCGTTCTCATGGGCGTCAGGGATTAACACAACTCGTGATACCAAATGCAGTAGCCAGTGCTGCGATGATGGAAGTAAAGAGCTTCCAAAGGAATGATTTCGTTGAATTCTTCATAATGTTTTGTTGTTTATGGGTTGTTGATTAGTTGTCATTGCTCATTGTCCATTGTCAATCAGCCCCCTTCCGTCTCCCCTCCCTTTTGGGGGAGGGGCCGGGGGAGAGGCTACTCGTGCTCGTTAGTACCACCAGTGTTGCCGTTTTTGTCGTTGGGCTTGTAAGTGCCGTTGGCGAGCTGATCCTTCTTGATCTTGAGAGCCTCACGGGTAGCCTTGCGGGTGAGTACCTCCTCAAAGATGGCTCTGCCGAGCATCTCCGACGAACGGAACTTCTTGCCCTTGTACCACTTCACGTTGATGCCGGTGATGTTCTTGGCTGAGAAGACAGGCTTCTCACCCGTGTCCTCGTCCTCTACGCTCTCGCACACGCCGTTGCTGTGCAGAGCAAGCCAGAAGCTGCCCAGGTCGCCCAGCTGCACCTTATTGCCGTTGAGCAGCTGCTCACGCATGCATGACACCGTCTCGGTCAGCACGCACATGATGTCGCCCTTGCCGTACTTGGAGTTGTGCTCGCTGATGTGCTCGGCGAAGTCCTCGAGGCCCATTACCTCGCGCACCTGTGCCAGGGCGAAGGTCTTGACGGGCTCAGTGGGATCCTGCAGGTTCTTGTGTGGAGTCTTAACAAATTTAATCATAATGCTTTCTCTGCCCCACCCTCACGCTTTCGCTGTGAGAGCAGCCTCCGATGCTGAGGGGTCTTTTGTTACGGAGTCGTTGTTGGAATGTGAACTGTAGTGCTTGAGGTTGACGTCATTTCCTTTTCGCACTACAAAGATACGACATTCCCATGACCCCCTGTCAGCCTATGTCAGCATCTGTCAGCCAGTACGTTACGCTGTCTGCTTTTGTCAGCATTATGTGGTAGGATTGCTTGTTTTTCTCGTATTTTTTTTGTAATTTTGTACACAAAACAACTAATTCCCTAATCTCCTATGAAACGTATCTACAAATCAGACATTGCTCTTGCCGCGGGTGTTTCCACCCGCACCTTTGCCCGCTGGATGCGTATGCACCGCACCGAGCTCCTTGCCCTGGGCCTGCGTCCCACGGACAAGTGCGTCAACCGCCAGGCTCTCGAATACATCTGCCGGGAGTACGACGTGGAGCTGTGAACAGTTGCAGAAATCTAAGGCAGAATCCAAGCCTTATAAAAGAAATTTACGGATAAATTCGCGGGAAATTCACGGTCATTCGCGTTATAAAGAAAAAGAATAATGCCTGCGGCGCAACGAAAATTTATCGTAAATTACCTGCAAATTTTATCGTGAATTCTCTTTTGTACAAGCCATATAAAAGAAATTTACGGATAAATTCGCGGGAAATTCACGGTCATTCGCGTTATAAAGAAAAAGAATAATGCCTGCGGCGCAACGAAAATTTATCGTAAATTACCCGCAAATTTTATCGTGAATTCTCTTTTGTACAAGCCATATAAAAGAAATTTACGGATAAATTCGCGGGAAATTCACGGTCATTCGCGTTATAAAGAAAAAGAATAATGCTTGCGGCGAACTCCGCTTGCGCCTGAGCCTTATGGCGAAGAACGTAAATGCCCGTAAATTACCCGCAAATTTTATCGTGAATTCTCTTTTGTACAGCTCGAAAAACGTCCTCGTTTGTCCTCGTTTGTCCTCGGTTAACATCTTATAAGAACCGATGAGAAACGAGGAAAAACAAGGAAAGGTTTAATAAAAGTTCTCGTTGGTCATCGTTTGTCTTCGGTTAAAACACTGAACCGAGGAACGACGAGGACCAACGAGAACATGAAGCATTGGGGAACGAATCCCCTATCTATTTCCTATTAATAGATTACCGCACGGATGGGACGGGCATTTGAGCCGACAATAGATGAGATATTCGACGATGTCCATTGTATTTCTGAACCCGTATTGTTTGTCCACACCTGCATGCGATAACCTTTATTAACACCATTCGTCACACCATCCGCCGTTCTGAGCCAAGTAGAGAACTTGAATTGGGTAGTGAACTTTTTGGTTAGTTCAGCTTCATTGCCTGTTGCGTCGAGGTCGTTGTAGTCATCAGGCAAGTAATAATAGACGGGATTACCATTACCGTCCGTACATGTCTGTACTTTTTGCTTTTCTACTTTGTCACACATCTGCTTAGCATTGGGCAGGAAGAAGTAGTCGTCTTGCTCCTCAAACTTAGGCTGCTCTGAGAGGCCAACATAAATACCCACTGAGGCTGACATGTCCTTGAGTTCATCAACCGTTATTTTGCCACCTGCTGCAGCTGCTGCCAGTATGTCGGGATTCTGCGAGCCGATTGCCTTGTGCTTGTGTTTGGGGTTGCCTTCTGAATCATCATAATAGTAGTAGCCCAGGAATACGCCATTTTTTTTGACCTCATCCTTCAAGCGAGCCATTATACGATCTGCCTCAGCCTTTGTGAGCATGTGGCAGAGGCCTTTCGCTCCACCAATTTCCACTTCCTCTGCCACATCTGTGAATGTCTTAGGAACCACAACAGTACCCTTTGAGTTCTCACCCACAACGTGGAAAGCATCTGTGGGATCGGTGCTACCGAAGGTGAAGTACTCACCGAAGTCGAGCGTCTGATGGCTCATACCTGCATACTGACCCTGGTTTTGGTAAACGCCGTATGTCCATGTGCCATCATTATTCTTATTAGCATACACGAAGCCGGGGGTGAAGGTGAAGCCGAGCTCAGGATCGGTAATAGCCTTTTGGTCGTTGACATTGCCTACAAAGCTGACGTTGAGGGGCACAACCTTACCGGGCACCATAGCTTCGTCGGGCAGACCGTAAGTCTTCTTCGTCGTGTAGGCATGTGTGCGGGTAAATGCTGTTACCTTAAGAGGGCTGGCAGCTTGTCCTTCTGGTCCCATGTGACGTGAGGGTAGCGAGAAGTAGAGGGTGAAGTAATGGCCAGTCTTGCCGCCAACCGTTCCTGGTACAACAACAGGCTTCTTGGGATTAAATTTGGGATACTCTCCAGTTCCGTCTGAACCGAACACATTAACCTCACGATGGCTCACGCCATGCTCACCCGTCACTTCGTCCACCAAGTTGATGCGGATGTAGGCGTTCTCCTCGTGGTCGGCGTTGTCGTTGTAAGACGTCTTGTAGTAGTTCGTCGTTCCTTCCTCGTTGGGATGCATACGGAAATAGCGGTGGAAGATGCGGTGCGAATCGTCATCCGAAAGCGATACGGCAATGAGATCGTCATTAAATCCACCATTGCTAAAATCCTCGTCGGGAAGGAATAGCGTGAGGCGGAGCAGTGTGTGGGCGATGTGCATCGTAACGTCTTGGTCAGTTTCAGTCTTCGAGCCCGACAGGCTTACCAGATTGTTACCTTGGGCATCCGTGCCATTGGCGTGCACATAGCAGTCTGCCACCATGTACTCGTGCTTGCGAAGGTTCTCCAGCGTACCGTCCTGGTTGCGGAAGGTGATGGCGCCATCACTTTCGACAACTCCACCGTGATGGATGTTCTTTCCGTATCCAGCCTTGGTAACTTGCGAGGTGGGGAAAGCTAACTTAGGATCAGCCGCATTGCTTGCATCCAGCACGAAGTCACCATGCACGAGCACGAAGCGCTCGCCATCTTCGAGTGCAGTTGAGAAATGGGCCACATCCTCTGCGTCAAAGGTTATTTTGTGCCCGTCATCCTGACTTTCAGCCATGTCTGCCTTCAGTACCACATACTCATCGTAAGGGGCCTTCCATCGTATGGCCACCAGCTCGTCGCCATCTCTCCACGACATAGTAAGCTTGTTCGAACCATTGGCATTGGGATTATAAGGACTATGTTCAGGACCAACATTATCCTGATAAGTCACTCTCGTTTCGAGGTCGCCCACATTGACGGAAAACTTATAGCCGACAGACTCCTGGGTGTTCTCCGTATTGTTGCCTTCGGGCACCACCTCGTCAGATGAGCATGATGCCATGGTCAGCATGGCTGCCAAAAGTAAATATGCGTATTTCATTGTTTGTCAATTTATAATTTTCGATAAAATTCACGGGAAATTTACGGGCATTTACGTTCTTCGCCGTAAGGCTCAGGCGCAAGCGGAGTTCGCCGAAGGCATTGTTTTTTCTTTTTTAACGCGAATTAGCCGTAAATTATCCGCGAATTTATCCGTAAATTTCCTTTATGTAGTTTGTACAGGTCGAATAATTTACAGACATTTACGTTCAAAAATCACTACCAGTGCCAATACCACTCCAATTCACTGAATTGGCACTATTACTTTCCGGCTCGGTGTACGTTTCATAGTCGTTCAACTCAACTTTCATGCTCCGCGTTTCAGTTCCAGGGCTGGTGGTGCACAGCATCTCCTCTTCGTCAATTTCCACGACATTCTGGCGTGGAAGCAGATAGTTCTTTTTCATAATATTTGTAAAGTTTGTAATACAGTTTGGTTTCTAAAATCTTGCAAAGGTATAAATTTATTTACAAAAATGCAAGGAAAAAACAAAAAAATGCGTGATGGGCACTTGAAAAGTGGCCCCCCTAACCCCCGAGGGGGGATAAGAATGGGGGGAAATGCTGGGAATAAGAATGAGGGGAAATGCAGGGAACAAGAATGAGGGGAAATGCAGCGAACAAGAATGAGGGGATGATTGTTAACCGAGGACAACCGAGGACAAACGAGGACATTTTGTAAAGCCTTTCCTTGTTTCTCCTCGTTTTTCCTCGGTTCCTATAAGATTATTACCCATAGTCCGTAAGGAGAATTTGCGTCTCGAAATTTTTCGAGCTGTACAAATGAAAAAGATATCGCTATTGCTTAACGAAAATTTCCGTGAATTTAACGCGAATTTTCATAAATTGTCTATTGGTTGAAGAATTTACGATAATTTACGTCTAATTTGCGGTAATTTACGTTCTTGCTTAAGGCAAGCGTCACCCTGACGGGATGCCGAGCGAGCCGAACTTGCCGTAGGCCAGTCGCGACCGACAGGGAGTCCCGAAGGGATGCGAAGCACAAGGCATAAATACTCGTTTAGGATTCCATATGTACAGGTCGAATTTTTTCCTTATTGCAGCCGTGATAATCGCGCTGCCTCTGTTTCTGCGGAAAAAGATACGGGGGGAGCATGTAAGCAACTGGCGTGACTTCGACAGTATGTGTATGGGCAAAGGGGCTGTTGTGGCGAGCGTACTCGCCGCTCTCGAGGTGTTTGGCTTTTTTGCCTGCATCAACATGGGGCTGTCTGTTGCTGTTCCAAACGAGGATTACATTGCCATTTCTGACACCAAGATAACGATACACTATGGACCGGGGTATGGATTTTTCTTCAACAAAACAGAGGCGCACGATGTGGTGATACCGAATGACCAGGTCGTGACGATACAGATGAAGGAGAGTCTTTCGACGAATCAGTCGGAAGTGCGTGATGTCATCTATATCGAGGGTTATAAGAATCTGAGGATAAGCTACAAAGATCCGCAGCAGGAGGAGATGCAGGATGTGTATCTTGATCTATGGCAATATGGTGGTGAAACTCAAATAGATATTCATGAAAGTCTGAAGCAACACTTCCCGGACTATGCAAAGGATGAAGGGCCTTTGCGGTACATTAGGAGGATATAGGTTACGCGCCATGCATGGGTTTTTTACGCGCCATCCATGGGTTTTTCATGCGCCATCCATGGGTTTTTCGCCTTCGATCCATAGGGTTTACATGCGTCATCCATGGGTTTTTCATGTGCGATCCATAGGATTTCAGCGTTCGATCCATTGGAGTGAATCGTTGGGGTGATTTTTTTACGTGGAATGGTCGTGATTCTCGTGGATTTTTGATAACTTTGCAGCATCATTAAAAAGCATAGCAGATGGCAGATGATAAGCCAAAACATATAGAGGGCGTGGGATGGCGCCACGAGACTGATACTACCCGACATCATCGGGAGAACATGTGGGACTATAAGGGGCGTGCCATATATCACATCACTCTCGCTACCGAGGGGAGGCAGCCTATCTTCGGCACCCTTACCGGGGAGAGCGAGGAAGAGGCTTTTGTGGTGTATAGCCGCCTCGGGGAGTATGTGGATAAGACCTTCAGAGGGCTGCCTGACTTCTACGCAAAGAAGGGGGTGCTGCTGAAGGTGCTCGCAGTAAGGATAATGCCCGAGCACATGCACGGGGTGATACAGGTGCTCGAGCCTATGCCCAAGAGCATCGGAGAAGTGGTGCGCAGCTTCAAGAGCGCCTGCACATCGTGGTACAAGCGAGAGGTGGGGAGCGAGGAGAGAGGCTGCGAGGGGAGTAAGGAGAGCTGTGGCAATAATGCCACAGAAGTGCACAAACTTGCCACAGAAGTGCAGAAACTTGCCACAGAGGTGCACAAACTTGCCGGGGAAGGGCAGAAGGCTGCCGGGGAGGTGCAGAAGGCTGGCGGGGAGGTGCAGAAGCCTGGCACAGAAGTGCAGAAGGCTGGCGAGGAGGTGCAGAAGGCTGGCGGGGAAGTGCAGAAGGCTGGCGGGGAAGTGCAGAAGGCTGGCGAGGAGGTGCGCAAGCTGGAGGAGAGGCTTGTGCATTTTGGCCGCATTTTTGCGGAGAGGGGGAGCATATGGGAGTACATGCCTGCTGGCTACCATGAGCGCATACTGCACTGCGAGGGGCAGCTGGACCGCATGATACGCTATGTGAAGGATAACCCTCGACGACTGTGGCTCAAACAGCATCGGCCTGAACTGTTCAGGCTGCATAATGACTTGACGTGGGAGTTCCGGGATGCGAAGGGTAATGAACACACATGGAGGTTCAGGGCATTGGGGAATATGTTCCTGCTGGACTTTCCCATGATGCAGCACATACAGTGCTCACGATCGATTACCGACGAGGAGCTGGAACAGAAATGCATGGCGTGGCAGAGGAATGCGCAGCATGGAGTGGTGAGTGTCACCTCGGCTATCAGTAAGGGGGAGAAGAGTGTGAGCAGGCGTTTGCGCGAAGGGGGAATGCCGCTGATAGTGATGCTGAAGGACGGTTTCCCTCCTGTGGGATCGCCTCACGAGCGTTACTTCAAGCCTGGGGGCGTGTACTTCGATGCCTGTGCGGCAGGAAGGCTGCTGCTGATAGAGCCCTACAGTGAGGTGCTCGACGACCCGATGATTGTGGAGGCGGTGTTCCGAAAGAGCCCCATGGCAACACGCAACTCGCTTCGCTACCATTTCCTGGCACTGAATAAGGTGGGGGAAATGATGAGCACCATCTCCTAATATAAAAAATGCGCGCGCGAAGGGTCTTGACATAGGTCAATTTCGGTGAAAAAAGTGTGCGATTTTCTTGCAGGTATTAGCCCTTTTTTGTAACTTTGCAAAAGAATTAAAACCCACCAACGATGAACCAAGAAATCCTCCACATACAGCAGTACTTGTCACTTCTCCCCCAGGCTGAGGGAGCAGCGATTCGCTGTGTAGTGGCGGGTGTTCAGGGCCGCAAAAGGGCGGTGGCGCAGCATCCCATCGCAGCGGCAACAATTTTGGTCGCGAAGAGGTTCACTGAACGACAGCGTAATTCAAAAATAAACCATCTCGGAAACATAAGACGAGCGTCATAAAACAGAAAGTCAAGACTTTAGAAGTCACAGTTAGAGTAAAATTTATTAACATGTGACACTTGTGACACTTCCTTATGAAGTACATGTAAAAAAAACATGGTCATTTTATGAACATACCATGTTTCATGTTTTTTTTCTCTATATGCTCTATATAGAAGTGTCACATGTGTCACACAATACCTTCAAGAATCATGGAATTCGCTTATTTTGAAAACTTTAAGAGCAACGTGCCTCGAAGTACAAAACCACTTTTCGAAATCGTTAACCTCATTCGAGAAGACGAGACACTACGAAACAGAACCAATACTTACATCAAGTTCGGCGCTGCTTGGAACAAGAAGCAGCGCGCTGACCACAAGATGATGATGCCGCAAGTGGCATTGCACTGCCAGATGGAGGGCGGTAAGTGCCGTGAGAATTGCAAAGTCGTTACTGGCCTGCTCTTCCTCGACTTTGACCAGCACGGGGGAAAAGTGCTTGAGGCAGAGCAATTGAGGGAAGTTGTCGAGAGGATGGCAAAAGACGAGCATACACTGCTTGGAGCAACAAGCATTTCGGGGCTTGGTTATCACGTTGTAGTTCGCTATGTTTTGCCCGACGCCTTGCCGGCTTTACAACCAGGCAACACAGAGGACACACGCGTGAAAAGACGCAACGACATCCTCTTCCATCGCATCTACAAGCATGTGGCGGACTACTATACTCAGCTGACGGGCATGGAGATGGACATGCAGTGTGCTAACTTCGTGCAGTTGATGGCCCTGAGCCACGATCCTGACGTGGTGTACAACGAAGAGGCCATGCCTTTTGCCCTGAACTTCGAGATGTTGGGACTGAACGAGAAGGGCGACTTCATCAACAAGGGTGGTCGCCCGAAGAGCGCGAAGAACAAGCCGTCGACGAAGCGCGTTAGCGTCAGTGGCGATGAGGAGATGGACATGGCCTTCTACCTCGCTGCGATGACCGTCGAGCGTCAGGGGGCACAGTGGGCGGCGGGCCATCATAACGACTACCTCACACGCCTCGCGCACCAGCTGAACCGCTATGGATGCGACCAGCAGAAGGCGGAGGAGGAGATGGACAAGCGCTACGGCGATGAGTACAAGGACATGCTGCCGAGCCGCGTTCTGCACTCGGTGTACCAGTGCCATGGCGATGAGCACGGCACCGTGGCGTTGCCTAAGAACTCGTCGGGCGTCACCTCGCGCATCAAGTACTACATCACGCACTTCGGTATCGTGATGCGCCGTCTGGCACTGAGCAACCGTATCGAGACGAAGGTTACCACTGCTCAGGAAGGTGCGGAGGGTGAGGCTGCCGGGGAGGCTTGCTACGTCGAGTTCACCGACTCTGACTTCAACACCCTGTATTGCCGCCTTGAGGAGCAGATACCGGGACTGCGTCGCCAGCAGCTCTCGGCAGTGCTCAACAGCGATTTCCTGCCGCTCTACAACCCCATGAAGGACTACTTCACCGATCTCGAACCGTGGGACGGTCACGACTACCTGGGCGACCTTGCCAACCGCGTCCACATGGAGGACGAGGAGGAACACTGCTACTTCGACCTCTGTCTGCGCCGCTGGATGGTGGCCATGGTAGGTACGTGGGTGAGCTATGGCGAGTCTCGCCACAAGCGTACGACAAACCAGTTGTGCCTGATCCTGTGCGGACGTCAGGGCATCTACAAGTCTACGTTCCTGTCGCGCCTCCTGCCACCGGAGTTCGAGCAGTTCGTCTCGTTGCAGGACGTGACGCGTCCGGGCGACAAGGACGAGACGCTGCGCTCCTCACAGTACGCCCTCGTCATGTTCGACGAGATCGACGGTTTCACTCCCCGCGAGCTCAACAAACTGAAGAGCCTCCTGACGAGCGAGGCCACCGACGAGCGTGAGTCGTACGGCACGTACAAGCAGCACCGCCAGCGCCTGGCTTCCTACTGTGGCTCGAGCAACTACCAGAAGATCCTTTCGGACATCACGGGCAACCGCCGCTGGCTGCCTTTCTGGGTGGACAGCATCGTGTCGCCCTTCGACAATCCCCTGCCCTACCGTCAGCTCTACGCGCAGCTGCTTCACCTCTACCGCACGGGCTACCGCTACTGGCTTGAGGAGGACGACATCAAGGAGCTGGAGGCGCACAACGAGATGTTTCGTCAGCTCAGCATCGAGGAGGAGCTGTTGATGGTGTACTATGCGCGCCCTAGCGACCCTCTCGTGAACGGCATCCCCCGTGTGTTGAAGCAGCTCACCACGGCAGAGATCATCGCGCACATCAGTATCTTCAGTACGCTGCGCAAGCCTTTCTCGCCCCGTAAGATGGCAATCATACTCAAGAAGCTTGGCTTCGAGTCGGGCCACTCACGCACGGGCAACTTCTGGTACGTTGCGGAGCGGTCGCTGGAGGAGATAGAGGTGCTGAGTAGAGAGAAGGGGTAGCCTCTCCCCCCGCCCTCCCCCCAAGGGGAGGGGGCTGCTTAGCAGGCAGCGCCTGACCGAAGGGACTTTTGCCGACGGGCAAAATGTAGGGCTGCTTAGCAGGCAGCGCCTGGCCGAAGGGACTTTTGCCGACGGGCAAAATGTAGGGCTGCTTAGCAGGCAGCGCCCGGCCCTGAATCGATTCAAGAATGGCATAAAATAGCAAAGAATATTATTGTGCCATTTTTGTGCTATTTTTGGTTGCAAACCAGTTTATTTCCTTGATTTATCATTATGATTTATCACTGATTCGAGGGCGTAGCCCGATCCTCAAAGAATCCATCCAGTCATTTTCGGTAAATTTATCAAAGATTTATGTTAAATCTGCCGAAGACATGAGAGAACGGTGTTTTATTGGATCGTCGCCTTTGGCTCCTCGAATCTATGATAAATTTGGGAGTTAAATCTGTATGATAAAGTCAGAAGCGTTCGCACATTCCTGTTTCCTTCATCAGTTCGTAGCACTCGTAGAGATCTCTTCTTCAAGCAAAAAACAATGCTCATTCGCAAGATGGATTGATGAACCGGTTTTATCTCCTTGATTTATCATTATGATTTATCATTGATTCGAGGGCGTAGCCCGATCGTCAAAGAATCCATCCTGTCATTTTCGGTAAATTTATCAGAGATTTATGAAAAATTTACCGAAGACATGAGAGAACGGTGTTTTATTGAATCGTCGCCTTTGGCTCCTCGAACTTGCCGTAGGCCAGTCGCGAGACCGAAGGCGAGTCCGAAGGATGCGAAGCACAATCTATGATAAATAAGGAAGATAAATCTTGATGATAAATTTCGCTTACTTACTGTTTGATTTCACGTTCGCCGAAGGCAAAATAAAGGTTTGGTCGAAAATTTTCCCTTTTTTCCTAATTTTCGTCGAGAATTTGTCGTAACTTTGCAGATGGAGAAACGGAATACAGGTTTAAACGGAATATGAAAATGAAGAAAGGATTCATGAGGGCTGTGCTGGCCTTGGCGGTCGTACTGCTGACGGGTGGCGGTGTGGTGAGTTACATCGTGATGTCGAAACCTTACGAGGGAACGGGTACACCTTATATATATATTGATGGCGATGACGGGGTGGACAGCGTGCTGACGAAGCTTGAGACGGCGGGGGTGAGCACGACGGGATTTAAGTTGCTCGAGACGGTAAGAAGCTACCGGGTGAGGACGGGACGCTATGCCATCACGAACGACCTCTCGTCATGGGCGCTCTTCCGAAAACTGAGAAACGGACAGCAGGATCCGGTGAACATGACGGTGCCCAGCGCTCGCACGTTCGATAAGATTGCGGGCACCATGGCGCGTAACATCATGCTCGACAGCCTGACGATCCTGAATGCCTTCGAGGACGAGGAGACGATAAAAGGGCTTGGCTACGATAAGCAGACGCTGCCGGCACTGATCATTCCCAATACGTATCAGGTGTTCTGGGACATCTCGCTCGACAAGTTGCTTGAAAGACTCGTGACGGAGAACAAGCGTTTCTGGAACGAGGAGCGCATGGCGAAGGCCAAGAAGCTTGGCATGACGCCGACGGAGGTGTACACGCTGGCCAGCATCGTGGATGAGGAGACGGCCAACAACGCCGAGAAGCCCATGGTGGCTGAGATGTACCTGAACCGCCTGGAGATAGGTATGCCTCTGCAGGCTGACCCTACGATCAAGGTGGCCTTAGGTGACTGGGGATTGCGTCGCATCCTGTACGAGCACCTGAAGGTGGAGAGCCCTTACAACACGTACATCCACACGGGCCTCACGCCTGGTCCGCTGCGCGTGAGCAGCATTGCGGGCATCGATGCTGTGCTCGACCACGCCCATCATGACTACCTCTACATGTGCGCCAAGGAGGACTTCAGCGGCACGCATAACTTCGCTGTGACGTACAGTGAGCATCTGAAGAACGCCAAGAGATACACTGATGCGCTGAACGCGAGGGGAATAAAGTAATAAGCATGACGATATTATATGTTTTCATTGGTGGCGGTGTAGGTAGTGTGGTTCGCTATCTGATAAGCCTGTGGAGCGCACCGCTCAACGGGTCCATGCACTTTCCTGTGGGTACACTGATATGCAACCTGTTAGGATGTGTGCTCATAGGCATGTTCAATGGGTTGGCTACACGTATGGGGTGGGATAACGAACTGAAACTTATGCTCACGGTTGGTTTGTGCGGAGGTTTTACTACCTTCAGCACCTTCAGCAATGAGTCGTTGGCGATGCTCAGCGGCGGACAATATGCCTCGTACGCGCTGTATCTGGCTTTGAGTATCGTTTTTGGCATACTGTGCGTGTGGTTTGGAATGAAACTGTAAGCAAAGGCGAGGATTTGGTAACAAATCATAAGTTTTGAGGAAATTTGGTAAATTAAATGGCCGTAATGCTTGGTCGCTTGCCGAAAAAATGCTAAATTTGCAACCCGTAAGAAGCAATATTTTAACACAGAAATTCTATGGGTGGTTTCTTCGGAACAGTTTCACAGCAACCTTGTGTTGCAGATTTATTCTATGGCACTGACTATCAGTCCCATTTAGGCACTAAGCGTGGCGGTATGGCCACTTATTGTGCAGAGGGCGGTTTCTACCGCAGCATCCACAGCCTTGAGAGTACGTATTTCCGTACGAAGTTTGAAAGCGAGTTGGGTAAGTTTGTGGGCAACTCAGGTATCGGCATCATCTCCGATACGGATGCTCAGCCCCTCCTGATGAACTCGCATCTGGGTCGCTTCGCCATCGTCACGGTGGCCAAGATCAACAATATCGAAGACCTGGCAAAGCAGCTTCTCGAGGAAGGTATGCACCTGAGCGAATTTTCGAGCGGTAAGATCAATCCCACTGAACTTATCGCTCTCCTTATTATAAAAGGTAAGACGTTCACCGAGGGTATTGAGAACGTCTATGAGCGCGTGAAGGGTTCATGCTCGATGCTGCTGCTCACCGAGGACGGCATCATTGCTGCTCGCGACCGCTGGGGCCGTACGCCCATCGTCGTGGGTAAGAAGGAGGGCGCCATGGCTGTCACCACGGAGTCGACGGCATTCCCCAATCTCGGCTTCGAGACGACGCATTTCGTAGGCCCCGGTGAGATTGTGCGCATCTACGCCGACCGCATGGAGACGCTGCGCCCCGCCAACGAGGAGATGCAGATCTGCTCATTCCTCTGGGTGTACTACGGTTTCCCAACGAGCTGCTATGAGGGTCGCAATGCCGAGGCAATGCGTAACGAGTGTGGCCGCGTGATGGGTAAGGAGGACGACACGGAGGTGGACTGCGCCTGCGGTATTCCCGATAGCGGTATCGGTATGGCTGTGGGTTATGCTGAGGGTCATGGTGTGCCCTATCAGCGTGCCATCTCGAAGTACACGCCTACATGGCCCCGTTCGTTCATGCCCAGCAATCAGTCGCTGCGTGACCTCGTGGCCAAGATGAAGCTCATCGCCAACAAGGACATCCTGAAGGACAAGCGTGTGCTGTTCTGCGACGACAGTATCGTGCGTGGTACTCAGTTGCGCGACAACACGAAGGTGCTGCACGACCTGGGTGCGAAGGAGGTTCACATGCGCATTGCTTGTCCTCCCCTGATCTACGGCTGTCCCTTCGTCAACTTCTCTGCCTCAAAGAATGAGTTGGAGCTGATCACGCGTCGTGTCATCCAGAAGTTTGAGGGCGACATGAACAAGAACGTGGAGGCATACGCCACGACCGACTCTCCCGAATACAAGCGCATGGTGGAGGAGATTGCACGTCAGCTCAACCTCGACTCCTTGAAGTTCAGCAAACTGGAGACTCTCGTCAAGGCTATTGGTCTGCCTAAGTGCAAGATCTGTACGCACTGCTTCGACGGATCATCATTCCACACGCTGAAGTAGGAAGGGATAGGTTATTGAAGTTAAAAGAAGTAATAGGAAGTTATAGGGACGAATGTGTTAGCACCATGATAGGCAAAATGTATCGTCCTTATAACTTCCCAAGCGACGAAGGAGCTAACTTCTATATAACTTCGACTTTTGACCTCTGTCAAAAACGTAAATTCCTTGAAACAAATAAATTACATTATGAAATACGGATTCGACAACGATAAATACATCAAGATACAGAGCGAGCATATCAAGGATAGAATTGCTCAGTTTCAGGGCAAACTCTACCTGGAGTTAGGCGGTAAGCTCTTCGACGACCATCACGCCAGCCGCGTGCTGCCCGGTTTCCAGCCCGACAGTAAGTTGCGCATGTTGCAGCAGTTGGCCGATTCTGCTGAGATAGTCATCGTCATCAGCGCGCTCGACATCGAGAAGAACAAGGTACGTCAGGACTTGGGCATCACCTACGATGAGGATGTGCTGCGTCTGCGCACGGAGTTCATGAATCGCGGCTTCCTTGTAGGAGCCGTAGTTATCACGCATTACAACGGACAGGGTTCTGCCGATGCTTACCGTCATCGCCTGGAGTCGATGGGCATCAAGGCTTACTACCACTACACCATCGAGGGCTATCCCAACAATGTGAACCTGATCGATAGTGACGAGGGATTTGGTAAGGACGACTATGTGGAGACCACTCGTCCACTCGTCATCGTGACGGCTCCCGGTCCTGGTAGCGGCAAGATGGCTGTCTGCCTGAGCCAGCTCTACAATGAGCACAAGCGCGGCGTGAATGCTGGTTATGCCAAGTTCGAGACCTTCCCCGTGTGGAACCTCCCCTTGCGTCATCCTGTCAACATCGCTTACGAGGCTGCTACTGCCGACCTCAACGACGTGAATATGATTGACCCCTTCCACATGGAGGCATACGAGAAGGTGGCCATCAACTACAATCGCGACGTGGAGATCTTCCCCGTCTTGAACGCCATCTTCGAGGGTATCTACGGCGAGTGTCCCTACAAGAGTCCTACGGACATGGGTGTTAACATGGTGGGTTTCTGCATCTCTGACGATGACATCTGCAAGGAGGCTTCCAACCATGAGATTATCCGTCGCTACTACACCGCGCTGAACAAGTTGGCTGAAGGTGCTTGCAACGAGGCGGAGGTTAACAAGATACAGTTGCTCTTCAAGCAGGCCAAGATTACTACGGGTTTCCGCAAGTGTACATTGGCTGCCAAGGCACGCCTGGAAGAGAGCGGTGTGCCCTCAAGCGCTATCGAGTTGCAGGACGGCACTATCATCACGGCTTCCTCAAGTCCCTTGCTTGGCACCTGTGCTTCGTTGCTGCTCAATGCCACCAAGCATCTTGCTGGCATCGACCATAGTGTGAAGCTGATTCCTCAGGATCTCATCGAGCCTATCCAGAAGACCAAGGTGGAATACCTCGGTGGACGTAACCCCCGTCTGCATACCGACGAAGTGCTGGTGGCACTGTCTGTACTGAGCCAGACGGACGATCGCTGCCGTCGCGCCTTGGCGATGTTGCCTCAGTTGCGTGACTGCCAGGCACATACGACCGTCATGCTGAGCGAGGTTGACCAGAAGATCTTCAAGAAGCTTGGCATCGGCCTGACGAGCGATCCTGTTCACAAGAACAAGATCTAACTAAATTTTCTCACCATTGAACAATAATGTAATGAATGGGCAATGAATAATGAGTAATGAATAATGAATAATGAGCAACAATGTGTGTCCTTTAGCATATCACTGCGCCAGCTTCTCATTAATCCCATTACTCATTACTCATTATTCATTATTAATTGTACATTATAAGCAATTTACTAGTATTTGTCAATGAGTGGGTAACTTCATGATCTAAGTTATGAAAGTAACACTTCTGCAAATTGATATTAAGGCTTGCTCTGCATCGGACAATCGTGCCGTTGCAGAGCAACTCATTCTTTCCCATCCCGGCAGCGACCTCTATGTGCTGCCTGAGATGTGGACAACGGGTTATGTGCCTAATCCCACGACAATAGAGCCAGACTCGATAGAAGCGATAGAAGGTGAGTGCGGCCCTACCCTACTGTGGATGCAGATGATGGCAAAGCGCATGAATGCTGCCATTGCAGGCAGCGTGGCTGTTCGCGATGCTGATGGTAGATACTGCAATCGCTTCTACTTTGTCACACCTGATGAGGAGAACAATGAAGGTGAGGCAAAGGTCTACCATGCTGACAAGCGCCATCTCTTCACCTACGCCGGTGAGGATAAGTATTACAAAAAAGGTGAAGGAGCACGCACAATAGTAGAATGGCGTGGCGTGAGATTCCTACTGCTCGTTTGCTACGACTTGCGTTTCCCGGTATATTCACGCAACAAGGCCACCAACGAAGGTAACCTCGCAGACTACGATGCTATTCTCTACGTGGCTTCATGGCCTGAGTCGCGCATCGAGGCTTGGCGAACACTACTGAAAGCACGTGCCATCGAGAACCAGTGCTACGTGTGTGGTGTGAATCGCGTAGGCGATGATGCAGCTTGTCATTATAACGGATACACCGCCTTCGTTACACCCTACGGCAAAGCCGCTGAGTGCAAGGAGAATGAAGAAGACATGCTAACTGGCGAGTTGGACATTGATAAACTCGTCTCCTTCCGTCGCAAGTTCCCTGTACTCCATGACGCGGATTTGACTACGTCAAGTTAAACCTGAAAATCTTACATAAAATCTTTTTGACGATATTGTTTTTGAGTGGTCGCCCTGCGGGCTCGAAATCTGAGAAAAAGACTTAGCGACTCTTGTTCATGATTGTTCAATAGGATTGTTCTAATCGATTGCAAGCGAAGCGCCTAAGATAAAAGCCATTGAGATGATCTTGTGCGAAATTCTTGTACGCTGATTGTCTAAAGGATTGTTGACGAAGGGAAAATCAATTCGAACAATCAGCACAAGATGCGATTAAAGGAGTGTATTTGAGGCGCACTGCGTGCTTGCAATCGCTTACAAGAATCGAAGAGAACAATCTAACTACAAAATGTTCTCGTTTGTCCTTGTTTGTCCTCGGTTAAAAATCTTATTAGGAACCGAGGAAAAACGAGGAGAAACGAGGAAATGCTTAAAAAGTTGGTTAATCCGATATTTGGAGTGATAGACTTAGCGACTCTTGTTCATGATTGTTCAATAAGATTGTTCTAATCGATTGCAAGCGAAGCGCCTAAGATAAAAGTCATTGAGGCATCTTGTGCGAAATTCTTGTATACAGATTGTCTAAAGGATTTTTCGGTAATCCTTTGAAATTAATGCTGATTTTTCAACAATAATGCAATTTCTGAAAAATTCCCGAAGTCAGGAGGTATAATTTTGGATATGTAATAAAAAATGTGTAGTTTTGCAATTGCTTAACTACACATTTTTTGTATCCTCAAATCCGCAACAATACCCTTAAGGTTACTTCCCTGGATTCTGAACGAGAAAATCAGCAGCCAAAAGATGTAAGACTGGTAGAATTGCAGGCATGAGCACACAGCTACCCCTTACCCCACACAGCGACTTCATCGAGGGCGGCACGCAGCTCGAGGAGGTAGAAGGTGAGAGCCTTATAGAAATTGTAAATCAGGGCAGTAAGTAGTAGAAATACCGAATTCTCCGCCATGAAGGACTTGGGTAACCGGTTCCATCCGAAACCGTTGTTCATGTCGTCGAAAATACACTCCTTTCCTCCACGCTTGTTGTAGAACTTGACAATTTCCTCTGCCGAAGAATCATAGTCATTGGTCAGAATGCAACGGTATGTATACTCGCCCTCCCAAAGATCAAGGTTTCCGTCAGTTCGTCTCTGCCTTTGAATTACAAGACGATAGGCTTTTCCTGCCCACTTCTCTACGATAATGGAGTTAAGTTCGAATTCAATTCCATTAATCTCCACTCTCTTCCATCCCCAGAGAGCAAAAATTCAATCGTAGAGCGAACTGCAGCGATTAGCACGGATATAGAACTGCTTGCAGTGTTTCTTCACCTCGTCCACAATCTTCTCCGAGCATGACCCGCAGTCTGCTCTGAAGCGACCCACAATAATCCCTACAGCCTCAAGTCTTTCAAAGAACCTCTTCAGAGTCTCCTTCTGACAGAAGCGTACATTGGTATTGCCATTACTATTTTCCACCCCAATGATCCAATCGCCAATGACCGCTACCCCTGCTCTGTATCCTAGGAAATGCTTGTACGTCATCTGTGCATCATACTTCTCTGTTTCAATGAACTGGTGGTCAAAATCAACGTCATAGACTTTCCCTTTCTTCAATGCGCCCATAGACAGCAAAGCATGCAGAAATAATCGATTCAAGGTATCTGCAGCATTGAAATCGTAACTCTTCCCGGTTTTGGAGGTATAGGTGAGATTCTCCGTCGTCAGTTCCTTGATAGCCCTGAGAATAGTGTCAGAACTACAAGTGCGCAGCGAAGGATGAAGCGAGAGGTGGGGCATGAGATGAGAAGTGACATCCTCAACGCACGAGCCTCCACAGAAGTACACACTCATCAGCGAACGGATGATTTCGCTATACTGATAGCCAATCTTCGTGCGGCATCTCTACCCAAGAGTAGAGTCGATTACCGACGAGAGCATGGAGTCAAATTGCTCCATGATTGAAAAAATTCCTCCAAAAGGTGTGAGTTTCTCAGATTTTTTTTGTATCTTTGCCATGTCAACACAGATTTTTTATCTTGTTTGTTTTGCAGCACTAAGATAAGTGAAAAATCTGACATGGCAAAATCCTGAGCAACTTTTTGTTGCTCAGGACCTTAAAATAAATTTTGATATTATAGTGCTGCGGAATTTAGGTGTATGAAGAAGACATTAACAACACTTATCACCATTATTATGAAAAAAAGTTTTTTCCTACGCATGATGGCCGTCATGACAATAGCCATCTTACCTGCCAGCGTAAATGCAGCTGGGCTTTCAATACCAGTCAAAAAGAAAGGTGCACCATTTGCTGTTACAGGAGTTCCTATACATAAGACCTATGCATTGATTGAAGCAGAAGGCATCGTTGCGGTCAACAGCAAAGGCATTTATCAACTTGATAATATCAGAAATAAAATTTACTTCACCGATCAAGCCACTGGCAAGACGTCTCTTGTGGTCGATGGACGTGACGGTGACAAGGGTTATCCACGCAAAATCAAAAACATATACTCAGTTGGAGAGACGATAATTCTTTTATTGGGTGGAGATTTCGATAAGGAATACAGCAGCTACTATGCTACATTAACAGGAACCCTACCAAGTTCCATCAAACTAATAGATGATGCACGCGAAATGTATGACTTCGGAGAATCAGAGACTTATCTCTGGTTTGATGGTGCATGGGTTAATGATGAAAGAAGGCTTTACAGATATTACGTACCAACCGGCACAAGAGAATATATTCGCGATGTAGAGATCATGGAATCATACATGACTAGAAACGGAGATTATATATCTTATGGCTCAAGTGAAGAAGGATACGTAATGAATTATTTGAAAACTTGGAAAATAGATTACTCTAAGAGAAATGAGATAAGTACACCTCCCATTCCAAAATCAGACAATATCGACGCTAAAGTGATTTTACGCACTACTACTAGCGACAAGGTGTATATCGCATACGACCATACTATATACCAGTATCCTTTCACCAAGGATCAACCATGGGAATGCTGCAAGATACCATCCTCTTACCCTGGCTTTATTAGCTACCTCGTGTACAATCCGGTCACCAATGATTTCCTCGCTATTGTTAACAATTATAGGTTCGACGTTAATAATGAGGACGAAAACGAATACGCAGTACTGTTCAAGCACATAGACGGCAAGTCAGACAAGACGGTTCACCCATGCCCTTCCGTATTAGAACTGCCGACCGGTAATCCATATAGTCCTATCTATACAATACCGATGTACTCAGCCCCACACTACAAAATCCTGGTTGACGGACATGGTAATTATCTCTTCATGTACTTTGGATACGTTGTCGTATATAACCCATACGGTGTAGTAGGCTACACCGAAGCCGTGGATAAGAATCCGACTACGGAAGTATCCCGCAAACCACAAAAAACAAAAGTCGTAATCACACGACCATAAGTTGATAGGTTATTTCTGTCCTCGTTATATCATTTGCAAATTTCGCTCTCAGGGTACCGCTCATTTCGGTGTTATGGTACCGCTGATTAGCGTTGTCGGATTTTTCATTTCACTCAGATGGTACCGCTCGGTACCGAAGCGTTCTTTGTCATTTTGACGAAATGAAAATCAATTCGAACAATCAGCACAAGATGGGATTAAAGGAATGTAATGGAGGCGCACTGCGTGCTTGCAATCGCTTACAAGAATCGGACAGAACAATCTAACTATAAAATGTTCTCGTTTGTCCTTGTTTGTCCTCGGTTAACAATTTTATTAGGAACCGAGGAAAAACGAGGAGAAACGAGGAAAGGCTTAAAAAGTTGGTTCATCCGATATTTGGAGTGATAGACTTAGCGAATCTTGTTCATGATTGTTCAATAAGATTGTTCTAATCGATTGCAAGCGAAGCGCCTAAGATAAAAGTCATTGAGGCATCTTGTGCGAAATTCTTGTACGTTGATTGTCCAAAGGATTGTTGACGTAATGAAAATCTATTCGAACAATCAGCACAAGACGCGATTAAAGGAATGTATTTGAGGCGCACTGCGTGCTTGCAATCGCTTACAAGAATCGAAGAGAACAATCTAACAACAAGAATCACTTCAAATGTTGGATGAACCAAAGAATATTATTGTGCCATTTTTGTGCTATTTTTGGTTCCAAACCAGACTATAAATCTTTGCGGCTCTGCGTCTTTGCGTTCGTTATTTTTCTTCGCTAGTATGCTTATCTCAATTAGTATAGCCAGTCGGTGATGAGTTGGCCAGCGATGGAGACAAGGCCAGGATATTCCGGCATGGCATCGCGACGGAACCATCCACCTTCGGACAATTCGGAGCGCTGTAAGTGCAATTCACCTGATACATAGCGAGCCGTGAAGCCAACCATGAGACCACATGGATAAGGCCATGGTTGAGAGCCGAAATAACGGATGTCGTCAATCTCTAGTCCCACCTCCTCGCGCACCTCGCGACGCACACTCTCCTCCAATGACTCTCCCGTCTCCACAAAACCAGCCACAAGGCCAAAGTGCGTACCACGGAAATTGTTGGCACGTATCATCAGGATCTCATCGTTGGCAGGATTGTCGTTGACAGACTTCGTGATGCGCACGATGATGGCAGTTGCCAACTGAGGCCATAGTTCCTTACCGCAGTTCGTGCATTTCTTGCTGATGTCCGTGTCCCACTTCATGGGTGCTCCGCAACATCCACAATACTTGCTGTTGCTGTCCCAATAAAGCAGTTCGGCACACTTGCCTGCCAAGTCGTAGTCGTGCTTGGAGAGGATGTCGAAACTTTTGCGCAGCGGCATCATCACAAAGGCATCAGTGTTGACGGGTTTGTCGAGACGCACCACCTGACACTGATCACCCTCCCACTCTATCTTTGTCACCAAGTTCCATGGTTGCAGATGCAGGGCAGAAACATCCAAGGGGATGCCATGCTCGTTTGTGAGCATCACATCCCCCTGGCAAAAGCAGAAATATTTCATTTTATTACAAACCGAGTGACTTCTTGATCTCCTCAACCTTCTTCTTGGCATCCTCCACGCATGAAGCGTAGCAGTTGGGACAGCCCATGGTACCCTTCACCTCGGTGTAGAACTTGATCTTGGGCTCAGTACCGCTGGGACGAACGCTGATCTTGGTGCCATCCTCGCAGTACCACTGCAGTACGTTGCTGGTGTCGGGCATAACGATGTCTGTTACATTGCCCTCGCCGTCGGTAGCCTTCAGTGACTTGAAGTCCTTGGTCAGCACAACCTTGCTGCCAGCAATCTCCTTGGGAGCCTTCTCACCACGGAAGTCGGTCATCATCTGCTTGATCTCGTCAGCACCAGTCTTACCGGGACGAACGACGTTGATGGTGTACTCGTAAGAGAAACCGTAGTCGAGATAGATCTGCATCAGGAGGTCGTAGAGCGTCATGCCGTTGTCCTTAGCCCAAGCAGCAATCTCGCAGATAAGACAGATTGATGCTGGTGAATCCTTGTCGCGTACCTTATCGTAAGGCAGGAAGCCGAAGCTCTCCTCACCACCACCGATGTACTTCTGCTTGCCCTCGCTGATGGCGATTTCGCGAGCAATCCACTTGAAGCCGGTGTAGCAGTCGCGCAACTCTACGTTGTTCTTCTTGGCCATCTCAGCGATGACCTCAGTGGTAACGATGGTCTTCACGAGGAAGTCGTTGTCCTTCAGGGTGCCGAGTGCCTTCTTGTTCTTGATGATGTAGTAGCAGAACATCATAGCGGTCTGGTTACCGTTGATGATGATCCACTCGCCCTTAGGATCGCGGCAAACGATAGCCAAGCGGTCTGCATCGGGGTCACTGGCGATAACGAGGTCGGCATTGAGTTTCGTACCGAGTTTCATACCGAGGGTCATAGCCTCTGCATTCTCGGGGTTGGGAGAAACGACCGTGGGGAAGTTTCCGTCCACTACCATCTGCTCGGGAACCACGTTGATGTTCTGGAAGCCCCAGCTGCGCAGGCAGAGAGGAACGATGACGCGACCGGTACCGTGCATAGGACTGTAGACGATGTTGAGGTCCTTCTGACGCAGGATGACATCCTGGTCAACCATAGCCTCCTTCACAGCCATCATGTAGTCGTAATCCATCTCACCACCGATGATGGTGATGAGGTCCTTGTTGCCCTCGAACTTCACGTCCTCGATCTTCACCTTGTTCACCTCGTCGATGATACCAGTGTCGTGGGGAGCCAATACCTGAGCACCATCTGCCCAGTATGCCTTGTAGCCGTTGTACTCGCGGGGATTGTGGCTTGCGGTAACATTCACACCTGCCACAGCACCCAGCTGACGGATAGCAAAGCTGATTTCGGGAGTAGGACGCAGGCTCTCGAAGAGATAAACCTTGATGCCGCTTGCGCTGAAGATGTTAGCAACGCTCTCAGCGAACATGCGGCCGTTGTTACGGCAGTCATGACCTACAACCACGCTCTTACCGCCCTCGGGGAAAGCCTTATTGATGTAGTTGGCAAAGCCCTGAGTAGCCATACCTACGATGTACTTGTTC
Organism: Bacteroidaceae bacterium; assembly: GCA_045629085.1. Lineage (GTDB taxonomy): Bacteria > Bacteroidota > Bacteroidia > Bacteroidales > Bacteroidaceae > Physcousia. The sequence goes on from JAZQQO010000062.1 coordinate 23,799, forward strand.
ATGCGGTTGGTACCGACACCCATGATGCCACGAAGACCACCAGTACCGAACTCGAGGTTCTGATAGAAAGCATCTACGAGAGCTGTCTTGTCCTCATTCTCAAGCATTGCCTTAGCTTCTGCTTGTGTCTCTGCGTCGAAGAGGGGATTCGTTGCCCACTCCTGTGCCTTGGCCTCACAGGCCTTAATCAAATCTAGTTCCATAATAATCAGACCCTCCAGCCCCCTAAAGGGGGAGACAAACAAATTGAGTTATCAAACAGTTGTCACACCCTTTAATGAAATGAAGGGATTTCTTTTAATGGTTAATAATACTATGCTTTTATATTTTACTTTACTCTGTTTTACTTTACCTTATTCAAGTTTCGCAAGTTGTATCTCTGCGATTTTTAATGAGTTAATGAAGGTCGAAGAGCTCGACGAAGTCAATAATGAGTAATGAATAATGAGTAATGGGATTTAATGAGAAGCTGGCGCTGTGCTATGTTAGAGGACTCACATTGTTCTCATTATACATTGTTCATTATTCATTATTAATTGCTCATTAACCAATTATACGACATGCGAAAGTTGAATACCTTATTATATTTATAATCAGACACACCCTGTTTGTCTCCCCCTTTAGGGGGCTGGGGGGTCTACTCAGGATTCCTATATCTCTCTCCTGCCTCCTTGACGATGGCTCTGCGATATCGCTCAGGGTAACCAGGACGAGCGACGGGCACCTGTGCACCACCGGCAGTCTTCTGGTACGTGCCGTCCTCATTGGTCTTTTTGACAGCCATATCGTTGTACTTCACGATGATGCGCTGAGCCAACTGCATCCATTCGTCAGACATGCCACCAGCCATGCGGTGAGAATACTGCGAAAGGAAATGCTTACTCTCTTCTTCGCTCATCTTAAGTGCCTGTGCTTCAATCTCTGCCTGAGAATTGTTATAGGTCTTCTCCAACTTGTCACGAACAGCTTGAAGTTCGGGGAAGAGAATGTTGTAGCGCATGTAAACCATATTGCTCACCCAGTTGCAAAGCCAGAAGGCAGAGCGGAATGAGAAATGGAACGTGTCTGCCGTGTTCTGATGATAGCATACAGGGGCTTCGCTTACGCAACAGTAGATGGGCGTCATAGCCACCATGTTGGCATCGTCGTTACCGAACCAAAGACAGCAGCCAATGTGATCGGGCAGCCATGAGCGCATCTGGCTCACGTAGATGCACGATGCCTGCTGCGTGCTGATGGGACGCTCGTTGAAATACTTCACGCCATCGACCTCGTAGGTAAGCGGTGTGGGGCGATAGGGCATTTCGTAAGGACCCATACCCAGATCGCTCTGTATCTCAAAAGGCGTGCCTTCGTAGTGGTCGCGCATCATGTCCTTGACGTCCTGCACGCTGAGTTTCTGCTTGGGCTTGACGTAGAGGGGCATAGGATTGTCCTTCTGCTCACCCTTGGCATAAGCCAGATACTGGTTCATGTCGATGCTTGCCCATCGGTTGAAGTAGCTCCACACACGCGCCTCGCAGAAGCGTGCACCGCCGAAGTCGAGAGGGTTGTAGGCATTGGCGAAGTCGAAGTCAGCATCCTTACCCGTAAAGTATCCCTTCTCGCGTGCAAAGGTGATACAGTCGCTGCTGTAGCAAACGCTATCGCCTACACAGTAGTAGCCACGCTTCTTGTCGATCTTCTTGGCAAGAGGGAACTGGTGGATGCGGCATTGGTTGGCATGACCTGAGATGCAGTCGTCGGGAATACGAACGGCCACCCATACGGCACCCTTCACGCCCTTACCCTTGCCTATCATGTCGAGAATCCAAACCTCATTAGGATCGGCAATGGTGAACGACTCACCCTCGCTCTGATAGCCATACTCCTTCACGAGGTCGGTCATCACCTGTATGGCTTCGCGTGCTGTCTTGGCGCGCTGCAAGGTGACGGTCATCAGGCTTCCGTAGTCCAGCAATCCCTCGCCTTCCCACAGTTCCTCGCGTCCGCCCCATGTGGTCTCGAACACGGTCAACTGATGCTCGTTGACAAGTCCGATCACACCATACGTCTCCTCCACCTCGGGTATCTCACCCAGATAGTTGTTTGACTCATAATGGTAGAGCGACCTTGTCTCTCCTGCCTTATGCTTGGCATGAGGATAGCAGAACAGATAGCCGTAAGCTCCATAGTCATCCGAAGAATATGAGACGATGGTCGAACCATCAGTTGATGCAGCACGACCAACAATGAGGTTGGTGCAGGCATACAGACCCCCCAACCCCCTAAAGGGGGAGACAAACCCGCAGAAAAGCAGGCAGAAAACAAGGAGGGTTTTCATCTTATTCCTATTCATTTATTTTAATTCTATGTTATTTTCAATAATGTGTAATACGGATTGAATATCACAAAACACTTCTTCGTTTGAGAATCGAACAACTTTCCATCCCATTTTATTTAACCAAGAAGTCCTGATTTCATCATTTTCAATTTGAATGGGTTCGCTATGGTATGCTCCATCAACCTCGATAACTAATCTATGTTTAATCGATGCGAAATCTGCAATATAATCACCGATAATGAATTGTCTTTTGAACTTTGCTTCCTTTAGATGGTTCATCAGATGTAGCCAAAGAAAATTCTCTGCATCAGTCATGTGTAGCCTGTTCTCTTTGGCAAACTCCTTGAGCAGTTCATAACGGTCAGGCGAAGCCCATTTGTAATCCATCTTATTTTAATGATCCGCGCATAACATTTATATTATATCATCATACCCTATCACCCTGTTTGTCTCCCCCTTTAGGGGGCTGGGGGGTCTATATCACCCTGTTTGTCTCCCCCTTTAGGGGGCAGGGGGGTCTATATCACCCTGTTTGTCTCCCCCTTTAGGGGGCTGGGGGGGGCTATATCACCCTGTTTGTCTCCCCCTTTAGGGGGCTGGGGGGCTATGTCACCCTGTTTGTCTCCCCCTTAAGGGGGCTGGGGGGTCTATGTCACCCTGTTTGTCTCCCCCTTTAGGGGGCAGGGGGGTCTATATCACCATGTTTGTCTCCCCCTTTAGGGGGCTGGGGGGTCTATATCTTCAGTTTGTCACTTCCCGCTGCCTTGAAGCTCATGTCAAGACCCTTGACGGAATGCGTGAGAGCACCAAACGAGATGAAGTCGACACCAGCCTGAGCATAGGGAATCATGGTGTCGAAGGTGATGCCGCCCGAGGATTCTGTCTCGGGACGAGTCATACCATGCTCCTGAGCATAGTTGGCCACAAAGTCAACAGCCTTCTTGGTGTCCTCAGGCGTGAAGTTGTCGAACATGATGCGGTCACAACCCTCGGCGAGAGCCTCTTCGAGTTCCTTCCAGTTGCGCACCTCGCACTCAATCTTCAAGTCCTTGCCATGATCCTTGCAGTACTGCTTGGCACGGCTGATGGCATTATGCACGCCACCGCAGAAGTCGATGTGGTTGTCCTTGAGGAGAATCATATCGAAAAGACCGATACGGTGGTTCATGCCACCACCAATCTTCACTGCCTCCTTCTCCAACATACGCATACCGGGAGTCGTCTTACGGGTGTCGAGCACACGTGTCTTGGTGCCGGCATCGATGAGTGTCTGCTGATACTTGTGCGTCATGGTGGCAATGCCGCTCATGCGCTGCAGGATGTTCAGCATCAAGCGCTCTGTCTGCAAGAGGCTCTGCTCCTTACCCTTTACGCTCATCACGATGTCGCCGGGCTTTACGTGAGCGCCATCCTCAATATACACCTCAACCTCCATGGTGGGATCGAAACGGTGGAACACCTGCTTGGCAATCTCAACGCCGGCAAAGATACCCTCCTGCTTGATGAGCAGTTTGCTCTCGCCCATCTGGTCGGCAGGAATACAACATAGTGTGGTGTGGTCTCCATCGCCAATGTCCTCTGCAAAAGAGAGGTCGATAAGGCGGTCATTCAATTCTTCTACTGATAACATATATTTTTTTTTTAGGTTTTAGGTTGTAGGTTTTAGGTTGTGGGTTTTAGGTTGTAGGTTTTAGGTTCTGTTTGGTAGCACAAATGAGAATGTGCAACCCTTTCCTGGCGCACTGTCCGCAACGAGTTTGCCACCCATGAAATTAACCAATCCACGGCAGAGAGGCAAGCCAAGACCCATGCCCTGGACGAAGTTGCTTCCCTTCGCAAAAGGAGCATACATGTCGAGATCCTCAGGCAATCCTGGGCCGGTATCTGCCACCCAGAACTTCAGCCCTTCAGGCACTTCCTCAAAACCGTAGGTGATGGTTCCCTTCTCCGTGAATTTCGATGCATTACTCAACAGGTTGTCGAGAACGATTTCGATGAGTTTCGCGTCGCAAGAGATAATGCAATCCTTTCCGTCCACATTATGCTGACGAAGCTGTACCCCCTTTGCCGGGCGAGTCATGTACTTAACCCAAAGGCGCGAGCAGAGGTCGAGCGCACTGAAACTGTTGTTGTCGTGGTCGAGGTTACCACTGTACAATTGGCTTGCATAAAGCATATTGCCCACCATTTCTGTCATCAAGGTGCTGTTGTCGCGTATGTTCTTGATGATGTCGTGCATTTCCTCAGCATTGAGGGAATTGCAGCAGGTAGCCAGGATGTCAGCATAGCCCACAATGGCATTGAGCGGAGTGCGTATCTCATGATTGGTTTGCTCGATAAAGCATGTCTTCATGCGGTCGCTTGCCACAGCACGGTCCTTGGCCTTGCGGAGCTCCTCTTCCAGTCGCTTTCTGTCCTCGATGATCATCGTCGAACCTACCAATGTCTTTGCCGAACCATCTTTGTCGAACTCGCTGACCATAGCGCTGAAATGCACCCACACATAGCCGAGATTCGTACCCTTGAAGTTGAAACGGGCATCTATCTCTGCCGTGTCCACTTTTTTCTGCAGCAGTTTCTCGTAATTCTCGAGGAAGATGTGGCGGTCCTCTGGATGAAGGTTTTGGAGGAACTCGCCGACAGAGGTGTCGAGCAATCCGCTTAGTTTATCTGCAAGGGCAGAGGGAGCGTACGAACGGTTAGCAACGATTTTTCCCGACTTCATGTCCCATCTCCAAGTCATCATGTTGGCAGAATAATGCACTTGTCGTAGCTGACGGGTGAGTATCTCCGTTTCGTCACGCAAATCATTCTGCACCTTCGTGGCATCAACGTTTACTAAGATGAAGCCTATAGGTTCATTTGCATCGTTATACACTCTGTGGAAACTGCAAAATAGTCGTTTTTCATCTTGCAGGTGACAGGTGCCGTGTGCATTAAGATTCAAAGGGTTTAAATGATAATAAAAGGTGAAATCATCCTTCTCCTTCATATTATTGAGGTGTTCCGGCTCAACATTCCGGTCATCGAAGATGCAAAATCCATTTAGAGGCTTTGTGTCCTTAATGCCGAAGATTTCCATGTTGCGTGGATTCATTCGGACAAAATAACCATTATTGTCCCAGACGGTCACGCCGACAGGAAGGTTGTCGTAAACCAAGTCAAAGCGTTCCTCGTTGAGAATGAGTTCGCGCAAATCGTCCCTTTGTTCGTCAAGTTCCATGGGCAAACTATTATTAATATCGCGACAAAGTTAGCAAAAAAGTGTGAATAATCAAAAACATTTTAGTGAATTTGTCGTCTAATGCTTGCATAAAACAAGAATAATACATAATTTTGCAGTCAGTTTTAAACATTCTACTAACAAATAAAAGAAATAAATTATGAAAGCAGTTAAAACTATCCTGTTCGCAGCCATGATGCTGTTTGCTGGCCAGATGTTTGCGCAGAATCCCCTTGAGGAGATGACCGACAAGGAACTCAGCACATATTTCAAGCAGAAGGCTGATGAGATCAATGCAGAGATTAAGTTGGTAAAGACTAAGCTGAAGGGCGACAAGCTCAACTCGGAGTATAAGACTCAACTCGTGCAGTTGAAGAACGAACTGAAGCAGATCAAGTCGAACAAGAGCATCGTCGACAAGGCTATCAAGACCGAGGCAAAGGCTACTAAGGCCATCGCTGCTGCTGAGGCTGCAAGCAAGAAGGCTGAGGAGGCAAAGGATAAAGCCATGAAACTGAAGAAGGAAGCAGAGGAGGCTGCACGCAAGGCGGTGTACTTGCGTAAGTGAATCGTTGGGGTCAGACCCCAACGATTCATACTAGCAAAGAATCTGAAACATATAAATAACAAGAGATATGACATACATTCTTATAGGAATCGTGATGGCATTCTACGGATGGATAGCTTACAGCGCATCGCACGAAAAAAACAAGCAAAACTAGAACTTCATGAGACTAAGTGACGAAACGCTCTACGAAACAGGACGTGCAAGCATAGACATCGCAAAGCTATCAGCAGTAGCGCTCATCATAACGCCGCTCGTGCAGCAGATTGATGTGCCGTACTTTGCGCAGATAGGACTTGCCGTAGCAGCAATGTTCTTTTGGTTCTTGGGAAGACACATGCTCGATACATACTCTCAGCGCAAAGCTAAGCAAGGCCAATCGTTCACTCCAGGCAAACGCAAAAAGATGCGCTTCGCAAAGAACACCACATTTGACGTTGAAGAATATCCATAATCATGGAACAATATGAATCGTTGGGGGCGACCCCAACGATTCTGTCTTTCATGCGCCATCCATAGGTTTTTTATGCGCCATCCATGGGTTTTTTGTGTTCGATCCATTGGTTCGATACGCGCCATCCATCGGTTTTTCATGCGCCATCCATAGGTTTTTCGCGTTCGATCCATTGGTTCGAAAGGCGCCATCCTTACGAAAGATGTAGCGGGATTTTACGGAAGATGTGGCGGGTGATTGCTCGTGTTGGATGAAAAATGCAGAAAAAACGAAAAAAAACTGCAAAAGATTTGGTGGAATGAAAAAAATGTTCTACCTTTGCAACCGCAAACGAGGAAATGGTGCCTTGGATGAGTGGCTTAGTCAACGGTCTGCAAAACCGTCTACGGCGGTTCGAATCCGCCAGGCACCTCACAATTTGCAAAAATGTGACCCGAGTTTAAGGCAACTTAGACGCGGGTCATTTTCTTTTAAAAAAAACTGTTAATTTACATACTATCTCCATGAAGAAACTTTCACTTGCCTTGATTATGAGTGGCTGCGCGATGGCAGCCAACGCACAAGTAGTAAGCAATGCTACCTATCTCAAAGCAATGCCGAAGGCACAAGTCAATATCCCCTTCCGCTACAACGACGAAGGTGTGAAGACTCCTATCGAATGGGGTCTCGACCTGGCTTGGCTGAGCGAGGACAACGTGCGTATTGGTATAAACTATGCAGGTAAGGATGTTGTCGACATCATGCGACTGTCTTTCCAAGCAACAGCAAGCGTAGAGGACGGTAAATTCAGCACAAAGCAAACCACCGACCTGAACAAGCGCATCAATATCGTCAAGAAATATTGTAAATCGGGCATTGGCTACAACATCAACTGCGACCACCCTTCGCTCGACGATTGGTATAACGACCAGAGTCAGACCTCGGCTGAGCGCGCAGCGCGCTGGGTGAAACTGATGGACATGTCGGCCGACTACTATAAGTCGAAGGGACTGACCAACCTCGTCAGCATCAGTCCTCTTAATGAGCCTGACTACGAATGGCACCTCTTGCCTACCTACAAGAACCGCAAGGCTGACTTTAAGGCTATGTGTAAGATCTTCAAGGAGGATGAAGCATATAAGGAAAAGTACGCGGACGTGCGTATGTGTGGAGGTAACACGCTTAACGACGATCAGGCATACAGTTGGTGGAACTACATGAAGCCTTACATTGACGAAGGCAACACACACCAGTTGGCCGGTAACTTCGATAACTATGCATCTTTCTTCCAGAAAGTTCGTGAGTACGGCAATCATGCCACTAACGATGAGCTTCACAACGTGATGGAGGCTATGGTCGGTGTGGAGTACGGTATGCAGACGGGCATCTGGTGGGGTACGGCAGAGCGTACACGTGGCGACTTCATGAAGGCTACGTGGCAAGGCAATCCCGGCGACCGTCTCGGATACGGTGAGCATAGAAATAACTGGACAGCTGCTTCTGTCTATCGTCATCCCAGCGGACGCGTTCAGGCTTTCCTGGGCACAAGTGAGCGTCAGGCGGTTGCTACGACGTACAATTTTGCAGCCATCGACCAGCCTGTATGGTACAATGGTCAGCGTGGTCGTGAATTCACCATGAAGGTAAAGGGTGGTACGGGTTACCAGAATGGTCAGACGAACTACGAAACCTGTCTTGACATTCAGGGAGGTGAGGACGTCATGCCTGCTTTGGTTGAGGGTACCTACAAGATCGTCAATGCATACTCCGGCCTTGTGATGGGCTTCACGAGCAATCCCGGTACTGGATGGGTATCCATCAAGCAGGTCAGCAATGCTGCATCCAATCCTGTACACCAGCAATGGAAACTCTATGAAGTTGCCAACAAGATTGATAACTACGGTGGTGATGAATCCTACTTTGTGCTGCAACTCAACACGAACACCCCACTCTACCTTGACATTCTGAACTGGGGGCTGAACGCTGGTGCAGATCTCGGAACTATTGCCGGTGGCCTCGGTGGCAACGAGCAGTGGTACTTCGAGTATGCCGGCGATGGTGCCTTCTACATCCTTTCACGCCACAGCACCAAGTGCATCGAGGTAGCAGGAAGCAGCACTTTGTCAGGTGGCAACATTCAGATGGGCGACCTCAAGAAAACCAAGAATCAGATGTGGAAACTCATTGCCGTAGACGCAAAGCCCGACAAGAAGGCTCCTGCCATTCCTGCCGATTTGGTGGCTACTCCTCAGAATGCCAGTGTCAAGCTGAGCTGGACGGCTCCCTCTGACACCGACCTGAAGAGTTACACCATTCTTCGTAGCGAGGATGGCGAGAAGTACATCACCCTTTGCAATGAGATCGTAGGAACGGAGTTTGTCGACAACGAAGCCGCTGATGGCCGCACCTATTATTATAAGGTATATGCTGAAGACAAATCGCTCAACCGCAGTAAGCATTCTGATGCTGTGACAGCCGTTGTTTCTGGCGATAAGGGTTTGGTTATGGCGCAGGTATTTGCTGACAGCACCTTCTACGACAGCAGTGTCAATGGTAATCATGCTGCCTACCCCACCGACAAGCCAACCTACACGACGACAAAGGAGCGCACTGGTATTACGCTCAATGGCAGCTCCGACTTCATTCAACTCGCGCCTGGTATGGCAAGTCGCGATGCTATCACCGTAGCCACATGGATTTACTATCGTGGTGGTAACGCATGGCAGCGCATCTTTGACTTCGGTAACGGTACCGACCAGTACATGTTCCTGACTCCCAATGATGGTTCACGCATGAAGTTTGTCATCAAGAATGGCGGTGCAGAGGAGGCCGTTCGTCCCAGCACGGTTAAGAAACCTGCCACGACCGGATGGACGCACGTTGCCATCACACTGGCCGATGGTGTTGGCATTCTCTACATGAATGGTGTTGAGGTAGGTCGCAACGAGGCTATCACCATCAAGCCTTCTGACATCAATCCTGCCTTCAACTACATCGGACGTAGTCAGTTTGCTGCTGATCCCATGCTTAAGGCACACGTCCAGAACTTCCACGTCTACAACTATGCGCTTTCTCCTGAGGAAATCGTTGCGCAGATGAATGGCGAGGAGACGGGAATAAAGAATATTGAAGATGGAAAATTGAATATTGAAAACTCATACCTACACACGAACTCATACGATTTAAGTGGCCGTAAGACAATGAATAATGCTCGCGGCATTACCATCAAGAATGGTAAGAAAAGAGTTAGATAACCTCTTGTTTTGAGGAAGTTAATAGATACGGATGCTAGACCGATACGCAGGCTTCACCTTCTAATAAAGTTGATACATGACAGAACAGGAATATATTGAGAAGAGGAATGCTGTATGCAAAGAGATTGCACGCTGCTCATTTGAGACTTATAATTACTACAAGAGTGGCATGGACGAACTGGTGTACGAGGCTGGACTTATGGTCGAATTACAACTGAACCACAAGACGGTTGCGCGCCAACAAGAGTTTCCGATATATTATAAGGATATAGCAAGCGAGGTGAAACGGAAGATGGACCTTGTTGTGTATGACAATCAGCTCGGCCACATCGTACTTGAACTCAAGACACTCGACCGCATCGGAGAACAGCAACGATTCCAGTTGTGGTCTTACATGAAGCTTATGAACATGCACCTTGGAATGCTCATCAACTTTTCACCAAAGGGTGTGTACTACGAGTGCTACGAATTGATGAAGGAAACAGGAATGTGCGAACGCTTCTGACTTTATCATACAGATTTAACTTCCAAATTTATCACCGATTCGAGGAGCCATAGGCGACGATCATCTAAAACTAGCCTTTTCCCGTCTTCGGCAGATTTAACATAAATCTCTGATAAATTTACCGAAAATGACAGGATGGATTCTTTGAGGATCGGGCTGCGCCCTCGAATCAGTGATAAATCATGATGATAAATCAAGGAGATAAAACAGGTTCATCATTCCATCTTGCGGATGAGCATTGTTTTTTGCTTGAAGAAGATCTCTACGAGTGCTACGAACTGATGAAGGAAACAGGAATGTGCGAACGCTTCTGACTTTATCATACAGATTTATCTTCCAAATTTATCACCGATTCGAGGAGCCATAGGCGACGATCATCTAAAAAACTAGTCTTTCCCGTCTTCGGCAGATTTAACATAAATCTTTGATAAATTTACCGAAAATGACTGGATGGATTCTTGGAGAATCGGGCTACGCCCTCGAATCAGTGATAAATCATGATGATAAATCAAGGAGATAAAACAGGTTCATCATTCCATCTTGCGGATGAGCATTGTTTTTTGCTTGAAGAGATCTGCATCAAAATAATCCGCGTAAATCCGCGTTAATTCGCGTCAAAGAAATCTGCGTAATCTGCGAAATCTGCGTCAAATATTATATCATCGCTAATCCCTCTTCACCAAGTGGCGAAGGCGATAATACAGCCACTCCTCCAGGAGGAATAAGCGATAGGATCTTAACCATCCGTACCCAAACTTAAAGCGGTACGGGTGGTTAAATGTTTTATATACGTCCTGGAGCATGGAGGAGGCTTGGCGACGCTCTTCCTTTGAAAGCGCTTTACGCTGCGCGAAGAGGTACCAATGCCTGTCCACGTAGTTGAGCCAACGGATAGACTCGTAGTTGGCAAGCACGGAGGCAGACACGCCCTCTTGCTCCAAAGTATTGCGTAAACTCAGGTTAGAGTAGATGCGATCGAAATAGCGAAGGCCCACAATATGCGTGGCGGATTGGGCATGCTGACGATAGTGATACTCGGCTTTACTGAGTCGTACCTCACGGCTATGAAGAAAATGCAGATGGCTGGTGTTGTCATCGCTGTAGAGTTTCGTGGCCGTGTCGTAGGGTGTTTCCTTATGCAGACTTGCACGCGTAAGGTAAACACCATGAATGCTCCAATCCAAGGACAGACGGAAGGCCTCCTCACCACTCAGCGCCGCATCATTGGCACAAGCATTCTCATACACCTTACTGCACGGTTTGTCGTAGATTACTCCTGCGTCATCCTTCCAGCCTTCAGGATATTCCATCACTAAGGTGAAGAGTACCGCATCGGTTTTTGGATGTTGCTGGAAGACCTCGACCATCTGCTGAATGGCATCGCTGGAAAGCCAATCATCTGCATCCAGCATACCTATTATCTCCCCGCGTGCGTGCTCGATGGCCACGTTGCGTGCATGGGCCTGTCCTTTGTTTTCTGGTTGTTGAAACACTCGCACACGGGCGTCTCGTTTGGCGTATTCCTGCAGAATAGAAAGGCTGTCGTCCGTACTGCAATCATCCACACAAAGCACCTCAAGGTCAGTATAGCTTTGGCCTAACACACTGTCCAATGCTTCACGCAGAAAGGCGGAGGCATTGTACACAGCCATGAGCAAAGAAACTAAAGGCCTTGAAATAGTATGTGAGGTTTCCATATTTTTATTCAACTATCGTATGTCACATAATTGGTTAATGAGCAATTAATAATGAATAATGAACAATGTATAATGAGAATAATGTGAGTCCTCTAGCATATCACAGCGCCAGCCTCTCATTAAATCCCATTACTCATTATTCATTACTCATTATTGACTTCGTCGAGCTCTTCGACCTTCATTAACACATTAAAAATAGCAGACATACAACTTGCAAAACTTGTATTTTTTACTTGCAGCAATCACATCCGTCGCTATGCTTCAGTTTGCGCTTTATCTTGGTCACAAATCCTGAATGGCGTGAGAGTAGTCGCCATGCCACCACGCATGACAGGAGCAGAGCCACTAATCCAATACTCCACTTGTACAGGGTAATGCCGCTTATCACACAGAAAGGTACCGTGACGCTCAGACAAACAAACTCCATTCCAATGAGATAGAGGGTGCGTTTGCTGAAACGGAAACCATAGTATGCAGAATAGGTCGTGCAGATGACAATCATGTCGAACAATCCGGCCAATGTCAAGCCTATACCCGTACCTGCCAACGCTCCGCTTGGCACGTCGTCGAATTTAAGATGAATGTGCTCTGCTCCCCATTGATAGCCCACATAGATGAGCAGGACGTATGCAGCGTCGTAAAGCACCTCCATAAGCAGGTAGAGCATGCTGTTACCCTTAGCCAAAGGCAGATACGCCACAGGCAAGGTGATGGCCTTGAAGAACATGTAGAATACTGCACATACGGCCATGGGTGCTATCGCAATGAAGGAGTGGGCAAAAAGAATGTGGATGATGCGAGGCATGAGTAAAGCCATCAGGATAAGCATCGGGGTCATGATCAATATGCAAATGTCAATCTGCTGATTGATAATGTGGTTCATGCTCACTTTATCATTGTTGGCTGAGGACAGGCGAGGGAAATAATCCGCCTCAATGGCCACAAATACCATACCCGCATACGTCACCATCAGGCTGTAGCCAGCGTTATACAATCCGACTTCGCTGTCACTTCCCATCATTTGGAACACCAAGGGCGCTGTGAGGGCACCAAAGATGCCTGCGAACATGTAGGGAATTCCTAATTTGATCAATCCTAAGCCTTCTCGTAAGATACCCGTGTCAAACGGCTTAACACGCCATTTGAACAGGCGTGTCGTGAAGATCAAGTGGCATCCCACGACAACCCAACTCGAGATGATCAATGCGAGGACAACGCCTCGGATTCCCATCAAATAATAGAACGGAATGGTGCAAAGCAAACTGCTTATGGCGGCAAATGTCTCCACAACAGACAGGTACTTCAGTCGTCGGACGCCTTTAAGTATGGCGCATTCCACTGCCTCGATAGGCAAGGAAATGACAAAGAGTGTCAAAAGGAGAACGTCGACAGTGTGGGAAGTTGATGAGTCGGTAAAACACATCCAATTCAGCAAGGATGCACCTCCCATGCACAACAATGCGGCAAAGACGGCAGACCATAAACTCCAGGTACGTACGACGCAGATGTAATGACTGATCTCTTCTTCCGTTCCCTTCTCGTAAAGTTCACTGATGTTGCGTACGGCAGAAAAAGATAATCCGAGATTGGAGATGGAATTGACGAGTTCGCCGGCCTTCAGGCATTCTGCATTGAAGCCCATTCCCGCAGGGCCCAGAATGCGTGAAGCCAACTTGTTGCGTATTACAGACACAAGCATCTTCAACACCTGTACACCGCCAAAAAGCCCCGTGTACTTTAACACGTGGTCATAGGTGGCATTGCCCGATTTATGCTTCTTTTTCTCCATCAGGGTGCAAAGGTACGAATTTATTCCTTAATTATGGCGGCATTCCATTATTAAATTATGTGTAATGCCCTCGAAGTGGCAAGAAAAAGGCGATAGTATTGCTTATGTGAAATAAAATTTGTATTTTTGCACGACAAATATTGAATCCACTTTAAAAAGTGGCTTTTGAGTTAAACATCTGGTCCGACTTTTTAAAGTGGACTCAAAACTTGAAAAATATGAAACAGAAATTCCTACCAATCCTACTATTCACCGCACTTCTGTCGGTGAGTTGCAACACAACAAATGAGATCGATGGCCCTCCTGTCAGCACGGAGAAACTCCTGCTGCTGGGTAATGTAATCACCATGGACACCGCCACGCCCCGAGCCGAGGCCATTGTGGTGGAGAATGGACTGATTTCCTTCGTGGGATCTCAGGCTGAGGCCCGCAAGATGTGCGATGCCAAGACCATAGTGAAGGACTATGGCACGGCAAGTATCTACCCTGGATTCACCGAAGGACATACGCATGGTTCTCTGGCAGCAGCACGCTTTATGCAGGCCGACCTCACAGAAATCAATGCAAAGGTAGAAACGGTGATGGCGGACTTCGTCGAAGCCATGAAGGAGTACATGGAGGAGCATCCGGGACAGTCAATCTACAAAGGTTCGGGATGGTTAGTAAAGGATTGTGAACCCAATGCGGCGATGCTTGACGCCATCTGCCCTGATGTTCCTATGGTGCTGAACTCCGAGGACGGACATTCCATGTGGCTGAACACAAAGGCATTGACGCACTTTGGCTTTGACAAAGAGGCAGTGAAGAAATATGGTGAGGACTGCATCCGCGTGGATAGCGAGGGCAATCCTACGGGCTTCATCTCAGAGAATCCTGCCATCGAGCTGCTTGATAAGATAGCACCAGACAAGGAAGAGTGCAGGGAAGGACTCCTGATGTGGCAGCAGAAAGCATTTAGCCAAGGCATCACCGCTGTGACCGAAGCCGCAGTGGGTCTTAGCAACCCTTTTGCCGAAGAGATTTATCAGGAATTGTGCGATGAAGGCGTGTGGAAACTTCGCACCTACGCCGTCAAGATAATAGACGAATCTGTCCCCGATGAGAAACTTGATTCAGCACTGAACCGTGTGCTCGCCCTGCACAATAAATACAACGGCGAGTACTACAAGGTGACGGGCACTAAGGTCTTTATGGATGGTGTTATCGAGGCACACACCGGCTGGATGGAAGAGGAATACTCTGACGATCCGGGCTACTACGGACTGAAGCGTTGTCCTGACCCTGAGCGAGTTGCCCAAATCGTAGCCTTCAACAACAGGCACGGCATGAATGTGCATTTCCACTCCATCGGTGACGCCGCAACAAACACGGCCATCAAGGGCATCATACAGGCTCAGGCACAGACGGGCATCAAGGACGGACGCAATGCCATAGCCCACCTGCAGATTGTCAAGCCAGATGCATTCAAGAAGATGGCTGATAACCGCATCATCCCCGTCGTGGCTCCGCTGTGGTTACCTAAATATCCTGACGAATATCCTATAACATGCAGATACATCGGTGAAAGAGCCGAAACGCAGTACCCTATCAAGTCGTTTTACGATGCCGGAAACCTGGTCAACTTCCATTCCGACTATCCTGCATCAAACTCTTTCAGCATGAGTCAAACCATTTACATTGCTATTACGAGAACCTCCAAGGAATATGGCGCGCAGACTCTCCACAATCCTTCGGAGTGCATCACACGCCAGCAGGCTCTCGAAGCAATGACCACCAATGTGCCTTACCAGTGGCACGAGGAGAAACGTATGGGCAGTATCACTCCGGGCAAGATTGCCAACTTCGCCATCTTCGACACGGACTTCCTGCAGGCTGACCCTGATGCTATCTGGGATGCCAAAATTAAGGCTACATATGTTGATGGCAATGTAGTATATGGAGAATAATTTACGATAATTCGCGGTTTAATTCACGATGGCTTGAGAAAATTGAATTAAATATTGACTTATGAAAAAGAATATATTTTTACTTACACTTGTTGCTGCAGGTACCGTTGCTTGCAGCAATTCAGATGATCCCATCAATGAAGTGCTGCCCGAGACAACACCAGAATCAAATGTCATTGACCTGCGCAGCGCAGGTAAGGAACTGCCCGATGATGTCAGCTACGATGCCTCAAACTGCAGACCAGAAGGCTCGGAGCAGACACTGAGGTCTGTTCGCTATGTCGATCCGCTGCCCATCTACTTCATGGACTACTATGCCAAGGTCGATTGGGACAAGTTGGAGAAGAATCCCTCGGAGCGCTATGCAGCGGCAGCCCCTGCTGCATTGATAAACGATCTCAACAACCTGCTCTACATCAATAATCCTGTGCCCAATCCCCAAACAGCCAAGATTGGTAGTGCATGCTCAGGTTTCGTATGTCTCAACCCCCAGGACGAACTGCTCTTCGGTCGCAACTTTGATGGCGAGTCTCCGCTGGTGGTAGTATTCGACAAGGCTGTGAATCCCGGCGAGCACAAGAATGTCATGATGACATCGCTGACATTGGGACAGTCGCTGTATGGAAACCTCACCGAATACAATGACCGAAGTTTGATCAGCGGCATCAAGGACATAAGTTTCCTGCTCAGACAACCAGCAGCCATCATGGACGGAATGAACGATGCTGGTCTGTGCATTGCCGCCTACCAGCTGCCCTCCTTCTCTGAGGCAGAAGATGAAGACAGTTGGATGTCAACCGTTCTTCCATGCCCCTCAAGTATCGACGTCCAGAGAGGCAACAAACAGATATTATGCACCACACTGCACAAGAAAATCCTGAGAGAGTGCGAAACGGTAGAGGATGTCGTCAAGCTCTTCAATAAGTTTGACTACACGACCTTAACACCAGATATTAACCTGCATTGGTTTGTCGCTGATGCCCACAATAACTTCCGCTTTATTGAGATATGGAAAGGTAATGATGGAAAATATACCATCTACACTATGGATGAGGAAGAAAGATGGGAAAACACATATTCACCATCAGCCATGATACCTTACGAATACCGCTCCATAGAAAACTACTATATAAATATGGAGGCGAGCACCACCTTCACGAAAGACTATTGGCAGTACCGATACACCACCAAAGCGCGTGTACACAACATGATGTCACACTATTCGCTCGTAATGAACGAGGAGGAGGCCCTGCAATGTCTCCAGTACGGAAACTACGGTATAGAGTTCCTAGGCGAAACGACTGACTGGTCGTGCGTTTACAATCCCAAGAAGAGAACCGTCATGTTCAACATGCGCAACGATATGTCAAAGGTTTATTCCATCGACCTGAACAAAGACCTAAAGTAAGCTTATTCAAATTTTAATCGAAATGAGGACACGTTTTACAATTTTTATCGCTGCTTTGCTTTGTTGTATGAATGTCATGTCGCAAGGTAATGACTTGTACCGTCTCGTACCGGGACATGACTACTACATCTGGAGTACATTCTACAACCGCCCCATGGCGCTGAGCGAGGATCAGAGCCAGCCACGATTGGTGCAATACAGCGAAGCAAACGATGCACAATACATCTACTCGGCTGAAGCGGCTCCCACAAGTGGATACGTGCTGCTTAAACATAAGGCATCAGGCAAGTACATCTGTGCAAGCACGACCAACGGCTACAGTGTGGTTACCCAGGCATCGAAGGGAACGGGTGATGCTTACCAATGGCGTGTGAAACCTGGTAATAAGGGTTTCCTCGTAAACAAGCGCAACACCAGCGCCTGTTTAGGTGTTGATGCGGGGGAGACTGGCGATTATATTAGCGTGTGGTACGACAAGACGGATGCAAAGGCCACAGCGTTCGAGGTGTTCGAGGCTACAGGAAAGGACTTTGCCGCCTCTCGTAAGCTTTGGGCAACAAACGACCTCATCAACGTCAAGAACTACATTGAAGGTGAGACGGCACACTATGCGCAAACCGGCACCCGAAATACGAAGTACCCTACCCTTGCCACCAAGAACTACCTTACGACCCTCAGTCAGGTCAACGATTGGCTCACCCATGCCGACGACTTCACAGCTGATCAGTTCATCAAGAAGACGAAGGCCATGCGCGACTCACTGACCAACTATTTCTCTGGCGAAGAATCGGCCGTTCTTCTCACCGAAACGGACATGAGCACTTTTGGCATGACTTTCTCGCTTAGCGCTTCCGAACTGCAGTTGAATGATGAGAAATATCCCAATGACTCACTCTACGTGCTGATTCGAAGCAAGGAGGGACTTGGTGCCATGATCACGATTAAGGAGAATGGCACGTTCGTCTTTGTGCAGGATGGCGGTCAGACAAAGGTTTATAAGGATGGTAAACTCAAACAAACTGTTGAGAGTTACTTTGTACCCAAGGTGTCACCACAAGGCGAGGAAGCCGAATGGACAATCATTCGCAGCAGTCGCATATCTGCTGTTCTTCCTGAATTGTTGAGCGAAACGAAAGCCGTAACGACGGGTGGTGGAGCCGTGATCAACAAATATGGTAATAATGAGCGTACGGTTGTCTCTTTGGCCAATAGCACAATGGACCTTGACCAGCAAATTGACTTCCACATCATTTCAGGCGAGTCACCTCTGACTAACTGTAAGATTAACCTTAAGCATGAGAAGGCATGGCTCATCTTCGACAATGTCCTGCCAAGCGAAGTGGTTAACACCTATCTCAAGCAGATTCGCATTAACGGAATGACAGCAAGCGAAGGAACCAACTGCCGCGTAGTCATCTACCTTAATGGTGCACTTGTGATGCCTTACAAGCGTACGGATAAGGTTTTCTCTGGCTTTGATGGTGAGCAGTACACTGGTAAGGAAACTTCATACGCAGTAGGAAGTTACAAGGACTTGGGTGCTGATGCCAACCGTTTCCGCTCGTTCCGACTGAAGCGAGGTTACATGGCAACCGTGGCAAGTGATGCTAATGGAGGCGGTTACAGCCGCGTCTACGTGGCTGACCATCAAGATATTGAGGTGCCTGTTCTACCCAATGCGCTCTATGGGCGTATTTCAAGCATAACCATCAAGAAATGGCAATACGTAAGCAAGAAAGGATATTGCAGCACCAAGGGTTCTACGAAATCTGTAGCCAGCAAGATTCGTGCCACATGGTATTACAACTGGGCTGCAGACGGATCGAACTCGTACGACATTGAGTACGTTCCCATCCGCCAGCATCGCTACTGGCCCTCAATGAGTCAGATTGCAGGGCACGATAATGCCACGGCTTGCCTTTCCATCAACGAACCCGAGCATAGTGAGCAGCACAACAATTGTGACTGCAAGGGCGCACTGAGTGAGTGGACATGCTGCACGCTGACTCCTGATTTCCAGATGACTGGTATGCGTATCGGTTCGCCTGCTCCTACTGATGCTGGTTGGTTGAAGAACTATATCGGTCACGTCAATGACATGGCATACCGATGCGACTTTGTGGCCATTCACTGCTATTGGGGTGATAACGAGGCATGGGATGCCAACGCGTGGTACAACCAGTTGAAAGCCATCTACGATGCTACCAAGCGTCCCATCTGGATTACTGAGTGGGCATACGGTGCAAGTTGGACGACGGAGAGTTGGCCTTCAGGATGGGACGACAAGTTGGAACGTAACCGTTCGAAGGTCAAGGCTATCTTGGCTAAACTTGAGGAAGCACCATTTGTTGAACGCTATGCTTACTATGAACACGACACGCAGTTCCGTAACCTGGTAGACTGGGGCGATGGACATATCACTCCTGCCGGAAAGGTTTACCGCGACCAGAAGAGTGGTTTTGCCTACAACGCCAGCGTGCAGTTCACACCTGTTTGGTGGGCTCCCGCTTTGAAGAATGTCACCCTGGCCGCTAAGGTCAACGAGGCAGACATGACACTGTCCGTGACGGTGAAGAACCCCAACAAGGACTGCACCAACATCATGAAGATACAGAAGTTCGACTCTGCCACAGGCAACTGGGTAGATTACTACACCGAGGAGAACCGCTCGCTCTTTGATCAAGAGGAGATAGCCTACGAGTTCCCCTTGGCTGACTTCGACATGGAGAACGACCAACTGCGCGTCTACGTAAAGCGCACCCAGGGTGACGAAGCTGTCAGCGCTGGTAGTTCGACGGGTTACATCACCAATCCCAACATCTTCGCTAGCAGCAAGACGAGCATCGAGGGATGGAAGTGCCAGCGCAGTTCGTACAACGGATTCACGAAAGCCACTGGCGATACTTATTTCGAAGTATGGAGCGAAAAGGCAGAAGGTCAGCAGTTTGACTACTATCAGGATGTTACCGACTTGCCCGAAGGCATCTACGAACTGTCAGCCGATGTCTTCAATACCACGGATAATGTTAGTGGTGCCAAGGTCAACGGCAGTGTGGTGCTCTATGCTCAAGCCGACACAGTGCAGTACCTTGTCAATGTAACAAAGGACAGCAAGATAGAGGATTGTGACCGATTGGTGATCGACAACATCATTGTGCGCAACGGCACGATGCGCATCGGTGTGAAGAACGTCGGTGAGATGAGTGCCCGCTGGGCAGGTGCCGACAACTTCAAACTCGTCCGCAAGGGTGACGTACCCGCTTGGTGGCAAGCCGCATACTATGAGAATCGTATTGCTCAAGACAGTAACTCCCGCTCGCTCTTCTTCAAGGAACTCGATGAGATTACGGCAGATGCTTCGGCATACGTCATCAACCCTGCCTGTCAGCGCAATGACAACTATGCTTGGACAACAAGCAATACTGAGACTGCTTCGAACGAGTCGAGCGATGGCGTGAGCGGCAACAACTACTGGAACCTGTGGAAGGGCAGTGCCTACACCTCAACCATGACGCAGGACATTACCTTCCTTCCCGAGGGTAAATATTCTGCAAATGCTTTGCTGCGTGGTTCGAATGATGCTCAGGAGATTTCTATTTCCGCCACTGTTATTTCACCTGATGAAACTACACAGACGGTGAAGAAAGTGATTGCCGGAACGGGTAACACTTCTGCTGCCGGTTCACCCTACAAGAACGGATGGCAGAAAGCAGAAACAGACTTTGTGACTGTTCGCCCAGGTGATGTTTTGCGTTTGACGATGACTGGCGCATTTACAAAATCTGGTTGGTGGAGTGCCGATAACTTTGGCCTTACTTGGCAGTATGTTGATCCTATCGAAACGAGCATCGACGATATTGAAGATGACAAATTGAAAAATGAAAATTCTTCTCAGGTTTACGACTTGAGCGGACGCAAGGTGACATTTGGCTCTTTGAAGAAGGGAATCTACATTATTAATAATAAAAAGGTACTCCGTAAGTAATTTGAATACAAGTATCGTAAATGGTATGTCTGCTATTTTTAATGAGCAATTAATAATGAGCAATGAATAATGAGTAATGGGATTAATGCGAGGCTGGCGCTGTGATACGCTAAAGGACGCACATTATTTCTCATTATACATTACTCATTATTCATTATTCATTGCCCATTAATTACATTATTGTTCAATACACTCGAAAGTTATGAAAATCCTTCTGGTAGGCGAATACAGCAATGTACACTGGACATTGTCCGAGGGCTTAAGGGCTCTCGGACATGATGTTACGGTTTTGTCTGATGGCGACTACTGGAAGGGTTATAAGCGTGACATCGATCTCAAGCGAAAGTCGCTTGGCAAGTGGGATACGCTGAAATTTCTTTGGAAAGCGAAGCGCATTTGGAAGACGCTCCAGGGGTATGATGTTGTTCAGATCATCAATCCAATGTTCCTCGAACTGAGAGCAGAACGTATGTGGCCATTCTACGAACAGCTTCGTCGGCAGAATGGCAAGATGGTGATGGGTGCTTTCGGCATTGACTACTATTGGGTGATGGAAGGCATGAAGCCCGAGACGTTCCGTTACAGTGATTTCTATCTAAATGGTCAACTTCGTCACAATCACTTTAATGATGAAATGATGACGGATTGGCTCAACGGTCCCAAAGGCGAACTTAACCGACGCGTGGCAGCGGATTGCGATGCCATTGTCACGGGACTTTACGAGTACGATGTGTGCTATCGTCCTAACTTTCCATCTAAGACAACCTTTATCCCCTTCCCCATCAACCTCTCCACTACTTCCCCATCGGCAGTTTGGCAACCAGGTGAAAAGATACGATTCTTTATCGGAATACAAAAGACGCGTCACGAATATAAGGGAACAGACATCATGCTCAGCGCTCTTCAGAAGTTGCAGGAGAAGTACCCTGAGCGCATGGAAATAGTTAAGGCAGAAAGTGTTCCTTTCCATGAATATGAACAAATGCTGAACAGTAGTCATGTGTTGCTTGATCAGTTGTACAGTTATACACCGGGTATGAATGGCCTGCTTGCCATGTCGAAAGGTATGGTGCTCGTAGGTGGTGGAGAGGAAGAGCAGTATGACATTATTCATGAGCAGGATTTGCGTCCCATTATCAACGTGCAGCCCAGTGAGAAGGATGTCATGGAACAAATTGAGCAACGCATTCTCATGTATCCGGAAAATCTCAGAAAACTGTCGCAAGACAGCATGACTTACGTGAAGCGGCACCATGATCACATAACAGTTGCCCGTCAATATGAAATGCTTTATCAATCGCTCATAAAAGAATCATGAAAATATCATTTCAAAACATATTACGCAGAACATCAGTTGTCTTTCTGCTTTTTCTTACTGCTTTTTGCATCATGTCATGCAAACATAAGGATGACCCCGCTCCTCCTCCTCTTGCCGATAAAGACATGACTGTGATTGTCTACATTGCAGCAGAAAACTCTCTCTATAAATATTGCAATTCAGATATTAACGAGATGGTTAGAGCAGCAGAGAAGATTCCTTTGAATTGCAATTTCGTTGTATATTTGGATAACTTGTCAACTCCTGTTATCTACACCATTGATGCACAACAAGGAAAATCTGTCTTCAAGAATCTTCCTGAGCAGGATAGTTGTAATCCTGAAGTATTCCGAAATACAATAAAGAGTATCATAAGTGATTTTCCTGCTGAGCGTTATGGGCTTGTCATGTGGAGTCATGGCAGTGGTTGGATTCCTACCCCTAAGAGGTCGATAGGTGTTGACAACAACATGAACGATGATACTAACAAGGGCAGCGAACTTGAAATCCCAGAGATGCGACGGGTACTTGAACAGTTGGGAGTGCACTGGAATTATATCATGTTTGATGCTTGCTTAATGCAGAGTGTGGAGACGGCGTACGAACTTAGACATCTTACAGATTACATCATAGCCTCACCGGCCGAAATCCCAGGTCGCGGTGCTCCTTACGAATTAATAATGCCTTATCTTATTGGATACGACCTAAATACTGCCTATAATTATACACCTGATTTGCAGGCTAAAGGTATTGTCGACACCTATTTTGACTATTATAAATCAAACATAGGTCTTTTGATTTCTGCAGTAAAAACAAGCGAGATGGACAATCTCTTGCAAGTCACTCGAGAACTTTGTCCCAACTATTACGATTTGGCTCCAAGTTTCTCTACGGATGATATTCAGGTGTATTGTACTTTCCATCAAAGTACAGTTTGGAAACCAGAGTTCTACGATATGGGAAGCACCATGCATAAGATGCTTTCTGCTGCAGATTATGAGAAGTGGAAAGCACAATATGAACTGACAGTTCCCTTCCGCCAAAATACATTGTTTTGGTACTCTGACTACACAAAATTGGGATTAGATCCGACTGTTACCGACCCTGACCACGTAGCATTGATGTCTATCTTCATACCCAACGCAAAGTACAATTACATTACCGACTATAACGAAAAGATCAAGAAAACGCAATGGTATAAGGACTTCTGTAACCTAAACAACTAAACGCCCAATCTCCTAAACGACTAAAGAATGCTTAGCATAATAGTTCCTGTATTCAATGTGGCCCAGTACTTGCGCCATTGTCTGCAAAGCCTTACGGAGCAAGGATTAGAGGATTACGAAGTAATTCTCGTTAATGATGCTTCTACGGATAATTCCATGGGGATTTGTTCGGAGTGGTGTCTTGACCATCCTGCTTTTCAACTCATCTGTCATGACCAGAACAAGGGATTGAGCGAAGCCCGCAATACAGGAATTTGTGCAGCCAAAGGGGATTGGATCACGTTTGTTGATAGCGATGATTTCTTGGCTCTCAATACGTTGGCGCAAGTGATGAATCATGCAGATACAGAGACAGATGTGATAGAATATCCTGTAATGGAAAGGCATCTGAGTGATCATCCACACTTACTTACCTTCTCAGATGCTAATCATTCTGTCAACAGTGAATGTGACGCTACGTCACGTTCCATCGATTTCAAGCAATGGCTTAACGAAGGTGGCCATAAGCATTGCTATGCGTGGAATAAAATCTATCGTGCTACGCTTTGGCAAGATGTTCGTTTTCCAAAAGGAAGATACTACGAAGACATGCTGACCACTCCCTTGATTCTAAGGAAAGCACGCAGCATCAAGCAATGCAATGATGGCGTTTATTACTATTGCGACAGACGAGGTAGTATTTGCAATACGCCCTCTGAACGTGTGCTGACTGCTTACATCGAAGCGTATGCACATTTGCTGAGTATGCCTGAAAGTGAAGGCAATTACGATCTGTATTTACGTGCATACAATGCAGAATTAAACTACAAGAAGGTAATGGGTAGGAAGGCGAATATCATCAAGTTAAAGAATATACCCTTTGGATTTGCTTTCTCCAAAGGGTTGACATTTCATGACCGTCTCAAGATCTTATGGCTTGCCACCACCATCCACGGATAGCGTGTCAGCAATCTTATCCACGCATAACGACGAATGCCTTTGTACGCTGGAAGTGGATAAAGATGTAGTTTTCTCAGTTGTTTTAATTTTTCCTTGATGAAAGCAGACGAGTAGCCATCGCGTATAAGGTTCACGATGAAGCACATGGCCAAGACGTGCGTGCGACGCATCATGGCCCTACCCCATCCCTCGTTTTCGGTAGCCAGTCTCACGCGCTTGATGACGCCCAAATAATCATTAAAACGCTTTTCGAGGTGTGCTTCATCGCGCGAGGTAATCGTGGAACCTGCTGTACAGTTGTATTTGTATGCCACTGTAGTGGTCATGATAAGCCTGTTGATGCGAGTGTGCAGCATGGTGCAGAATTCCTCGTCTTCATGGTAGATGCCAGGAGTGAAGCGTAAGTCGCCAAGTTGCTCTCTCTTAATGATGTACGCGCAGACACTTGGCACGATGTCATATTGCTCCATGAAGTATAAGGCATCACCATCAAAGTACGGTGTCTTCGTCTCCTTGTAGCGTAATCCTAATGCGTCAGGACGCTTCTCAAGCAGTAACTTGACGAGTTTAGCATATTCGCTTCCTATTAGTTCGTCATCAGCATCTACGAAAGCAATGTACTCACCACAACACTTTTCTATACCCACGTTGCGTGCAACTGATTGTCCTTGATTGTCCTGTCGCAGCGTGTGAAGATGCTCATCATGTCGCTTGCTCACCCACTCCTCAACTTTTGCCTGTGGACTTCCGTCGTCAATGATCCATGCCTCCCATTCACAAAGGTCATTGAGAAACATCAAACTGTCCAAGCAACTGTTTAACTGCTGCTCACTCTCGCGGAAACAGGGTATTACAAATGAAAGGTCCATGGGGTTGTTGTTAAGAAGTTATAGGGAAGTTTTGGGGAAGTAATATTGAAGTTATAGGGAAGTTAGAGGACGTTAGCATCCACTTTTGCCAAGTATTCACGCGGCAAGACTATCGTCCCTATAACTTCGACTTTTGACCGTTGTCAAAAGTATGACTTCCCTATAATTTCCTTTTAACTTCCATTCTGGTTTACACATTAAACTCATTGATTGCATTGACGATGCGAATGGCTTGTTCTTCGGTTAGTACAGGAGAAAGAGGAAGTGACAGCTCCTCATTATGTATGCGTTCCGTTATAGGGAAATGTTGATCCTTATATTCTGCAAGCGCACCTTGCTGATGTGGTGGAATGGGATAATGTATGAGCGTGTCAATACCTTTGCGATGCAGATACTCCTGCAGTTCCTTGCGGTGAGCACAACGTAAGGCAAAGATGTGAAAGACGTGTTGCTCCGGATTTTTAGGCATTGCTGGCAAGGTGACGAGCGGATTGTCTATCCTTGAAAGGTAAAGCATGGCTAACTTGCGACGATAATCGTTATCGGCATCAAGACGCGACAATTTCACACTCAATACTGCTGCTTGCAATTCGTCGAGTCGACTGTTCATACCATGCACTTCATTGACATACTTCTCGATGCTGCCATAGTTTGCCATCTTGCGCACCATGGCAGCAAGATCGTCGTCATTGGTCGTCACTGCACCCCCATCACCCAAAGCACCCAAATTCTTTCCTGGATAGAAACTGAATCCTGCTGCATCGCCCAGAGCACCAGCACGCAAATCACCATAGCAAGCACCATGGGCTTGAGCTGCATCTTCTATGACGACAAGATTATGCTCGTGTGCAAACGCAAGAATGCTCTTCATGTCACATACTCTGCCATAAAGGTGTACAGGCAGTATGGCACGGGTTTTATCCGTAAGAAGATTGGGAAACAGCGTTGCGTCTATCAGGTAGGTTTGAAGGGAAGGTTCGCAAAGAACGGGAGTAAGGCCTGCCTCCTTGATGGCAAGTATGGTGGCAATAAAAGTGTTTGCGGGTACAATTACTTCATCTCCTTCGTTCCAACCACGCAGTAAGCGATAAGAACGAAGTATCAATGTGAGTGCCTCCAATCCGTTGGCTACGCCTATACAATATCTTGTTCCACAATAGTTTGCAAAACTCTTCTCGAAAGTCTTTACTTGCTCTCCTTGCAGGAATCTTCCACTCTCTACTACGTCCTCGATGGCATTCATCAGGGTGGGTTGGAAACTGTCAGTAAGTGCCTTTAGGTTCAAATATGGAATATGCTTGTCCTGTTCCGTGTTCGATGTTGGAATCATGGAGTTAAGCACATCCTTTTCTAACTTAATTACGTAACCATCGTAGCATACGGCACGTCCACCGAAACCTTCCTTTTGGAAGATAAGACCTTCGTTGAGGAAACGACCTCGCTGCTCGGTGGAGATGCCGAAATCAAGATAAGGAAGCGTCTTGTAGCGCTCTGTGATGAGATAACGGAAAAGCAGGTCGAGCGCACCTACCTCACGACCTTCTTCACCCGAGGCAATGTACTGTACATGAGCCACCTTTCGTGTTACGAAAACCACTACACCTGCGAGGATGCGGTTCTCTTTGCGGGCGATGCAGAGTTTAATCTCTTTCGGGAAACGCTCCATCAGGAGTTTCATCTCCTCGAAGGTATGGACGGGTTTCGTCTGATGGTGCTTCTGCAGAACGTCAGTCAGCAGTTGCCAGTATTCTTCCAGACAATCCCAATCTCCCTCTACCATACGATCCACGTAGACGTCATTCTCGATTGCCTTACGTGCTTGACGCACTCGCAGTGTTCGCATTTTCAGCGGATTAGCCATGCTGACGACGGTGCTTACTTGTCGCATTGTCAAACGTGCACCGGCACGGAACAAAGCGTAGAGCTCCTCGCCATTGGGATAGGTGCTGTAGATGACAGGGATGGGCTTGATGAATACCGTGCGAGCCATGAACATACGGTCGTAGTATTGCAAGATGGCTTGCATCAGGGCAAGTACTTCCTGCTGCGTAATGTTTTCACTCACAATAAGACCTCCATAGGTGAGACCTTGGTGTGAATGTACCTCACGTGTCGACTCCACCCAATTGGCAGGAAAAACGGCTTTCAAACCATCCATACCCAGCACTGATTCCTTTTCTTCGGCTGTGTATTCCACACCTTCATAAACCATGAGCGAGCAATCCACGAAACGGTCGGAATGATAATCCATGAAATTGCGGTCGAGCAGGAAAGTGCCGTTCTTGGAACTACGCACAAATTGGTTCCAAACCTCCTTTTTATTTATGGAATAGGGAATTATGGTCATGGCTTTACTGTTTACGCATGTCTATGGACTTAAACTTACGGTCGTGTGTGAGGTTGGCAGTGATGTTCCATGTCTGCACTCCCACGCTGTCAACAGCCGAACGGTTGAGTACGGCGTCAAGCTGTGCATTGATGGTATAATCGTAGGCACCAGTCAAGGTCGACGATGGTTTCTTCTTGATGTCCAATCCACCTTTCACAGAGAAGTGTACGCCGATGACGTCGTCGTGGTGGAAGTTGTCAGCATAGAAGCGCATTACGGCATCGCCTGTAGCATCTTCTTCGCCGCAGAAGTTCATGGGTGAAGCCACAAGAACATCGACTCGGCTCTCATCACCACTTGTCATGGCAGCCAGGAATGTGTCGAGCGAACCACTCAGCATACTGCGTTCCTCGTTCGTTACTTCAAGTTTCGCCTGGCGGGATTTCGACTCAACGGCAACTTCTGCAAAAATACCTTGGGGATGTTGTTCAAGATAATTCTGATAACTCTGTATCGTATTGCCTGCTACGGCAATGTCCCAGTCAAGCGAGTCAATACGCTTCTCGCATACTCTCACGTATGGCGACGAGGGATGCTCCTTGATAAACTTCTCCAGCATCTCACGGCTACCACCAGCTGCCTGTTTGTAGAATTCTTCTTGCTCCGCCTTGGCAACGGCATAAAGTTTCTTGACTTCTTCGATGTGCTGTCCCTCAGGAAAACGCATGATGTAATCCTCGTAATAGAGCAGATTGGTGCATCCGTCAAGACGTTCAAAGGCTCTTTGTTCAAGTTCAGCAGAACGCCTTTTGTCTATTATTATAAAAAAGGTAATGCCCCCTATAAGCAGAAGGAAGAAGATGGCAGTTACCACTCGTCTGATGGAAATCTTGCGCTTTTTTCTTTTCGGCTGAGGCATTTCCACCTCCGTCTCTAACTCTTCTTCTAACCTCTCTTCCGATGGTTCTTCGGCTTTTTCTTCTGCTCCCTTTTTTGCTCCGGTTTTTGCATTTCCCTCGGGTTCTCCCGAGGGCTCCCCTGCTTCCGCTACTGCTCCTTCTTTTGCCCTCTCTCCTGCTCCTTCTTTCGCCCTCTCTCCTGCCTCAGTTTCTGCATTTCCTTCGGGTTCTCCCGAGGGCTCCACAGCCTTCGTTTCTGCTCCCTCTCTTGCTCCCTCTTCTGCCGAATTTCCCTTTACCTCATCTTCATTCTTTTCCGTTTCAGCATTACTTTCGACAATAGCCACAACCTTTTGTTCCTCAGGCTTTTTTTGAACTATGGTCTGTGATTCTATGACCTTCGATTCCTTGGTAGTTTCCTCTACAAGAACTTTACCGCACTCAGGACACTTTGAGAGCAACGAGGAAATGTAATTCTTGCAATAAGGACAACGTATTACAGCCATCTTTAGATACCTAATTTAGTGAGCAAATTAGCCAGTTGATCACGCATGATGGGTTTAGTGAGATAGTCAGTAGCACCGCAACTCATCGCCTCTTGCACATCTTGATCGAACGCATAGCTTGATTGCATAACGATAGGAAGATTCGGCTTTGTCTTGCGGATTTCAATCAAAGCCTCTATGCCCGTCATAACAGGCATTTTGATGTCCATCAGAATCAAGTCTATGTTTTCTTTCGATGTTATTTCAATAGCTTCTGCACCATTATTGGCTCGCAGAATGTTGTATTGACTGCGCAGAAGTAACCACAAATACGTGTAGTTGCTCTCGTTGTCTTCTGTTATCAAGATTGTCTTCTTTTCCATTTCTGCTGACTTGTTTTGTAAGGCAAAAGTACAAATAAATATTGGAAAAATCATATTTTCGTCCGTTTTTTTGGTCAATATTTTTAAAATTCGTAACTTTGAGCGGTAAACTAACAATCCTAAATAAATATGAAACACTTTTTATTTCTCAGAAAGGCATCACTTGTGCTCATTGCTCTGCTGATGTCTGTGGCTGCCACCAGTGTACAGGCAGCTGGAAAGCCAGGGTCATTCACCATTGGCGACAAGACCTTCCTGCTCAACGGTAAGCCTTTCGTGGTGAAGGCAGCCGAAGTTCACTACCCTCGTATTCCCCGTGCCTACTGGGAGCAGCGTATCAAGATGTGCAAAGCTCTTGGCATGAATACGTTGTGTATTTACATCTTCTGGAACATCCACGAGCAGCAGGAGGGCGTTTTCAATTTTACCGACAACAACGACATCCGCGCCTTTGTACAGTTGGCTCAGAAGAACGGCATGTACATCATCGTACGCCCTGGCCCATACGTTTGTGCTGAGTGGGAAATGGGTGGTCTTCCTTGGTGGTTGCTCAAGAAGAAGGACATCCGTCTGCGTGAGCAGGATCCCTACTTCATGGAGCGCCTCGAAATCTTCGAGAAAAAGGTGGGTGAGCAGCTTGGTGACCTCACCATCGAGAAGGGTGGCCCTATCATCATGGTACAAGTTGAGAATGAGTACGGTAGCTATGGTGAGGACAAGCCTTACATCAGTGCCGTTCGCGACGTAGTGCGTAAGAGCGGCTTCGATAAAGTGGAACTCTTCCAGTGCGACTGGAGCTCTAACTTCACGAAGAATGGTCTTGACGACCTGACCTGGACAATGAACTTCGGTACGGGTGCCAACATCGACAACGAGTTCCGCAAATTGAAGCAATTGCGTCCCAACAGTCCTTTGATGTGTTCTGAGTTCTGGAGCGGTTGGTTCGACAAGTGGGGTGGCCGTCATGAGACACGTGGTGCACAAGCGATGGTCGATGGTCTTCGCGACATGCTCGACCGCAACATCAGCTTCTCGCTCTACATGACTCACGGTGGTACGAACTGGGGACACTGGGCAGGTGCCAACTCACCTGGCTTTGCTCCCGACGTGACGAGCTACGACTACGACGCTCCCATCAACGAGGCTGGTCAGACGACCGACAAGTTCTTCGAGTTGCGTAAGATGATGGAGAAGTACAACGACGGCAAGAAACTGCCCGCAGTACCCGCAGAGATTCCTACCATCACCATTCCCAAGGTTGCCTTCACCGAGGTTGCTCCCCTCTATGACAACCTGCCCGCTCCCGTAAAGAGCGACGACATCAAGACCTTCGAGGAGATGAATCAGGGATGGGGTTGCATGCTCTACCGCACCGTCATCAGCCAGAACATCAATACCGAGAGTGTGTTGAAAGTAACTGAAGCCCACGACTATGCACAGATTTTTGTCAACAAGAAGTTCATCGGTAAGATCGACCGCATTAATCGCGAAAGTAGTGTCATACTGCCTCCCGTTAAGGAAGGTGACGTGCTCGACATTTATGTGGAGGCACTGGGTCGTATCAACTTTGGTCGCGCCATCAAGGACTTCAAGGGTATCACCGAGAAGGTGGAACTGAGTTACTCGCTCAAGAACAACAGCAAGGTGAACATCAACCTCAAGGGTTGGGAAATCTTCTGCCTCCCTGATGACTATAAGACACAGACGCAACTGAAGTACGTTGCTCTCAACGATCAAAACAAGAATGTACGCGGTAACTACCGTGCCACCTTCAAACTCTCTAAGGTTGGCGATACCTTTATTAATATGGAGACCTTCGGAAAGGGTCAGGTTTACGTCAATGGTTACGCCATCGGTCGTTTCTGGCAGATTGGTCCCCAGCAGACACTCTACATGCCCGGTTGCTGGCTGAAGAAGGGAGTGAATGAGATTATCGTTACCGACGTCATCGGTCCTAAGGAAGCTGCCATAGAGGGTCTCCAGAAACCCATCATCGACAAGCTGAACCTGGCTGGTCCTCAGACGCATCGACTCGAAGGTCAGAAACTTGACCTCAGCGGTGAGAAGCCTGTACACACAGGTACGCTCAACAAGGGCAACGGCTGGCAGGAGGTGAAGTTCGACAAGCCCGTGAGCGGTCGCTACTTCTGCATCGAGGCACTCAACAGCCACTGGGATCGCGAGTACTGCTGCATCGCCGAGCTCTATCTGCTCGATGCCAACGGTCAGCGTCTCTCTCGTGAGCCTTGGTCGATTGCCTATGCTGACGACGAGGACGTATCAAGCGGCAACAAGAATGGCGACAAGATCTTCGACCTGCAGGAGAGCACCTACTGGAGCACCAACCAGGGCGTGAAGTTCCCCCACTCTATCATCGTCGACCTCAATCAGGATCAGACGATCACCGGCTTCCAGATCCTGCCTCGCATGGAGAGTGGTGCTCCTGAGAGCATCAAGGATTATAAGATCTATGTGAAGAGCAGCGCCTTCAAGATGTAATTTTATCACACATGATTTTCATAGAGACGCAGCGTAATTTTCAAAATCCCGCTGCGTCTTTTTTACAATAATCACCTTTAATCCTCAATCTAATGAAATATTTACTGTGGTCAGCATTTTTGTGCTTTACGCTGACTTCCTGTCACACTACAAAGACAACCCAAACAGTTCAAGACAAGAGCATCGTCATCCTCTACGACAACGATGTGCATTGTGCAATCGACGGCTATCAGAAGATGGCTGGCCTTCGTGAAGCCATCAGCGACACGGCATACTGCATCGCAGTGTCGAGTGGTGACTATCTGCAAGGTGGCACTGCAGGTGCCATCAGCAATGGCCTTTACATTGCTGACATCATGAAGACGATGGATTACGCCGCCATTACGCTCGGCAATCATGAGTTCGATTACGGCATGGATCGCATGAAGGAACTGCTCAAGGTCATCAATGCTCCCGTCACTTGCTGCAACCTTTTTTCCACATCGACGGGCAAGCAAGAATATGCCTCTTACATCATGAAGAAGATAGGTGGCAAGAACATCGCCTTCGTAGGCGCTGTCACCCCTACTACACTCTACACGGAGGCGTACGCCTTCTATGACAAGAACGAAAAACAGACGCACGAACTCTCAGAGAAGACGCTCTATGAAGTGGTGCAGAAAGCCGTTAACGAGGCACGCGAGAAGGGTGCCGACTACGTCATCATGCTCTCTCACATCGGTGAGGATGATAATGTTTGCCACACGATTTCACATGAGCTGGTTAAAGCCACCAATGGCATCGACGTGGTGCTGGATGGCCATACACACTCCGTTGTGCCTCATGTTACAGTTAATAACAAAGACGGTCAACCGGTCATTATTACGCAAACAGGTACGAAGTTTGCCCATGTTGGCAAACTGCTCATCCGCAAGGATGGTCGCAAGAGCACGCATCTCATCCCTCTCAACAACATCAGTCAGGTGAGCGAGAAGGTTAAAGCCGCCACAGACAAGGTGAAGGAGGATTACGAAGCCAAGGTGAATCGTCACATCTGCAAGAGCGAAGTGGCCCTCAGCATCCTCGACGAACGTGGTAAGCAGGCAGTACGTCTGCGTGAGACGAATGCCGGCGACATCGTTGCCGATGCCTATCGTTATGTGACGGGCGCCCAGATAGCAATCACCAATGGTGGCGGCATCCGCACTAGCACCAAAGCCGGCGAGTTGAGCTATGGCGACATTATTGCTCTTTTACCCTACGAGAACTACGTTGAACTTCTTGAAGTGAGTGGTCAGAAGATCATCGACGTACTGAATGCCTGCACCAAGTTCCTGCCTACGGAGAACGGTGACTTCCCGCAGGTTTCTGGCCTCAAGTACACCATTGACCTTAATAACACGCCCCGTGTCACTGATGTTAAGGTGCTGCAGGAAGATGGCTCATACACAGCCATCAATCCCAACGCCACCTACACGCTCGGCACCATCGACTATTGCGTGACGGGCGGTGGTCTTCAGAAGATATTGAAGAATGAGAAGGTGCTCAAGCAGAACATCATGCTCTACAGCGAAGCACTCATCGAGTACGTCACGAAGAAACTCGGTGGACACATCGGCAACGAGTATGCTGCTCCTCAAGGTCGCATCACAATCCTGAAGTAGCGCAAGTTTGATAATTTTTTCTCATTTTTCGAAGAAAAACACGCGCCTGCGAGTACATAATTATGTATTTGCAGGCATTTTTTTTGCAAAAAGGCAGAAAAACCGATATTTATTTGTAACTTTGCACGATTTAAATCCGAACAGAAAACAAAAACAAGTTATATGCTTACATTAAAACAGATCACAGAAGAAACAGAAAAGGTGATAAAAGGCCTTGAGAAGAAGCACTTCAAGGGTGCCAAGGAGGCTATCGAAGAGGTAATGGCTACCGACAAATTACGCCGTCAGGCACAGCAGGAACTCGACCAGAACCTTGCTGCCGCTAAGAAGTTGGCTGGCGAGATTGGTATGCTGATGAAGCAGGGCAAGAAGGACGAAGCCGATGCTGTAAAGGCTAAGGTGGCTGAACTGAAGGAGCAGAGCAAGGCACTCGAGGAGAAGAAGGCTGCTGCCGAGCAGGAGTTGACCCGCCAGCTTTGTCAGATTCCCAACATCCCCTACGACGAGGTGCCCGAAGGCTCTTGTGCCGAAGACAACTGGGTAGTAAAGTCAAACCTTAAGGAATGTGTCGTTGGCGTTGACACTGTAGGTAACTGGGATGCCAATCCCGTGGTGGAGACAGCCAAGCTTCCTCACTGGGAACTGGCTAAGAAGTATAACCTCATCGATTTCGACCTGGGTGTGAAGATCACCGGTGCCGGCTTCCCCGTCTATCGTGGCAAGGGTGCTCAGTTGCAGCGTGCGCTCATCAACTTCTTCCTGGCCGAGGCCAACAAGAGCGGTTACGAGGAAATCATGCCTCCCACGGTGGTAAATGCTGCCAGCGGTTATGGCACAGGTCAGCTGCCTGACAAGGAAGGTCAGATGTACCACTGTGACCTCGACGATCTCTATCTCATCCCCACCGCTGAGGTGCCCGTCACCAACATCTACCGCGATGTCATCCTCGACGAGAAGGAACTGCCCATCAAGAACTGTGCTTATACCCAGTGCTTCCGTCGCGAAGCAGGTAGCTACGGCAAGGATGTTCGTGGCTTGAACCGTCTGCACGAGTTTTCAAAGATTGAGATCGTACGCATCGACACCCCCGAGCATAGCGCCGAGAGCCACAAGGAGATGCTGGCTCACGTGGAAGGTCTTCTGCAGAAACTCGAACTCCCCTACCGCATCCTTCGACTCTGTGGTGGCGACGCATCGTTCACCTCTGCCATCTGCTATGACTTTGAGGTGTATAGCGAGGCACAGAAGCGTTGGCTCGAGGTATCTTCTGTCAGCAATTTCGACACCTATCAGGCAAACCGCCTCAAGTGCCGCTATCGTAACAGCGAGACGAAGAAGACGGAACTCTGCCACACCCTCAATGGCTCTGCCCTTGCGCTTCCCCGCATCGTGGCTGCCATCTTGGAGAACAACCAAACCGAGGATGGCATCAAGATTCCCGCAGCTCTTCAACCCTACATGGGATGCGAGGTGATAAATTGAAAATTGTAAAAACTCAACCAACATAATTTAAGGTAAACATGTTTAAGATTGTAAAGAAAGAGCAATTCAGCGAAAAGGTATTCAAACTGGAAGTAGAGGCTCCCTTGATCGCCAAGTCACGCAAGGCAGGTCACTTTGTTATTATTCGTGTTGACGAGAAAGGTGAGCGCGTACCCTTGACCATCGCAGGTAGCGATGTCGAGAAGGGCACCATCACACTCGTCATCCAAACCGTTGGTGCTAGCACCAGCCAGTTGTGCGCACTCAACGAGGGTGACTGCATCGCCGACGTGGTAGGTCCCTTGGGTCGTGCCACTCACATCGAGAACTACGGCACCGTGCTCTGTGCCGGTGGTGGTGTTGGTACAGCTCCCATGCTGCCCATCATTCAGGCTTTGAAGGCAGCAGGCAACCGCGTCATCAGCGTTATTGCCGGTCGCTCGAAGGAGCTTATCATCCTCGAGGATGAGGTTCGTGCAGCCAGCGACGAGGTTATCATTATGACCGATGATGGCTCATACGGTAAGCAAGGCGTAGTAACCGTAGGTATGGAGGAAGTCATCCAGCGCGAGAAGGTTAACAAGTGCTTCGCCATCGGCCCTGCTATCATGATGAAGTTCTGCTGCTTGCTCACCAAGAAATATGAGATTCCCACCGATGTCAGCCTTAACACCATCATGGTAGACGGTACCGGTATGTGTGGTGCCTGCCGTATCAGCGTAGGTGGCAAGACGAAGTTCGTCTGCGTGGATGGTCCTGAGTTCGACGGTCATCAGGTTGACTTCAACGAAATGTTGCAGCGCGGCGGTGCCTTCAAAGCAGAAGAGGCAGAGGCCATGGCCGCATACCAGGCAGCATTGGAGGGTACCTTCTCCATGAGCATCAGTGGCAGTTCAAGCAAGGCAGCCAGCAAGGTTACCCCCGACACCATCTCGGCAGAAAGCATGGATACCACAACTCCTATGGCCGAGCTCATCGACCGCAAGGCTGCTTATCGCGAGGAGTTGCGCAAGGCAATGAAACCCAAGGAGCGCACACAGATTGAGCGTTGCCAGATGCCTGAGTTGGATCCAGTTTACCGTGCTACAACCCGTGTAGAGGAGGTTAATACAGGTCTTACCACTGAGCAGGCTCTGACCGAAGCAAAGCGTTGCCTTGACTGTGCTAACCCCACCTGTATGCAGGGTTGCCCCGTCAGCATCAACATTCCCTCATTCATCAAGAATATCGAGCGTGGCGAGTTCCTCAACGCAGCACGCATCCTCAAGAGCACCAGTGCCCTGCCCGCTGTCTGCGGTCGTGTTTGTCCTCAGGAGAAGCAGTGCGAGAGCCAGTGTATGCAGCTCAAGATGGGCAACAAGGCAGTGGCTATCGGTAACCTCGAGCGCTTCGCTGCCGACTACGAGCGTAACTCAGGCAAGATTGCACTGCCCGAGGTGGCTGAGAAGAATGGTAAGAAGATTGCCGTCATCGGTTCAGGTCCTAGCGGTTTGAGCTTCGCTGGCGACATGGCCAAGGCTGGTTATGATGTTACCGTCTTCGAGGCACTGCACGAGATTGGTGGTGTATTGAAGTATGGTATCCCCGAGTTCCGTTTGCCCAACGCCATCGTTGACGTAGAGATCCAGAACCTTGAGAAGATTGGCGTTAACTTCGTCAAGGATTGCGTTGTTGGTAAGACCATCAGCGTTGCTGAACTCGAGGCACAGGGCTTCCAGGGCATCTTCGTAGGTTCGGGTGCAGGTCTTCCCAACTTCATGGGAATCCCTGGCGAGAACAGCAACGGCATTATGTCATCCAACGAGTATCTGACCCGTGTCAACCTGATGGATGCCAGCAATCCCAAGTTCGCTACTCCCATCAAGAAGGCTAAGAACGTGATGGTTGTGGGTGGTGGTAACACCGCTATGGACAGCTGCCGTACCGCCAAGCGCCTGGGTGCTGAGCGTGTCTTCATCGCCTACCGCCGTAGCGAGGAGGAGATGCCCGCACGTCTCGAGGAGGTTAAGCACGCGAAGGAGGAGGGCATCGAATTCCTCACCTTGCACAACCCCATCGAGTATCATGCTGATGAGAAGGGTAATGTGACAGAGGTAGTACTGCAGAAGATGGAGCTCGGTGAGCCCGATGCTTCAGGCCGTCGTAGTCCTCAGCCCAT
This sequence comes from Bacteroidaceae bacterium, assembly GCA_045629085.1. GTDB lineage: Bacteria > Bacteroidota > Bacteroidia > Bacteroidales > Bacteroidaceae > Physcousia. Next base: position 61,157 of record JAZQQO010000062.1, read on the forward strand.
CCCCGGTGCTGTCGAGACTATCGCCATCGACCAGGCTATCGTAGCCGTAGGTGTATCGCCCAACCCCATCGTGCCCACCTCTATCGAGGGCCTCGAACTGGGTCGCAAGAACACCATCGTTGTCAACGAGGGCATGCAGACGAACATCCCTACCATCTTTGCCGGTGGTGACATCGTTCGTGGTGGTGCTACTGTTATCCTCGCTATGGGTGACGGTCGTCGTGCTGCTGCTGCCATGGATGAGTACCTGAGCAAGTAATGTAATAATGAATTGAACCAAAAATGCACAAAAATAGCACTAAAATCTTACAATCTTCAACGAATGCTAAGGTTTTATGCCATTTTTGTGCCATTTTTGGTTTCTTTAATAAATAGATAAATTGTCCGCACTTTATACCATATTATTATTAATCTCCAGCAACGTCTTCATGACGTTTGCCTGGTATGGTCACCTCAAACTCCAGCAGACAGGCACGAGCAGCAACTGGCCATTGATTGGCGTCATTGCCTTCTCATGGGTCATTGCCTTCTTTGAATATTGCTGTCAGGTTCCTGCCAACCGCATTGGCTTTGTTGAGAACGGTGGCCCCTTTACGCTGATGCAGCTCAAGGTCATTCAGGAGGTCGTCTCGCTTATTGTTTTCTGCATCATCGCCCACGTACTCTTCAAAGGAGAGTCGCTCCATTGGAACCACCTCGCAGCACTCGTCTGCCTGATTCTTGCCGTCTATTTCGTGTTTATGCCCACAAGTGATCAGCCAAAACCCTAATACCCCATTCCACTCATGAGAAAATACACGTTGATACTCTGCAGCTTACTGCTTGCTTCTACAGTAGTTCATGCACAGAAGCGCCGCTCCTCTACCCATGCGGCACCTACCATCTCGCTCTCGCAGGCTATGAGCCAGTATCGTTTCACTGAGGCAGAAAGCATCCTCAACAACGAGATTGCTGCTCTTCGTAGGAAGAAACTCGACACGAGCGAGGCAGAAGCCAAACTGCGTGCCGTGGCACGTGCCAAGAGCCGCATGCACGTCACCGAGAAGATTACCTTCATCGACAGTGTCGTCATCAACGTCAATGACCTCACCAAGCACTTCCACCTCAGCGATGAGAGCGGCAGCATCGATACTTACGCCCATCGCTTCCAAAAACCCGACTCCACCCTATCCACCGTCTACCTCTCGCAGTTAGGCGATAAGATGGTATTCGCGCAACCTGACTCCGAGGGGCAGCCGCAGCTCTATAGTGCCTCGCTCATCGGAGGAAACAATGGCGGTGAATGGACAGCGCCCATCTCACTTGCCTCCATTGGCTTGGGCGACCATGGTGATGAGTGTCAGAATTTCCCATTCGTCATGGCTGATGGTACCACGCTCTACTTCGCAGCAAAAGGTGAAGAGAGCATTGGCGGTTATGATATTTTCATGACACGCTACGATGCCGATGAGCATCGTTTCCTCTCACCTGAGAACATCGGAATGCCCTTTAATTCACCCGCCAACGATTACCTCTATGCTGTCGATGAGTTCCACAATATCGGATGGTTTGCCACCGATCGCAATCAACCCGCCGACAGCGTATGCGTCTATACCTTTATCCCCAACTCCTCTCGCCGCATCTACAACGTTAGCGAAATCTCAGAGGATCAGCTTCGCTCTTATGCCCGTCTTCAATCCATTGCAGAAACATGGAGTGATAATGCAGAGGTGCAGAATAAGCTGAACACACTCAAAGAATTGCGTACACAATCTTCACATGACAATTCAAGTACAGCCTCTGACTTCCTTTTCGTTCTCAACGACTCACGTACCTACACTTCGCTAAGCGATTTCCGTTCAGACGAAGCACGCAAGCAGGCACAATGGTGGATGGAAGGCAAGCGTGACTTGCAGAATGCTGAGGCAGAACTCGACGCCCTTCGTCAAACCTACATGGCCAGCGACAAGAATGCTCGAAAAGCCATGGCAAACCAAGTGCGTCAGCTCGAAGTGAAAGTTGAAACATTGATCAAGAATCTCAACAAGCAAGAGAAAGAAATTCGAAGACAAGAAGCCAAATAATTCTTAAATTTCAATTTTCTACTTCCATGAAATTCGCAGAATCTGAATTGATCATCAATGCTGATGGTAGTATCTTCCATCTCCACATACGTCCTGAGCAGTTGGCCGACAAGGTCATCCTCGTAGGCGACCCCGGTCGTGTCTCACTCGTAGCGAACCATTTCGACTCGATAGAGTGTGAAGTCAGCTCGCGCGAATTCCACACTATCACTGGCACCTATCAAGGCAAACGCATCACCTGCCTTTCCACAGGTATTGGTTGCGACAACATCGACATCGTAATGAACGAGCTCGATGCCCTTGTCAACATCGATTTCAACACGCGCGAAGAGAAATCCCAGCACACCACGCTCGACATTGTTCGTGTGGGTACTTGCGGCGGCCTTCAACCCGACACTCCCATCGGAACTTTTGTTGCCAGCGTCAAGAGCGTCGGTTTCGATGGCCTTCTCAACTATTATGCCGAACGCAATCGTGTATGCGACCTCGACCTCGAACGTGCTTTCGTAGAGCACATGGATTGGTCACCTCTCAAGGGTGCGCCCTACGTGGCTGTGGCCAATAGCGAACTCACCAACCGTATTGCGGCTGATGACATGGTACGTGGCATCACGTGTGCCTGTGGCGGCTTCTATGGTCCTCAGGGACGTCAGTTGCGTATGGCCATTCTGGATCCGCAGCAGAACCAGAAGTTGGAGTCCTTCCGCTACGCTGATCCTACGCTCGGAACTGAGTTGAAGGTGTGCAATTTCGAGATGGAATCGTCTGCCCTTTCCGGCCTTTCTTCCATTCTGGGGCATCGTGCCACCACCTGCTGTATGGTCGTTGCCAACCGTTATGCGCAGGAGGTGAACACTGGTTACAAGAACCAGATTGATGATCTCATACGACTTGTCATCGAACGTATCTAATCTGTATTTATGAGTTCTCACAGCACAATTTGCGCTCTCGCCACTGCACAAGGAGGAGCCATCGGCATAATACGTGTCAGTGGCCCTGAAGCCATAAGTATCGTCAATGCCATCTTCAGTCAAGACATCTCAAACGGCAAGGGTTATACCCTGCATTTTGGACGCATCATCGACCATGGGGAAGTTATCGACGAAGTGCTTGTCACGCTCTTCCGTGCCCCACATTCCTATACGGGCGAGGACAGCGTGGAAATTTCCTGCCACGGTTCACGCTACATCCTCAGCCGCGTTATGCAACTCCTTTTGGACGAAGGATGCCAAATGGCAGGTCCTGGCGAGTTCACCCAACGTGCTTTCCTCAATGGCAAGATGGACCTCTCGCAAGCCGAAGCCGTGGCCGACCTTATCGCCTCCACCAACGCTGCCAGCCATCGTGTGGCGATGACGCAGATGCGAGGTGGCATGAGCCATCGTCTTGCCGACCTGCGCGAGCAACTCCTTCATATCACCTCGCTCCTAGAACTCGAGCTCGACTTCAGTGAGGAGGATGTGGAGTTTGCCGACCGCACCCAACTGCTCTCCCTTGCCACCCGTATCGAAAACGAAATATCCAAACTCTCCTCCTCCTTTGCCTCGGGCAATGCCATCCGCAATGGCATTCCTGTAGCCATCCTCGGAGCACCCAATGTGGGCAAATCGACCTTGCTCAACACCCTCGTGGGCGATGACAAGGCCATTGTATCCGACATACAAGGCACCACGCGCGACGTCATCGAGGATACCTTCCAGTTGCAAGGTGTCACCTTCCGTTTCCTCGACACGGCAGGCATCCGCACCACCACCGACACCATCGAGCGTATGGGCATTGAGCGTTCCCTTTCAGCCGCCTCGCGTGCCCACATTCTCATCCTAATGTCCGAGCCAGGTGTACCCAACCCCGATATCGAGATACGTCCCGACCAAACCGTCATCCGCATCTGCAATAAAACGCCTCAGTTCCAAGCCATCAACGGTACTGGTCTCTCCTGGCTACACGAGCAGCTCCTGGCAGCCGTACCCCCCATCCCCGAGGACAGTCTTCTCATCACCAACATCCGCCACAAGCAGGTGCTCGACGAAGCTCTTCTCTCCATTCGTCGTGCCATCGACGCTATGCGTCAGCAGCTTCCCGGCGACCTCATTGCCGAGGACCTTAACGCCTGCATCTCCACTCTGGGCGAAATCACCGGCGGCCAAATCACCACCGACGAAGTCCTCGGCAACATCTTCAAGAACTTCTGCATCGGAAAGTAGCCCTGTTTGAACAAACTTGAACATTTCGGAACATTTATGAATAAGTGATAATATACATAGTACGACATGGTCAGACAGAGGAAAACCTTCAGAGGATTTTGCAAGGTCACATACCTGGTACACTTACAGAACTGGGAAAGGAACAGGTTCAAAGGGCTGCAGAACAACTATCCACGGAAGGCGTAAGATTCACACGCATCGTATCAAGCGACCTCAAACGTGCCATGGATTCGGCTCAGATCATAGCAGACAAACTCAATCTCCCTATCATCCCGATGGAGATTCTTAGAGAGCGTGACTGGGGCAAGTTCACAGGAATGTCGATTGCTGATGCGATGGACAAATATCGTGTCGATGGCAAATGGGTATTCCCCGAAGGTACAACCGAAACCGAGGAAGGTATTTATGAACGTGCCAACAAAGCATTGGTAGAGTTACAGAAGCAGTTTGCAGATGAAACCATCATCGTTGTTACGCACGGACAATTCGCAAGAAACCTCATAGCTGCTCACTTCAACTGCAACTATCATGAGGTTACAACATTCGTGAATGCAGAGATTAGAATGTTAAACATTTGATAACAATGCTATGAATTATATAAATAAGAATTATTTTACGCCTTTATTGAACTTATTTCTTGAGAAGGTTGAAAAAGATTATGATTGTCGATATTATCAACTTCCATTTATTCCTTATACGTTTAGTAAATATCATAGCGCTGAACGAAAAATATTTTATGTTGGTAGAGACACGTACTATTGGCTTGAGTTGGATGCATTGTTTGATAGTAACAACAAAATAAATCATGAATTATACCTAGAACGAAATTGTGAATATGTTACTACAGACAATATTCTTAACGATTGGTCTAAAGCTGGTAGCTTTTGGGGATTCGTTGGTCATCTACAATTATTGCTAAGCAAAGGCGTATATTATCGTGATTTTTCGACACTAAAGGAAGAGGACTTAGACTGCTTTAATGAAGTAGGCTATGGCAATTTGTTTTCAATAGAATTACCGGAAACTCTGAAAAAGAAAAAATATACTGATAAGGAGTCTGGATTAGAAAGGAACGAATATGATGATATTAATGATTGGAACAAATATTATCGTATTAAAGAAAACTCTATTGTATTTGAGGGGCTTGAAACGATATTCAAAGCTTATGGAGAGCCAGACTTTGTTATAATAACGTCATGGATAGACAAAGATGATTTTTTCAAAAATTTATCAGACTACCAATTTGTTCGTGAATATTATATAGAAAACAAATTATCAGTTTTTACGAGTAAAGTTCATAAGACTAAAGTAATATGGACATCGCACCCCAATCGATTTAGTTTTTTAGAAACGAACGCAAAAGAAATGTGCGAACTAATTTGTAAAACTATCAATGAGCTAAGTTGAAAATGAGGATTGAAGAAGCCATAGTTTACGTGATGGTACAACGTAATGGCGGTATGACTACCGACCAGATAGCAGATGCCATCAATCGCCAAAGACTTCATATCCGCAAGGATGGAAAGCCAGTAACGAGCGCACAGGTCTATGCCGTAATATGCAGGTTTCCTGAAATGTTCACCAAGGAGGCAGGTCGAATAATGCTAATGATATAATATGCCGATACTTACCTTACATAGAAGACAGATGTTCAAACTGTCTATTCCTTATTGGGTGTTCATCAATGAGCATCCAATCGGAATCATGCAAGGTAAGGAAGTGAGCATTGAGTTACCACCGGCGCAGTTTGACCTAAGTATAAAAATCCTGTTCCGACTTTTCAAATGGCAATTCTCTATAGGAGGGAAAAGGAAGGTTTGTCTTTCTGAAGGTGAACATCTTCATCTGAGGATAACAGACAAAGAACGATGGTGGAACATACTATTTGACATTGACCTCGTACTATGGTTGGCAAAGATGTTCTTTGAACTCCCCCACCCTTGGAACATTGTCTATGAAGTCGTTTCAAACGGATTCTTTGCCCTCTGGTTAGCAAGAATATGGTTCATTCGTAACAGGTATTTCCAAATCATTGAACAGAAATGAAGAAAGTAAAGATAACAGCAATACGCAAGGTGCAGTATGATGACCTGATGGCAAAGTACGAGA
>JAZQQO010000063.1:0-25687 GCA_045629085.1 Bacteroidaceae bacterium
GTCGCTGCGCTCCTCGAATCAATGATAAATCACAATGATAAATCAAGGAGATAAAGATTCCATCACTCTATATTCCCGATGAACAAAATTTTCTCCATTTTCTTAATTTTCGTTCCTATTCATAACCATTAACCCTCAAAACCACACTACTATGACATCCGAAAACAAGAAACAATTTTACAGTTTCCTTTGGAAGCTTATCACCGCCCTCGTCACCGCCATTGGCACGGCACTGGGCGTGAGCTGCGCAGCCAACGCTATTGGCTAACTAAAAACAGGTATAACGAAATGATTATCGAACACAAACGAACGTACAACAAAAGAAAAGACGGTGACGGCGGATATTGCATCGGACACGTCTACATCAACGGTAAATACAGTCACGACACCATCGAGGACTACGACCGTGGACTGACGCAGGAGATGACGGAGGCAGAGGCGCGAGCCATCAAGGTGTACGGCAAGACGGCCATCCCAACTGGGGAGTACACGGTGAAGATGAACGTAAGGAGTCCGAAGTTCAGCCAGAAGGAGTACTACCGCAAGCTGTGTGACGGCAAGGTGCCAAGGTTGGATCCCGTGGTGGGATTCTCGGGCATACTGATCCACATCGGCAACACAGAAGCTGACTCGGCAGGATGCGTCCTGGTAGGAAGAAATACCATTGTAGGGCGCGTCACTCACTCCACCGAGACGTTTGAGCGTCTGTACCGCCTATTGCGAATGACTGCCGATCGTGGCGAAAGAATCGTTTATCGCATCACGCGATCGTATTGAGTGATGGTTCATCGGAGGGTCGTCCCTCTGATGAACCTTTTTTGTGGGATGGAATTTGCAAGGTATGTTATTTTTTAGTATCTTTGCACACGAGACCTTAGAGATGGACTTTTTATCTAAAAAGAAAAACACAGATGATGAAGAAAAGACTATTTACTATACTGATTGGCATGGCTGCGTGTGGAAGCATGGCGGCTGCGCCTTCGTGCTTGGCGGAAAATGAGGAGAAGGCTTGCGTGGTGACGGCTACGAAAGTGGAACAGGGAAAGGTGACGACGGGACGCGGCAACCGCGACGTGGCCATCCTGCGCAGTACGCTCACTGTGAGTGAGGGCGATGGCGAGGTGGCGTTCCAAAAGGTTGCGGGACGCATTATGGCCACTAACCTCAAGGACGTGAAGGGCGTTCGTGCCTATTTCGCTAAGAATGAACAGGAACTGTTTGTGGATCGGGACAAGAAGATGACCTGGCGCGAGGAGAACGGAGTCCTGTTTGCCAAGGGCAAGGTGAATAAGGATGGCACCTTCACGCTCAAGGGTAAGAAGGCCTTGAAGGCAGGTAACCACTATCTGTGGATTACGCTCGACATAGCCAAGAATGCCAAGGAGGGAAACCGTGTGGACGCGATGATTACGGACTACGAGATGGATGGCAGTAAGGTGGTGGAGGAGAATGGCAATCCGGAGATGGAGGCCACGATATTCCTCGCCGAGAGTGCCGTACTGATGCCTATGGACAAGGGTAGCCTGTACTATCGCATCCCTGCCATCACGACGACACTGGACGGCAAACGCCTCGTGACGTTGACGGATGATCGCATAGACCATGGGGCTGACCTGCCTTACCACGTGTACCTCGTGGCTCAGCACAGCGAGGACGGCGGAAGGACGTGGAGCGACCCCATCCGCGTAGCGGGAACGCCTGAAACGGGTGGTGACTACGGGCATGGTGATGCCTCGCTCATCACGAACCGCAAGAATGGCGATATCGTTGGTATCATGACTTGCAGTACCTACGGCACGGGTTTCTGGGCCAGCACTCCGGACAAGCCTCAGACGTGGAAGACGATGGTGAGCAAGGATGGCGGACTGACGTGGAGCGTGCCGGTGGATCACACGAAGGAACTCTATGGCGCGGGTAGTCCGCATCCCAATTGGTTAGGTGGTTTCTCGGGTTCGGGAGCCGGATTGCAGTTACGCGACGGTACGTTGGTGTCTCCTTTTGTAAATCGCGAGTCGCCCGATGGTACCAATAATAATGTGTCCTTGAACTTCTATCTCTTCGAGTCGACGGACAATGGCGAGACGTGGCACGTGCAGGGAACGAGCGGCACGACGGGTGCTGACGAACCGAAAGTGCTGGAGCGCAACAACGGCGACTTGGCCATCAGCGTGCGCACGGGTGGCTATAACTATACGAACGTGACGTCGGATAATGGCGAGACGTGGAAGAAGGCTCCGCAGACGCGTTTCACGACGGGCATCAGCGGTAATGCGTGTGATGGTGAATATATGGTGTGGCGCTCTACGTTGGATGGTCATCCGCAGAACATCGTTTTCCAGACGCTGCCGAACAGTCCGCGACGTGAGAACGTGAGCATTGCCCTGAGTACGGACGAGGGTGAGACATTCCTTGCCCCCAAGACGATTTGTCCTCGCGGCTCTGCCTATAGCGCAGCCACAGTGTTGCCTGACGGTACGCTGGGTGTGTACTACGAGGAGAATGGACTCTATGGTGGCTACACGATGCGCTTCGTTCGCTTCAGCCTGGATTGGGCCAGCGACGGGAAGTTCAAATGAGGTTTTAACCTATCTGTTATTTGATACGGAACCGCAATCCTTCTTTGTCAAACTCAATGTGATTGCCCTGGAAGAAGCGGGGCAGTGAACCATCCTCGGCAAGTTGCTGGGGTGTTCCCACGACGAGGCAGGACTTGGCTGAAGAAGAGGGTGAATCGATGGGGTCTGACCCCATCGATTCATTTTTGCCCATGAGCCAGAGGACATCGGCCGTCTGAAGGGCGAGGTCGAGGTCGTGGGTGGAGATGAGGATGGCTTTGCCTTGCTCGTGTGCTAAACGTGAGAGGAGCAGCATCGTGTCGACCTTGCTGGGGAAGTCAAGGAAGGCGGTGGGCTCGTCGAGCAGGATGATGGGCGTCTGCTGCGCAAGGGCCTTGGCAATCATAACTTTCTGGCGCTCACCATCGCTCAGGGTGCTTACCTGACGGGGAATGAGCGACTCGATGCCGCAGAGGGCGATGGCTTCGTCGACGATACGGTTGTCCTCGCTGTCGAGCTTGCCCCAGAAGTTGGTGTAGGGACTACGGCCCATGGCAATGAGTTCGCGCACGGTCATGCCTTGCACCTCGACGCGCTCCGTCAGCACGACGCCGATAAGCTTGCTGAGGTCTTGTGGCGTGAGCGTCTTTATCTCCTTGCCGTCGAGCAGCATTTGGCCACTCAAGGGTGGCTGAAAGGCACTGAGGGTGCGAAGTAAGGTGCTCTTGCCTGCTCCGTTAGGTCCCAGGAGGCAAGTCATCTTTCCTGCCTCAAGTGTTGTATTTATGCCATCGGCTATGACGATGTTGCCATAGCCGATGGAGAGGTTATTTAATTCATAATTCATAATTCGTAATTGTTTGTGGTATATTAACGTCAGTTCGATGAAAATAAATTATTTACTAGTATAATTCGTCGAATTCACGTTATATTAAACTTAAAAAGATTTCAAGCACTTCGTGGTAAGTCCCATCCCTTTTGGAGGAGAGTTAGGGAGGGGCTTCCTCCCCCCCCTCCATTGGTAGGGGCAAGGGCGAGGCAGACTTGTGGGTCTGCTACTTGAGCACCTTCCTTCCCTCCTTAACCACGATACCGCGAGTGTTAGTCGAGGCGGGACGGCCGTTGAGGTCGTAGGCTGAGGAGATGTTTGTGGTCTGCCCTATCTCATCGATGCCCACGCTTGCATCGGTGCTGGTTGTGAGGTGAAGGGTTACCTTGTTGGGCACCAGCACGGTGGTGTACTGCGAAAGGGTGCTGTCGTAGGCACGAATCTCGAGCGTGTAGTCGCCCGTGGGAATGGTGGAGGGAATCGTCAGGGATTGAGAACGCTCTATGTAGTTGAAATTACACGAGAAAGCTAATACATCGGTAATCTCACCGAGGTCGTAGGCACCACCCCATGGGTTGGTGAGCACGGCATGGAGGCTGGCGTATAGAATATTATAAAACGACAAATTGGTTACCTTATAGAGGGAGATGGTGACACTCTCATTCTCCCGGAGGTCGGTCTCCGAGACGCGTAACTCGGTGGAAACGATAAGGCTGGAGGATTCGTCACCGTCCTCGGGCTTGATATTGGTAAAGACGCGTACCTCCTCGCCATAGTTCACCTCGGAACCGCCAGTTCCGACCTCTGAGGGCTTGAGGTAGTCGATGAGGAAGTAGGCATTGCTGCTGCCGCCCCATCCCCAGTTGACATGGTAGTAGGGCACGCCATCGGTATTCAGTTGGAAGCCGTCGATGACGAAAGCATGGGCATACCTCGGGTCGGAAGGAATGCCTTCGACGTAGATGGGGCGACTCGCTCGGAGCTCATCTTGCAGATACAGGTGCCAGGCTTCGGTGCTGAAGTAGGCAGGTCGGGCAACCAGAAGATTGTCGCTGTAGTCCATATAATCCACTAAAGCCTGGCAAGCATCTTTTGTATATCCCCCGGTAGAAGACGGTCCGAAGTTAGCCCTGAGCGAGTAGGCACAGGCGGCGCAGAGCGTGGCTACGGCATTGGCTTGCTCGGAGGTGTAGCCGCACGGGAAGTTGTGACCGGCAAGGGTGAAGGTGCTGCCGTGCTTCTCCACTTCGACATAGTCGGGACCACCGTCGGCACCTGTGGCACGCTGCCATAAATAGTCGCCGTCGGCGCGTGTTCCGACAAAGATGCGGTATGTGCCATCGGACAGTTCGCTGGATATGCAGGGCTTGATGTACCAAGTGTTGAAACAGTAATCGGGACCAAAACCTGTGAAGTGGTCATCCTCGCTGGCATAGCCCAGGAGTTTTCCAGAAGTGTCTTCTACAAAGAGGCGGACATAGCCGTTGAACGTACTGCTGCCGATGTTCTTCAACATCTGGATGATAGTGTAGTTGCTCCAATCAGGATCACTAGAATTATATCCTAAACCACTGAACGAGAAGTTCTTGGTGGTGTTGAAGCTGACGTCGCGCAGCTCCTCAAGCAACGCGTCGTAGGTGGGCTGGATGTTCTGCCAGTCGAACACGGTGGAGGCGACGTTCCACGAAGCCGAGATGCCATAACTCTTCGTGGTATAGTTGATGGTGCTGCCATTGGCCGTATTCATGCGCTGGGGGTGCTGGTGGTAGGCCATGACCATCGCCATGGCGGTGGCGACGCAACCCACGACGCAACGCGTATCATTGTACATGGGGCAGAGGCCGTTGTAGGGAGCCCCTTGATCGAAGGCGATGTCGCCCAAAAGCGGAGCCACGGCCTTGGCCGGAGCTTGACGGCGGGAAGCTGCTGTTGCCGACACACTCGTTTGGCTGGAGCCGGAGAGCACCGTTTGACCGATACGACTGTAACCGGACCGTTCCGGTTGAGCCAGCATGGCAGTCGTGAGGTCGTGAGCCTTAGCGCGTCGGGCATACATAGAGAGCAACTGACGGGCTGCCTCGGACAGGTTGTCGGCATCGAAGCGCGAGTCGGTAGAATAGGCCAGCACGGGGTGGCAATCATCGAGGGCCGACACGATGACAAAGCCGGGACGACCGTCGCCATAGCCATAGACGCTGAACACATCGCCAGCCTCCTCTGGGCTTAGCACCAGCTCGGTCCCCAGCAGCTGCTGTGAACCGAGTATCTGCTTCGAACCGGCCAGACGTCGCAGTCCGCTCCGTTCGCTTACCTCCTTGGCTTTCAGGTTGTTGGTGTTCTGCTTGTTATGCTGATGTTCTCCCATCTGTGCTTCCAGCACGTCCTGGGCGATGTTCTTTCTTTCTGCCTCGCTCCGTCGCTGTGCCAACATGGGCAAACAGGCGAGGGCGAGCATTGCAATGACGAATATTTTCTTCATTTTGGAGTTTGCTTAATTTACTCGTGCTTTGTGCAGTATTTGTACCCTTTCAACTTGTAGAGTTTCTGCAGTCGGGCGAGGCGTTGCTCGAAGGCTTTGTAGTCTTTCTGCTCGGGACGGAGCCACTGTACCTCGCTGATAGCTGCCAGACGAGGCAAAAGCATGAATTCTGCATGGTCGGGAGAAACGACGTACTCAGTCCAAAGGTTAATCTGAGCACCCCAGATGTACTTCTGTTCCTCCTTGGTGAGTTCGGCAGGAACGGGTTCCATAGAGTAGACCTTTGAGAGGGGCAGATAGCCACCGATGGCGAGAGGCTGAGTGGATGACTCACCCTTGATCTGATAGTAGTCGATGTAGCAGTTGCCAGTGGGAGTCATGATGACGGGATGGTGCTGCTTGGCAGCCTCGATGCCACCCTCGTAGCCACGCCAAGACATGACGACAGCATTCTCGGAGAGACCGCCCTCAAGCGTCTCGTCCCAACCGATGAGTGTGCGGCCCTTGGCGCTGAGGAACTTATCGAGTTCCTTGTTGATGTAGGTCTGCAACTGCGCTTCCTTCGTGAGACCAAGTTCCTTGAGTTTCGCCTGACACTTGGGACAGTTCTTCCAACGGGTACGGGGACTCTCGTCACCACCGATGTGGATGTACTTGCTGGGGAAGACCTCGCAGATCTCGCCAAGCACCTTCTTGAGGAACTCGAGCGTCTTGGGATTGCCGGCACAGAGAACGTCGTCGGCAACGCCCCAAATCTGAAGTACGTCGTAGGGACCGCCGGTGCAACCCAATTCGGGATAGACATGGAGGGCAGCGACCATGTGGCCAGGAAGATCAATCTCAGGAATGATATTGATGTAGCGGTCGGCAGCATACTTCACGATGTCACGCATCTGATCTTGAGTGTAGTAACAGTCGCGTCCGTACTCGGTGTTGTCGAAGAGGTACTCATCCTGACTGTGGCAATTGCGTCCTACGACGGTGAAGTCACGACGGCAGCCTTCCTTGGCCAACTCGGGCAGCGACTTCATCTCGAAACGCCAACCCTGATCGTCGGTGATGTGCCAGTGGAACTGGTTGATACCGTGCATAGCCAGGATGTCGAGGTGACGCTTGATGTACTCCACGGGGAAGAAGTGGCGAGCACAGTCGAGCATCTGACCACGGTAGGCGAAGCGGGGCTCGTCATTGATGGTGACGTAGGGGAGGGAGATGGAAGCCTCACCTGTGATGGGAAGGGACTTGCGGAGGGTTTGGATGGCTCGGAAGATGCCCTCACCAGTGTTGGCTGTGAGCTGGATGCCCTTCTTGTTGACCGTGATGGTGTAAGAGTCGGGATTGTCGGTGCGCTGCTTGGCGGGACGGAGGCTGAGGGTGATGTCGGCCTTCTTGGCACCGGGAGCAGTTACAAGGTTAATGCCCGACAGCTCGCTGGCGTACTGCTGCAGGAATGCTGCGTTGCGTGCCATCTCCGCATCATTGGCGTCAAAGGCAATGGTGGCACCATCCTTCAGTTGGTAAGTGCCTTCCGTGGCTGGCATCTCGATGCTCTTGGGCAGAGGAACAACGTTGTAGTTAGCGGTCTGCGCTTCTATCGCTACGCTAGTGAAAAGTGAGAAGTGAAAAGTGAGAAATGCAAGTGCAAGGTGAAGTTTTTTCATATTTATAGATTTGTGCGTTAATATTCTTTTTGCAAAAATAGGGATTATTTTTCAAGTTACCAAATAAATAGGGTGTAAATTGGTGTGTAGCCTTGCAAACACGACTTTTCAGAACCTCCTTCTGACTATGATGTAGATGATGACGGGCGCTCCGAAAAGGGGCGTGACGGCATTGAGCGGAATGATCATATTGTGGGGCAGCACGCAGATGATGTTGCACAGCATTGCAATCATGGCTCCCAAGAGGAGCGTGGCGGGCATGAGGGTGCGAAGGTTAGATGTACGCGTCACCAAGCGCGCAATATGCGGCACGGCCAGACCGATGAAGGAGACGGGGCCACAGAAGGCTGTAGTGACGGCTGTCAGGATGCCTGTGGAGATAAGCATGACGGTGCGTACACGGCTGAGGTTCATGCCAAGATTGAGCGCATAGTTCTCGCCCAACTGCAACTGATTGAAAGACTTGGTCATGAGCAACGCCATAATGATGCCCACGGCAGAGATACTGCAAAGATATGGCAACTGTGCCATACTGACATTGCTGAAACTGCCCATGCCCCAACTGACAAAGCTGTGGACATTCTCAACCGTAGCGAAGAAGTTGAGCAGCGTGACGGCGGAGGAGGTGAGATAGCCCACCATAATGCCGAGGATAAGGATGACGAGATTGTTCTTGATGAAGTTTGTTACGACGAGGTAGAGCAGCATAATGGCTATCGATCCTACAAAGGCACCCGCCACGACCGACATACTGCTGCCGAACTGCAGACCTGTGCCCATCTCGCCACTGGCGCCCATGGCATTTCCTATAGCCAGCATAACAACGGCTACACCCAATGAGGCACCATTGGAGACGCCCAGAACGGAGGGACCTGCCAGCGGATTGTGGAAAAACGTCTGCAGCATCAGTCCCGACACTGCCAGTGAGGCACCGCAGAAGATGGCCGTAATGGCCTGGGGCAGTCGCGACTGCAGGATGATGAACGTCCAGCTTGCCTTCTCTGCCTCGTGTCCCGTCAGTACCATGGCCACCTGGTCGAGCGGTATGTTCACCGAACCGAAGGCAAGGTTGCAGAGGAAGAGTAGGACGGCAAGCAAGAGGCCGCTAATTGTCAATAATCTCATAGTATAGGGTTTTGTAATTATCTTCCATCACTTCGGGGTGGAAGAAGGAGACGTACTCACGAAGGAGCACCTCGGGATGGAAAGGAGTGACCATGTAGAAGTCTGTCTTGCTGAGGTTTACGGCATAGATGCGCTTCTCCTTAAAGGCTTTGAGTTTACTGTATCCGAACCAGTCGTTCTCCACATCCTTGAGCGTCAGCTTTTCGTCCTTGTAGTACTTGAGCATCCATACGTCGGCATCGATGCCACGGTCGAGGACGGTCTCGGGACTGTAGGGTACGGATCCATTGGATGTCTCGTCGGCAAAGACATACTCACCACCGGCATCAGTAATGAGCTGACCCACGGTCGACTTGATGCCTGCCACGTACCACGAGGAGTTGAGTTTCTTGCCGTCGAGCACAGTAGGCTTGTTGGGCAGATCCTTTACCTTGTCTTTCAATGAATTATATTCTCTCTCCACACAAGCGAAGATACTGTCTGCCACGTCACGCTTTCCGACCAGTGCACCGTAGAATCGCATCCACTCGGCACGTTCCAGGGGGCCTGTCTCCATGTAGTCGGCACACTCTATGACGGGTATGCCTACATTAAGCAGTTTGGCATAGCTGCTGTTGTCTTCCATGGCCGAGATGATGACGGCATCGGGCGACACGTCGATGATATGCTCTATGTCGATGGCTTTACTCTCACCGCATTCAATGACCTTGCCACTGCGGATGCTCTCCTGCAACTTGTCGATGTACATATATTTGCTGTCGCCTACAGAGCCAATGGCATCCAGTGCCCCAAGTTCGTTGAAGAGGGAGGAGTGGACGGAGACATAGACCAGCATGTGGGTGAGTGGCGTGCGTATGATGTCACCTTCAGGCAGATTGGCAGGCAGTTCGGCGTCCTTGGGCACGAGCACATAGCGATGGAGCACGCGAGTGGAGTCCCATGGGTTCTGGAACTCTGCCGTGGTGTAGCCATCATAGTCCTTCATACTCAGCATCGTGGCGTACTTCATGGCCTCGCTGCCATCGGTTGTATTGTTAGCCTTATAGCCGCCCTGGCACGCGACCAGAACGGCTATGATGGCTGTAAAGAAAAGTTTGCTTAGTTTCATTATTTCTTGATGATTTCAGTATAGGTGTTGGGCACCACAGCGCCACCGCCCACGCCGCAATCAAATGTCTTGATGAAGGCACCTGTTTTAGCATCGTACATGGCAATGAAGCCATCAACCTTATAGTCTGCACTCGTGGTGCCAGACTTGAGCTGATAAGAGCTGATGTAGACGATGTTCTTGACGGGGTCAACTGAGATCAGGTTGGGGTAAAGCACTTCGCTTCCATCGCAGAACTTAGAGAGTGTGCCGGTCTTCACATCATATACATTGTACTGAGGAGCCTCCTTAGACTTGTAGGGGTAGTTAATGACGTAAATCTTGTCGTTAGAGGCACAGATGGTAGACGCGGCGCAGATGGTCTTTATAATGTTGCCTTCTGCATCCAACTCGAAGAGGTTCTGCTCAATCTGGCCACCGTCAGCACCACCGTAGTAACCCTTGTCTTGCACAAAGATACGGCCATCCACGCAAACGATGTCGGTGGGGTTGCGGAAGGCTTCGTTGGTGATGATCTTGGTCTCGCCCGTAGCCACGTTGATCTTGCTGACGCTGGGAGTACCATGTGTCTCCTTGCCGTAGCGGCCATAGTCGGTGTCGCCAGTATAGAGGTAACCGTTGCTGTAGCAGATGCCGTCGCTGTAGTCGCCGCTCTTGAAGGTGTTGCATACCTCGTTGGTCAGGGTGTCGATGGCAAGTACTGCGTTATTGTAGGTTGCTACGAACACCTTGCCTTCGCCAGCGCAGATGTGGCGACCCTTAACGCCAGTACCCTCCACTTCGGTCTTCACGGTGGCAATCTCCTTCAGAGTCTTGCGGTCGGCAATGAAAACGGTGTTTTCAACAGAACCAACAATGTAGATCTTACTGCCATAAACTACGGCACCGGGGATGGTTACGCCGAGCGACTTGTCGTTCGCAGCTTTATAGACTTTCTGGGTAGCCGTACCAGTGGCGTAGTCGTAGTAGGTGAGCGAACCGTCAATCTTGCCCGACTGGTTGCCACTATTCAGTACGAATACACCCTCAGAGGTCTGAACGGGAATAAGTTCGGGAGTTTCGTCCTTGTCGTCACATGAGGTCATGCCAAACATTGCACATACTGCAAGAGCAGCAAAAGAAAGATACTTTTTCATGTCTCTGTTTCTTTTTGTTATTAATTTATAAATGTTAATTGGTTTAATATTTGATTCGTATGGTCGCCATCCACGATCTGCCTGGCATGGGATAGTTTCCCACAATCTCATACTGTGTGTTGAGCAGATTTTTTAGGTCGAAGCGTAGATGCAGGTCAAAATTCCGTATGTTGATGTTGCGATACGCCGTAAGACCAATGGTGCTATAGCCAGGGAGCATAGTGCCTTGATAGTGCTCGTTGTTAGGCCATCGGCTCGCCACCATCACGGTGTTGGCAGAGATGTTGAGCCAGGGATTCTCCCACGCTAGCGACGCACCGCCAGAATATTCTGGTGTATAGGCCACTTGATAATCGTAGTATTTTGATGACTTGTCGCCAGTGCGGTCGCGAACCTTCTGTAAAGTGTAGTTGACAGCCAAGAGCAAACGATGACGCTGTGCCACACGCTGGTTGACTTGTGCCGTGAGGTCGAATCCGTGTGAGTGCACGCTGCCCAGATTGACATTCGTCCATTTGAACATATCGTAGGGAATGGAGATGATCTTGTCCTTCACCTTATTTATATATGCGTCGGTAGTGAGGCTGAAATTCGAACCGTAACCGTAGGGGTGCGTCCAGGTGACTCCAAGGTTAAACTGGTTGGTGCGCTCGGGGTTGAGGTCGGTGCTGCCGAAGTGCTCGTAGTACGACTCGCTGAACGAGGGCGCACGGAAGATGTCCTTATAGCCCATGCGCAAGTAGAGCTCCTCGTTGGGCAAGAGCTTGTAGTTGAGCGAGATGGCGGGCGAAAGGTGGTCGATGCTCTTGGCACTCTCACCCGTGATGGCCTTGTTGCGGTAGATTGAATGAAGCAGTCGACCTACAATGGTCAGGCGTTGGATGGTGTACTTTGCAGCAATGGTCTGTAGTACTGTGTGGCGTTGTGGCGAACGATACACACTGACATCTCCGCCCGTGAGGTTGTTGTAGATGTAGTCGGCAGAATAGTCAAGTGCGAGGTGCTTGTTGAGAGTGTACAGTAAGCTTGCGGATGTGTATGCTTCTCGTTGCCAGTACTGATGGTCCTTTACGCCACCGGGATAGGCAGGATCCTTGAAATCCGTCATGGCATAGTTGAACTTGGTTACGAAGGATAGTTGCAGCTTTTTGCTGAGCGTTGACGTCCAGTTCAACTGTCCGAAAGCATTCTCGTCGTGCATGGTCTGCCTGCTGTCGTTGACGTAGTAATGAGCCATTCCGGGTAGTTGCCTGCTGTTGTTGTAGTAGTAGCCTTTGACGGAAATGGTGTTGTCCTGCGAGGGACGATACACTATGCTCAGGTCTGCATTGCCGCTGTTCATACGTGAATTTTTGCGACGCGCATACTCCTTATGCCCTACGTTGTCGATGGTGTAAGGATAGTCGTTGTTGGCATGGAGGAAATCAGCTACGAGAGCCATGCCGAATCGTTTGCTGAAGTTCTTGTCAAGACGGATATGCGGATTGACATAGCCCCATGAGCCGGTTCGTAACTGTCCCGTAAGGTGCATTCCGAGGTCGTCGGTAGGAAGTTTAAGGGTGTTGATGTGGAGCGCTGCAGCCGAGGCGGCATTGCGTGCCGGCTGGAAGATGTTGTCGTCGTTGCCGATGACGAGTGAGAGGTCAGACACGTTGTCCATCGAGTAACGCGCCACGTCAATGCTGCCTGACTGGTTGTTGCTCAGTGCTACGCCATCATATACAACACCCGTATGCTTGGCGCCGAAGCCACGTACGCTCACAGTCTTCAAACCGCCAGCACCTCCGTAATCTCTGAGCGTGATGCCGGGTAGGCGGCTCAGTGCGCTGCTGATGTCCGTCACGCCCAGTTGGTCGAGTGAGCTTTGTGTGATCGTATAGACAGGTGCCGTGCTTCTGTGATCTTGTATGGTACGCTTGCCATAGACGGTCACCTCGTCAATGGAGGTTGCCGTTGTGTGTATATAGCTATCACTGCTCACCTCACGTGTCGTGGTCGTGTCGGTGCGCTCAGCTTGTTCCTGCGCTATGGTGCATAGCGACGCAGCAAGCAATAGTATGATCGTACAGAATCTTTTCATTGCATCCTTATTGCCCAATCCTCGAGGCTTTTTGTGGATAGCTTTCGCGGCAGGTATTCTGACTTGCTCCTGGCTCTGCAACGTCTTCCCAACCTTGTGTCTCAATGGTGTTCTCCTTTCGAGCGTAGGTCAGTGACCAAGTGTTGCGTCCATTGGTGGAACTTACAGCTGCGGGACAGTTCGGGATTTGCACTCGATTCCCTTATCCGCGTTAGCGGCTGCAAAGGTACGAATAATTTTTAATACGGAGAAAAAATACAACAAAAAAATAAGGTAGCCATCGTTCGGATGACCACCTTATTATATTAAATAGGTATAACCTTCGAATTAGAAGAGGCTCTTACCAGTTACTACGTCGTGAGCGAGGATGTAGGTGTAAGCGCTGATACCAGCACCGATAACGCTCATGACAGTGTTGAGAGTGCCTGCGCCACCAATACCACCTGCGAAGAAGCCAATGATGTAGCCGAGGATCATCACAGCAGGAGCTGCAACCATGACTACGCCCAGAGTCTTCAGTTTACCCTCGTAGTTGCTCATGATCTTGCAACCCAAGATGATGTAGAGCACGAAGTAAACGATAGAAACCAAAGAGAGCAGAACTGCGAAGAGACCAGTACCTGCAAGGCTCTTAGAACCCATAGCCATCAACATGGTCAGGATGCTGAGAGCAGACATGGCCAAAACACCGTATGAGCAGAACTGTGACAATGAGGTGCAGGGCTGCTCGAGGTTGATCATACCCTTCTTCAGTGAGTCATATACATAGTACATTGCTACACCATTGCATGCAGTAGAAATACAACCGACAAGAATGTACAGTGTGCTGATGCTGTATCCGCTGACTGCGGGAATGAAGAACAATGTGATAAGGTTCAAAACGATACCACCGAGGCCAATGTAGGTGAACATAGGCATCTTCTCACTGTTAGCACTAATGATAGTGTCGACTTTTGTTGCCATAATAATAAAGTTTTTAATGAATAAAATGTGTTAATTAACAATTCTCTTTGTGCAAAGATATGAATTTTTAACTATTCTGCCAAACGTTTTAGTTTTTTTTTGTACATTTGCACCGAAATATTAAACGAGAATCATGAAATACAAGGCTATTATCTTCGATTTGGATGGTACTTTGACCGATACGCTCTATGATTTGATGCTAAGCACTAATTATGCTTTGAAGCAGATGGGCTGGCCTGAACGAACTCTCGATGAAGTGCGTGGATTCGTGGGCAATGGCGTTCGCCGACTGATGGAACAGGCAGTTCCTGAGGATGCGGAGGAGATGGAGTTCGACGAGTGTTTCTCGATTTTTCAGGAGCATTACGTGGAGCATTGTCAGGATCACACCGACCTCTATGCTGGCGTAAAAGAACTGCTGGAGGAGCTGAAGGCACGTGGCTACAAGATGGCCATCGTGAGCAACAAACTTCAGGCAGGAGTCAACGAACTTTATCGCCGTTTCTTTAAGGATACCATCGACGTGGCCATCGGCGAGAAGCGTGAGATGCGTCGCAAACCTTTCCCCGATATGGTGTTCAAGGCGCTGGAGAAACTCGACGTGACTGCTGAGGAGGCTATCTATGTGGGTGATTCGGAAGTGGACATGGCCACGGCACGCAATGCAGGTCTCCCTTGTATCTCTGTCCTTTGGGGCTTCCGCGATCGTGATTATCTGAAGGAGATTGGTGCTTTCCAGATGGTGGAGACGCCAGCCGAGATATTGGAGCTGGTTTAATTCACAATTCATAATTCATAATTCCTAATTCCTAAGGCGATGATATACTATTTGACACAGATTACGCAGATTTCACAGATTTTTTATTTTAGCAGAAATAGAATCCGTCAAATCGTCTCAAAATGGAAATAATCTGTGAAATCTGCGTAATCTGTGTCAAAATATCATGTCGTGCCTAATAGTATATTGTTTCCATTCCTAATTCCCAATTCCCTTGCAACTCATTCAATCTATTTCTGACTTTCTCTGGACCTACATCATCATTGCGATGCTGATAGGGTGCGCCATCATCTTCACTGTGTGCCTGAGAGGTGTGCAGTTCCTGAAATTAAAGGAAATGATGCGCTTGCTCTTCACCTCAGGTAAGAAGGATGAGCATGCGCAAAACAACGGACAGCGCAGCATCAATTCATTCCAGGCATTTGCCGTGAGTCTGTCAAGCCGAGTCGGCACGGGCAATCTGGCTGGTGTGGCCAGTGCCATCTGCGTGGGTGGTCCCGGAGCTGTGTTCTGGATGTGGGTGATGGCTCTCTTCGGTGCCGCTACTGCTTTCTTTGAAGCAACGTTGGCACAGCTCTTCAAGCGTCGTGGCGAGGATTCCTTCTATGGCGGCCCTGCCTATTATATGCAGCATGGATTGCATTCGCGTTGGATGGGTGTGGTGTTTGCCGTGTTCATTATTTATACTTTCGGTATGGCTAATCAGGTGACGCAGAGCAATACGCTTTGCGAAGCCGTAAGTGCCGCCTACAATGGTGCCGTGGGACGTGAGGAACTGCCTCCCATCTCTGTGGCTGTGGGGCTGACGTTGCTCACCTTTGGCATTATCTTTGGAGGTATCCAACGTATTTCGAAGTTTGCCTCGATGGTCGTTCCTTTTATGGCTGTGGGTTATCTCTTGTTGGCTTTTTACATCCTGATAATGAATATAGGAGAGGTGCCTCACATGTTCAAACTCATTATTGACAGCGCTTTTGGCATCAACCAAGCTGCAGGTGGTGTGTTGGGCATCGCCATTATGCAGGGCGTTAAGCGTGGTCTCTTCAGCAACGAGGCAGGCGAGGGTAGTGCACCCAATGCTGCAGCCACGGCTAGCATCTCGCATCCCGTAAAGCAAGGCTTGCTGCAGTCGCTTGGCGTCTTCACCGACACCATCGTCATCTGCACTTGCACAGCCTTCATCATCATTCTTAGCGGCATCTACGACAATGGTCAGGACGGCATCGTGCTTACCGGTTCGGCCATGGAACATCATCTCGGCGATTTCGGCCGATGGTTCCTCACCGCAGCCATCTTCCTTTTTGCCTACAGCACCATTATTGCCAACTATTTCTATGGCGAGACCAACATACGTTTCATTACCCGAAAGGAATGGGCGGTACAAGCGTTCCGTGTCGTAACGGGATTTACCGTGCTTGCTGGAGGCTTTATGTCGCTGCAGCAGTCGTGGTGCTTGGTGGATTTGGGCATGGCCCTAATGACGTTTATCAATCTCCTCTCTATCGTCCTGCTTTCGCGCTGGGTGGTACGTCTCTATAAGGACTATTTCCGTCAGCGCAAGGAAGGAAGGGATCCTGAGTTCCATCGCTCGATGTTGCCAGAGATAGAGAAGGATATTGAATGCTGGGAATAACAGAAAAAGCCGAGGCGCTGAGTAGAAGGCGGTAGGCACAAATTTATTAAATTATAAAGTTTATGAAGAAGTTTTTTGTAATTGCATTGGCTGCTATCAGCCTTTCAATGGTGTCTTGCAAGAGTGCAGAGGAGAAGCAGTGCGAGGCTTACGTAGAGCAGCTCAACAAGGCTATGGAGGCTGATGACACCGAGGGTGCTATCAAGGCAGCTCACGAGATGAAGGACTGGATGGCTGGTCTGAGTGCCGATCAGCAGGCTAACCTCGACAAGGCTCTTGGTGAGGATGGCAAGGCTGCTATGGAGCAGTTGCTGGGTATGGTTGATCTGTTGGAGAGCCTGCAGAATTTTGACATTGAAGAGCCTACCGAGGATCTCGATGAGGCAGCTGACGAACTCGAGGTGTTGACTGATGACCTCGATGAGACTGAAGAGTAATCGTTCTGAAGTTTCCCACCCTTTAACGATAATGTAATTAATGGGTAATTAATAATGAATAATGAGTAATGAATAATGAGCAATAATGTGTGTCCTTGAGCGTATCACTGCGCCAGCCTCTCATTAATCCCATTATACATTATTCATTATTCATTACTTTTATTTTTTTGTGCGTACAAAAGACGAGCCGCTCACATTGAGCAACTCGTCTTGTCTTTATTGAGGCTCCTCCCCTTTGGGGGAGGGCTGGGGGTGGGGCTTTTTTAGAATACGCCCTGAGCCATTCAAATGTAAACCTTTGATGGCGCGTCTTCTTCTTAGAATACGCCCTGAGCCATCATAGCCTTGGCAACCTTCATGAAGCCAGCCACGTTAGCACCCTTCACATAGTTTACGTAACCATCGGGCTCGGTACCATACTTCACGCAGTTCTCGTGGATGTTCTCCATGATCCAGAGCAGCTTAGCGTCAACCTCCTCTGAAGTCCAGCTGAGGCGCTGTGAGTTCTGAGCCATCTCAAGACCTGATACCGATACACCACCAGCGTTACTTGCCTTACCGGGGCAGTACAGAATCTTAGCATCCTGGAATACCTTGATAGCATCGGGAGTGGTAGGCATGTTAGCACCCTCAGCCACAGCGATACAGCCGTTAGCCACCAGAGCCTTAGCCTGCTCCTCGTTCAACTCGTTCTGGGTAGCGCAGGGCAGTGCGATGTCTACCTTCTCGAACCAAGGCTTAGCACCCTCTACATACTTAGCGTTGGGATACTCCTCAACATACTCCTTGATGCGGCCACGCTGTACCTGCTTCAGGTCGAAGATGTAGTCGAGCTTAGCGCGATCGATACCCTCGGGATCGTAGATGTAACCGTCAGAGTCAGACATGGTCATAACCTGACCACCGAGCTGCAGAACCTTCTCAGCAGCGTACTGAGCTACGTTGCCTGAACCAGAGATGGCAACCTTCTTGCCAGCGATCTCCAAGCCCTTGGTCTTCAGCATAGCGCGGAGGAAGTAAACGGTACCGTAACCGGTAGCCTCGGGGCGGATCAGCGAACCACCGAACTCAAGAGCCTTACCAGTCAAAACGCCCTCGAACTGACGAGTGTACTTCTTGTAAGCACCGAACATGTAACCTACCTCGCGGCCACCTACACCGATGTCGCCAGCGGGAACGTCGCAGTCAGCACCGATGTGACGATACAGCTCCAGCATGAATGCCTGGCAGAAACGCATTACCTCAGCGTTAGACTTGCCACGGGGGCTGAAGTCAGAACCACCCTTAGCACCACCCATAGCCAGGGTAGTCAGCGAGTTCTTGAAGGTCTGCTCGAAAGCAAGGAACTTCAGGATGCTGAGGTTAACGCTGCGGTGGAAACGGATACCACCCTTGTAGGGGCCAATAGCGTTGTTGTGCTGGATGCGGTAACCCATGTTGGTCTGTACGTTACCATTGTCGTCCATCCAGCTAACGCGGAACTGATATACGCGATCGGGAATGCACAGGCGCTCAATCAAATTTACCTTGTCAAACTCGGGGTGCTTGTTGTACTCCTCTTCGATAGTGCCAAGTACCTCTTCTACTGCCTGATGATACTCAGGCTCATTGGGGAAGCGTCTTTTCAGATCTTCTAATACCTTTTTTGCGTCCATAATTTGGATTCTGTTTTGTTGGTTATTAATTGTTTTTAGTACTTTCTTTCGTTTCGCAGAAAACCTTTTCGCTTGATTTTCGGGTGCAAAGGTAACAAAAAACAAGCAAACTGCAAATATTTTGTAGAAAAAAGTATTGAAAAAGGTATAAAAAGTTGAAAAATGTTACTCCGTGACGCTTGCTATGCGGTAAAGCAGCGCATTTTGTAAGACGAGAGGTCTGTGGTGTGAAAAAAAGATAGTTCCATCCACCTCGCTGCGCACTTCTTCGAGTATGCGTCCGTCATAGGGATGCATGATACGTGCCAACACGTCACCAGCCTTTACTGAGTCTCCAGCCTTGTGTTTTCTGACGTAGATGCCGGCGTGATGAGCTGATATGCTATGCAGGATGTCCTCGTTGAGCAGCACGGATTGGAAACCCGGTGTGAGTGGTGCCTGCTGGATGGCCCCGATTCCCGACAGGAAACGCATTACGGCAGTAACGGCTTGCTGTGAGTCTTCAGGGTCGATGCTGTCGGTAAGACCTGAATAGACGCTGAATGCCGAGGTGTTCCATATCTGCCAGTTGTAGTTCAGGAGCGTGGTGTCAAAAGGTAGGGGCTTGCGTACGGTGACGTAAGGCATTCCGAAAAGCCGTGCTGACTCGGTGTCCTCGTAACCGGTGCGAAGCATGCGGACATGTGGCACGAATTCGCCCGGCACGTAGAACGATGCCAGCTGCAGACCATACTTGAAGCCTTCGAGATGCTTGAAGATGGCTGCGGCGATGCGCTGCGTGGTCTCTCCCTGATCGTAGCCGGGGAACATACGGTTGATGTCGGTTCCATCCATTGCCCAGAAGCGTCGTCCGACATTCATCGAGAAGGGATTGCAACTTGGAATGACGAGAATGCTCTTGTCGTCGGTGATGCCTCCTGCGGCCTCTGTTTGCTGCAACTCCCTGACAATCTGCGAACAGATGTATTGCTGCTGTACCTCGTCGCCACGCATGGGGCCCACGATGCAGGCAGTCTTTTCTCCGCTGCCAAATCGGTAGCCTTCAATCTTGAAGTCGTCGCGATAGGTCGACTTCATCTGAAACAGTATCTCTTTCTTCATGATGCTCTTTATTCTTGTTGTTCTGCCTCGCACACGGCGTTTATGGTGTCCATTTCATCCTCGCTGTATCGGAAGATGCGTGCCATCAGCGATCCCTCGTAGACGATGGGGTAGGCGCGGATGGTGAAGAGGAAACCGTCGACGGGTGATACGACGTCGCTCAATGTCGTTCCGGTCAGTGGATCGACGATCTTGCCTATCGACTGTCCTTGCTCCACGACCTTGCCTGTACGCAGATCGGTGAGGAACACGCCAGAGCGCTCCGCGTTGAGGAATGTGACACGGTCGCCCTTGCATACGATAGACGCTTTGCCCATCGTGTCTTCCTGGGGTGTGTCTCCCTTCCATAACCCCATCTCGCGCATCAGGTTGAAGATGCCGCTGATCAATCGCAGGCACATCTTGTGGTTGATACGTTGTCCTACGCCCATCTCCACGACAAGGCATGGTGTGCCCGTACTGTTGAGTGAGTGGGCCAGCGTGGCTTCGAGTACCGTGGCTGCATCGTGTACCCAGATGAAGTCCACGCCCAGATGCTTGGCTTGTGGCACAAGTTCCTGCTCGTTGAGCACATTGATGCGCACCTGTGGCGATTCACGCAGATAGAGGTTGCTTGAGTGGATGTCGAGTACCATGTCGGCTCCCTTCAAGTCCTCGCAGATGCGGTAGGCGGCTTGTTCGGCCATCGTGCCGTGCTCGTTGCCGGGAAAGATGCGGTTCATGTCGAGGTCGAAGTTGGGTACGCCGCGTTGAATGGTGTCGATGCCCAGTGGATTGAGGGCAGGGTAGACCTCCACCGTGCCATCGAGTTGCTCGATGTGCTCCTGTACGAGGCGTGCCATCTCGTAGCACACCATCTGCCCCTCCAGCTCGTCGCCGTGCGTACCGGTGACGATGCAGAAACGCTTCTTGCCCTTGCCATGCGTGATGACGTTCTTCCTTACAAGAAGCCTTTCTGCTAACGGCAGTTCAGTATCTACAATTGTTTTTATCATAATTGATTTGTCTATTAGTAAAATATCTATAACCTATAACCCATAACCTATAACCCATAACCTTTACAACGTGAATACGCTAACTTTTACTTCCGTTTCCTGTTCCGTGATGCCTACGAAAGTGCCTCTGCTTACGGGGCAGTCCAGCGCATCACGTCCGTGTGCCATCTTGATGTAGCCTGTTGCCACCGCCGTGTCGTTGGTCGGGTCGAAGGCATACCAGCATTGGCCATCGTGCACTTCCACCCATGCGTGGGTTGAACCTTCGCCCAGCATCAGTCCGCATACGTAACGAGCCGGAAAGCCCTGTTCCCGACAGAGCGACACCATCAGATGCGCATAGTCCTGACACACGCCTTTCCTTAGTATGAATGCCTCCTCGGCAGTGGTGTTGAGCGTGGTGACGTGAGGGGTGTACGCGATGTGGCGATGCACAAAATGCATGATTTCGAGACAAACATCCAAGGCGTTCTTGCCACTCCCTGCTGACTCCTTCCAGTTTTGAGGGAGAGGGATTGGAGTCCTCAATGTCGTCAGCCGTGAAGGCTGTCGGTACATCGGGTGAGGCTTATCGTCGGGGATGCAATAGGTGGAACATTCCACCTCGCCCCTTGCCGTGTAGCACAGCTCCCGATGCCGCTCCCCTGTGCCTGCCGTGATGATGCGGTTGCCCAGCCCGTCGTATCCTTCCTTTTTCCAGAAACCCTCATCCAGCAGCACCTCCTCGTGGCGTATCTGCAGAAAGGGATGCTTGGCGGGCAGGCATCGCAGCAAGATGGTGTGGCGTCCGATGCTTGGCCGGAACGTGACGCTTGTATGGTACTCGTAGGTAAGTCTCACGCGCGCACTACATTATTTATAAATTTACAAAGTTTCCAACGGAAGTCCTCGTCGGCATCCTTGTAACTCTCTGGCTGCAGCATCTCGCTGATCTGCTTGTCGATGTTCTCGTCAAGCAGTTCGGGCCACTCCTTTGCCCAGTTCCTGAGCATGTAGTACTGCGTGGCGATGCGGTCATAGCAGTAGCAGAAACGCAGCATGATGTCTATCTTTTCGATGATCTGACCGATGGCAATGATGCTCAGTATCTTAGGCGACTCGATACGCTGTGCTGCCGAACCACGGAATGCCAGCATCCAGTCTGTCACGTTTTGCAGATTGGTGATGTTCGACTCGGCCTTGGCGCGGCATTCCTTCATCAGTACGATGCTCATCTCGATGTACGACATCGTCTCGCTCTTGATGTCTTCGCGCAGCATGATGGCATTGTCCATGGCACGGTTGAGGGATGACAGTACGGAACTGGCATTCTCCTCATCATACATCATGCCCAATCGGAACTCGCTTGTCGAGGCATAACTGTCCGACACGTCCAGTTTCTTCCAGAACTCCTCGTAGTCGGTTGGCTCTCCGTCAATCATCTTGTCGTACACTCGACGCAGCAAGTGCAGCGTCATATACACTCTCTCTACGTATCTTCCCAACCAGTACAATCGGTTGGCTTTATTTGCTGAAATTACCATAGTTATAGAAGACCCTCACTGCCCCTCGGACATCTCCCCCATGATGGGGAGAGTTTTTATAGATTATGCCGTTAGAGCAAAAGGTGTTTTGAATTGTAATTAATATTTTTGTTCTAAAGAATCGATTGTGAGTTGATGTCTTTCAGTCCCCAATTCCTCATATAACGAGGTCTCAGTATATAATTCTTCCCCTTTGGGGGAGGTGGCCGCTTGCGGCCGGAGAGGGGCCACTTACTTCACCATCACCCATGTGTCCTTGAAACCACCACCCTGGCTGGAGTTCACGACAAACGAGTTGGGGTTGCGTGAGAAGCGTGTAAGGCCGCTCTTCCACACCTTTGTCTCTTCGCCGCTGATGACGAAGGCACGCAGGTCGGCTTTGCGCTCTACCACTTCGTCTCCCTCCAATAGTTCGAGATCCTTGAAGTCAATCACCTCCTGAGCAATCCAGCGTCGTGGCTCGTCCTCCACCAGCTTGCGCATCTCGGCCAGTTGCTTGTCGTCCATGTCGCGTCCGAAGAGCACGCCGTAGCCACCTGCTTCGCTGACATCCTTGATGACCAGTTTCGGCAGGTTTTCGATGACGTACTGCTTGTCCTTCTCGTAGTAAGGCAGGTAGGTCGGCGCGTTCTGCAGGATGGGGTCCTCGTCGAGATAGTATTCCACCATCTTCGGCACGAAGTAGTAGATGCCCTTGTCGTCAGCCACACCATTGCCGATGGCATTGATCAAGGCTACGTTGCCCTCGCGATAAGCCTGCATGACACCGGGGATTCCCAATAGCGATTCTGCCTCGAAGGTCAGAGGGTCCATATACTCGTCGCTGACGCGGCGGTAGATGGCTCCCACGCGTATCTTCTGCTTGAACATGCCGCCATAGTACACCTTGTTGTCCTCCACGAAGAGGTCACCGGGGTAGGCGAGTGTGGCTCCTGTCTTCTCTGCCAGATAGCTGTGCTCGAAGAAGGCAGAGTTGTAACGGCCGGGAGTCAGGATGACGGCTATGCATGGCTCGTCGCCACAACTGTCCTGCACAGGTGCCTTCATCGCGTCCATCATCTCCTTGAGCAACGCGCTGTAGTTGCGGTTGTCGGCCACCGAGTTGTCCTCGAACGTCTTGGGCGACACCTTACGGCAGAGGTCACGTGCAATCATGGGGTAGGAGGCTCCGCTCGGAATGCGAAGGTTGTCCTCCAGCACGTACCACTCGCCGTCCTTGCCTTCCACGAGGTCGATGCCGGCGATGTGGGCATACACATTGCCGATGGGATCAATGCCTTCGCACTCAGGCATGTAGCCCTTGCTCGAATATACGAACTCCTCCGGCACGATGCCGTCCTTGATGATTTTCTTCTCGTGGTAGATGTCCCATAGGAAGAGGTTGAGTGCCTTGACTCTCTGCTTGAGTCCTGCCTCCAGGTAGTCCCACTGCGTCTTGGGGATGACACGAGGGATGGAGTCGAATGGGAACAACTGTTCGTTGAACACGCCATGCTTGTACACGCCGAAACGCACGCCAAATCGTTCCATCCATTTGTTGACAGCGTCGCGGCTGTCGGTCAGGTCTTTTAGATTAATGTAAGCCATATCTTCTTTGTTGTTTAGTTTTCTTTGTTGTTTCTGTTGGTTTATTGGTTGTTTTAAGCTTACATCTTTATAATATTCAACATTACTCTTATTCCCCCTCGGGGGGTAGGGGGGGGCTATTTCTTTCTTTTTTCTTGCTCATACTGAGCGTACTCAGCAATCTCGCGCTCGCCCACATGAGCCAAGCCATACTGCTCGTCGTGTTGTGAGATGTCGAGGCCGATGCTCTCGCTCTTAGCGCTGACACGCATGGGGATAAACTTGTCAATGAGCCAGTAGCCGAAATAACTCATGGCGAATGTGTAGACGATGACGAGTACGATGGCCAGCAAGTGGTAGAGGAACACCACGAAGCCATCCCACGAACCGGCAATCAGACCTTCCTGAATGAAGATACCCGTCAGCACCGTACCGAAGATACCGCCCGTACCGTGTGTGGGGAATACGTCAAGGGCATCGTCCACACTGCGACCCTTACCCCAGTTCACTGCGATGTTGCAGATGAGTGTGATGATGAAGGAGATGGTGATGGATTGTCCCACGGTGACGTAACCAGCTGAGGGTGTGATGGCTACAAGACCCACTACGCATCCTACTGCGGCTCCCATGGCACTTGGCTTTCTGCCTCGCAGACAGTCGAAGAAGATCCATGTCATCATGGCCACTGCCGATGCGGTGTTGGTGTTAAGGAAGGCCTTGACAGCCGTGCCGTCGGAGTGCAGCGAGCTACCGGCATTGAATCCGAACCATCCTAACCAAAGCATGGCAGCACCCAAGAGTACGAAGGGGATGTTGGCGGGCTGTGAGTGACGGTTGGCTGCTTTTCTTCTACCCAGGAAGATGGCACCGGCCAGCGCTGCAACACCGCTCGAAGCATGTACCACGATACCACCGGCAAAGTCCACTACGCCCCAGTTCAGGAACAGTCCGTCGGGATGCCACGTCATGTGGGCCAGGGGGCAGTAGATGAAGAAAAAGAAGAAGATCATAAACCACATGTAGCCTGAGAAGCGTACGCGCTCGGCAAATGATCCCGTGATAAGCGAAGGAGTGATGATGGCAAACTTCATCTGGAACAGGGCGAAGAGTGCCAAGGGAATGCTGGCTCCGCCCACAAATTTGCCTGTGTTCTCCGTGATGTAGGTAGCGCCACCTACATTGCTCAGCATCGGGAAGGATGTGGGGTCGCCTATGATGCCAAGGCCTCCAAGATCGTCGCCGAAGCAAAGCGAGAACCCTATGACCACCCAAAGCACGGAGATGAGGCCCATGGCGATGAACGACTGCAGCATCGTCGAGATGACATTGCGTGCACCCACCATACCGCCGTAGAAGAACGACAAGCCAGGCGTCATCATCAGTACGAATATGGTGGCTGTAATCAGCCATGCCACATCGGCAGGATTGATCTGTCCCTCGCCCGTTCCAAACTCACACTCGAAGGGTGCTTCTGACGAGAAGCATCCCCAAATCGCAAATATGACCATTGCGGTCATCAGTACAATCCAGCGTTTCTTAACCATAAGTTCTGTCTTTTTGTATTCTTTTTACCTATTTTGGCTTACAAAATGTAACGTATG
This sequence comes from Bacteroidaceae bacterium, assembly GCA_045629085.1. Classification (GTDB taxonomy): domain Bacteria; phylum Bacteroidota; class Bacteroidia; order Bacteroidales; family Bacteroidaceae; genus Physcousia. Next base: position 25,226 of record JAZQQO010000063.1, read on the forward strand.
CTACTCAAAAACACTGCAAAGGTAAAGTAAAATATCGAAATGGCAAAACAAAACGAAAGAAAATAATTATAATTTATATCTTTTTGTTATAAACTCTCTGCAATGTTTCGGAATTGCACTGCAAAGTTACAACATTCCTCTGACCCGCTGTCGCACACTGTCGCTATTTGCCACACTTTTATTTGATTTTTCTCGGATTTGTCAATGGGTGTTGAATAATGGGTGACGAAAACGACGTTCACGCTGCACTGCTTTTCGAGTAATGCAGCATTACTTTCCAAGAGACGCAGCGTCATTTTCCAAGAGACGCAGCGTCATTTTTCAAGAGACGCAGCGTCTTTCTCGGAGAGACGCAGCGTGTTGTTTTTTTAGAGTGTTCACAGTATGCTCATCTTCCCTTTTGGGCTTATTGGGGGCTGGGTATTTAATGGTGTTCTTTTTCCGGGGGATTTTTTTAAGGGA